>JYOD01000001.1:0-696 GCA_000955785.1 Burkholderiaceae bacterium 16
GAATTTAGCGGACAAATAGTCTATGCTTGAACGATAGATTATTAAGGGGGCGTTCATGAAACATGACGGCCGCAGTCTGGCTCACAACACGCTCGAAGAAATGCGCATCCTGGCGGTGCAACGCATGGCCGAGGGCGAGCATCCGGATGATGTCGCGGCATCGTTCGGGATGAATCGGTCGTGGGCATACAAGATTCGCGCCCATGCGCACGGCCGTGGTGTACGGGCGCTGCGCTCGACCAAAGGCACGGGTCGCCCGCGCACGCTCACGCCTACGCAGGAGCAGCGGGTGCTGCGATGGATCAATGGCAAGAATCCGACGCAGTATGGGTTCGATTTCGGCCTGTGGACACGCAATCTGGTTCGCGAACTGGTGCAGAAGAAGTTCGGCGTAACGCTAAGTCTGGCATCGATCGGTGCGATGCTGGCTCGCCTGAACCTAACGCCGCAAAAGCCACTTCAGCGCGCTTACCAGCGCGATCCGGAGGCAATCGATCGCTGGCGGCACGACACGTATCCGGCCGTTGCCAGGCAGGCTCGCGAGCAGAAGGCGGATATCTTCTTCTGGGACGAATCGGGCTTTCGAGCTGACTCGGTGCATGGCAAGACTTGGGCGCCGCGCGGCGAAACGCCCGTTGTCGAGCGGCCGGGCCAGCGGCAAAGCATGAGCGCGGCGTCCGCCGTCAATTCGAAGGG
>JYOD01000001.1:731-1038 GCA_000955785.1 Burkholderiaceae bacterium 16
AAGGCGGTACATCTGATCGTCGACGGATTGCCAGCGCATAAGAAAGCCATCGTCAAGGACTATGTCGCCAGTACGCAGGGCAAACTAACCTTGCATTTCCTGCCCGGTTACGCACCGGACCTCAATCCGGATGAGTTGGTGTGGAGTCACGTCAAGCGCAACGGCGTCGCGCGACGTCCTTTGCAAAAAGGCGAAAAGCTGGGCCCGCGAATTCACGAGCAGCTTGCACAAATTGGACGCAACCCGAAGCTCGTGCGCTCATTCTTCAGGCATCCATCTGTCCGCTATATTTCTGACTGATGAGTAA
>JYOD01000010.1:0-2936 GCA_000955785.1 Burkholderiaceae bacterium 16
TCACCATGGAACTTCGGTCTAGGACGGGTCCGGCCCACTCACCAACGTAGCGTTCCGCTGTGCGGTCTGAAGTTGAGCTGCCGTGAATGGCAGGCAGCGCGGAGTAAAGCAGGTCGTGTGCCTGCTTCGTTGGACCTGCCAGGGGTAGCAAATGATGGATATGCGCCACCACACCGGTGCCTTCGCCGAACGGCAGACGCAACGGAGCCAACGCCTGTTAGATATCCGGAGGCCGCCCCACCAAGGGTGGCAGACCGCCCACCGCCCCGGCCTGCCCGCAAGGGTGGTGGATGCCGTGGCCCAGACAATAGACGCCATGGCCCACGATCAGCGGCCAGGCGCTGCCAGGCGGAAGAGGCCGCCGGGAGTGCAGGCTTCCTTGGTACGCGTTGGACCGGGTCGTAGAAGAGCGCGCAGCAGGAGGACATCATCCGCGTGCTCCCGGAGCAAACAGAGGAGCGCGTTCCTTCCGCGCAGTGCAAGTCATTCCATCCTTGCCGACGCCTTTGACCAGCTCGATGGCTGTGGCCAGCTTGCCGACTGCAGCAGGAATCTCCTGGTCACTGACCCCGCCATAGCCTAGAACCAGCCCGTTTTGCGAGCGTAGCGGATTGGCGTAGTAAGAAGACAGGGGCGCGCGCCACGATATCGTGGGCGAGCGCGCACCGCGAGACCAGCTGATCATTGGCGTGGCGAAGCAACACGGCCAGGTGAAGCCCCGTATCCGTGCCGACGATCTCGGCCTCGTCACCGAGCTTGCGTCGCAGTTCCTCTGTCAGTATTGCCTGCCGTTCGCCATAGATCTTGCGCATGCGCCGTACATGCGCAGCGTAGTGGCCGTCCGCGATGAACTCGGCAAGCGCCGTCTGTACCGACAACTGTCCGCCCCGGTGCAGTTCGGATTGCGCCAGCGCGAAGGCATCCACCAGGGCGGTCGGCACGATGAGGAAGCCGAGCTGCAACCCGGGATAGAGCACCTTCGAGAAGCTGCCGACATAGATCGTGTTTTGATGCGGGGGCCCAGGCCCTGGAGAGAAGGCAGGGGCGCGCCGTGATAGCGGAACTCGCTGTCGTAATCGTCCTCCATGATCCAGGCATTGTGCCGTTGCGACAGCTCGGTCAGCAAGCGGCGGCGCGCGAGGCTCATCACCACGCCGCTCGGGTATTGATGAGATGGCGTGACAAAGATGAGCCTGGGTCCGGTCTCGGGGGCGATTGGAGGCAGCATGCCATGCTCGTCGACCGGTACTGCATCCATCTGCAGGTCCGCCGCGCGAAACACGCTGCGTGCGCCCCAATAGCAAGGGTCCTCAAGCCATACGCGATCGCCGGGATCCGCGAGCAATCGAGCGCAGAGATCGATCGCCTGGTGGCTGCCTTGCGTCACCACGATCTGCTCCAGCGTGCAATCGACACCGCGCGCCAGCGCCAAGTACTCCGCCAGCGCACGCTTGAGCGGCCGGTAGCCATGCCGGCTGCCATAGCCCAGTTGTTCCTGGCTGGCTGACTTCCAGACCTTGGTAATCAGGCGCTGCCAGACGCCACGCGGGAACTGCCTGACATCCGGAATGCCGGGCACGAAAGCGCCTACCTGCAGATCCGACGCGCCGGCACCCGCAAGCAACTCGCGCGCGCGCGCCGACAAGCGCGTTGCGTCGCTCGCCTGTTCGATCTTGTCCCGCTGGCTCAGATCTGGCACGCGGTCGAGCATGGTGGGGTCGGGGGCGGTATCGCCAATATAGGTACCGCTGCCGCCGTGTGTCTGGGTATAGCCCTCGTCGGTGAGGCGCTCATACGCATACAACACGGTATTGCGGGCAATGCGCAGCTCCCTGGCCAGTTCGCGCGTGGGGGGCAGGCGCGTACAGGCGCGTACCCGGGGATAACTGGCCGGCGAGAATCGCATCGCGGATGTCGTCAAACAACTTCCTGTTCAGTGGGGCCCCTGATCGTTCGGGGTGGCTCCAGTGACTGCGCGCGAGAAGCCAGTCAATTAACGGCGTCTCTTTCAATTCCTTGGCTCCATCTGAAAATTTGTACCGACAGAATAATTTCGATTGAATAACTGAGTGCCGCCGCGACCCGCATCCAGAGTGAATATTTACCATCGGGTAGGTCAATGACTCGTTGTCGCGTTGCGTGGCCTCACCAAAATGGCGCATTTACCGTGCCCATTTTTGGGGTGTTTGCAGAGGCAATAAATGAAGCGTTTTGCGGTAACAGGAATCCAGATGCCGGTTTCGGCATTTGAAGAGAATATCAGCCAGATGAACCGATACCTGGCGCATGTCATGCACCGCTTTCCGTGGGTCGATATGGTGATGTTCTCCGAGTTGGGGGCCTATGGTCCCAGCCCGTCGAAGGCCGAGGAAATGCCCGGTGTGGCAGAAGCGCGGCTTTGCGGACTGGCGGCCAAGTACGGCCTGTGGCTGATCCCCGGTTCGCTTTTCGAACGCCTGGACGGTTGTGTTTACAACACGGCACCGGTCATCGATCCCGCGGGCAATGTGGTCGCGCGGTTTCGCAAGCTGTTCCCATTCCGGCCTTACGAACAGGGCATTGCCGCCGGCAATGAGTTTGTTGTGTTCGATGTGCCTGGCGCAGGCCGCTTCGGATCGACCACGATCGAACGGCCCACCCCGCCGTCTCCGACCCCGTTGATATCGAAGAAGTAGACTTGGTTGGTCGCTGCCGACGCGCGCGCGATCGACAGTTCGATATCGCGATCGATGGTGTCCGTCATGGTCGGAGAGATCATTCCCGTGGATGTTGATTTGCATCCGAACCTGACCCAGGCAAGGCCGATATTTGCATCGAATGTTGACCCACGTATAGAACACTGTCCTGCTCGGCAACGGGCGGGAGTTCGGAGTGATCGACGTGGCCATACTAAGCATCATTCGACGCTGGCATTTTCGTGATCAGATCTCGCTGCG
>JYOD01000010.1:3034-20868 GCA_000955785.1 Burkholderiaceae bacterium 16
GGTGGCGGCCTTTGCGCGTCGCCGGCGCCAGGAACAGCAGGAACAAGCCCGGTCGGCGAGCCATCTCAACTTTCTTTTGTCAGCAGCATTTTCATCTCAAATTTGTTTGTACTTCCAACGGTCACTAAAGGCTTTGGAGGTGAGCGGATGCTTACATGTGCGAGGGGTGTGCCGCCCTATGTTTTGCACACAGCCGGGAGCCATGGGATGCATTTGTCAGAGTCGGCTGAGAAAACGCAATGGAATCAATGAGAAGGGCTAGAACAGCGAGGATGAGAAAGTTGAGGTGAGGGCTGCCAGCTCAATTTTGTTTGTCCAAACGGCCCACCTCAACTTTGTTTGTTCCACCTCAGGTTTCATTTGTCACCGCACACAATCCTGTTCCCACCCCCAAACCCTGTCCTATAATAATTGACCATACAATCATTGATCGGGCAACAAAATGATTTCGCAGCCTCACCAGGCGCACAGCAGCGGGCAGGTGCTGCCATTCCGCGAGTCCCTGATGGCGATGCTGGGCATCGCATTCGTGGTGATGCTGGTAGCACTTGACCAGACTGTGGTCGGCACCGCGTTGCCCACGGTGGTGGCGGAGTTGCAAGGGTTCGAGTACTACGCCTGGGTGGCAACGGCCTATCTGCTGATGTCAGTGATCACGGTGCCGATCTTCGGCCGGTTGGGCGATTATTACGGGCGCAAGCCGTTCGTGATGGCATCCATCGTCGTGTTTACGCTGGCCTCGGCGCTGTGCGGCATGGCAACCAGCATGCCGTTCCTGGTGCTGGCCCGTGGCCTGCAGGGCATCGGGGGCGGCATGCTCGTGGGGACCGCCTTTGCCTGTATCCCGGACCTGTTTCCCGATTCCCATGTGCGCTTGCGCTGGCAGGTAATGATGAGCGCTGCCTTCGGTATCGCCAATGCGGTCGGGCCGTCGCTGGGAGGTGTGCTGACCGAGGCCTACGGCTGGCGGGCGGTCTTCTACGTGAACCTGCCGGTGGGCTTGCTGGGATTGTGGTTTGCCTGGCGCTACCTGCCGCACTTGCGCCAGCAGGCGCATGCCGGTGCGATCAAGGTGGACTGGCTCGGCGCGGCCCTGATCGGCGCAGGGCTGGGCGGCTTGCAGTTGTGCGTGGAACTGATGCCTGATCGTGGTTTTGGGTTGCTTACCGGCGGCTTGCTGGTCATGTCGGTGTGTGCGCTGGCGGCGCTATGGCAATGGGAGCGGCGGGCGCCGAACCCGATCCTGCCGCTGGAGATGTTCCGCAATCCCGGGCTGGCGCCGCTGTTCCTGCTGGCGGTGTTCGTGGGGTTCGCGATGTTTTCGCTGCTTCTGTACGCGCCGCTGCTGTTCCAGGGGGGCTTTGGCTATTCGCCCAGGGAGGCGGGCGTGCTGGTGACGCCGCTGGTGGTGTGCATCACGCTGGGCAGTATCATCAATGGCCGGATCATCACGCGGATCCGCCAGCCTAACAATATGCTGTACGCCGGGTTCGCCATGCTGGCGCTGGCCTGCCTGGGCCTGTCGCAAGCGACGCGCGGGATGTCGCATCATCTGTTGCTGGGCATCATGCTGCTGTGCGGCTTCGGGCTGGGCTTCATCATGCCGAATCTGACGGTCTTTGCGCAGCAGACCGCGGGCCGCGAGCACCTTGGCATTGCCACGGCGATGCTGCAATCACTGCGCATGGTGGGCGGCATGGTGGGCACGGCGGTCGTCGGCACGCTGGTTACGCGTAGCTACCTGAACGGGGTGCATGATGCGCTGCAGAAGGCCGGCGCCGGCGAATGGCAGGAGCGCATGGCCGATCCGCAGATCCTGATCGACCATGCGGCGCAGGCCAGCCTGCTGTCGCAACTGCAGGCGGCCGGGCACAATGGCGCCCTGTTGCTGGAGCAGGCCAGGCTTTCGCTGGTCGGTGCCATCCACATCGGGCTGGCGCTGGCGGCGGTGGTCGCCGTGATTGGCCTGTGGCGCTCGCGCCGGGTGCCGCCGATCAAGCTGGAGCGTGCCGTCAAGCCGGTCATGGCCGCGGAATAGAATGCTGGGGACAGGTCACGGAAATCGAGTTGGTTGTAAAGCCGCCCGTCGCATGTACGGTGCCGCAAGCAGGAGATCGGAGTGGAATTGGAGCGACAAAGCCTGGCTGTACTACAGCAGTTCGGGCGAACTTACCGGGCGTATGCGTCAGCTTTCGAGCAACGCATCGGCCACCCGTTGCCGCGCTGGCGCATTCTTTATGCCTTGCACGGCCATGCCGGCCCCATCGCACAGAAACCGCTGGCCGACCGTGTCGGCATGGACCCCGGCGCGCTCACGCGCCAGCTCAAGGCGCTGCAGGAGCTGGGCTGGGTGGAGCGCAATACCAGCGAGCGCGACAACCGCGTGACCAACGTCACGCTGTCGGCGCTGGGCCATAGCATTGTCGAGCAGGCATTGCCGCTGCGCTCGGCCTTTCTGCAGGACGTGCTGGACAAGGTGTCCGAAACCACCATGCGCAATCTCTCAAAGGGTCTGGAGCAGCTTGAGGCCGGCATCGCCGAGGCCGTGCTCCGTACGCAGCAGGACAAGGCCGACGCTGCCTGAGCCATTGCCTGCCGGCGCAAGGGGTAGTTTTCTGCGCCTCCTCTTCCGCGGCATGGCCTCCCTCGTATCCATGAATTCGCCGCATCCGCTGCTTCGAAGCTTGCCGGATCAGCGGATGCTGTTGCTCGCGCCACCGAACAGCGCGGCAATGGCGAGCGGATTGGAAGGGAAATAGAGGTGCGTGTAGGAAGCGGTCAGGGCAACCTGCCGGAACACAGCTTCACCGCGCGCGCCATCGCGCGGCACGGTGGAGTGGCAGCAAGGCGCCAGCGGCGTTTGCACGGTTGAGTAGTGGAAGGTGTGGCCGCGCACGGTGCCTTCCGGCAGCGCAAGCTGTTGATGACCCAACGCGGCCAGGCGGGCTTGCATCGTTACCGTGCCAGGCAGCAGGCCCGCCATGGCGTGGCTTTGCCCGGCTTTGTCCACCAGCGTCTCGAACAACGCCATCATGCCGCCGCACTCAGCCAGGATCGGCAGGCCGCCGGCGTGGGCGCGGCGCAGGCTGTCCAGCATGCCGGTGTTGGCCGACAGGCGCGCGGCGTGCAGTTCGGGATAGCCGCCGGGCAGCCAGAGCGCGTCGCAGGCGGGCAAGCCAGGGTCGTTCAGCGGGGAGAAGAAGACCAGCCGCGCGCCGAGTGCCTGCAGGGTGTCGACGTTGGCCGGGTAGAGAAAACGGAAGGCGGCGTCGCGCGCCACGGCAATGGTCCGGCTGGCGAGCAGCGGTGCCAGCGCGGGCAATGGCGGAGCCGCGGCAATTTCCACGGCTGCGGGCAGGGCGCCAATCGGCTGCCCGGCCAGCGCATCCGCCAGACGGTCCAGCCGCGCGTTGAGGTCGGGCAGTTCATCGGCCGCGAGCAGGCCCAGGTGCCGCTCGGGCAGCGCGGCCGAATGATCGCGCGCGAGCGCGCCGACCCAGGCGATATGGGCCGGCAGGCTCTCTCGCAGCATGTCGGCATGGCGCGGGGATCCCACGCCGTTGGCCAGCACTTGCATGGATGCCAGGGGCTGCCGGCCATAGCCAGCGAGGCCGTAGGCCAGCGCGCCGAACGTTTGCGCCATCGCCCCGGCCTGGATCACGCTGAGTACGGGCAACCCGAAATGGCGTGCCAGGTCGGCACTGCTGGGCGTGCCGTCGTGCAGCCCCATGACGCCTTCCACCAGGATCAGATCGGCTTCGCGCGCCGCCTGCGCCAGGCGCGCGGCGGCGTCGTCGGCGCCGGTCATCCACAGGTCCAGCGAGTGCACCGGGGCACCGCTGGCGGCCGCGAGAATGGACGGGTCAAGGTAGTCGGGGCCGCTCTTGAAGACGCGCACGGTGCGGCCCTGGCGTCGATGCAGCCATGCCAGCGCGGCAGTCACCGTGGTCTTGCCCTGTCCCGAGGCCGGTGCCGCCACCAGCAAGGCGGGCACCCGCAGCGGCCCGATTGCATCGAGGCGGGTGCCTGGGGCGGTGGTCGTGGCGGGACTGGCGGGGACGGGCATGGCGATGAAGGTGGCTGGGACGGTTGAGCGGTACGGCCGCGAACGGCGCAGCGGGCGGGCAGCAGACGGCAACAGTGCGCACCGTTGCAGCGGCGCTACGATTATAGCCACTCGGACTGGCCGCCTGGCGCCCCTGCCGGCGCATCGTCCCGGTGCGGTAGGACCAGCCCCTGCTGGGCCGCGAAGTCGAACAACTCGCGTTCGTTGGTGGCCCCGAGCTTGCGCATGGCGCTGTTCTTCTGGCGGCTGATGGTCTTCACGCTGCGGCACAACTGCCCGGCGATCCCTGTGACCGAATTGCCGCTGAGGTATAGGCGCATGACCTCGGACTCCCTCACGGACAAGCGCAGGGCGCCTGCGCGGCCCGGCGTGTAATGAGAGCCGGAATGTTCCAGGACGCGCGCGGCGGATTCACCGATGAATTGCAGCCCGCGCTCGACGCGGATGATGGCGGTCACCAGTTCGTCCAGGTGCGAGTCCTTGAGCAACAACCCGTGTGCCCCGGCGTTCAGGATGGCGCGCAAGACCAGGGGATTGGTGATCATGGTCAGCACGACCACCCCGAGCGCCGGATAGTGGCGCCGCAGGTTGGCGAGCAGGCGGATGCCATCGTTCGCGTTGCGGCAGGGCATGTGGTAATCGGTGACAACAATATCGGGCGCGGAACGCGCGGGTGGCATGGAGCAACTCCATGGAATTGCGGGCATCGCCGCAGATTTCCCATCCGGTCTGGTTCCGTAACTGGCTCCTGACCGCAAGCGTGATGGCGGGATGGTCATCGGCAATCAGGATTTTCAATGGCATGGCAATGCTCCTGCGCGGGCGCAGGTATGCGCGGTGTCGAGGCCGCGCATGCCTGACGCAAGCTGGAATGGCTTGCGGCACGGATGCCGCGAAGAGGGAGGGCTTTAGGGGCGACCCGGGCAACCCGGACAACCGACGGCGTCTTTGAAAAAACGCGCCGCACGGCTATCGCCGCGCGGCGCGAACAGCACAGGAACAAAGCACCTCCAGGCGCGTGCTTCGCTCGGACGAACGGGAAGCGGGAGGTGCCTGAGCAGGATAAGCGCCGGTGCCGGCCTTCGGTCTGAGACTATTCTCAATTTGGCGCGGAAAGCGGCTAAGGCTGGCGCGAACGGCCAGCAGCGGGCAAGCGCGCCGCGGTGCAGCGTGCTTTGTTATTCGCCGGCGGATCAGGCGGCGTAGGCGGTGGCTTGGCTCTCGTGTGCCTGGTGGCGGCGGTCTATGGCGCTGACGGGATCGTGCAGGACTGCGCTGCCGATCTCCATGATGCCGCGCAGCGTCTTGCCGGCATTGGCGCGGGTCGGTGCCCAGAAATGCAGGGCGGCCCATTCGGGGAAGCTGCTCGGGGGTGCCAGCAGGCGCGTCTTGTGATGGCGCGTAACCAGCGGCACGTTGAAGTCGAGCAGCGGGCAGATGCCGCCCGCTGCAAGCAGCAGCGCAACTTGCGTGTGCCACGAGGGCACCACGGTTTCCCGATAATCCGGATCGTGCGCGAGTCGGTTCAGGAAGCCCTGCAGCGGGCTGCCGGGTTCGGTGTCCTCCTGCAGGAGGATCCACTCGTGCCTGCCTTGCACATTGTCGTGGCCGCCTGGCCGCGCGACGCTCACCAGCCGGCGCGGGGTTGCCATGATGTTGTGCAGTGCAACGTGATCCGGCACATAGTGGCTGTCAACCACAAAGGCGCAATCCAGCTCGCCGCTGCCGAGCTGCGCGGCCAGCGTGGAGTCGGCGAAGACCGGGCGGGTCATGAAGCGGTCGTCCGGGAACTGCTCGCATAAGGTCGTCAGTATCTCGGTGATCACCGGGTCTCCGATCGACGGTGAAAACCCGATCGAGATGCGGCGGTGAGGGCTGCTCGCTTCGGCTGCCGGGGTGGGCGGGCGCACCAGGTGAGCCCATTTCGACAGAATCTGGCGCGCGGTTTGTTCCAGCCTCAGGGCGTGGGCGGTTGGCTCCAGCGTGCCATTGCGCTTGATGAAGAGGGGATCGCCGGTGATTTCGCGCAGACGCGCGAGGCTGTAGGCAATGGTCGGAACCCGGCTTTGCGTGCAGGCAGCGACGGCGCTGAGGTCACGATATTCCATCAATAGAACGAAAACATGCAAGAGCTTGGTGCTGACATGCCGCATGGTAACTTCTCCCGATTTGAAGCTTGTTTTTTTGTCTTCTTCTTGTTTTGTCCCCTCCGCCACGGCGATAGAGCACCCTTCGCCTTGCGCAGATAAGACGGCCTTTCCGGCCTTTTGCCATGCCATGTTTCATACGCTGCGGAGGGCCAGAAACAATGGCCGGCGCGGTTTCCGTACGTCAGCGGGGCGTGGCAATCTTCGTCATTTCCCAACTTAAGTTGGGAAATGACGAAGCAGTTCTTCCATGCTGTGGCCCGGTATATAGACGCAACGCTGAAAAAATGTATAGCCGACCGGCTTCGCGTTGCGGTTATCGTCGCCCGTCTTGCCCAGGGCGCGAGGCCCGGTTGCCAGCGATCGAAATTTAGTTAATGCCAGACAAGATTAATACATAACTTTGAAACTTGCCAGTGGTCTTCTAAAGGCATTTTTCTAAAACTCAATCAAAAGATACTCTTTGTTAGGACATAAAGACATTACGATGTGATTGTGTTTTATAGGTCATAACTCGGAGATTTCTCGGATTCAGGGGGGTGAAAAACGATCCGTTTGCATATTTTTAGGCGCTTTTTGGTGCGGGATCACGGGGGGGATGGAAAATCCGGAATCTCGAACCGCTATCAGGGATTCGGGAAATGGAATGTCAAATTTAGGCAATTGACTATCTTTCTTTGGTAGAAATATCGGCGATCCGAACGCCGCGAAACTAGATTTCGAAATGATTTGGTTCGCAAATTGAAAATATTGAATTGAATTTCTGTCTGATAGTGATAGGCTATAAAGTTTGTCTGCGCGGCCTGTTGTTGACTTCCGGGCGGCGTGCGCCCCACACCGGGCTTCCTCTCCAATTTGCTTAACTCGCGGCTTGAACACACTGAATTGCCTTTTGCGGTGCGGGTGGTAACTTTGCGGGCAGGGGTGGAAGTGGTCACGCCCGCGCACAGGCGCGAGCGGCCTTTGCTAGCGGAGGCAGGCAGTGAACAGACGTTTCTCGGAGGAACAGATCCGCGGGTACCTAGCGGAAGCCGCGACCGGCGTGCCGGTCCGCGAGCTCTGTGCGCGCTATGGTTTTAGCGACGCGTCTTTCTATGGCTGGCGCATCAAGTACGGCCAGGGCGCCGGCAGCGAGGCGCGCGACAGTCGCAAGATGCGCGACCTGCAGGATGAAAACGCGCGCCTCAAGAGTATGCTTGCGGATGCACTGCTCAAGCTTGAGTTGCTGCGCAATCGTCATGGTCGTGCCGGCAACGGCAAGGAACGAAACTAAGTCCGGATCCGGATCGTGCTTGCATTGCCGGCGGCTGCCGGCCTTCAGGGAGGGACATCGGAAACTTGCGGCTTTTCGGTATCTGCCGGCAGGGCGACCCCGGGAAAATTGTCGCGGAAGGCGAATTGCGCCCCGCTGTGGAGAAACTGAGAAATGAAACGGACTTCAATCATCATGGCTGCCGCACTGGGCCTGGGGCTGCTCGCCGGCCAGGCCGGCATCGCCGCGGAACTGGAAGTCCCTGCGCCAATGGTCGCGCCGCCACCGCCGCGGCTCCTGTTGGACCCGGCCACCGATAATGTCGGGCCGGCGGCGGACGGGACCCTCACGCCATCCCAGCGCACGCATTGCCAGAGCCTGCTCGACAGGATCAGTGCGCTGCCTGCGGGGCCGCAATGGTCCAACAGCAAGTCCTCCGTGACCACCGCCGACGGCAGTACCCATCCCATGCTGGAGCGGCAGGCCGATCGCAAGCAGCTCGAAGAGGCATATCGCCAGGAATGCGCTCAAGAGAAGCGATGACCCACCAAGCGCCGGGCCAGGGGGAGTCGCCAGTGAGGTTGGTCCTTAGTTCGCTACGCAGCGCTCCGGCGTGATCGTGACTTCGCCCACGGGTTGGTTGCCGTTTCCCAGATAGCGGTAACTGAGTGTGACTCCGAGCCGGCCCAATACCGGTACGTCCGGGTTGCGGCAGATGCCACGGGCCAGGACGGGACCGGCGCTAGTCATGAAGGCCACCGTGCCTTCGCGGGTCGCGTCAACGCCAACCAGCCGGAGCCGGAACGACACATGTTTGCCGGGAGCGGCGCTGCATCCTTCCAGGCGCGTCGCGCCATCCAGCATGAATGGTCCTGCGCGCGTCAGCTCCTGGCAGGCCGCGCTGAGCTCCGCATCGGGTCCGGCGCCGCCGCCGGTCAGGCGCGTGACGCCGCTCATGCCGGTGCTTTTGCCCTGCACGGTGCCCAGCAGCAATCTGGCCAGCTTCGACAGCGATGGCGGGGTATTGGCTTGTACGGCGGCCGCAGGCGCGAGTCCGGCGACCATCAGGAAGGCGAGTGGCGCCAGGCTCGCATGCGCTGCGAAAGGAAAATCCCGCATATGGATACAGATACCGGAGGCGATGTCGATCTCCTGCGGGGAGGATAACGGGGACGATTTCCTTGCGTATTTCCAACGCGCCGGGGATATAGCCTGAACATAGCCGCGTTTGCATGGCGGTGCTGTCCGTGTCCGTCCTACGCTACGGATGGGCGTATCACCCCCGCGAGGGACGGCTGGGGCCTGGGGGGGGGCCGGCCGCGCTGTCCGTCGCGGTGGCAGGCGGGCGGATCGGCACGCGTTCCGGGTCTTCTAGACCGCGCAAAGCCCGTCCGGATCGACGATGCGCAATTGCCGCTGCCGCACGGTAATCAGCCCGACGGATGCGAAACGTGCCAGCAGGCGGGATACGGTCTCCAGGGTCAGGCCCAGGTAGCTGGCGATATCGTTGCGCGACATCGCCAGGGTCAGTGCTACGCCCGCCTTGCCGCGGCGGCGCTGTTCGACGGAGAGATCGAGCAGCAGCATGGCCAGCCGCTGGGCGGCCTTCATCGAACCGATGGCGACCAGAAGGGTGCGCTCGCGCTCCGTATTGCGGCGCAGCATCGCCAGCATGTGTTCGCGGTGTTCAGTGCGGAGCAAGTGTTCGCGCGCCGCCTCGACCGGCACCACGCAGGAGCGTGTATCTTGCATCGCCACCGCGCTGGTGCAGTGGGCGTGGCCATCGAGATCCTCCAGCCCCAGCACATCGCCCGGATGGGCGAAGGCAGTCACCTGGCGCCAGCCAAGCGGTGATTCGAATACGGATTTGGTGCTGCCCTGATGTATGGGATACAAGGCCAGTACCGACCGGCCCTGGCGATGCACGCTCTCCCCGGCACGCCACAAGATGCGAGCCGGAACCAGAGTGCGTTCCCGCGCAGCGTCTGCGGGTGTGGTTTCCGCGTTACGGCAGACTGGCTGGAATAAACACAGCGAGCAGCTTGGAATATCTGCCTGGGGCGTGGTCATGACATTCTCCATTTGCCTGCGATACACGCAAATGCAGTATAACCGTGCGACATTTGCCGCTAACTATTGACGATCTGCATTCTTTCGTACGGCGAGTTCAGATCTTTAGTTTTTTCAGGAGTGCGTTATGGTGCTCATGACGGAATGCTGCTAGCGTGCGAATGTCTTGTTTGGATGACATGTCACCAAAAAGCGACGCCTGTCATGCGTTCGCCCTATGATATGCTGCATCGCAACAATATCGACAGCAGGAGTCTTTCATGGCCAAAAGCCTTTGGGCGGATGGGCATGCACAGCTCCGGCAGATCAGCCGGGTGCAGCCCCAGACCGCGCGCCAACTCAAATCGTGGATCGACCGTATCGCTAACCTCAATCCTGCAGCACCGCGCCTGCGGGCGCGCTCCCCCGCGCCGCTGCCCTTGCCGCCGCGTCCTTCGGCACCGGGTGAATGGGCATCGCACCACCACCGGCTGTCGCCGCTGCCCGGTGAACTAGTTCCCCGCTTGTCTTATTGGCTGTACGTGCCATCTCGCGTGCGCAATAGGCCAATGCCACTGGTGGTCATGCTGCATGGCTGCAAGCAGACCCCTGAGGACCTTGCCGCCGGCACCCGCATGAATGCCCTGGCCGAGCGCGAAGGCTTTATCGTGGCCTATCCGCAACAACCGCAGCGGCGCCAGATGCAGCGCTGCTGGCAATGGTTCGACCTGGGTGCCGCAGAAGGCGGCCGTGAGGCGCAAGCACTGGCGGTGTTGATCGACGCACTGGCAGCGCGTCCGGACGTGCGGGCCGACCAGGTCTACCTGGCTGGGTTGTCCGCGGGCGCCAGCATGGCGGCCGTGGTGGCCTTGCGGTACCCGGAGAAAATTGCCGCGGTGGGACTGCATTCCGGCGTGGTGATCGGGGCAGCGTGCACGCCGGGCGATGGCCTGCGCGCGATGCAGCGGGGCTCCAGTGTGGACCCTGCCGTGTTGCTTGATGCCGCCGGAGTCACGCCGGGCGGCCCGAAAATGCCGGCAATCGTACTGCACGGCATGGACGACGGCGCGGTGCATCCGGTCAACGCCCGCCTGCTGGCACGCCAGTTCCTGGCCTACAACGGGCTGACCGATCGCCTGGACAACCCGGCGAGCAGTGTCGTGGCGCGGCGTTCCGCTAACGCGGCCAGCTTGACGGAGGGCCAGGAAGCGGCGGAGCGCGAGGCGCTGGCGGATACGAGCCATGGCCTTGCGGCCACGGCCATCCTGCCCGCCGGAAACTATATCGAGACCAGCTTTGGCGTCTGGAATCGCGAAATGGTCGCCCTATGCGAAGTGGCCGGGCTGGATCACGCCTGGAGCGGGGGCGATGGCGACTATGCCTATCACGCGCCGATCGGCCCGGACGCGAGTGCATTGATGTGGGCTTTCTTCAAGGCGCACCGGCGGTAGGCTGGTGCAACCAGCAGCCGCGCATGCAGATCAGGCGGGCACAAAAAAGGGAGGGCGCAGTGGCGGCCCTCCCTTTTCTTCTGGCCGCCGCCTGGCTTGTGGCAGGCGCCGGCCAGAAGCCGTGCGCTCAGTCGAGCGAGCGGTCCTTGACGAACAGCGCCGTCACCATGCCCAGCAGGCACAGCGCCACCACGTAGTACGCGGGAGCGAGCGGATCGTTCTTGAGCATCAGCGTCACGATCATCGGCGTCAGCCCGCCAAAAATCGCATAGGACAGGTTGTACGAGAACGACAGCCCGGAAAACCTCACCTGTGCCGGGAACGCCTTGACCAGCACGTAGGGCACCGCGCCGATCGTGCCCACGAAGAAGCCGGCCAGCGCGTATAGCGGGATCAGCAGGTCGGGGCGCGTGTGCATGGCGCTGTAGAAGACATAGGAACTGATCGCCAGCAGCAGGCCGCCGCAGATCAGGGTGATCCGGGGACCCACCTTGTCGGCCATCAGGCCGGCGACCACGCAGCCGATGGTCAGGCACAGCGTGGCGACGCTGTTGGCCACTAGCGCCGTGCGCGCATCGAAGCCGTAGATCTTCTGCAGGAAGGTGGGCGTCATCAGGATCACCACCACGATGCCGGCCGACAGCATCCACGTCAGCAGCATCGACACCGCCACGGCGCCGCGGTGATCACGCACCACCGTCTTGAGCGGCATCTCCGCAGCCAGCGCCTTGCGCTTTTGCAGTTCGGCGAACACCGGGGTTTCATGCAGCCAGCGGCGCAGGTACATCGAGCCGATGCCGAACACACCGCCCAGCAGGAAGGGCAGGCGCCAGCCCCAGTCGACCAGTTCCGCCGGGGTGAAGATGGTGTTGATGCCGGTGGCCACCAGGGAGCCCAGCAGGATGCCAGCGGTCAGGCCAGCGGTCAGCGTGCCACAGGCGTAGCCGGTGCGCCGCGCCGGCACATGCTCGGAGACGAACACCCAGGCGCCAGGCACTTCACCGCCCACGGCGGCGCCCTGCATCACGCGCAGCAGCAGTAGCGCCACCGGCGCCAGCAGGCCAATCGCATGGTAGGTCGGGAGCAGGCCCATCAGCAGTGTCGGCACCGACATCAGAAGGATCGACAGCGTGAACATCTTCTTGCGGCCAAGCAGATCGCCGAAGTGGGCCATGATGATGCCGCCCAGCGGGCGCGCCAGATAGCCGGCGGCAAAAATGCCGAAGGTCTGCAGCTGGCGCAGCCAGTCCGGCACCGACGGCGGGAAGAACAACTGCCCGATGACGGTGGCGAAGAAGACAAAGATGATGAAATCGTAGAACTCGAGCGCGCCCCCGAGGGCGGCGAGGGCAAGCGTCTTGTAATCCTGTCCGGTCAGGGGGCGCGCATGCGGGACGCTGCGCGCGTTCTCTGCACCGACAGTACTGCTAGTGGTGGACATGAGGAGACTCGCATGGAAAAAGTTCGCATGCGAAGCGCGCAACACGGTTGACGTGGCGGGTTCTGGCCGGAGGGTACAGCGCGGGAGAAGCAGGCACTAAGTGGCGGATAAGCCGCTGGCATGCGACAAGACGCTTCGCAAAGGCGAGAAGATACCAGATCGGCGGCAAGGAGGCTGTCGCCATCCGGCTTCAAACAATTTTCAGCCCGTTCTGAATTCACTTTTGATTTCATTCTAATGTCTTTGCTTTGCCCTCAAGCGTTGCCATAATGTTGCTAAAAAGTGAAATCCGGGCCACAAAGTGGTCGATCCGCCCGCTGGCGCAGCGTGGAATGCCATTTTCCATGCAGGCCGCGAGCGGGTCCGCAAAGCGGACGCTGGGTATTGGGGTTGAATCTTCTGGGATCACATGGCAATCAAGTTCTCCATGCAGGCGGCAACCGCCACACCGCGCCGCAGGGCCGGCGTGCGCGTGGCAGGCGGCATCGTGGCCGCGCTGGCGGTGTTCGGCCTCGCCGGGTATTTTGGCGGACCACCGCTGATCAAGTCCTTCGCGGCCAAGCAGGCCAGTGAAGCGCTTGGCCGCAAAGTGACTTTTGGGGGCGCCGAGGTGCGCCCCTTCTCGCTGGCGGTCACTGTTTCCGATATCAAGATCTATGAGCCTGACGGCACCACGCCCATGCTGAGCGTGGGCGAGGCCGAGATCGATGCCGCCATCGCCTCGCTGTGGCACATGGCGCCGGTGGTGGATGCGGTGCATATCGACCGCCCCGCGCTGCGCCTGGCGCGCGACGCCAACGGCCGCATGAACTACGCCGACATCGAAGAGCGCTTCGCGGCCAGGCCCGCCGAGCCAAAATCCGAACCGGCGCGCTTCTCGATCAACAATATTGCGCTGACTAGCGGCAGCGTGGCGTTCGACGACAAGCAGCTCAATCAGACGCAGCGCGTGGACAACCTGACCATCACGCTGCCCTTCCTGTCCAACCTGCCGCACGACGTGGAGATCGTTACCCGGCCCACGCTGAGCGCGAACATCAATGGCTCCGCACTGGCGCTCGACGGCACCATGCTGCCGTTCGCCGCGTCGCGCGAGACCCATCTGAAGCTGAACCTGGACGGCCTGGAACTGGCGCGCTATATGCCGTTCGCGCCCAAGCTGAAGGACGCCGATATCAAAGGCGGGCTGCTCGATACGCGGCTTACGCTGGGCTTTATCCAGGAAAAGGACAAGCAGGATGTTTTCCTGTCTGGTACCGCAGCGCTGCGCGACGCCGATATCCGGAAGCACGACGGCGCGCCGCTGGTGAAGGCCGGACGGCTTGCCGTGGACATTGAGCGCATCGAACCGCTGGGCCGGATGGTTCACCTGCGCAGCCTCGCCGTGGATGGCCTGGGCGTGCAGGCCGTGCGCCGCGCCGATGGGTCGCTTGACCTTGCCGAGGCATTCCTGCCGCAAGCGGCCAAGGCGTCGAAGCCCGCCAGCGCGCCGGCACCTGCAGCATCGGGAACGGCGGCACCGGCATCCGCGCCGGCGGTTGCCAAGACCGGGCCTGCATCGGCACCGGCCGCAGCCGGGATTGCACCGTTGGCGCCGGCGGAGAAGCCCTGGCGCTACGCGGTCGACCAGATCACGGTCAAGCAGGCCAGGCTGGGCTTGCGCGACGAGTCGGCTCCGTCCGGTCCCGGTACGCTCGCACTGGGGCCCCTCGACGCCGCTGTCGCCGGACTCTCCGGCGACAGCGACAAGCCTGCCAAGGTCCAGGCCAAACTGACGATCGCCGAAGGGCAGACCCTCAGCCATGAAGGCGAACTGTCGCTGCATGGCGGCACCATGGGTGGCACGCTGCAAGCCAGCGGCGTGAAGGCCCAGGGGTTTGCCGCATGGTGGCCGGCTGAGCTGCGCGCCCAGTTCGGCGATACCGCGGTCAATGCCGAGCTGCACTACAAGATGGCGTGGGGCGGGCCCGCCTTTGCCTTCTCGCTGGACAAGTCCCGCGTCGAGCTGGCGCCGCTCTATCTGACGACCACGGAGCCGGTGACGGTGGCGCAAGTGGCAGCCGCCACCACCGGCACAAGCAACGCTGGCGCGGCCGATAGCGCCCGCCGGCGCGATGCGCGCCGCGCGCGTGGCCGCGACGACAGCGATGGCGCCAACCTGCCGATGATGCGCGCGGAGCGCGTGGCGCTGGAAGACATCGCCTTCGATCTTGGCGCGCATTCATTCCAGGCGGGCGAACTGGTGGTGGCCAAGCCGCAGGTCGCGCTTACGCGCGATTATCGCGGTGAATTGCTCGAAAGCGCGCGCCTGTGGGCCTCGCAATCGGGGCAGAAATCGGTCCAACGCTCGACTGGCGTTCAGGCCAAGGCTGTCCAGCCCGATAGCGCCGCGGCGGCCAAGCCCTTGCCCTGGAAGGCGCAACTCAGCAAGTTCTCGCTGGACGGCGGCAACATGCGCGTGACCGACTACGCGCCCTCGGCCGCTAACCGCGACCGTCCGGTAATCCATGAATTCCGCAACGTCAGCCTCGGTACCGGCGCGTTGAACTGGCCGATGGCGGCTGGCGCCATCCCGGTCAAGTTCAAGGCCGAGGCGGGACGGCGCGGCATGATGTCGCTCGACGGCACCGTGCTGCCCACCGCTCCCGCGGCGCAAATGCAGGTGGACCTGCGCGAACTCGATCTCGCGCCGCTGCAGCCCTACCTTGCCGACCGCTTCAATGCAGCCTTGCGTGGCGGCACCGCCACCGTGAAAGGCCGCTTGGGTGTCGAGGCGCCGTCCGGAAAACCGATTGCGGCGCGCTTTGCCGGCAATGCGCAGTTCGGCAATGTGCGCAGCGTGGACCGCGTGACCGGCGACGACTTCCTGCGCTGGCGTTCGCTGGCGGTGAACGGCATCGATTTCGCCATGGACGAGGCCAAGGGGCCGATGAAGGTTGGCGTGGGTAGCGTGGCGCTGTCGGACTTCTACGCGCGGGTGATCCTCAATGCCAATGGCCGCCTGAATCTGCAGGACGTGATGGCTGGCGGGGCCGCCAAAGGCGAAGCCGCGCCCAGCACCAGCCTGACGCAGGCCAACCCGGCCTCGGCGCCGGCAGCCACCGCGCCGGCACCTGCGCCGGCACCGGCGGCCACGGCCGCGGCGAAACCGCAGATCCGCATTGGCGGCGTGACGGTGGAGAAAGGCAATATCAATTTCTCGGATTTCTTCGTCAAGCCTAACTACACCGCCAACCTGACCGATATGAAGGGCTCGGTCTCCAAGGTTTCGTCGACGGAGCCGGCGCCGGCCGATCTCACGCTGGCGGGCCGCATCGACGACGACGCGCCGGTCAATATCGACGGCAAGCTCAACCCGCTGGCGGAGCAGCTCTACCTCGATATCGCCGCCAAGGCCTCCGGCGTGGAACTGACCCGGCTGACACCCTACGCGACCAAGTACGCCGGCTATCCGATCACCAAGGGCAAGCTGACGGTCGATGTGGCGTACAAGATCGAGAATGGCAAGCTGGACGCGCGCAACCATCTCTACCTCGACCAGCTCACCTTTGGCGACAAGGTCGACAGCCCGACAGCGACCAAGCTGCCGGTGTTGCTGGCGGTCTCGCTGCTGAAGGACCGCAACGGTGTGATCGACATCAACCTGCCGGTGTCGGGCTCGCTGTCCGATCCGGAGTTCAGCATCGGCGGCGTGATCGTGCGGGTGATCGTCAACTTGCTGGCCAAGGCGATTACCTCGCCGTTCGCGCTGCTTGCCTCGGCCTTTGGCGGCGGCGAAGAACTGGGCTACGTGGAGTTCGCGCCCGGCACGTCCACGCTTACGCCGGCGGCCAGGCAGAAGATCGCCACCCTCGGCAAGGCCCTGGCCGACCGCCCGGCCCTGCGGCTGGAGATCAGCGGCCGCATCGATCCGGCCACCGACACGGCCGGCGCGAAGCGCGCCTGGCTGGACGCGCGGGTAAAGGAGCAAAAGGCGCGTGAACTGCGCGCCAGCGCTCGCGAGGGCGCCATGGCCGAGGAAGGGGAAGAGGGCGAGCAGGGCGCCAAGGTGACGGTGTCGCCGCAGGAGTATCCCAAGTATCTGGAAGCGGTCTACAAGCGCGCTTCGTTCAAGAAGCCGCGCAACGTGATTGGCTTGTCCAAATCCCTGCCGACCGCGGAAATGGAGACGCTGCTGCTGGAGAACGCGCCGGTAACCGATGTGGAACTCAAGCAACTCGCCGAGCAGCGCGCGCTGGCGGTGAAACAGGCACTGGAGCGCGACGCCAAGGTCCCGGAGAGCCGTTTGTTCCTGACGGCGCCGAAGCTGAATGCCGAAGGCATCAAGGATAAGGGCGCGCCCAACCGGGTCGATTTCGCCATCAGGCAGTAAGTCATCCCAGGCAATCCAGCCTGGGCAAGAGGGGCGGCACTGCCGCCCCTCTTGCATGGCACATTGGCAGCGCGCTGGCCAAAAGCCTGTATGATTCCGCCCGGAATCGATACAGGAGTGCGTTTTGCAGCAGGAAACCGTTGCCTACAAGACTTGGGTTTGCGTGATTTGCGGATGGGTCTACGACGAAGAACAAGGCTGGCCGGATGACGGCATTGCGCCCGGCACCCGCTGGGAGGATATCCCGGAAGACTGGCGTTGCCCTGAATGTGATGTGGGCAAGGGCGAGTTCGCCATGATCGAAATCTGAGCGCGAGCCCGCCAGCCGGCGAGGCTCGCAGGCCAATACCGGCGGGCAGGATCGCGGTTTGGCAGCGTGTTTAGTGGCGCTGCATCTGCCGGCATATTCCGGCGCGCCTTCTTTGCTCCGCGCAGCGGCGATAGCGCATACGGTAGGGGTGGCTACAACGCCAGATCGCGGTCACCACGGTGACCAGCAGGAATGCCGCCATTAGGGCGGCCAGCAGATCCAGTGTCATAGCGGCTCCACTCCTCAAGCAAGCCGGGAACGCTCGAAGCGTTCAGTTCAGATAAGTAAAGGCAACGCCTCCAGCAAGGCCACCGCCAGCAGAGCCCCGAATATCGCGCCCGCAGCGCGGCAACTGATGCGCAAGGCGCGGGCTGTGAACGGAATCCCGCCGAAGGCAATCATGCCGACCAGCGCCATCGGAATCAGAAAAACAAGATCATGTGAGCTAAGGTGCAGCACGGCTGTCTCCTGTCTCTTTCCTTGTATTTCCAGTATAGAAAGTGTCTCAGGTAGACCAAGGACGATGACATCGGGGTTGTCCCCTAAGGCACTTTCTTGTGGGGGGGGATTGCTCTCACCCTCAAAGGCTTAAAACCTTAAAGTCAAAGGCAGTTTCACCGCCCATGCGGGGCGGCGACCTACTTTTTTGTCTTGCTTGTCAAAAAAGTAGGCAAAAAAGGCGCGCCGGATGGGGCGACACCCCCTCGTCGGCAGACAAAAAGAGCGGCCGGGACCCAAACTCGCAT
>JYOD01000010.1:20906-56879 GCA_000955785.1 Burkholderiaceae bacterium 16
GGCCTGGTACACCTTGACGGCTCGCTTCGCATCGCGCTGGGGTTGGCCCGCCTGGCGACGGGCTGGCGCTATTTCTCCTTCCATGTACCGGCCTGGCCACACTGTTCGCGCACCTCGCGCCGGCACCGTTGCGCCTGGCCCACCCCATGCACTTTTTTGCGAGTGTGCAGTCAAACGATCAGGCCGGCGTGTCCTATGCTGTGCAGATACGCAGGCCCGATCATCGATCAGGTGGCAAGCACGCGTAATAGAGCAATCGCAGCGGGAATCGCGGCGAAACAGCATATCCGGAGGTGGCTATGGAACTTCACATGCAATCGCACCACTATGTGCGCCGCACGCCAGATTGGACCGCCGCAGCGGTGTCCGGTCTGGCGGCCGGGGCGCTGTTGATGGTGATCGAACTGTTCTGGTCGACGATGGTGGCGGGCGTCAATCCCTGGGGCACGACGCGGCTGATCGCGGCGATCCTGATGGGGCAGGGCGTGTTGCAAACTTCGCTGTTCAGCGTGAGTACCGTGGCCGCGGCGCTGGCAATCCACTTCGTGCTCGGCGCGGTGCTAGGGATGATCCTGGCCGCTATCATCGCGCCGTTCCAACTGGACTCGAGTACGGGCATGGTGTTGCTGACCGGCGCGGTGTTCGGCCTGGCGGTCTATCTGCTTAATTTCTACGGCATGACGCGCTTCTTTACCTGGTTCTCCGACGCGCGTGGCTGGCATACGCTGGTTGGCCACATGATCTTCGGCATGGCCGCGGCCATTGCCTACTGGAAGCTCGAAAGCAAGGATGTAGCTCACTGAGCACGCACACTGCAGTGCATCAATAATGCGATAGCGCTACGCGAATCAGGTTTAGATCCGCGCGTTGCTATTGCACGGGCCGCGCGGGCCGACGGCGGCGGATGAAAGCCCTGGCTTTCATCCGCCGCTTTTTATTTGCCGCAGCCTTTGCGCTTGCCACCGGCCCTGTGTGGCATCGCACGCAAAGCGCTCTCAAGGCCGCCTTGCACGGGGCGGACCACATGCACTAGTCTTATCTCAGCCTTGCGCGTAGTTCGCGGCCTGCCGTACGCAAGG
Source organism: Burkholderiaceae bacterium 16 (assembly GCA_000955785.1). Lineage (GTDB taxonomy): Bacteria > Pseudomonadota > Gammaproteobacteria > Burkholderiales > Burkholderiaceae > Cupriavidus. The sequence continues at coordinate 21,986 of JYOD01000010.1, forward strand.
GGGAGGGTCGGTATGGCGATAGCCATTGCACTCGTGATCATCGTCGTTGCTTCGGTGCTCTTCCATTTCGTGAGCCCGTGGTGGGCGACCCCGCTTGCTTCCAACTGGAAGCAGATGGACGACACGCTGACCATTACCCTGGTCATCACCGGCGCCTTCTTCGTCATCATCAACCTGTTCGTCGCTTATATCGTCTGGCGCTACCGCCATCGCGACGGCGCCCGCGCGCACTATCAGCCGGAAAACAGCAAGCTGGAGCTCTGGCTGATCGGCGGCACCACGCTCGGCGTGATTGCCCTGCTCGCACCGGGCCTGTTCGTCTACGCCGAATATGTGCGGCCTCCCGGCGATGCGATGGTCCTGGAGGTAGTGGGCCAGCAGTGGCAGTGGGGCTTTCGCTTTCCGGGCCAGGGCGGCCAGCTTGGCACCTCGGACGCGCGCTTCGTGACGGCGGCTAACCCGCTCGGCGTGAACCCGGACGACCCGCGCGGACAGGACGACATCATCATCGCCGGCAATGAAGTGCACTTGCCGCTGAATCGTCCGGTCAAGGTGCTGCTGCGCTCCAAGGATGTGCTGCACGATTTCTACGTGCCGCCGTTTCGCGCCCGCATGAACATGGTGCCGGGGATGGTGACGTCGTTCTGGTTCACGCCGACCAAGGCGGGTACCTATGAGATCCTGTGCGCGCAGTTGTGCGGGGTCGGACACTACAACATGCGGGGCAAGGTGGTGGTGGAGGATGCGGCGGCGTTCGATGCGTGGCTGCGCCGGCAGCCCACGTTTGCGCTGACCATGCTGAAGACGCCTGCGCCGCCGGCCACGGCCGGGGCACGCGGAGCGCCCGCCGGCGCCGATACGCTTGTGGAACAGGGCCGCGCGCTGGCCCAGAGCAAGGGCTGCGTTGGCTGCCACAGTATCGATGGCACGGTTGGCGTGGGGCCTAGCTGGAAGGGGCTGTATGGCAGCACGGGTACGTTCGCCGACGGCAGCAGCGCAAAGGTCGACGACGCTTATCTGAAGACCGAGATCACCGATCCGCAAACGCGCCTGGTCAAGGGCTTCGGTCCGCTCATGCCGAAGATGCCCCTGAGCGAAGAGGAAGTCAGCGCGCTGGTTGCCTACATCCGCGCCAATGGCGCGGGCGGGGCTGCAACGCAGGCGGGCGCCGCGTCCGGCGCCGCCGCAAAATAGGCTGCAGGAGGGAGTGCAATGGCATACACCGACGACGCCGCCCATCATGGCCCGACCAGTTTCTTTACCCGCTATATCTGGAGCCAGGATCACAAGGTAATCGCGGTGCAGTACACCCTGGTCGCCATCTTCGTGGGGCTGATTGGCGTGGTGCTGTCAAACCTGATGCGCCTGCAACTGGGTTTCCCGGGGCATTTCACCTTTATCGACGCCAACCGCTACTACCAGTTCGTCACCATGCACGGCATGATCATGGTGATCTACCTGCTCACGGCACTTTTTCTCGGCGGCTTCGGCAACTACCTGATCCCGTTGATGGTGGGCGCGCGCGACATGGTGTTCCCCTACCTCAACATGCTGAGCTTCTGGGTGTACTTCCTCTCGGTGCTGGTGCTGCTGTCGAGCTTCTTCGTGCCGGGCGGGCCCACCGGCGCCGGCTGGACGCTCTATCCGCCGCAGGCGATCCTGCGGGGCACGCCCGGCTACGAGTGGGGCATCATCCTAATGCTGGTGTCGCTGCTGATCTTTATCGTGGCGGCCACCATGGGCGGCCTCAACTACGTCACCACGGTGCTGCAGGCGCGTACCGAGGGGATGACGCTGATGCGCATGCCGCTGGCCGTGTGGGGCATCTTCATGGCCACCATCCTGGCGCTGCTGGCTTTTCCCGCGCTGTTCGTGTCAGGCTTGATGATGCTGCTGGACCGCACGCTGGGCACGAGTTTCTTCATGCCGGCGATCGTGTCGCTGGGCCAGCAGCTCAACTACAAGGGCGGCAGCCCGCTGCTGTTCCAGCACCTGTTCTGGTTCTTCGGCCACCCGGAGGTGTATATCGTGGCGCTGCCCGCGTTCGGCATCGTCTCGGACCTGATCAGCGTGCATTCGCGCAAGAGCATCTTTGGCTACCGCACCATGGTATGGGCGATCCTTGCCATCGGCGTGCTGTCGGTGGTGGTGTGGGCGCACCATATGTTCGTGAGCGGGATGAATCCTTACTTTGGCTTCTTCTTCGCCACCACCACGCTGATCATCGCGATTCCCACCGCCATCAAGGTTTATAACTGGGTGATCACGCTGTGGCGGGGAGACATCCATTTCTCGGTGCCGATGCTGTTCGCCATCGCCTTCGTCAGTACGTTCGTGATCGGCGGGCTGACCGGGCTTTTCCTGGGCAACGTGAGCGTGGACATCCCGCTGTCCAATACGTATTTCGTGGTTGCGCACTTCCATATGGTGATGGGCGTGTCGCCGATCCTGGTGGTGTTCGGCGGCATCTATCACTGGTACCCGAAGGTCACCGGCCGCATGCTCAACGACACGCTGGGGCATATCCATTTCTGGGTGACCTTCGTCGGCACCTATGCCATCTTCTTTCCCATGCATTACCTGGGCATCCTTGGCATGCCGCGGCGCTATTACGCTTACGACAACTACGCCTTCATCCCTGAATCGGCGCACCTCATGAACGCCTATATCTCGGTGGCGGCGTTTATCGTGGCGGCGGCGCAGTTGTTGTTCATCTTCAACCTGGCCTGGAGCGTCAGGCACGGCAGGCTGGCGGGTTCCAATCCGTGGCGCGCGGCTTCGCTGGAGTGGCAGACGCCGCAGACGCCGCCGGTGCACGGCAACTGGGGCCCGGAGCAACCGGTAGTGCATCGCTGGGCCTACGCCTATAGCGTGCCGGGCGCCAGCGAGGATTTCATCGCGCAGAACGCGCCGCCCGATGCCGGCGGCGCCGAACCCGAGCCGCATGCCAGCCGCGGAGCCGTAGCATGAACGCGAACCTGGTCTACCGCGCCAGCGGCGACAGCGAGCGCCGCTCCGGCCCCGGTCCCGGCGACGTGGGCAGGCAGCACGCCCGCCGCGCGCCGGCCAGCATCGGGCTGTGGGTGTTCATGGGCGTGGTGTCCTCGCTGTTTGGACTGTTTATCGCCGCCTATGCCATGCGCATGGACTCGCCGGACTGGCATGCCGTTTCGTTGCCATGGCAGGTCTGGATGTCCACTGCCTTGCTGGCCGCCGGCAGCGCGGTGATGCTGGTGGCAGCGCGGGCGGCACGCGACGGACGCTTCACGATGGCACATAGCGCGCTACGCTTTGGCGGGCTGGCCGCGGCGGCATTTGTCGCCTCGCAATTATGGGCGTGGCAGGCCCTGCTCGCCATCCATGTGGTGCCGGCCAACAATCCCGCCGGCAGTTTCTTCTACCTGCTCACCGCGATGCATGGCCTGCATGTGCTGGGAGGCCTTGTTGGCTGGGCGGTCGCCATGCATGCCGCGCGGGGCAGCGCGCGGGCCACGCTGCGCATCGTGCTGTGCGCGCGCTACTGGCATTTCCTGCTTGCCGTGTGGCTGGTGCTGCTGGCCGCGCTGAACTGGCTCACGCCTGAACTGGTTCGCTTTATCTGCGGGCGCGGCTAGGCAGCCACGCAAGCATCGAAGGAGACGCGCCAATGTCTTCGCAACCCACTCCATCGGCACCGGCCGAGTCCGGCAGCGCCGCGCTGCCCGGCGTGCCCGCGCCTGCGCCCGTGGTGGCCGGCCTGCGCGGGCTGGTGGCCGACTGGTCGTCCGACCAGCAGGCCTTCAAGGTGTCGTGGGGCAAGGCGATGATGTGGATCTTCCTGCTGTCCGACACCTTCATCTTCAGTTGTTTCCTGACCGGGTACATGACGGTGCGGATCGCCAGCACGGATACCTGGCCGAATCCGAGCATCGTGTTCGGGCTGAAGGTCGGCGGCGCCGAGGTGCCCTTGCTGCTGATCGCCATCATGACCTTCGTGCTGATCAGCAGCAGCGGCACGATGGCGATGGCCGTGAATTTCGCCTACCGCCGCGACCGCGTGAAATGCGCCAGCCTGATGTTTGCCACGGCGCTGTTCGGCGTGGCCTTTGTCAGCATGCAAGCCTTCGAGTGGAGCAAGCTGATTCTTACCGAAGGGGTGCGTCCCTGGGGCAACCCGATGGGCGCGCCGCAGTTCGGCTCCACGTTTTTCATGATCACCGGTTTCCACGGGCTGCACGTGAGCTGCGGCGTGATCTACCTGCTGATCGTGGCGACCAAGGTGCTGCGCGGACGCTACGAGCGCACGGGCAACTACCAGATCGTGGAGATCGCCGGGCTCTACTGGCACTTCGTGGACCTGGTCTGGGTCTTTATCTTTGCGCTGTTCTATCTCTGGTGAGGCACGCCATGGCATCGTCGACTCCGTCTCCCGATGTGCCCGGCCTGGCACCGGCGGCGCCCGCGCATGCGCCCGCCGGCTCGCACGGTGAAGCGCACGGTGAAGCGCATCACGGGCAGCAGCACCCGATTGGCCTGTACCTGAAGATATGGGCGCTGTTGTTCGTGCTGTCCACGCTGTCCTACATGGTGGACTACTTCCACTTCGAGGGTTACCTGCGCTGGACCCTGATCCTGCTGTTCATGGTGATGAAGGCCGGCCTGATTGTCGGCGTCTTCATGCACATGGCGTGGGAGCGGCTGGCGCTGATCTGCGCCATCCTGCTGCCGCCGCTCTGCCTGCTGGTGCTGGTGGGCCTGATGGCGATGGAAGCCGATTACACGTTCCTCTTGCGCGGTGCCTTTTTCCGCTGAACGCGGGCTCGCCGGGGGCGCGGGCCGGTTTTGTCCGAGGCGGCATGCCGGGTACACTTGAGCGGTTGCCCGCCACCACGAGGAAGCCATGCACCCAGCCACGGAAGCCATCCTGATCTATAACCATGGCCGCGATCCCGAGCGGCTGACCCGCAAGCTCTCCGCCATCGCGGCGGATCCGTTTGCTTTCCTGCGCGGCACCAACCATCTCTATGCGGCCGCAGTGGGCAACGAGGCCGCGCTGATCGAGGCGCCGACCACCTACGTCTGCGGCGATCTCCACCTGGAGAATCTCGGCAGCTTCAAGGGCGATAACGGCCTGGTATATTTCGATCTCAACGACTTCGACGACGCGCTGGTCGCTCCGCTCACGGTGGACCTGGTGCGCCTGCTGTCGAGCCTGATGATTGCCGCACCGCAACTGGGATTGTCCGCTGCCGACGCGCGTGCCGGCGCGCACAGCATGCTCGATACCTACGCGGCGGTGCTGGCCGGCGGCAAGCCGCGCTGGGTGGAGCGCGCCACGGCCACCGGCATGGTGGCGACGCTGCTGCGCCGCGTCAAACGCCGCCGCCGCGGCGAGGTCCTGGCCGAGCGCACGGTGCGCAGCGGCGGCAAGCGCCACCTGCTGGTCGACGGCAAGCATGCCCTGGGACCTCTCAAGGGCGAGCGCAAGCGTAGCGCAGCCATCCTGCGCGAGTTCGGGCGGCAGTCGCAACATGGGAGGCTGGTGGCCGACGATGCCGCCCGCAGGATCGCCGGCGTTGGCAGCCTCGGGCTTGAGCGTTATGTTGTGCTGGCTCACGCGGAAAGCGATCCGCTGGCCCAGCGCCTGGTCGACATCAAGCGCGCCGCGCCCAGCGCCTGGCAAGGGCTGCCTTATCGCACGCAGCCCGCCTGGAGCAGCGAGGCGTCGCGCGTCGTGCACATCCAGCATGCGATGCAAGCGGCCTCGCCGGCGCTGCTCTCGGCGGTGAAGATGGGCAAGGCTTCCTATATCGTCAAGAGCCTGCAGCCCACCGCCGACCGGGTCAACCTTGGCCCCCACACCAATCGCGAGGACCTGCGCGAAGTGCTGATCACCATGGCGCGCACCGCGGCCTGGGCGCATCTGCGCGGCTGCGGGCACAATGCCGCTGATCGCATCGAGCAGTTGCAGGAGTTTGCCGGTGGTACGCGCTGGCGCGAGCCGGTGCTGCGGCTGGCGCGGCACGGTTGCGAACTGGCGCAGGCGCAGTGGAAGGATTTTGCCGAGGATTACCGTAAAGCCAAGGGGGAAAGCGCTTAGCGCCGGTGTGGGACGGTGCGTGTGCGCTTGCTGGTGGCGATGCCGGGGCGGCGGTGGGAGGATGAGCGGGGGGAGGGCGGTGTTGCGGCCCGGCCTGAGTGCGGCCGGTGCCGGCAACGTTGTGCGCTTGCGGGCCTGGCCCGATACCGGGTCAGGCCGGGACATCAGACCTGCGTGATGAACTTGGTCACCAGGTAGCCATCGAAGGTCTCCTGGCCGCCTTCGCTGCCGATGCCGGAATCCTTGATGCCGCCGAACGGCGTCTCGGCCAGCGCCATGCCGAAGTGGTTGATATTGACCATGCCGGCTTCCAGGCCGTTGGACACCAGCGTCGCGGTTTTCAGCGAGTTGGTGAACACATAGGAGGCCAGGCCGAACGGCAGGCTGTTGGCGCGGCGCAGCACTTCCTCCGCATCCTTGAAGCGCGTCACCGGCGCCACCGGGCCGAAGGGCTCGTCGACCATCAGCTTGGCGTCGTCAGGCAGGTCGGTGACCACGGTGGGGGCGAAGAAGAAGCCCTTGTCGCCGATGCGCTTGCCGCCGGCCACCACCTTGCCGCCGCGGTGGCTGGCGTCATCCAGGAACTGCTCCATCGAGGCGATGCGGCGCTCGTGCGCCAGCGGGCCCATCTGGGTGCCGTCTTCCAGGCCGTCGCCAACCTTGATCGAACCGATCACCTCGGTAAAGCGCGCCAGGAACTTGTCGTAGGCTTTTTCCTGCACGTAGAAGCGCGTGGGCGACACGCATACCTGGCCGGCGTTGCGCAGCTTGAAGCGCGCCAGCATTTCCGCTGCCGGCTCGATGTCGGCGTCGTCGAACACCAGCACCGGCGAGTGGCCGCCCAGTTCCATGGTGACGCGCTTCATGTGGGCGCCGGCCAGCGCGGCGAGCTGCTTGCCCACCGGCACGGAACCGGTGAACGAGATCTTGCGCACGATCGGCGATTCGATCAGGTAGGTGGAGATCTCGCCCGGCACGCCCCAGACGATGTTCAGCACGCCGGGGGGCAGGCCTGCATCGTGGAACAACTGGGCCAGCGCGACCACCGCGCTGGGCGAATCTTCCGGGCCCTTGAGGATCAGCGTACAGCCGGCGCCGATGGCCGAAACCATCTTGCGGATCGCCTGGTTGAAGGGGAAGTTCCACGGGGTGAAGGCAGCGCAGACGCCGATCGGCTCGCGCACCACGATCTGGCGCACATTGGGCTGGCGCGGCGGGATCACGCGGCCGTAGATGCGGCGGCATTCCTCGGCGTGCCATTCGGCGTGCTCGGCGCAGATCATGACTTCGCCGATGGCCTCAGCCAGCGGCTTGCCCTGGTCCAGCGTGATATTGCGGCCGATCTCCTTGGCGCGCTCGCGGGTCAGTTCCGCCACGCGGCGCAGGATCTTGGAGCGATCCAGTGGCGAGGTCTTCTTCCAGCTTTCGAAGGCGCGCTGCGCGGCGGCCAGGGCGCGGTCGAGGTCGGCGCGGCTGGCGTGCGGCAGCTTGCCCAGCAGTTCCTGGGTGGAAGGGTTGATGACGTCTTGCTCGCGTCGGTCCCCTCCCTTGACGAATTCCCCGTCGATGTAGAGGGCGAGATCCTGGTACATGCCTTTCTCCTGATGAAGGTTGCGTGCGACAAGTGCAGCCGGTGCTGCCGCTGTGAGGGTGCCGTGCCCGGGCCGGGCACAGCGGCGAAACCGCAAGCTTAACCTGACGGCTCATTTTGTGCACCGGCGGGCGCCGGCCGTCTTGTGCCTTGCAGGTTCCTCTTTGCCGATTTCAACGTTCCAGGGCAGCCGAGGCCTGGCCCGGCTGCGCCGAACGCCACTTGCGCAGCCTGCCACGCGCGTTCTCGTAGGGGGAGGACGTATTGAGCTGGATCATCCGGCCCAGCGTGTATTTGCCGTACCACGGCTCGCTGTAGAGCGATGCGTCGTCGAGCGCCGTCACCAGCGTCACGATGCCGGCGTTGGCGTCGGCCAGCATGCGCAGCAGCGCCGGGTAGGAGTGGCCGGCGTAGTCCGCATAAAACTTCTGCGCCAGTTTCCCCAGTTCGTTCCACTTGAAGCCTGTTTCCGGGAAATCGACCTCCAGCCCTTGCGCGCGCCGGGACGTCCAGCGCAGTACCAGCGTGTTCCACCCGATTAGGTAGGAGACAAGGTCGCACACGCTCATGCGTGTTCCTCCCGCGTGGCCTTCCATGGTCTGGTCCGAAGCCCGCGCCGGCGGCACGGCCTGCAGTTCCGCCGCAAGCCTGGCATACGTGTTCTGAATCGCCTTCAGCAGTTGTTCCCGATTCGCTGGAATTGCCATTTGCGTTCTCTTCCGCTCAGGTGTGCCGCACCGCCACCATGCTGCGCGTGGCGAGGGCCAGCGCATTGTGCCGGGCACCGCCGCCGAGGCTGTCGGAGATATCCGTGGCGGCATTCAGCACCAGGTTGGCGAAGCCCTTGATTTTCTGCGGCTTGAAGCGCTCGGCGGGTCCGGACAGACCGACCGCGGCAATCACATGCCCGTTGCCGTCGCTGATCGGAGCGGCGATGCCATACACCGTCTCGCGCCACTCGCCGCGATTGACCGCATAGCCCTGCTTGCGGACTTTTTCCATTTCCTGCAGGAAGCGCTCCGGCTCCACGATGCTGTTGGGCGTGGACGGCGCCAGCGCGGCCGACATGCGCTGCAGCGCGGCGTCCGGCTGGAACGCCAGCATGGCCTTGCCGGTGGCCACGCAATGCGCCAGCGCGCGGCCGCCGATCTGGGTATAGGCGCGCACCGGGTTGGGGCTGTCGATCTTGTGCACATAGACCACTTCGCCGCGATCCAGCACGGACAGGTGGACGCTTTCGCCGCTGGTGTGCATCAGCTTGTCCATCCAGGCTTCGGCATGGCGGCGCAGGTCCAGCCGCGAGAGCACCGCCGAGCCCAGTTCCCAGAGCTTGATGGAGGCGCTGTAGCCGGTGCCGGAGGCGTCACGGATCACATAGTTGAGATCGGTCAGCGCTTGCAGCAAGCGGTGCACATTGCTCTTGGCCAGGCCCAGGTGGGCGGCGATCTCCGTCAGGCCGAGGGGGCGGTCGCTGTGGGCCAGCAGCTCGATGACACCCAGGCCTTTGATCAAGGTGTTGTTCATGTCGGACTTGCCGTGTGTGGCGCACCCGGCATTGGTTCTCAAGTGTGGAACGATTGTAGCCTATTTTGGAACGTGAATATAATGATCCGCATCGCGGTCCAAAGGCGGTTCCAGGCTTGCATGCGCCGTTGCGCGATGGCGCCAAAGCCGGGAGTCAGCCGGGCCGTCAACGTTTTCCGGGTATCCAGATGCACAATGTCAGCGAGAAGGACCTGCCCCTGCACGGGGTCAGGGTGGTGGAGTTCTGTACCGTGGCGGCTGGGCCGTTCTGCGGCATGCTGCTGGCCGACATGGGCGCCGAGGTGGTCAAGGTGGAGCCGCCGGACGGCGACACCTTGCGCCAGTGGCCGCCGCTGTCGAACGGGTTTTCTGAGAACTTTGCCTCGCTCAACCGCAACAAGCAGTCGGTGGCGCTAAACCTGAAGGATCCGGCCGACGTCGCGCTGGCGCGGCAACTGATCCTGGACGCCGATGTGGTGATCGAGAACAACCGTCCCGGCGTGATGGACCGCCTTGGCCTGGGCTATGCGAGCTTTTGCGAGCACAAGCCGCAGTTGCTGTACTGCTCGGTGTCGGCCTATGGCCAGAGCGGCCCGCGTGCCGGCGAGGGCGGTTTCGACCTGACCATCCAGGCGGCGGCCGGGGTAATGAGCGTGACCGGCGAGCCCGATGGCGCGCCGGTCAAGTGCGGCGTACCGCTGGCCGATTTCGCTTCGGGGCTCTACGCCGCCTTCGCCATCGCCAGCGCGCTGGCGCGGGTGCGCGCCGGCGGCGCGGGTTCGCATATCGACGTGCCGATGTACGGCTGCACGCTTGGCATCGCCGCGCTGCAGACCAGCGAATACTTCGGCACGGGCAAGAGCCCGGTCAAGCTCGGCTCGGCCCATCCGCGCAATGCGCCGTACCAGGCCTTCCGCGCCGCCGATGGCTACTTCGCCATTGCCGCGGGCAACCAGAAGCTCTGGCTGGAGGTGGTGAAGGTCGTGGAGTTGCCCGCGCTGGCGGCCGATGCCCGCTTTGCCACCACGCGCGACCGTGCCGCCAACCAGGTTGCGCTCAAGGTGCTGCTGGAAGAGCGTTTCGCGGGAGCCGGCGTGGCGCACTGGATCACGGCGTTCAATGCCGCCGGCGTGCCGCATGCGCGCATCAACGACTACGCCGCCGCGCTGGACGATCCCCAGGTCGCGCATATGGAGTGGGTGCAGCCGCTGACGTTGCCGGACGGCCGCCAGACGCGCACCTTCGCCTCGCCGCTGCGCTTCGATGGGCAGGGGCTGCCGATCCGCCGCGATCCGCCGGCGCTGGGAGAGCACAACGACGCCATTCGCGCGCGCTACCCGGTGGGCGGCGCGGACCATGACACCCCCAGGGAAGCATGATGAACGACAAGATCGAACGGCTACGTGAATTCGTCGCCACCATCAGCCGGCTGGTGGAACAAACCGGGCCCGATACCGATAACGAGGCCGCGCTGCTGGCCGGCGCCACCGGTCCGCTGCGCGAACTGGTGGCGCACGACGACTGGCTGCCCGATGCGATGGCGCGGCCGCATCCCGTCTATTACCAGCAGCACCTGCTCTACGGCGATCCGCTCGACCGCTTCTCGCTGGTGAGCTTCGTTTGGGGGCCGGGCCAGCAGACGCCGGTGCACGATCACACCGTGTGGGGCCTGATCGGCGTGCTGCGCGGCGCCGAGCTCGACCAGCACTACCGTGCCGAGGCGGGCAAACTGGTGGCCGATGGCGGCGAGGTCCTGTTGTCCGCCGGTCAGGTGGCCGCGGTATCGCCCACGCTGGGCGACGTGCACCGCGTGCGCAATGCGCACGACGACCAGGTCTCGGTCAGCATCCATCTGTATGGCGGCAATATCGGCCGCATCCGGCGCCATGTCTACGACGCGGCGAGCGGCGAGACCAAGCCGTTCATCTCCGGCTACTCCAACGCGCTGGTGCCCAACTTGTGGGCCCAGGCGGCGACGTGAGGGGGCCGCGGTGACACAAGGCATCCTGCTGGCCGACAAACAGGGCGACGTCACCCGGCTGACGATGAACCGGCCCGGGCGCGGCAATGCGCTGTCGGCCGCGCTGGTGGAGGAGCTCGCGGCGGCGGTGCAGGTGTGCCACCACGACGGCACACGCCTGCTGTCCATTGAGGGCGCGGGCACGCATTTCTGCACCGGTTTCGACCTGGGCGACCTGGATAGCGAGAGCGACGATTCGCTGCTGGCGCGTTTCGTGCGCGTCGAACTGCTGCTGCAAAGCCTGCATGGCGCGCCCTTCACCACCGTAGCGCTGGTACAGGGGCGGGTCATGGGCGCGGGTGCCGACCTGCTTGCCGCCTGCGAGCAGCGCTGGGTCGCGCAGGGCAGCAGCTTCGCCTTCCCGGGGGCGGCCTTTGGCCTAGTGCTGGGCAGCGCGCGGCTGGCGGAACTGGTTGGCGTGGCCACGGCGCGGGAATGGATCGCCAGCGGGCGTGCCGTCCGGACGGAAGAAGCGCTGGCCGCCGGCCTGGCCGGCACCGTGGTGGAACCGGAGGCACGCGCGGCAGCGATTACGGCACTGGCCGCGCATGCCCGCCGGCTCGATGCACCGACGCAGGCGGCCATCCACGCCGCCACGCTGGGCGGGCCCGGCGCGGCCGATGCGGCGCGCGCCGCGCAGCTAGCCGAACTTGTGCGCTCCGCCGCCCGTCCGGGGCTAAAGGCGCGCATCGCGGCTTATCGGGAGGCATCCAGGCGCTGACGCAGTGCCGCCAACCTGGCGGCACTGCGCAATCCGCGTTCGGTGGCGGTGATCGGCGCTCGCGCGGCTCAGAGCGGCTGTGGGCTGAACGCCGGCAGGTCCGGCCATGCCAGCGTTGCCCAGACTCCCTTGGGCGGGGCGAGCAGCTGGCGCAAGCTTGCTTCATCGAAGGCTTTGCCCATCGGGTCGGCCCGGAACGCCGCAACCCATTGCTGGCGGCCGGCGATAAAGGCAAGACCGAAATCCTCCCAGCTTGCAAAGCAGTCCTGCGCACGCTGCGCATTAAGCAACAGCACGCGCCAGGCGGCCATGGGCTCCGCCCAGCCCATCAACATGACAATGCGCGCAAAAAACGCCATCCGGACACAGGCGAACGCCAGCGCGGCACGAGGATCGTCTGTCGGCAAGAGCGCATGCAGATCGGCGCGAAACCAACGCGATTCGAGTACCTGGGCGAGGTGCTGGCGCGCTTCGTCGTCGGTCGCATTGGCCCGGAACTCCATCTGGTGCAGCAATTGCGCACGAAAGAATGCGCGCGCATTCTCCGTCAGGCGGTCCGTGGCGGGGTCAAAAAAGCCGGTCATGCCCGTGGCGTCGACCATCGGCTGCGCCAGTGTCAGGGCCCATTGCTTGCGCTGCGTGAACACAGCGGAGCGCAGACGGCGGTAAGCCCACCAAAGTACGAGTCCCCCGAGAAGGATGTAGAAGATCATCAGGTTCGGCGCTCCGTTACGATCTGGATTGCAAGGCCAGTATTTCCGCTGCCCGCGATAGCGATAGTTCCGGCCACGGTACCCCTTCGGTGGCGACAGCTTCCCCGCCGCCATGCGGATTTCCCGTTTCTGCGTTTCGTGCCGGCATAGGCCTGGTGGCATAGCCGACCGATGGCGCACGCGGCGAACGCTCCGACAGCAGGCCCGGCTCGCGCGCGGCGACCAGCCATTCCACCATCGGCGTTGGCGAGCTGAGCCTGACGAAGAGTTGCGGATACCTGCCGACCAGTCGGGTCTGCGTTGCGGCGTCGGTCACGTTTTCGATGCGCTCCCAGCCGGCTGGCGTGCGTACCACGCCGATTGCGATGCAATCGGCCGGCGTTTCCTCGTCGGTGCCCAGCGCGTTCAGGCAGGCCAGCACGTCTTCGATGTAGCGTTCGATGGGCGGCCGGTTCTGCTTTCCCTTGACTTGGTCCACGCGGAGCGCGCCATTGGCCTGAATACTCACGCTGATCGTGATATGCGGTTGTCCGCCGGCATCGCGGAAGCTCACCAGGCGCAGCTGCTTCTGCGCCACCGCGTCGGCATACCGCTCGCCGTAGCCCCCGGCCAGCGCGCGCCGGTCGGCAAACTGCCCGAGGCAGTGCCGCATGACATAGCTTTCAAAAGCCATTTCCGAGCGCAGCAGCGCGCTGTCCGGCAGGAACTCCACGAACACGCCATTCGGCGTCGCCAGCAGGGTGCGCAGCGCCTCGGGCTGGCTCTGGCGCCAGCCACGCTCGATGCGCGTCGCCATCTCGGCATGTTCCTTATCCCACAGCGCCAGCGCTTGCGGGCAGTTGATGCGGTCCAGCTTGCCTTCCAGGGCGGTGCCTTGGCGCGACGTCAGGAATTCGACTAGCCGCGCTTCCAGTGCCAGCAGGCACGCATCGGCAGGATCGACCCAGACCACGGGTGCGAGCCGCATTGCCGCTTCGCTGCTGGCCGCCTTGGCAGAGGCAGCAAAGCGGGCAACAATCCATTCCGGTACGGCCTCGGATTTCAGTATCTGCCGCGCATCGGCAAGCGAACCGATGTTTGTCGCCGGCTCGAAGTTGGCGACGAGATGGCGATAGAAGTGGTTAAGCAGCCAGGCGCGCACGGTCGCTTCGTCGCCTCGCGCCTGGCTGCGCGCGGCGATCCCCGACTTCAGCGCGCCGGCATTGAGCGCATTGCGCGGCGCGTAGCCGGAGGTCCGCGTTGCCGCACTCATTTCCAGACTTGCCACCAGCTTTTGGCAGGGGCTTTGGCTTCGGTCCGATAGAGCGCCAGCTTTTCCTCAATCGCGCTGGCATCATCGCATTCGTATTCGTTACTGCGCGGATTGAGTGCGAGGGCCCGCTCGTAGAGCGCGGCGGCCTCGGCCCGGCGATGCAGCCCGTGGAGCGTGTCGGCGCCCAGGCATACCATCCACGACACCGAACAGGCTTCCACCTGGCGCGCGATGCGGCTCCATAATACCGACGCCTCTTCCGGGCAGCTATGCGCCAGGTTGAATGCCATCTGCAGGCGCACGCCCAAGGCATCGGTGGACAAGTTGTCATCGTCCAGGCCTTCTTCCCGCTGCCATTTCACCAGGCGCTCCAACCAGATCGGAATTTCGCGGTCGCGATCGAGTTTGTACAGAGCCTGGGACACCTCGCCCAGATATTCGTTGGGGTCATGCCGGCTGTAGCCATGCTCGGCGGCGTAGTGCCAGAGCTGCTCGGCCGCGCTCACGATCCCTTCGGCATCCTTCATCGCGATCCGCACACTCAGCAGGCCGGCATAGTGTTCGGCAAACGGGCTGGCCGCGATGCCCCGCCTGTGCAGGTCGACTGCGTCCTCATAGCGCCGCTCGTCGTAGCGATAGTTGATGGCCAGGTTATTGCACATCATGGAGTAGAGGTGCGCGCAGGCATCGTACGGATGCCCGCCGCCGCTCGCGAAATAGCGCTCCATGCACGCCTGCCCTTGCTCGTAGGCGGCAGTCTGCAACTTGATGAAATCGCGGTATGTCTCGTTGCGCAGTTCCGCGGGAACGCTGTCCAGGTGTTCCTCCAGGTAGCTCCCGATCGTGACCCCGAAGTCGTAGCCCCACAGTCCGCTCGGCAGGGAGGGATGCGGCAACTTCAGCGTCTGGGGCAGCCCGAGCGATTGCACACGCGCATGGAACAGGGCGTATGCAGTACGGTTGTCGTCCATGCCGCCTTCCTGCGCCGCCGCATACAGCAGCGCCGCTTGCGTGGTGGCATCGATGCGGCCCGCCCCGGCATCGTGCACGGCCGCCAGTCGCGTGATCCACGGATGGCGCGGCGAACGCTGCTCGGCCAGCGCGCGTGCGGCTGCGAACACCGCCTGCATGGCCTGCGCACTATCTTCTTCCCCAACGGCGCCAAAGAGCGCCTCATGAACCGGGGAGAGCGTCCGCAGATCCTGGCCGCCTTCCTGCGCCGCCGAGATGAATCTCTCCAGTGTCTCGGCCGTATTGCAGGCCCGCATGGCGCACAATGGCCACCAGACGGAGTCGTCGTCCGCGTCGGCCAGACGCGCGTGAACCAGCCGCGCGGCGCCGTCCCACATCTCGGCTTCCAGCTGATAAATGTGAAAGAAGGCCCGGCGGCCGGCTTCTTCAACGCGCTGGGCTTCGATCAGCCACGGCAGTTCGTATTCGATGAAGTCATCGCCGCCGTCCGAGGACAGGCTATGGCGCGCGGCGGAGCAAGCGTCCAGTGCGCCCGGCAAATCGCCTTGCGCGTGCAAGGCGCGCGCGGCGAGCCGGGCCAGCCGGACTTCCAGCTCACGGCGCTGCGGCAAGGCGCGGTCCGCCGTCAGCGCCGTTACCGCCTGCTGGAAGGCGGCCAGACGCTCGGGCACGATCGCGATCAGGGCGCCGCCCAGGCGCAGCCAGTCGTCTTCGTCGACGTCCTGATCGGCATCCGCCGTCTGCAGCGCCAGGATCGCCGCACCCGCAGCTGCGCGCGCCTCGTCGTCGCTACCATGACGCGACAGCGCCCAGGCGCGCCGCCGCTGGTAGTCGGCATGGTCCCACGCGCGGAAAGCAGCCCGCTGCGCGACGGCGCCGTCCAGTGCATTGCGTAGTTCAACCGTTTCCAGCGCGATGTCCAGGTTGCGCCGCTCCAGGCTATCGAATACCCGAAGCTGCCGGTACCGGTTCGCATCAAGGTCCGGCATCTCGGCAACGATGGCACGCATCTCTCCGAGGGCTTGCCGGGTGGGCTCTTCCTCGTCGAGGTAGTTGGCAATCTGGAGGCGATAGAGCGCCAGGTGCATGCGCAGCCCGGCCCGGGCCTCGCGCTGCGCAAGTGCCAGTACGGCGGCGCCGTCGTCGTTGACCACGGCCTGTGCAGCCGCGGAATCGCCCGCCCGCATCCACAGCGTGTGCAGCCGGTCAATGGATTCCAGTGAATCCGCCCGCAAAGGTCTGGTGCGCAATCTCGCCAGCAAATCAGCCGCTTCTGTTGAATTTCCTTCTTCGAGGTCAGCTTCGAGACGGTCCAGGAATTGCTCCAGCTGAGCACCTGTCAGTGCATTGCCATTGATATCCATGATTTTTTTTGATTTTCTGGGAGAAACAACAAAAATGATTAATGTGCGGCCAATGCCGGATTCTACCCGGAGATCCAATGGAGCTGGAGGCGCCTGGTCCTCTCGAATGAACGAGGTGCCTGGGCCACGTCACGCATTGCGTGACGGCTGTGACGGCGACTGTTTACAATTGGCTTTCTGTCTGACGACACCTGCCGACAAAGGCTGTCAGGAAGGTATGAGATAGTGGCGCGCACGGGGCATTTCGATTGATATTGCTCCTGTCACCTGATGACACGAATGCGTGTCCGGCGCAATAAAAACACGAGACAAACTCGAACATGCCAACAAAATCCAAAGCCCAGCTGACCACGGGCCCGATCGGCCGCACTTTGCTGCTGTTCTCGCTACCGGTGCTGGGCAGCAATATCCTGCAGTCGCTCAATGCCTCGATCAATTCGGTGTGGGTCGGGCACTTTCTCGGTGAGGCGGCGCTGACGGCCACCTCCAATGCCAACATCATCCTGTTCTTCCTGCTGGGCGTGGTGTTTGGCATCAGCGTGGCCAACACCATCATGATCGGGCAAGCCGTGGGCGCGCGCGACCTGGGCGAGGCGCGCCGCGTGGTGGGCACCAGCACCACCTTCTTCGTCCTGCTGTCGGTACTTGCTGCGGCGCTCGGCTATGCCTTCACGCCAGACATCCTTGCCGCGATGGATACGCCGGCCGATGCCAGGGCGCTGGCCATCAGCTACCTGCGCATCATCTTCCTGGCGCTGCCCTTCATGTACTTCTACAACTTCGTGATGATGACGCTGCGCGGCGCGGGGGATTCGCGCACGCCGTTCTATTTCATGGTGTTGTCGGTGGGGCTGGACGTGCTGCTCAATCCGCTGCTGATCTTCGGCATCGGCCCGTTTCCCGAACTCGGCATCGCGGGATCGGCGCTGTCCACGCTGATCGCGCAACTGGTGAGCCTGGCCGCGATGCTGGCGGTGCTCTACCGCCGCCGCCACTTCCTCGCGCTGCGCCGGCATCAGCTGGCCTACCTGCGGCCCGATACCGGCATCTTGCGCGCGCTGGTGGCCAAGGGCCTGCCGATGGGCTTGCAGATGGTGGTGATCTCGTCGTCCGCGATTGTGATGATGTCACTGGTCAATCGCTACGGCTCGCAGACCACTGCCGCGTATGGCGTGGCCTCGCAGCTATGGACCTATGTGCAGATGCCGGCGCTGGCCGTGGGCGCGAGCGTGTCGTCGATGGTGGCGCAGAACGTAGGCGCCGGCTTGTGGGATCGCGTGACCCGCATCACGCGGGTAGGGCTGTTGTTCAACCTGTTGATGACGGGGGCGCTGGTTGGCCTGATCTACCTGTTCAACCGCCATTCGCTCGGCCTCTTCCTGCCCGATGACGGCACGGCAATCGGCATCGCGCAACATATCAACGCCATCGTGCTTTGGTCCTTCATCCTGTTCGGCTTCACCATCGTGCTGTTCGGCACCGTGCGCGCCACCGGCGCGGTGATGGCACCGCTGGTGATTCTCTTCCTGTCGATGTGGGTGGTGCGCTTGCCGTTTGCCTGGGTACTCGAGCGCACCATCGGCGCCGATGCGATCTGGTGGAGCTTTCCGCTGGGCTCGATCGTCTCGGTGACGCTGGCGGTCGCGTACTACCGTTTCGGCAACTGGCGCGCGAGCCATATCCTGCCGGCGGCACCCAGCCCGGCGCCGGAGCCGGAGTTCGCGCCCCAGGCGCCCGACACCAGCATGGGCACGCCGTGCGAGGAGGCCCTGTCAACCGCTGGCGCCGGCAGCATCGGCGAGGCGGCGATGGCGGGCGAGGTGTCGAAGCAGGGCGCTGACTGAGCGCACCGGTTGGCGGCGTCCGGCACGCCGCGTTGCATCACTCCAGGACGGCCCCGTGTTCAGCGGGGCCGCTTTCACTTTCATTTCCCCTTGCCAGCCCGGCCAGCCAGCGCCGCACCACCTGCTCCTCCTGCTCCGTGAGGCCCGCGCGCAACTGCGCTTCATTCTGCAGGGCGCGCTCGCGGCACGTGGCCAGCAGCGCGGCGCCGGCCGGCGTCAGCACGATGTTCTGGATCCGGCCGTGCACCGGATGGGGCTGGCGCCGGATCGATCCGGCCTTCTCCAGGTTGGCCACGATCACGCTGACGGTCTGCGGCGTCAGCAAGGCGAGCCTGGCGAGGTCGGCATTGGACAAGCCGGGATAAGAGCCCAGCATGGTTAGCACCACGAATTGCGGAGAGGTGACGCCGAGGTCCCCCAGTGCGCGCTCCATGCGCAGCCGGTTAGCGGCGCCGGCCTGGCGCAGCAGATAGCCGAGGTAGCCGCTTTCGCCGCGTTTGCCCTCGCCGGGACGGGGCACACCGTGCGCCGCGGCAGTCATGGCGGGGAGGGGGGCTGGGCTAGGCGGGCGGCGCGAGGCGGGATGGCTCATGGATCAATACGCTTATCATGTTCGTGCTCTGACATTATCGCAGAGTCCGCCCCAGATGCTGCGACTGCCACGCGCAGCGGCATGAAAGGCAATCGAAAGTTGCGTATGGCATTGTGCTCGCCGTGGCCAAAGCGGATGCATGCCGTCCGTGTTTTCTTGCTGCGTGTTCCACCTCGAATGCCTCGCGCTCGATGCCCTCTGCCGGCAGTCGGCGTTCGCGTGTTCGTGCCAAGCGCATATCCGATCTCCGCGGTTCCTGGTGCCCTCTGGGCTTCCTTCCCCTTCAGTTTCCCTTCGATTTCCCTTCAGTTCCCTTTCATGCGTCTTTCGTTAATACATCACGATGTGATGCATATTTTTTCAGGGAATTTCAGTGCGTATCGGTGAATACCCCTAAACCAAGACAAATGAAAGCAAGCTGAAAGATCGCCTCTCTAATGTTCGAACCAACCTGCAGGGACAGCATCTTCCCTGCCGATCGAACCGCCTTCGCATGCAAGAGCCTGTGTGTGGAGGGCACTGCTTCTATGTACTTTGAGGAGAATCGTTTTGCGCATACGCAGCCAAAAGGACTTTGCCTCCGGCCTGATGTTCATTCTGGTCGGACTGGGCTTTTCCTTCGTCGCTCGCGGCTATTCCATGGGATCAGCCGCCAAGATGGGCCCCGGATATTTTCCGTTTCTGCTCGGTCTGGTACTCGCCATACTCGGTGCATTTGTTCTGATCGGTTCGCTATCGAGCAAGGGGGAGAAGGATCAGCTCGCCCGCTGGGACCTGAAGACCCTGTTGTGGATCCTGGGTTCGGTGGTGCTGTTCGGCCTGCTGCTCAAGCCGCTCGGCATGGTGCTGTCGGTGTTCGTGCTGGTGCTGGTGTCGTCGATGGCCAGCCATGAGTTCAGCTGGAAGGGCGCGATCCTGAACGCCATCGTGCTGGTGCTGATCAGCATGGGCGCCTTCGTGTACGGCATCAACCTGCAGATGCCGGTGTGGCCTGCTTTCATTACTGGTTAAGGAGTCGGCCATATGGAATTGATTGACCATCTTGCCTTGGGATTCTCCACGGCGCTGTCGCTGCAAAACCTGGCATACGCCTTCCTGGGCTGCGTGCTGGGTACCCTGATCGGCGTGCTGCCGGGCCTGGGGCCTCTGGCCACCATCGCCATGCTGCTGCCGGTAACCTACACGCTGCCGCCGGTGGCCGCGCTGATCATGCTGGCCGGTATTTACTACGGCGCGCAGTACGGTGGCTCCACCACCGCCATCCTGGTCAACCTGCCGGGTGAGTCGTCGTCGGTGGTGACCACCATCGATGGCTACCAGATGGCACGGCGGGGACGGGCAGGGGTCGCGCTGGCAACCTCGGGCCTGGGCTCGTTCTTCGCCGGCTGCGTGGCAACCCTGATCCTGGCCGCGTTCGCTACGCCGCTGTCGGAACTGGCGTTCAAGTTCGGTCCCGCCGAATACTTCTCGCTGATGGTGCTGGGCCTGATCGGTGCCGTGGTGCTGGCTTCGGGTTCGCTGCCCAAGGCGGTTGCGATGATCGTGCTGGGCCTGCTGCTGGGTCTGATCGGTACCGACGTGAACTCGGGTGCCGCGCGTTTCTCCTTCGACATTCCGGAACTGACTGACGGTATCGACTTCGTCGCGCTGGCCATGGGTATGTTCGGCTTCGCTGAAATCGTCGCCAACCTGGAGCAGAAGGAAGACCGCGAGACCTTCACCGACCGCGTGACCAACCTGTGGCCGACCAAGGAAGACTTCAAGCGCATGGCGCCCGCGGTTCTGCGCGGCACGATGCTGGGTTCGGCGCTGGGCATCCTGCCGGGCGGCGGTGCTGCACTGGCTTCGTTCGCGGCCTACTCGCTGGAAAAGAAGACCTCGAAGTACGCGCATGAATTCGGCAAGGGCGCCATCGAAGGCGTGGCAGGTCCGGAGTCGGCCAATAACGCCGCCGCGCAGACCTCCTTCATCCCGCTGCTGACGCTGGGCATTCCGCCCAACGCGGTGATGGCGCTGATGGTGGGCGCGATGACCATCCACAACATCCAGCCGGGTCCGCAGGTCATGACCAGCAACCCCGCGCTGTTCTGGGGCCTGATCGCCTCGATGTGGATCGGCAACCTGATGCTGATCATCCTGAACCTGCCGATGATCGGAATCTGGGTGAAGCTGCTGACCGTGCCTTACCGCTTCCTGTACCCGGCCATCCTGGTGTTCTGTGGTATCGGTGTGTACTCGGTCAACAACCAGACCTTCGACGTGTTCATGGCGGCAGGCTTCGGCATCCTCGGCTACCTGTTCCTGAAGCTCAAGTGCGAGCCGGCACCGTTGCTGCTGGGCTTTGTGCTGGGACCGATGATGGAAGAAAACTTCCGTCGCTCCCTGCTGCTGTCGCGTGGCGAGTTCACCGTGTTCGTGACCCGTCCGCTGTCGATGGGCCTGCTGATCGCCGCTGCCGCACTGGTCGCTGTTGTCGCACTGCCGTCGATCAAGGCGAAGCGCGAAGAGGCGTTCCAGGAAGAGTAGTCATAGAGCCCCACCCGCGCCGGCCTCGTGCCGGCGCATGCAACGCAAGATTTGGGGTGCCTCTGGCACCCCGATTTTTTTTTAGATAGCGCTCCCGGTGCAAGCCGGGCCGCTCGCACTGAACACGCCCGGCTGCGCTCGCAGCGCCAGGGCTGCGCATGATGATCAGCTCTATCGCACCGCTGTCTGGTGCGTCACAGGCGCCGCATGAGAACTCCAGCACTAGATGGCTTCGTTTCGAAGCTGTACATCCTGAAACTTGTCCAGTCGAGTCCATCGACAGTGATGACACTGGTCGACCGTTTGCGCGAGCACGGGGTCGAGAAGAATATTCGTTCGCTCAGGCCCATCCTGCGTAGCTTGCTCATCGCACGGGCTATCACGGCGGAGCTGGTGGAAGGCAGTGGTCGGGTCTATTGCATTACGGATAGCGGGCGGGAGGAACTGGATAACTATCTCTCGCACCTGGACGTGCTGCAGAGTGATATCGGGCAGGGGAGTTGAGGGGCGCCCAACCCTCAGCCAGTCTCCCCCGCCTCCCACCTTGCCGGGTACAGCAAGAGACAAACCAAAGTACCCCGCACGGAAGAGTCAATCGACAGCTCGCCACCGATGGCAGCCGCGCGGCTGCCATATTGGCCAGGCCATGCCCCTGCACGGCAGCCGCGACGTCGAATCCACACCCATCATCCCGTATCTCGATCAGGATGGCCCCGCCACCGCGGGCATCCCCCCCCGGCGCTGCGCGCCACCACCTGCACCACGCCGCTGTCTGCATGCTGCATGACATTGCTAAAGGCCTCCAGCAACAGGTACTGCAGTTCCCGCACGATCTGCGGCGTCAGGCCGGCCACGGCCGGCAATCGCTCCACCTGCCAGTCCACTCGCAACCTGGCCGCTTCCAGCCTCGCGCGCAACCGATAACGCAGGTTGCCAAGCACGGCGGCGAGATCGCCGCCAGTGTCCTGCATGGCATCCACCGAGAACTTCAGCGCATCCAACGCATGCTGAAGGTGCTCCTGCAACACCGCGGGCGAGCCCTGGCCGAAGCGCGGCAAGCTGAGCGCACCGACCAGCGTGCTGCCCAGTCCGTCGTGCATGTCACGCATGATGCGCCCGCGTTCCCTTAGCGTCGCCTGCTCGCGCTCCACCTCGCCTCGTCGCCGAACATGGTGATCACCATGCAGTCGCAGCGTGGGTGCAGCCGGCGCGCATGGTGGATGACATCGATGCCGGAGCCGTCCGGCAGCCCGAGATCGCAGAGCAGCACGTCGGGCTCCTGCGTGTCCAGCCACTCGCAGGCGCTGGCGCGCTGCGCGCAGGCCGCCACTACCTGGATGCCGGGCAAGCTGCCGAGGGCACTTTGCAGGCGCGCGCTGGTGGCGGGGTCGTCTTCCACTAGCAGGACACGGATATCGGCTTCCGGGGCCGGAGACTGGTTCTGTGAGCGCATGGTGTGGGCGGAGGCTAGTCTCGACTATGCCGCGGAGCGGGGAGGGCGCGCTACTCCATATTCATGGGATGGCGCCTGGCGGGCTATCGTAGCGCTGGCGCCGGTCCTGGTCAAACCGGCGCGGAGGCGATGAAGGCCGGGGGCGAAATGCGGCGGGCAGCAGGGGCGCGATGCGTGCCGCCCCGCCCGGTCAGGATGTCATCACGACCTGGTTGCGGCCATTGCGCTTGGCCTGGTAGAGACCCGCGTCGGCGATTTCGACGATGCGGCTGAATCGCATGTCGGCACCGGGCACCATCGCCGTGCCGCCGATGCTGACCGTCACATACGCTCCTACCGGGGAGCCGCTATGCGGTACCTGCAGGGATTCGATTGCGCGCCTGACCTTCTCGGCAAGCAGCCGCGCGCCGCCGGGCGAGGTGGAGGGCAGGATCATGGCGAACTCCTCGCCGCCGAAACGCGCCGGCAGGTCGGCAGGGCGCGCGCAGTTCTCGCGGATCACGCCCGCCACGCGGCGCAGCACTTCGTCGCCAGCCACGTGACCGTAGGTGTCGTTGTAGGCCTTGAACGAATCCACGTCGATCATCAGAAGCGCCAGCTGGCTTTGCTCGCGATTGGCGCGTTTCCATTCCGCCCCGAGGTACTCGTCGAAATAGCGCCGGTTGGACAGCCCCGTCAGGCCGTCCGAGTTGGTCAGCCGCTGCAGTTCCAGGTTGGTCTCGAGCAACTGCTGCTGGCTTTGGCGCAGCGCGCGGTAGGCTTCGTCGCGCTGTTGCAGGTTGAGGTAGGAGCGCGAGTGATAGCGGATGCGCGCCACCAGTTCGATGGTGTCGGGCAGCTTGACGAGGTAGTCGTTGGCGCCGGCGGCAAAGGCCGCGCTTTTCATGATCGGCTCTTCCTTGGTGGACAGCACGATGATGGGAATGTCGCGCGTCACCGGGTTGGCGCGGTATCGCTGCACCAGCGTCAGGCCGTCGATGCCGGGCATTACCAGATCCTGCAGGATCACCGTGGGGCGGGTGCGCTCCGCCACGGCGACGGCTTCGTCGGGCTTGGCGCAATAGTGGAAATCGATGTCCCGCTCTGGTTCGAGTTCGCGCCTTACCGCTTCGCCCACCATGGCTTGGTCGTCCACCAGCAGGACCATGGCCTTGTATTCATCCTGGTGCTGCCTGGTGCTAGGGGCTGTATCTTTAGACATTGTGTTCCTCATGCTCTCTGGCTTTGGAGGCGCTGACAAGCTGATCCTGGCGCGGCTGTGCTACTGCGTGTACCGCCTGGCTTGTTTCGCTGCATGTCCGGCACCTCTGTCCAGCCCGTGGTTACTGATTGTTGTTGGTGTTGCACGCCCGTACGATGCGGGCGGCGATCTGCGGCAAAGGCAGGATTTCACTGGCGGCGCCAAGCGCGGCGGCAGCCTTGGGCATTCCATAGACGGCGCTGGTGGCCTGGTCCTGGGCAATGGTCAGGCAGCCGCGCTCGCGCATGGCCTTGAGCCCCAGCGCACCGTCGCGGCCCATGCCGGTGAGCAGCACGCCCACCGCGTCGCCGCGCCAGTGCTGGGCCACGGACTCAAAAAATACATCGATCGACGGCCGGTACAGGTAGTCGCGCGGCTCTTCCGTGTAGATCATGCGAGTGGCGCCGATGAGGCGCAGGTGGTCGTTGGTGCCGGCGAGCAGCACGGTGCCCGGCTGCGGACCCTCGCCCTCGCGGGCCAGCCGCACCGGCAAGTGGCACTGCGCGTCCAGCCAGTCGGCCATGCCGGCCGCGAAGGCCTCGTCCACATGCTGGACCGCGACCACGGCGGCGTTGAATCCGGCCGGCAGGCCGCCCAGCACAGTGGCCAGCGCGGAAGGGCCGCCGGCCGACGCCCCCACCGCCACGAGGCGCTCGGTGCTGGCCTTGCGCGTCAGCGGCGCAGCCGCGCGCGAGGGCCCGGTGCGGCCATCGAGCAGCCGGCCGATATTGCGGATCTTGCGCAGCAGCGGGCCGCTGGCCAGCTTCGAATCCGGCTCGGCCAGCGTGGGCGTATCGACCGCGTCGACCGCACCGTGGCCCATGGCGTCGAACACCTGGCTGGCGTTGCGGCCCAGGTCCATGGTCACCACCACGATGGCGCACGGCGTGGCGGCCATGATGCGGCGGGTTGCCTCGACGCCGTCCATGACCGGCATCAGCAGGTCCATCAGGATCAGGTCGGGCGTGCGCGCGGCGGCCATGCGCACGGCGCTTTCGCCATCCTCGGCCACCCATGCCACCTCCAGCGAAGGGTCGAGCGCGATGACGCGCCGCAGGGCGGCCACGGCCAGCTGGGAGTCGTTGACGATGCCGATCTTCATGCGCGTGCGTCTCCAATCAGGTCTTGAACGGCATCGAGCAGCGCGGCGTCCTGGAAGCTGCCCTTGGCCAGATAGTAGTCGGCCCCGGCCTCCAGGCCGCGCTGGCGATCCTGCTCCCGGTCCTTGTACGACACAACCATCACCGGCACTTGCTGCAGGCGGGCGTCGCGCTTGATGCGGCCGACCAGTTCGATGCCGTCCATGCGTGGCATATCGATGTCGGTAATGACCAGGTCAAAGGATTCGGCGCGCAGCACGTTCCAGGCATCCATGCCGTCCACCGCGACCGCGACTTCGTAGCCGCGGTTGGCGAGCAGCTTACGCTCAAGCTCGCGCACCGTGAGCGAATCGTCCACCACCAGCACGCGCTTGCGCCGGACCGGCGCCGCCTCGGTACTGCCACGGCGGATGCGGTCGATCCTGCCTTCCGACAGCAGCTTTTCCACTGAGCGGACCATGTCCTCCACATCGAAGATCAGCACCGGTGTGCCGTCCTCGGTGAGGCTGCCGGCGGCGATGTCCTTGATCTTGCCCAAGGTCGCCACCAGGGGTTGCACCACCAGGATGCGCTCGCCCAGCAGCCGGTCCACCGCCACCCCGTAGGTGCGCTCCTGGTCGCCCAGGACCACCACCGCCACCGTCTCCTCGTCGCGGCGGGCTTCCGCTTGCTGCAGGACCTGGGCTGCGCTTACCAGCCCCACCTGGCGGTCGCCGAAGCGGAAGTGCTGGCGGTTCTCCAGTTGCTCGATGTCGCCGCGCTCCAGGTGGATGGCCTGCATGACGTAAGCCAGCGGGAAGGCGTAGGCCTCGCCGGATATCTCGACCAGCAACGCGCGCACCACCGACAAGGTGAGCGGCAACTCCAGGTGGAACTGCATGCCGTGTCCGCTCTCCTGCGTCAGGCGGATGCTGCCGCGCACCTGGCGGAGCATGTCCTGCACGGCATCGAGCCCGACGCCGCGCCCCGACACTTCGCTGACGGTCTCGCGCATGCTGAAGCCGGGCAGCAGCAGGAAGTCGAGCAGCTCCGCCTGCGACAGCCTGGCCACGGTGTCCTCGGGCACCAGGTTGCGCCGAACGATGGCGCGGCGCAGGGCATCGAGGTCCACGCCGGCGCCGTCGTCGGCGATCACGATCACCAGCCGGCCGGCGTTGTGGCGCGCGTTCAGCGTGATGCGGCCTTCGGCCGGCTTGCCGGCGGCCAGGCGCGCTTCCGGCGTTTCGATGCCGTGGTCTACCGCGTTGCGCAGCAGGTGGGCCAGCGGCGCCTCGAGCTGCTCCAGGATGTCGCGGTCGACCTTGGTGCTCTCGCCGACCAGTTCGAGGTGAACCGCCTTGCCCAGCGAGCGCCCCAGGTCGCGCACCATGCGCGAGTAACCGGTTAGGCCGTCGGCCAGGGGCCGCATGCGGCTGGCCAGCGCCCGGTCGTAGATCTGGTGCGCAAGCCGGCCGGTGCGGTGGTCGTACTGCTCCAGTTCCGTGACCCGTTGCGACAACTGCTGATGGCTCTCGCCGAGCAAGCGCTGCGCTTCGGCCAGCGAGGCCCGGGCGAGGGCGTCCGCCGGACTGGCAGCGAGCGCCACCTGCAGCGCATCGAGCGCCTGCAGCGCGCGCATCTGCAGCCGCCGGGTCTGCTGCAGCGCGTTGCCGAAGGGCTTGAGCCAGTGCGTCTCCACCATCGCCGCGCCCGACAGCGCGAGCAGTTGGTCGAGCGTATCGGCGCTGACGCGCAGCATGCGCTCCTGGGCATCCGGCAGGCCGGAGGGCTGCGTGGCTGGCCCTGCGGCCTTGGTGCCCACGACCTCGTCGGGCGCCGGGCCCTCGGGCCGCGCCGCGCTCACGGGCGTAGTGCTTGCGGCCAGCGACTCGGCCAGCGACTCGGCCAGCGGTTCGCTCCCCGGCGCGAGGCGCTGCGCGGCATGACCCGCCGCCCAGGCGTCGGCGTCGACTTCCTCGCCGGCGAGCAGCGCGGCCATCCGCAGCACCAGGGCATCGATCTCGGCCTTGCCGGCCTGGTCGGCCCAGCGGGGATCGCCGCCCGGCGGGCAGCCCAGCCGCAGCAGCAGGTCGGTACCGTGGAGCAGGGCGTCGATATGCACCGGCCGCAGCCGCAGTTCGCCGTGCTGGGCCGCCACCAGGCAATCTTCCATCACGTGGGCCACGCGCACGCCGCCATCCAGGCCGACGATGCGCGCGGCGCCCTTGAGCGAATGGGCTGCGCGCATGCAGGCCTCGAGCTGGTCGGCCGCGGTAGGGTCGCGCTCCAGCGATAGCAGGCCGGCATTGAGGACTTCGGCCTGCGATTGTGCCTCCAGCGCGAACAGCTCCAGCAGGGAGGCGTCGCGCAACTGGTCGGGGTTCATGCCAGGCTCCGCTTCAGGGCTTGTTGCAGCAGGGCCGGGTCGAGCAGGCCGACGCTGCGTCCGCCGCTCTTGAGCAAGGCCCGGGTGTAATGCGCCGAGGCGCGCGACAAGGTAGTTGGCAGTGGCTGCAGGGCTGCCTCCGCGATCCGCTCGATGCCGGTGACTTCGTCCACCGGCAGCGCGATGGCGGTGCGGCCCTGGCCCAGGACCAGCAGCCGGGCGCCGTGCCCGGCGCCGCCCTTGGCATCGGCGGCAGCGTTGGACGCGGCGCCGGCGGCCGGGTCCTGGCCGAGCAGCTTCGCCAGCGAGATGCACACCAGCAGATTGCCGCGCACGCTGGCCAGTCCCAGCACCGCGGCGTGGTGGCGGTGCGGCAGCGAATGCACGGGGCAGGGCGCGGTGACCATTGCCAGCGCGGCCGCCGGCAGCGCCAGCCACTCGTCGCCGATGCGGAACACCAGGCAGGACAGGGTGGGGCCGCGCGTGGCGGTCTCGGCCTGGACGGCGCTATCGGCGGGCAAGCTCACTTCGCCGGTAGGCAGGTTGTCGAGCAGCGTGAGCGCCGCGCGCGAGTAGGTCGGGCAGTTGCGGCAATGGATGTGCGTGGCCAGCAGCGGGCAACTGCCATTCCCGAGCACGCCGATGCGGCGCCAGCAGTCATCCACGGCGACAGTCGTCAAGCCGGGCGGGAGGCCATGCTCGGCCGGGGGAAGCGATGCGGGCTCAGCCATGATGGGTCGGGGTCTTGCGTTGTGCGCGGTGCCGCAGGCGCGCCGCTGCCGCGCCGTCGCCTTCCGCTTCCAGGATGGCAGCCATATGGTAGAGCGCCTCCTGGTGAGCCGGGTCGAGGTAAAGCGCGCGGCGATAGGCCTCGCGCGCGTCGGGCGGCCGGCCGGTGGCATCGTGGAGCACGCCCAGCAGGCAATAGGCGGCGACCGACGGGCCCTGCGCTTCCAGGTGCGCCAGGCAGGCCGCCACCGCGGCGGCGAGGTCGCCGCGATCGGCAAGCCGGGAGATCCTGGCCAGCGCATCGGCGCCGGCATTGGCCGGGGCGGCCATTTTGCCGGCGGCCGGGGCTGGTGCGGCGCAGGGGGGCGGTATCGCCATGGGCCGTGCCTGCCCGCGCGGGGCCAGCGCCCTGGCGGGCACGGCCGTACGCGCCGGCCACGATAACGGCGGCGGCGCGGCCCGGACCGGATCGGACAGCTGGGCCAGGTAATCCGGCACGGCAGGGTTGCCCGGGGCCTGCGCATGCGCGCTGCGCCGGGTAAAGGCAAAGGCGAGCGGCACGCCCGCCGAGACAAAGCCGTGCCGCGTCAGCAGGCTGGCTTCGGCCGGGCCCACGAAAATCATGGCGTCCGGCCGGCTCAGCCGTTCCAGCACCTTGAGCGAACGCCGCTGCGTGGGTTGGTCGAAATAGATCAGCAGGTTGCGGCAGAACACAAAGTGATAGGGGGCCTCATTGGCCATCAGGACCGGATCGAGCAGGTTGCCGTGCAGCAGGCGCACCTTGGCGCGCACGTTGGCCTTGAGGGTGTAGCCGCCCGCGCTGGCGGTGAAATGCCGGTCGCGGAAATCCAGCGGACTGCCCCGGAAGGAGTTGCTGCCGTATTGCCCGATGCGCGCGCGCTCCAGCGAGCACGCGCTGATGTCCACGGCATCGACCTGGAAGCGCTGCTCCGGCACGCCGGCATCGAGCAGCGCCATGACAATCGAATACGGTTCTTCGCCGGTCGAACAGGGCACGCTGAGAATGCGCAGTGGCCCGGCATCCTCGTGTTCGCGAGCGCGTCCGAACACGCGCGTGGCGGCAAAGCGGGCGAGCGCCAGCAGCGCCTCCCGATGGCGGAAGAACCAGGTCTCGGGGACCACCACGGCTTCGATCAGCGCCTGCAGTTCGCCCGGCTGCACGTGCAGCAGGTTCCAGTAGGCGTGGTGATCCGGCGCCGCGGCCGCGGCCAGGCGCTCGCGCACCGCGCGCTCGACCATGCCCGGCCCCACGGTGGCGGCGTCCAGGCCGATGCGCTCCTTGAGCAAGGCTTCGATATGGGCGGCGGTGGTCATGGCCCTGGCGCGGCAGGCTCAGCTGCCGGCAAGTCGGGAAACAGGCGCGCGCGCACCGCGTCGGACAGCAGGGCATCAACCTTGATCCACTGCACCATCCCCTGGCTGCCGTTGCGCACGGGCCCCAGGTAGCGCGCCGGAGCGGGGTCCACGCCGCTGTCGACAAATTCGGCGGGATCGCAGCGCAGCGTCTCGGTGGCATACTCCAGACGCAGCCCGAGCAGGCGCGCCGGCGCATCGGCTTGCCGGCGGTAATGCACCAGTACGGTGCGCGTGCTGGTCCGCCTGGCGACCGGCGTACCGGTGGCCAGCGCGTTGACGTCGATCACCGGCACCACCTCGCCACAGCGCGCCAGCAGCCCGCTGACCCAGGGCGGCGCCTCGGGCAGGTGCTTGAGGGTGGTCAGCGGCAGCACTTCGGCGATCTCGTTCGCGTCCAGTGCGTAGTGGTCCGGCCCGATGCGAAAGAGCAGGAAGAGTTTCATGGCGTGGTGCCGGCGCCCGGCACGCTCATACCTTGAAGCGCGACACGCCGGTACGCAGGTCATTTGCAACTAGCGTCAGTTCGTCGATCGCCTGGCTGGACTGGCGCAGCGATTCCACGGTCTGCTGGGCCGCTTCGGACAACTGCATCAGGGCCTGGTTGATCTGCTCGGCGCCGCCAGCCTGGGCCTGCATGCCTTCGTTGACCATCTGCACCCGCGGCGCCAGCGATTGCACCTGGCCGATGATCTGGGAGAGCTGGTCGCCGACCTGCGTCACCTCGGACATGCCGCGCCGCACTTCTTCGGAGAACTTGTCCATGCCCATGACACCGGCAGCTACGGCGGACTGGATCTCGCGCACCATCTGCTCGATATCGTACGTGGCTACCGCCGTCTGGTCCGCCAGGCGGCGGATTTCGGTGGCGACCACGGAGAAGCCGCGGCCGTAGTCGCCGGCCTTCTCGGCTTCGATGGCGGCATTGAGAGACAGCAGGTTGGTCTGGTCCGCCACCTTGGCGATGGTGGTGACCACCTGGTTGATATTGCCCGCCTTCTCGTTCAGGGTGGCCAGCTTGGCGTTGACGGAGCCGGCGGCTTCCATCACATGGTGCATGGTGGCCTCCATGCGCGACAGGCTGACCTGGCCCGTGCCGGCCAGGCCGGCGGTCTGCTCGGCGGCGCTGGAGACCTCGGTCATGGTGCGTACCAGGTCGCGAGAGGTGGCGGAGATCTCCCGCGAGGTGGCGCCGATCTCGGTGGTGGTGGCGGCGGTCTCCGTGGCGGTGGCCTGCTGCTGGCGCGCGGTGGCGGCGATCTCGTTGACGGAAGTGGTCACCTGGATGGCCGAGCGCTGGGCCTGCCCGACCAGCCCGGTAAGATCGCCGGTCATCTGGTTGAAGCCCTGCTCCACCTCCAGGAATTCGTCCTTGCGATTGAGCGACAGGCGCTGGCGCAAGTCGCCGCCCCGCATATTGGTGAGCAGATCGACGATCGAGCGCATCGGCACGGTGATGGAACGGAACAACAGGTAGCCGGCTACCAGCGACTCCAGCAGGGCGGCAATCAGCGAGACCTCGATGCTGATCTTGGCGGTCTCGACCGCGTGGTTGATGCTGGTGGCGCCTTCACTGGCTACCTTGTTGTTGTCTTCCAACAGTGCTTGCAGGGTAGTCCGGCCTTCGGCCCAGATGGCATGGATCGGGCCGCGCAGCCGGCTTTCCATGGCGCCGGCCTCGGCGCCGCCTGCCGCGAAGATCACCGAAGAGGCTTCGTCATAGCCGCGGCGGATCTCCTTGTACTTCTCGAAGCGCTGGCGGTCTTCGGGGCGCCGGATCGAGTCGGCGTATTTCTCTTCCAGGGCGTCCAGCCGCTTGCGCAATGCCACGTTGCTCTCGGCATGCTGGCGCCGCTCTGTGTCATTGGCCGCGGTAACGCTCTGCCAGGCCAGGACATAGGCTTCGCCCCAGGCGCCACGCATGGCGGTGCTGTAGTAGAGTCCCGGCAGGGCATCGTCGCGCAGCGCGGTGGCATTGGTTTCGATGGCCGACTGGCGGTCGTAGGCGATCACCGCCGTGAGTAAAATGACCGCCAGGATAAAGGCGAAACTTACCAGGATGCGCGTGCGGATGGTCCAGAGGGTCACGATGCGTTTTCCCATTGCTTTTCTTGTAGTCGGGGGAGCGGGCGGCCGGGCGCGGTGAAAATGGTGCGCGGACGCGGGTTAGAAGGCTGGCCGTAGCACCAGGGGTGCGTAATAGCGGCGTAGGGTACTGTAAGGCTTCTGCCATTTCAATGGTGCCCGCGGAAGGGAACGCCAAGGGCAATGGTATTTGTCCGGTCGCAACATATCGCCATATTATGGTTTGACGCGGCTTGATTTTTTTCTGGTTTTCGTCACACTTGCCAAATAGTCAGATCGGACCGATGTCGATAATCACAAACAGGGCAGGCATGGTGGCCAGGTCAGAGGCGAGGGCCGGCGCGCCGTCGAACGCGGACCTCGATCCGTTGACCGGCGTAGCGTCGCGCCAGGCATTCTTGAACACGCTGGAAGGCCGCCTGCGCTCGGAGGCCACCCCGCGCTGCTCGCTATTGCTGCTCGGCATCGACGATTTTCGTGCTTTCAACGATATGCACGGCCATGCCGAGGGCGATGAAATCCTGCGCCGCGTGGCACGCCGCCTGCGCGACGCCTCGCCGCGCGACGCCATCCTGGGGCGGATCGGCGGCGACGAGTTCGCCGTATTGCTCCCCTCCATCGCGGATCCCACCCTGGTGCGCCATGTCAGCGCGGCCATCCTTTCGCTCCAGTCGGAGCCCCACGAATACGGCAACCGGCGCCACCATGTGCTGGCCAGCCTGGGCGCGTGCGTGATGCCGGCCGGCGGCGACAACGCCTCCGATGCGCTGGCATCGGCCAGCCTGGCGCTGGGCCGGGCCAAGCGCGACGGCGGCCGCACCATCCGCTTCTTCAAGCCGCAGATGCGCACCGACGTGACGACCCGCCTGTCGCTGGTGCAAGCCTTGCGCGATGCCTACGCGCAACGCCAGTTCGAACTGCTGTACCAGCCGCAGATCGACCTGCGCGATGGCCGCGTGGTGGGCGCCGAGGCGCTGATGCGCTGGCGCCATCCGACCCAGGGCCTGCTGACGCCGGCCAGCTTCATCGATGCGCTGGCGGCCAGCAGCGTGGCGGCGGACGTTGGCGTCTGGCTGCTGCACACCGCCTGCGCCCAGGCGCGCATGTGGTCGCTGGGGTTTCCCGATGCGCCGCGCGTCGCCATCAACCTGTTTGCGGCGCAGCTCAGCGAGAGCCGCCTGCTGACCGAAGTCCGCCACGTGCTGCGTGAGCTGGCCCTGGCGCCCGAGCGGCTCGAGCTGGAAATCACCGAGACCATCGCCCTGCAGCAGGGCGACGAGTTCTCCGGGCAGTTGCAGACCTTGCGCCGGGATGGCGTGACCCTGACCTGCGACGATTTCGGTACCGGCTACGCCTCGCTCAGTTTCCTCAAGTCGTTCCCGGTCGACCGCATCAAGATCGACCAGTCGTTTATCCGCAATGTCACCGAGAGCCCGGTCGACGCCGCCATCGTGCGCGCCATGGTGAACGTGGGCGGCAGCCTGGGCATCGGCGTGGTGGCCGAAGGCGTGGAAACCGTCGAGCAGCGGGATTTCCTTGCCGCGAACGGTTGCCATGAGGTGCAGGGCTACCTGTACGGCCGGCCTATGTCCCCCGACAAATTTACCGAATTCCTGCGGCAGTCGGCTCGCTGAGCCGGGCGGGCCGGGCCCGCGCCACCATCAGTGCTCCGCCTTTTCCCCGTTGATGCCATGTGCCGGCTGCCCTGCGCGGCCGCGCTTCCCGCCTGGTAATTTGTTTCCGGCTTTGTCCTGCTTCGTCCCGTTTCGTCCCGCCAGCCCTGGCTGCCCGACGTGGCGGGGGCCGTGGCGGGCGGCGCGCAGGCAAGCTGTGCCTTTCCCGCCTGTCCAGGACAGGGAAATATGTGCTTACAAAGTCAAGTCGGCTAGTCCGGCAGCCTGGCGTTAAGCGAAGTATGGTGATAGCAAGGGTGGCAGGTGTTGGCCCGCGCGCCCATTCTTACCAAGAGGTATCCCATGTTTTCCGACCGCAGGCCTGGCTCCCGCACGCGCGCCCTGCTCCTGGCCGCCAGTATCGTTTTCATCACTTGGCAACTGCCGGCGCTGGCGCAGTCCGCCGATCCTTCCGAGCGCATCGCCACCATCACCGATGCCGCCGGCAACCTGAGCTTTGCCCCGGCGGGTTCCGACGACTGGGCGCAGGCAGGTCTGAACCGGCCCATTACCACCGGCGACCGCCTTTGGGTCGACAACGGCGGCCAGGCCGAATTGCACGCCGGTTCCACGGCGATCCGGCTGGGCAGCGGCACCGCCGTGACCGTGCTCAACCTCGACGACAGCGCCACGCAGGTCAAGCTGACCCAGGGCACGCTGCAATTGCGCGTACGCGCGCTGCCGCCCGACCAGCCGGTCGAGATCGACACGCCCAACCTGGCTTTCGTGCCGGCCGAGCCCGGCGATTACCGCCTCGACGTGGCTCCTGACGGCAGCAACACGGTGGTCACCATGCACCACGGCTCCGCCGTGGTGTACGGCGACAACCGCTCGCTGCAAATGCGGCGCGGCGAGCAGATCCGTTTTGCCGGCACCGACCTGGCCGAGGCTGGCAGCGCCACCAATCCTCCCCTGGACGGCTTCGACCGCTGGACCATGGCGCGCGATGCGCGGGAGGACAGTTCGCCGTCGGCCCGTTACGTCGCGCCTGAAATGACTGGCTATGCCGCGCTGGACGACTATGGCGACTGGCAGGAAGACCCCGGCTATGGCGCGGTTTGGTTCCCCCGCGTGGTGGCGGCGGGCTGGGCGCCTTACAGCACGGGCTACTGGGCCTGGGTGGCACCGTGGGGGTGGAGCTGGTGCGACGATGCGCCCTGGGGCTTTGCCCCGTCCCACTACGGCCGCTGGGCCCGCATCGGAAACCGTTGGGGCTGGATGCCGGGCCCGCAGTCGGTACGGCCGGTTTACGCCCCCGCGGTGGTCGGCTTTATCGGCGAGGGCCACGGGCAAGGACGCGGCCCGGGCGTAGCGTGGTACCCGCTGGGACCGCGCGAGGCCTACCGCCCGGTCTATGGCGCCAGCCCGGCGTATCTCAGCCGCATCAACCGCTTCGCTGGCAACAACGAGGCGTTCAATCGCCATGGCAGGGATGCCTTCATCAACCGGAATGTGCCGGGGGCGATCACAAACATGCCGTCGCGCGCTTTTGTACAGGGCCAGCGCGTGCCGCCCGGCGCGCGCGGCGTGGCATGGCGCAACCTGCCCCAGGGCGAGGCCAACGGCACGCCGCCGCTGGCGCCCGTCAAGGGCAGCCTGCATGGCGCGGCCCCGGCGCGCCCGGCGCCACCGGAAGCCGTGCAAAGCTTCGGGCGCCCGGCCATCGCGGCCCGCGTG
>JYOD01000100.1 GCA_000955785.1 Burkholderiaceae bacterium 16
GAGCCTACTACTCTACTACTGGCTCCTGGGCGCAAGTCGGCACGGCGCGGCGTGCTGGGGACTCTCCCCAACCCTCTCCCCCTGAGGGGAGAGGGAGTAAACGCCGTCGTCATTTCGATCGGCGCTGGCGCATCTTGTCGGCTTCGGCAAATGCCGCAGGTTTGTCGGCAATCCACCACCGCACCAAGTAGCCCCGGCGGTTCAGAACTCCGCGTGCAGGCGCACGCCGTAGAACTTCGCCGGGCCCCGGTCGCGGTTATAGCCGGGATTACGGATGTACTGGAAGTCCGGGCTGATGCTCAGGTATTTGACCGGCTGGAAGCTGTAGAACAGTTCCACGATCTGCTCTGGCCCGTACCTGAGCGCACCGTCGCCCAGGAATGCGCCCTGCCCGCCCGCGGCCAGATAGGCCTGGTGATGCGAGCCCAGCATGTTCACCGACATGGCCAGGCCCACCACATCGCGCGGCCGTCCCCACGCATTGCCGTTAAGCACGCCGCCGGCGGCCACCTGGCGGCCGATTTCGGTAAACGCGTAGGTCTCGGTCTTGTCGTCGGACATGTTGGCGCGCGCGAACACGCCGAGCGAATCGTTCACCCGCTGCATCACCGACAAGCCCACGCCAAGTTTGGCATGTTCCTCGCGCACATCGGCCACATCCGGCGTGGTGCCGGTGGCGGCGCCAAACTGCACCGCATCGCTGAACCTGCCCATGCGCGCCTTGTTGCGCCAGAACAGCAGGCGTGCCACGCCAGGCTTGCCCGCCAGGCTGTAGCGTTTCTCGAATTCGAGGATGTCGCCATAGTGCTCGAACATCCGCGTATCAAGCTCCAGCCCGTTGGACTCCAGCGGCTGCAGGAAACGGCCAAGCCGCACCGACCAGGCATCGCCAATGTACTCGAGCGCCACGCCCCAGTTGTAGCCGCGCGCATCCGCCGGATAGTCGAAGGAGCCGTGCGTCAGGAACGACCAGTTCATGAACTGGGTGCGCGGGTCGGAACCGTATTCGTTCTGGTCGAAGACGTCGAGCACGCCGAAATTGCCGGCGGTCAGCACCACGCGGCGCTTGTCGACGCTGCCGGCCAGTTGGTTGAAGTCGGCATCCAGTTGCTCGCTGCCGCCGCCCAGGCCCCAGGTCTGCCGGATAAAAGCGCGCGCCCGATAGAACACCGGACTGGTGCTCGACACTTTGGCCAGTTCGGCATTCGACAAACCACCCAGTCCGTGCAACTCCGAGAACGGCACCCCCTGTGTCACTTCCGGGTTGAAATGGAACTCCGCGCCGCGCCACAGGCGCACGCCGAGATCGAGCGTGCTGCTGAAGGAATAGCTCTTGGCACGCTCCGTGGCGAGGCTGTTGGTGCCCGAGTAAGCCGCGCCGAAGGACGGCTTGCGCTGCCAGATATAAGTGGCCTGGCCGTGGAAGGCGAAGTTCTCCGGGGCATCCGCCTGCACTGGCACGTCGCCGCTTGCCGCGCCCTGCTCCTGCGCCAGCGCCGGTATCGACGCCATGCCGCCTAGACCGGCCAGCGACAGGGCAGCCGCAGCCAGGCGAGAGGCAAAAGACAGACGTGGCCGCGCCGGGGCGGCTGGGAAACGACGAAGCAACATGAAAAATCCGGAGGAACAGCGGCGGGCGGGTGAAGGATAAGTGCCCCGCTGGCTGGCGCACGAAGCATAGCCAAGCCTATATGACATGTCTACCTTGCATTGCTGCAATGCAACATATCCACTCCCGAAGTTGCGGTCTATTGACTTTGTAACCGCTCTTGAATTAATTAATTCAAAAATTAATATTATCTGCATAGTCCGGAGCCCTCCATGCCCCCTGCCGCAGACAATCCGCCCGCCAGCCGCCGCCCCGGCCGCCCCGCCGCCGCCAAAGCGGGGAACGCCGGCCAACGCGAGCAGTTGCTCGATGCCGCCACCGAACTGTTCGCGCAACGCGGCGTGGCCGCCACGGCGATCAAGACCATCGCCACCCATGCCGGCGTCACGCCGGCGCTGGTGCATTACTACTTCCGCGACCGCGACCAGTTGCTCGATGCGGTGGTCGACGAGCGCCTGCAGCCCCTGGTCGAACAAGTGTTCCTGCCCGCCGCGGCCGACAGCGCCGACCCCGCCGCCATGCTGGTGGGCATCGCCGGCCGGCTGATCCGCACCGCGGCCGCTACCCCATGGTTCCCGGGCCTGTGGATCCGCGAGATCGTCGGTGCCGACGGACAACTGCACCAGCGCGTGCTGCAGAAGATCGCGATGCAGCGCGCCGGGCTGGTGATCGCCCCGCTGGCCGCCGCGCGCGCGCGCGGCGAGATCAACCCCGGACTGGAGCCTGCGCTGCTGATGGTGTCGCTGATCGGCCTGACGCTGCTGCCGCTGGCCACCACCCATATCTGGCGCCGCCTGCCCGGTGCCAAAGCCATCGACAGCGAGGCCCTGGTGCGCCACGTCAGCGCGCTCCTGGCGCATGGCCTGGCCGTGTCGCCGCAGGCGCAAATCGCGCCGCCGCCCTCTGCCTGAATCCAGCCCGCCAGCCACGGAGCCTGTATGCCACGCCACCATTCCCCAGATCCCTCCGCATTCGCCACGCGCAGGGCCGCGCACTCGTGGCGGGCAGCCGCGCCGGCTGCGGTCATCGGCGCCGCGTTGCTGAGTGCCTGCAGCGAAAAGGCGCCGCCTTCATGGCAAGGCTATGTGGAAGGCGAATTCGTCAGCGTGGCCTCGCCCTTCGCCGGGCGCCTGGACCGCCTCTCGGTCCAGCGCGGCCAGCAGGTCGCCAGCGGCGCGCCGTTATTCGCGCTGGAAGCCGAGGACGAACGCGCGGCGCGCCAGCAGGCCGAGGAGCAGATGCGCGCGGCAGAGTCGCAGCTGGCCGACCTGCAAACCGGCAAGCGCGTGCCCGAAGTGGACGTGAGCCGCGCGCAGCTCGCGCAGGCTCAGGCCGCCGCGGCACGCAGCGCCGCGCAGCGCAAGCGCGACGAGGCGCAGTACGCCATTGGCGGGATCGCGCTGGCGCAGCTGGAAGACAGCCGCGCCACCGCTGCGACCGATGCCGCCCGCGTGCGCGAACTGCAGCGCGATATCGACGTGGCCCTGCTGCCGGGTCGTACCGCCCAGCAGGCCGCGCAGCAAGCCCAGGTGGCCGCCGCGCGCGCCGCGCTGGCGCAGGCCGAGTGGAAGCTGTCGCGCAAGACCGTGGGCGCGACGCAGGCCGGGCTGGTCTACGACACGCCCTTCCGCCTGGGCGACTGGGTGCCCGCCGGCAGCCCGGTGGTGCGGCTGCTGCCGCCGGGCAACGTGAAGGTGCGCTTCTACGTGCCGGAGACGGTGGTCGGCGCCTTCAAGCATGGCGAGACGGTGCGCGTGCGCTGCGATGGCTGCGCCGCGCCCGTCGCGGCCACCATCAGCTACATCGCCAACCAGGCCGAATACACGCCGCCGGTGATCTACAGCAACGAAACACGCCGCAAGCTGGTGTTCCTGGTGGAAGCGCGTCCCGCGCCGGCCGATGCGCCGAAGCTCCATCCGGGCCAGCCGGTCGAGGTGGCAAGGCCATGAGCGCGCC
Organism: Burkholderiaceae bacterium 16; assembly: GCA_000955785.1. Taxonomy (GTDB): domain Bacteria; phylum Pseudomonadota; class Gammaproteobacteria; order Burkholderiales; family Burkholderiaceae; genus Cupriavidus. The sequence goes on from JYOD01000100.1 coordinate 3,566, forward strand.
CCTTGCCGACACCGCACCGCGCAAAGGCCAGCCCGGTGAAACGACCGGCCTGGCCATTGACGTGCACGACATCAACAAGCACTACGGCGACAAGCACGTGGTCAACAACCTCAGCCTGCAGGTGGCGCGCGGCGAGATCTTCGGCTTCCTCGGCCCCAACGGCAGCGGCAAGACCACCTCGATCCGCATGATGTGCGGGCTGCTGACGCCGGACTCCGGCTCCGGCACCTGCCTGGGCTACGACATCCTGCGCGAGACCGCCGAGATCAAGCGGCGCGTGGGCTATATGACGCAGAAATTCTCCTACTGGGACGATCTCTCCATCCGCGAGAACCTGGATTTCGTGGCGCGCGTGTACGGCATGCCAGGGCGCCGCGAGGTCGTGGACCGGGCGCTCGAAGACCTCGGCCTCGCCAGCCGCGCGCAGCAACTGGCCGGCTCGCTTTCCGGCGGCTGGAAGCAGCGCCTGGCGCTGGCCGCCTGCCTGCTGCACGAGCCCGAACTGCTGCTGCTCGACGAACCCACCGCCGGGGTCGACCCTAAGGCGCGCCGCGATTTCTGGGCGCAACTGCACCAGCTCGCAGCCCGCGGCATCTCGGTCCTCGTCAGCACGCATTACATGGACGAGGCCGAGCGCTGCCACAAGCTGGCCTACATCGCCTACGGCAAGCTGCTGGCGCAAGGCACGGCGAATGAAGTGGTCGCCAGCCAGAAGCTGGTCACCTGGAGCGTGCTGGGCGAACAGCTCTCCGCGCTGTCGGAGCAGTTGCAGGGCGCGCCCGGCGTGGAGCAAACCGTGGTGTTCGGCAGCGCGCTGCATGTCACCGGGCACGACGCGCCGGCGCTTGAAGCCACGCTGCGCCGCGTCGCCGGCCCGCAGCACCGGATCGAGCCGATCGAAACCAGCCTGGAAGATGTCTTCATCCACATGATGAGCCGGGCCGAGGACAACATGCGCGTCGCCAGCCAGGGCAGCCGCAAGGGGGCCAGGACATGAAGCGCGGCGATGCAAGCAGCGCTCGCGCCGGCAACGGCGACCGCTTCTCGTTCTCGCTGGACCGCTGGTGGAGCATCGTGCTCAAGGAGTTCCTGCAACTGCGCCGCGACCGCGTGACCTTCGGCATGATCGTCGGGCTGCCGATCATCCAGCTGATGTTGTTCGGCTTCGCCATCAACAGCGATCCGCGCCACATGGCCACCGCGGTGATCGCCGCGGACCAGAGCGAGTTCACCCGCACCTTCGTCGCCGGCATGCAGACGTCCACCTACTTCGACGTGGTGCGCACCCTGCCCGACGAAGCCGCCGGGCGCGAGGCGCTGATGAAGGGCGAGGTGCAGTTCGTGCTCAGCATCCCGGCCGATTTCACCAGCCGGCTGCTGCGCGGCGAGCGTCCCTCGTTGCTGGTCGAGGCGGACGCCACCGATCCTTCCGCCACCGGCATGGCCATCTCCGCGCTGTCGCAGCTGCCGCTCTCGGTGGCGGACAGGGACCTGAAGGGCGCGCTGGCGCACCTGGCAGGCGGCAAGCCGCCCTTCGACGTGCAGGTGCAGCGGCTCTACAATCCCGAAGGCCTCACGCAGTACAACATCATCCCCGGCCTGATGGGGGTGATCCTGACCATGACGATGGTCATGATGACGGGCCTGGCAATGACCCGCGAGCGCGAGCGCGGCACCATGGAGAACCTGCTGGCCACGCCAGTCAGGCCGCTCGAGGTGATCACCGGCAAGATCATCCCCTACATCTTCATCGGCCTGATCCAGTCCACCATCATTCTGCTGGCCGCGCGCTGGGTATTTGGCGTGCCCTTCGTCGGCTCGGTGGTAGCGGTCTACCTGTCGGCGCTGCTCTTTATCGCCGCCAACCTGACGGTGGGCATCACCCTCTCCTCGCTGGCGCAGAACCAGTTGCAGGCGGTGCAGCTGACCTTCTTCTACTTCCTGCCGAACATCCTGCTGTCGGGCTTCATGTTCCCCTTCCAGGGCATGCCGCGCTGGGCGCAGGTCATCGGCAACGTATTGCCGATGACCTACTTCAACCGCCTGGTCCGCGGCATCCTGCTCAAGGGCAACGGCTGGACCGAGCTATGGCCGAACGTGTGGCCGATGGCGCTGTTCACGTTAGTCGTCATGACCATCGCGGTGCGCTTCTATCGCCGCACGCTCGACTGAGGGAGCCTGCCATGCAAGCCTCGCCGCAACGCCGGATCACATCGCACCGCACGGCCCTCGCCATGCTGGCGGCGGCCGCACTGACGGCCTGCGCGGTCGGCCCCGACTTCACCGTGCCGGCCGCGCCCGCGGTGCCGGCTTACACCGCCGGCACGCAACCGGAGCGCACCAGCGCCGCCGACGTGCCGCACGGCCAGGCGCAGGTGCTGGAGAGTGGCGCCGACGTGCCGGCGCAATGGTGGGCGCTGTTCCGCAGCCCGGCGCTGGACCGCACCATCCGCACGGCGCTGGATGCCAGCCCGACGCTGGCGCAGGCACAGGCCCGCATCGAGCAGGCGCGCCAGGAGCTGGCGGCCACCACCGGCGCGCGCTTGCTGCCGCGCGTGGACGCCAGGCTGAACACTACCCGCGAGCAGGTCAATTTCACCTCGCTGGGCATTACCGCCTTTCCCAGTCCGGGGCCGTTCACGCTGTATGGCGCCAGCGTGGAAATCTCCTACACGCTCGACCTGTTCGGCGGCCAGCGGCGCGAGCTGGAGGGCTTGCGCGCGGCGGTGGACTACCAGCGTTTCGAACTGGAGGCCGCGCGCCTGACGCTGGCCGGCAACGTGGCCATCGCCGCGATCCGCGAGGCAGGCTTGCGCGCGCAGATCGCCGACACCGAGGCCATCGTGCAGGCCCAGCAGCGCCAGCTCGATATTGCGGGGCAGCGCCTGCGCGCCGGCGGCGTGGCGGAGGTCGACGTGCAGCGCCAGCGCAACGAGCTGGCGCAGAGCCAGGCCCTGCTGCCGGGCCTCGCGCAACAACTTGCGGCCACGCGCCACCAGCTTGCGGTGTACCTGGGACAGGCGCCGGCCAGTGCCGACCTGCCCGAATTCCGCCTGACCGATCTCACGCTGCCCGCCACGCTGCCGCTCAGCCTGCCCTCCACGATGGCGCAACGGCGCCCCGACATCCGCGCGGCCGAAGCGCTGCTGCACCAGGCATCGGCCAATATCGGCGTGGCCACGGCGCAGCTCTATCCGCAGCTGACGCTATCCGGCAACGCCGGCTCGCAGTCCCTGTCCGCGCGCGACTTGTTCGGCAGCCTCAACGTGTGGTCGCTGGCCGCGGGGCTGGTGCAGCCGGTGTTCCGCGGTGGCGAGCTGGTGGCGCGCAAGCGCGCCGCCGAGGCCGCCTACGAGCAATCGCTGGCGGCCTACCAGCAAGCAGTGCTGACGGGCCTGCGCGAAGTGGCCGATGCACTGCGCGCTCTGGAGGCCGATGCGAACACGCTGCAAGCACGCGCCGACAGCGCCAGGCAGGCGGCCGATACGCTTGCCGTGGTGTCGAGCCAGTATCGTCTTGGCGGTGTCAGCCAGCTTGCCGTGCTCGATGCCGAACGGCAATACCGGCAGGCTGCGCTCGCCCTGGCGCAGGCCACCGCAAGCCGCTTCACCGATTCCGCGGCGCTGCTGCAGGCACTGGGTGGCGGCTGGTGGCAACCGCAGGAGTCAGCCGCGCGATAGTCGACGCTCAGTCGCGCAGGCGAGAAGGAGCGTGGAAGTTCGCTTCGCGCCGGGGCTGGCGGAACGTGCCCGCAACCACGCCATATCGCAGCGAAGCTGCTCAGCGTCCCAGGAACCCGCGCAACCGCCGCACGCCTTCGTCCAGCCGCGCCGGATCGCAGGCATAGCACCAGCGCACAAACCCCTCCCCCTCCTCGCCGAACGCACTCCCCGGCGCCAGTCCCAGCCGAGCCTCGCGCACCAGCTGTTTGCACAGCGCAAGACTGTCACCCGCGCCCGCAAGCCGGAAGAACACATACATCGCCCCTTCCGGCGCATGCACATCCACGCCTGGCACGGCCGCCAGTGCACCCACCAGGTGATCGCGCGCCGCGCGCAGCCGCCCGACCAGTTCGCGGGTGAAAGCCTCGCCCTCGCGCACCGCCACAATGCCGGCTTCCTGCACGAAGGAAGGTGCGCATGACGTGTTGTACTCGACCAGCTTGCCGAGATCGTCGGTCAGCGCTGCCGGCAGCACCATCCAGCCCAAGCGCCAGCCGGTCATCAGCCACGCCTTGGAGAAGGAGTTCACGCAGATCACCCGCTCGTCGCGGCTGGCGATATCCAGGAAGGACGGCGCGACGGCGCTATCGCCGGCACCGTAGTACAGCCGCTCATAGACTTCATCCGCAATGATCCAGATGCCGTGGCGGCGGCAATGCGCCAGCACCGCTTGCTGGTCCGCGCGCGACATCACCCAGCCGGTGGGATTGTTGGGCGAGTTGATCATCAGCAGGCGCGTTTCGGGCGTCAGCGCGGCCAGCAGCTTGCCGAGGTCAAGGGTCCAGCCATGTGCGCCGTAATCGAGCGAGACGGTTTCCACCTCGGCGCCGAGAATCTTGGGAATCTCCACCAGGTTGGGCCAGAGCGGCGTGACGGCAACGGCGCGGTCGCCGGGCCCGGCCACCAGTTGTGCCGCCAGCATCAGCGCGTTGACACCCGCGCTGGTGACTACCAGGTTGTCGAGCGCCGTCGCGCCGTGCAACGCACTGACGTACTCGGCCAGCGCGACGCGCAGCGGGGCGATGCCGAGATTGTGCGTGTAGAAGGTGGCGCCCCCGGCCAGCGCATGGCTGGCGGCATCGCGGATAAAGGCGGGCGTGACTTGGTCGGATTCGCCGAACCAGAACGGCAGCACATCGGGCAGGCCGATGCCGGCGTTAGCCACCTCGCGGATGCGCGAAGCGCGCAGGTCATGGACGGTGGCGCGGGCTGCGGCCGGGGCGGGCACAAAGCCGGTCGGGCTGACGGACATCTGGACTCCTTGTTTTGTGAGGGGCGTGCCGGTCCGGATGCCGTGGTAGTCGGCCCGTTTGGCGGCGGATGAGAAAGCGTACCGCAAAGGCGCTCTTGCCGGTCAATGCCGCGATTCAGGAAGCTGATGAAGAAATGGCCTCGCTGACGTCCCTGATCATTACCTTGTACGGCCGGCCCGGCGCGCGTTGAGGCGACCCCAGGGGCCACGGCGGCCAGGATCGTGTCGGCTAAGGCAAGGAAGGAACGAAGACTAGCGGCCGGGTGCGCCCGGATCGTCCTGCTGCGGCCAGCCGGGTTTCATCCGCAGGCCGAAGCTGCTGCGCGGCTGGACATCGCGCTCGGGGCGCAGCGCGTATTGGTCGTGGTTGCCTTGCGTGGCTTGCTGGGTGGCCTGCTGGACGGCCGGCGAAGTTGGCGTCCGGCCCGTGCCTGTGCCTGCCTTGGCTGGCGCGCGGGCGCCGCTGGCCTCGGACGCGGCGGGCGCCGCCAGCAGGGCCGGGCTGGCCAGGGCGAGCCATAGCGCCGCCATGATAGAAAAAAGGGATTTATAGGTCACACTGTCACGCGGCGGCGATGCCGAATCCGCCCGGAGGCCCACGCATGAGCGAACGGCAGGACCGGCGGCGGCCACCAGTTGCTGAATATCACATTGTGTCAGCTACCGGGACCGCCGGGTGAAAACCGCCCGGGGCCTCGTTTTCCGGAAGGCCGGCGAGCGCCGGCATTGCCATATTGCGGCACCCGCCTTTGCCTCAGGCGGCCGCCTTGCCGGCTTGCTTGCCCCGCTTGCCCTCCTGCCTGCCGCGCGCCAGCACCGGCGCCAGCGCCGCGCCGGTATGGCTGGCCCGCACCCGCACCAGCCCCTCCGGGTCGGTAGCCGCAACGATGCCGCCGCCAGCCACCCCGCCTTCGGGACCCAGGTCGAGGATCCAGTCGGCTTCCGCGATCACATCGAGGTCGTGCTCGATCACCACCACGCTGTGGCCGCCGTCCGCCAGCCGGTGCAGCACGCGGATCAGCTTGGCCACGTCGGCCATATGCAGGCCCACGGTAGGCTCATCCAGCACGTACAGCGTGTGCGGTGCCTGCTGCCCACGGCGGGTGATGTCGTCGCGCACCTTGGACAGCTCGGTCACCAGCTTGATGCGCTGCGCCTCGCCGCCGGACAGCGTGGGCGACGGCTGGCCCAGCGTCAGGTAGCCCAGGCCCACATCCTTCATCAGCTGCAGCGGGTGCGCGATATTGGACATGGCGGAGAAGAACGCCACCGCCTCGTCGATCTCCATCGTCAGCACGTCGCCGATGTTCTTGCCGCGCCAGGTGACCGCCAGCGTTTCCGGGTTGAAGCGCTGGCCGTGGCAGACGTCGCAATGCACCTTCACATCGGGCAGGAAGCTCATGCCGATGGTGCGCACGCCCTGGCCTTCGCAGGCCGGGCAGCGGCCGTCGCCGGTGTTGAAGGAAAAGCGCGAGGCGGAATAGCCGCGCGCCTTGGCTTCCAGCGTCTGCGCGAACAACTTGCGGATGGTGTCCCACACGCCGATGTACGTGGCCGGACAAGAGCGCGGCGTCTTGCCGATCGGGGTCTGGTCGACTTCCAGCACGCGGTCGATGCACTCAAAGCCGGTGATGCTGTCGCAGCCCTGCCAGTCGTGCGTGACCTCCAGCTTGCGGCGCGGCTCGGCGCGTGCCGTGGCCTGCGAGCGCGCGGGCGCCTCGCTGCCTGCCGCCTTGCGCGCGCGCCGCGTGGCCGGCGACGACATCACCGAACGGCCCACCGCGTCGAGCAGGTTGGCCATCAGCACATCGCGCGCCAGCGTGGACTTGCCCGAACCGCTGACGCCGGTGACGGCCACCAGCCGCCCCAGCGGGATGTTGGCGGTGACGTTGCGCAGGTTGTGCAGCCGGGCGCCGTGCACGGTCAGCCAGCGCCCGGGCACGGTCTCGCCGTCCTTGCCCTCCGGCTTCACCGCGCGGCGCGGCTGCAGCGGATGCAGGATCGGCCGGGCCAGGAACTGGCCGGTCAGCGAGTCCGGGCTGGCCGACAGCGCGGCCACGCCGCCCTCCGCCACCAGCGTGCCGCCGCGCTTGCCGGCGCCGGGGCCGATGTCGATGATGTGGTCGGCGCGGCGGATGGTGTCCTCGTCATGCTCCACCACCACCAGCGTATTGCCCTTCTCGCCGAGCTTGCGCAGCGCGTCGAGCAGGATCTGGTTGTCGCGCGGATGCAGGCCGATGGTGGGTTCGTCGAGCACGTAGCAGACACCCTGCAGGTTGCTGCCGAGCTGGGCCGCAAGCCGGATGCGCTGCGCCTCGCCGCCGGAGAGGCTGGGCGCGGCGCGGTCCAGGCTGAGGTAGCCCAGGCCGACTTCTTCGAGGAACTGCAGGCGGCTGCGGATCTCGCTCACCACGTCGCGCGCGATCTCGCCTTCGCGGCCTGCGAGGTGCAGGCCTTGCACCCAGCGGTGCGTATCGGAGACCGTCCACTGCGCCACTTCCACGATGGGGTGCGCGTCGAACGTCACCGCGCGCGCCACCGGGTTCAGCCGCGTGCCGCCGCAATCCACGCACGGCGTGTCGGCGACATCATCCGGCTCCTGCTGCTCCGAAGGCAAGGTCTGCTCGCGCCCGCGATTGTCGTCGGCCATCACGGTATCGTCGTAGACGGCGCGCTGCTCCCTCGTGAGGGTCAGGCCGGTGCCGACGCAGCTGGTGCACCAGCCGTGCTTGCTGTTGTAGGAGAACAGGCGCGGGTCCAGTTCGGGATAGCTGGTGCTGCACACCGGACAGGCGCGCTTGGTCGAGAACACGGTGGTGCTGCCGACGCGGGCGGTGCCGCCATTGCCCATCGCGTGCTGCAGGCCGTCGAGCGGCGCCAGCAGGTGCATCACGCCCTTGCCGGCTTCCAGCGCCTGGCCCAGCATCGCGCGCAGCGCGGCTTCGTTGTCCGCGGACACGACGATGTCGCCGACCGGCAGCTCGATGGTGTGCTCGCGGAAACGGTCCAGGCGCGGCCACGGGTCCACCGGCAGGAATTCGCCGTCGACACGCAGGTGCGTATTGCCGCGCGCCTTGGCCCATTTGGCCAGGTCGGTATAGACACCCTTGCGGTTGACCACCAGCGGCGCCAGCAGGCCAACGTGCTGGCCCTTGTAGTCGCGCAGCAGCTGCGCCGCGATGGACTCGGGGCTTTGCGAGGTGACCGGCGTGCCGTCGTGGATGCAATGCTGGATGCCCAGCTTCACATACATCAGCCGCAGGAAGTGCCAGACCTCGGAGGTGGTCGCCACCGTGCTCTTGCGGCCGCCGCGCGACAGGCGCTGCTCGATGGCCACCGTGGGCGGGATGCCGTACACCGCATCCACCTCCGGCCGTCCGGCGGGTTGCACGATGGAGCGCGCATAGGCATTGAGCGATTCAAGGTAGCGGCGCTGCCCTTCATGGAACAGGATGTCGAACGCGAGCGTGGACTTGCCCGAGCCGGACACCCCCGTGATGACGTTGAACTTGCCGTGCGGGATATCGACGTTGAGCGCCTTCAGGTTGTGCTCATGCGCGTTGACGATGCGCACCACGTCCTCGCCCTCGATGGCGCGGCGCGCGCGCGCCGCGCGCAAGGCGGCCTGCAACGGCACGCCAGCATCTTCGGCCACGAAGGCATGGCCCACGGCGCGGTCGTACTGCAGCAGCGCCTTGCCGGTATGCGAGTCCGCGCAGCGCTTGACATCTTCCGGCGTGCCCACGCACAGCACTTCGCCGCCGGCGTCGCCGCCCTCGGGACCGAGGTCGATGATCCAGTCGGCTGCGCGCACCACGTCGAGGTTGTGCTCGATCACGATCAGCGAATGCCCACCGTCGAGCAGCTTGCCGAAGGCGCGCATCAGCTTGGCGATATCGTCGAAGTGCAGCCCCGTGGTGGGCTCGTCGAACATGAACAGCTTGCACTCGTACGGCATCGGCTTGACGCGCGTATTGCTTGCCTGCGCGGTCTCGGCCAGGTAGCCGGCCAGCTTCAGGCGCTGGGCCTCGCCGCCCGACAGCGTGGGCACCGGCTGGCCCAGCTTGACGTACTCCAGGCCCACGTCGACGATCGGCTGCAGCACACGCAGCACCGCTGCATCGCCGGCGAAATACGCCACGGCTTCGCTCACGGTCAGCTCAAGCACATCAGCCACGCTGAGCGCGCGCGGCGCTTCGCCCGGCAGTGCGCGCTCGATCTTCACTTCAAGGATTTCAGCGCGGTAGCGCCGGCCATCGCAGTCCGGGCAGCGCAGGTAGACGTCGGAGAGGAACTGCATCTCGACGTGCTCGAAGCCCGAGCCGCCGCAGGTGGGGCAGCGCCCGTCGCCGGAGTTGAAGCTGAACATGCCTGCGGTATAGCTGCGCTGCAGCGCCATCGGCGCCTTGGCGAACAGCTTGCGGATCTCGTCGAAGGCGCCGACATAGCTGGCCGGGTTGGAGCGCGCGGTCTTGCCGATGGGCGACTGATCGACGAACACCACATCGGCCACCTGTTCCGCGCCGGTCAGGCCGCGGAAGGCGCCAGGGGCATCCGTGGACTTGCCGAACTGGCGCGCCATGGCGGGATAGAGCACGTCCTGCAGCAGCGTGGACTTGCCCGAACCGGACACGCCGGTCACGCACACCAGCCGCTGCAGCGGAATTTCCACGGTCACGTCGCGCAGGTTGTGCTCGCTCGCGCCTTCCAGCACGATGCGCGGCGTGGCGACATCCACCGCGCGCGGTTCCCAGCGGGAGAGATCGGTCACCTGGCGGTGTCCGGCAAGGTACTCGCCGGTAAGCGTGCCCGAACCGCGGATAGCGGCCGGCGTGCCGTCGAAGATGATGTTGCCCCCGCGCTCGCCCGGGCCGGGGCCCATGTCGATCAGGCGGTCGGCAGCGAGCATCACCGAAGGATCATGCTCCACCACCACCAGCGTATTGCCGGCGTCGCGCAGGCGATGCATGGCCTCGACGATGCGGTTCAGGTCGCGCGGGTGCAGGCCGATGCTCGGCTCGTCGAGCACGAACAGCGTCTTGACCAGCGAAGTGCCCAGCGCGGTGGTGAGGTTGATGCGCTGCACCTCGCCGCCGGACAGCGTGCGGCTCTGGCGGTCCAGCGTGAGATAGCCCAGGCCCACGTCGCACAGGTATTTCAGGCGCGTGCGCACCTCGGCCAGCAGCAGCTTGAGCGCGTCGTCGAGCATCAGGCTCGGCAGCGTGAGTTCGTCGAAGAATCTGCGGATGCGCTCGATCGGCATCAACATCAGGTCATGCACGGTCAGGCCGGGCAGCGCTTCGAGCTGCCTGCGGTCCCAGTCCACGCCGCGCGGCAGGAAGCGCTTTTCCGGCGCGCACACGGCGTCGGCGCCCGGCTTGCTGCCCAGGCGCCACAGCAGCGCCTCTGTCTTGAGCCGCGCGCCGCCGCAAGTCTCGCACGGCGTATAGCTGCGGTACTTGGACAGCAGCACGCGGATATGCATCTTGTACGCCTTCGACTCCAGGTAGTCGAAGAAGCGCTTGACGCCATACCAGTGCGTATTCCACTTGCCGTTCCAGTCCGGCGAGCCGTCGATGACCCAGGCCCGCTCGGCCGGGGTCATTCCGGACCAGGCCACGTCGCGCGGGATGCCCGCCTTGGCGGCGTAGCGCATCAGGTCGTCCTGGCACTCCTTCCAGGCAGGCGTCTGCATCGGCTTGATGGCGCCGCCGCGCAGCGTCTTGCGCTCGTCTGGAATCACCAGCCCGAGATCGACGCCGATCACGCGGCCGAAGCCGCGGCAGGTCTCGCAGGCGCCGTAGGCGGAGTTGAAGGAGAACAAGGCCGGCTGCGGATCCGCATAGCGGATATCGCTCTCCGGGCTATGCAGGCCGGTGGAAAAGCGCCACACCTGGGGCTCCGCGCCCTCATTGGCAGCGTCGGGCACATAGACGTTGACCCGGCCGCTGCCGCGCTTGAGCGAGGCCTCGATGGCTTCCAGCGCCCGCACCTTCTCGGTATTGCCGAGGCGGAAGCGGTCGGCCACCACGTCGAGCACCTTGCGCGGCCCGGTGGGCGACGCCACCACGCGCTGCGCCTGCACCCGCGTATAGCCGCTGACGGACAGCCACTGCTCGATCTCGGCGTCCGTAGTGGTTTCCGGCAGCTCCACCGGGAAGGTCACAACCAGACGGGGGTCGCCGTCCGGCGCCTGCGCGGCGCGGGCCTGCAGCTCGGCGTAGATGGTCTCCGGCGAGTCGTGCCGTACCGGCTGCGCGGTCTGGCGGTCGAACAGCTCGGCGGCGCGCGCGTACAGCAGCTTCAGGTGATCGTTGAGCTCCGTCATGGTGCCGACCGTGGAGCGCGAGCTGCGCACCGGGTTGGTCTGGTCGATGGCGATGGCCGGCGGCACGCCGTCGACCCGGTCCACCTGCGGCCGGTCCATGCGGTCCAGGAACTGGCGCGCGTAGGCGCTGAAGGTCTCGACGTAGCGCCGCTGCCCTTCGGCGTAGAGCGTATCGAACACCAGGCTCGACTTGCCCGATCCCGACGGTCCGGTCACCACGGTCATTTCGCCGGTGCGCAGGTCGAGGTCGAGATTCTTGAGATTGTGCTGACGGGCTCCGCGGATACGGATGACACCGGATGACATGGGTTGCGTCCTTTTGATGCGGGTGGCTGGCGGAATGCTTGCGAGCGGGGTGCGACGTGCGGGCGGCGGAGGGCCGGGCGCGGGTGCCAGACGGACAATCCCGTTGCGCCCGCTTGGCGCTGCGCCGGGTACTGCCCACAGCACCGCGCACCTCAAAGGTGCGGCGAAAAGCCGCCGCAAATCGCGGCATTGGTTCGGTCAGGCCGCTATCGTATCCCGAAGGGCGGCGGCGTGCCGCGCGGCAACGTGTGGCCCTGACATCTCCTGACAGCACGGTGTCAGGAGGAAATGGGGACGCATGACGAAAATAGAAGTCCCGAAGCGACTGGCAAGGACGCCGCGGGGCGCAACCAGCGCGCTGCCGCGGTCTTCGGCGTTCAACCGGCTATGGATGATGCCGCCGGTCGTGGACGGCGGGCATCGCTGTTCCGCTGCGCCAGGCGGTTGCGGCGAAATGCCTCAGTGCGATGCAGGAATCCGGTAGCCATCGCTGAGCGTCTTCAGGAACACGATGACATCGCGGATCTCCGCTTCCGACAAGGCCGGCCTGCCGCCGGGCGCCCCGCCGAACGGCGGTTCCATATTGACGTTTTCGCGGTATCGGGCGGGCAGGTCGTCGAACTTTTCGATGCTGCCGTCTGCCTTGCGCGGGTACCACTTGCCTGGCCGGCTGTCCCGCTCCACATAGAAGCGCAGCACGTCTTCGAGCGAATGGAAAGCACCGTTGTGGAAGAAGGTCTTGCGCTGCGCCACGTTGCGCAGCCCTGGAGTTCGGAACAGGCCGCAGTACTCGGCCCGGTCGTTCAGGTCGGTGCGATCCGGCCCGCACAGTCCCAGGTCGAAGAAGGCAGGGTCGGCGTTGGCTGCCAGCTTGCGGTTGCGCGGCACGCCCAGCGCGATAAAGCCAAAGTCGCTGAAGGCGGGAAACACGCCATCGGCGCTGATCGCGCTCGGATGGCACGACGCGCAGTTGCCTTTGGCGGGGTCGTTGAACAGGCGCAGGCCGCGCGCTTCCTGCTCGGTCAGCCTGACCTGCCGCCGCAGGAACGCATCGTACTTGCTGGTGTAGGGATAGAACTCGGACGGCGTCTCCTGGAATACCTCCAGCACCATCAGCGCCGCCTTGAAGGCAAGCTCGTCACGCGCCAGGATATCGGCGCCGAACACCTCGCGGAACGTTTGCGCGTGCTTGCCGCCGCGCAGCCTGGCCGCCACCGCCGCGGCATCGGCGTTCGCCATCTCATGGGGCGACAGCAGCGGAATGCCCGCCTGCTCGTGCGTGGAAGCCGCCCGCCCGTCCCAGTTGTGGCCGCCGGTCGGGCCCTGGTCTTCGCTGTCGTTGCCGTCGTTCTCGTGGAAGTGCTCTGAGAACGATGGCACGTTCTGCACATAGCGCAGCGAGGGCGCGGCGCGCGCGCCGGTGCGCCGCATATCGGTGCCGCCCAGTTGCACGGATAGATCGTTACCCGGGCCGTAGGCGTGGTCCGGGCTATGGCAACTCGCGCACGCGAGCCGGCCCGACGCGGATAGCGCGGGATCGAAGAACAGCGCCTTGCCGAGCGCCGCCATCGCCGGCACGGAGGGCCGGCGCGTCGCCATCAGGGTGTAGAACGCATCGGCATAGGCGGGCCGCGTGGGGGCCTCCCGGGCCATGGGCGGCGCGGATGCGGGCGCCGCGGGCGCGGCCGCCGCTTCCTGCCCGGACTTGCCGCAGGCCGGCAGTGTCAGCGCGAAGGCCAGCAGCAAGGCACCGGCGGCGAATCGGAGGATCGGGGAAGGAACTGGCGAAAAGCCGGAGCGCGGTGGCATCTCTGCGGGACGGTGGCATGGCGAGGGCGTGGATGGTGCGGCAGCCCAGGCACAGGTGTTCAAGGATGGCCCGCCAAGCTAGCACCCTCGCATGACATTGGCATGTCAGACGCGGCCTTGCGTCGGATTTTCGCCCGGCTGCCATCATCAATCTGACATGGAGCAGCGCGAGAATCGCGCCGCAGTCCGACAAGAACCGCCTCACAAAAAACCAAACAGGAAAATCCATGCGCCGAGCTTTGAGACTCTTTCCCCTTGCGGCGCTGGCCGCCGCGGCGATGGCTGCCTGCGGTGGCAGCGACTCCGGTAGCGCCAGTACGCCTGCGGCCGTCACCACGTCGGGCGTCGTGACCGGCAGCTATTTCGAACATGCCAAGGTCTGCATCGATGCCAACAACAATGGCAAGTGCGAAAGCAGCGAGACCAGCACGTACACCGACAAGGACGGCGCCTTCAAGCTGGCCGGCCAGGGCGCGATCGCCGCGGAAATCGGCAGCGACGCCTTCCGCAACGACGACGCCGGCGGCCACGCCGCCGTGACCCGGCCGCTGGTGTTCCGCGCACCGGCCGGCGCCAACGGCGTGATCAGCGCCATCTCGACCGAGCTGGTTTCCATCATGGAGTCCAACGGCGGCGACATCACCGCGGCCAAGGCACGACTGGCCGCACGCATCGGGGTGACGGCGGACAAGCTGCTCGCCGACCACAACAAGGAAATCGACAAGACCATCAAGGCGACCCTGCAGGCGGAGATCGACCAGACCATCGACCTGATCGCGGACTCGCTCGCCGGCGGCGGCGACATCGCCCAGGCGCTGCGCGACGGCGTCGCCAGGCGGGTCGCCCTCGACAACATCAAGACCGTGGTGGTGATCTATGCCGAGAACCGCGGCTTCGACAATCTCTACGGCCTGTTCCCGGGCGCCAACGGCATCCCCGGCGTGAACCCCACCTCGACCGGCACCGTCGAGCCGCAGAGGGACTTCGACGGTTCCGTGCTGCCGGTGCTGCCGCCGACCTGGGGCGGGCTCACCGCGGCAGGGCAAGCCGTGCAGCTGCCACAGGCCAGCACCGCCAACTGGGCGAACAAGCCGTTCCAGATCGACACCCCGCTTGCGTCTGGCGGCGTCAACGGCGGCGGCGTGGAAATCTCGCAATCCGTCACCACGCGCGACCTGGTGCACCGCTTCTACAACAACCAGATGCAGATCAATGGCGGCAAGAACGACAAGTACGCCGCGTTCTCGGACGCAGGCGGCCTGACGATGGGCTATTACGACGGCAGCAAGATGGCGATGTGGCAACTCGCCAAGCAATACGTGCTGGCCGACAACTTCTACATGGGTGCCTTTGGCGGCTCGTTCCTGAACCACCAATACCTGATCTGCGCCTGCGCACCGCAGTACCCGAACGCCGACGCCGCCAGCTCGCCCGCCAAGGGCTCGATCTCGGCGATCGATGTCGACGCCAAGGGCAACTTCGCGCGCCTGACGCCCGGCACCGGCAATCCCGCCTCAGTCCTCGCCGGCAAGGCGGTGTACCTGAACGACAGCACGCTGACGCCCAAGGACGCCAGCGGCATGTTCTACGCCGTCAACACCATGCAGCCGGACTACCAGCCGAGCGGCAACAAGCCCGCCGCCACCGATACCACGGGCCTCTACGCCGACCCGGCCAAGGCGACCACGCTGCCGCCGCAGACCCAAACCACCATCGGCGACCTGCTGAGCGCGCGCGGCATCAGCTGGGCATGGTATGCCGGCGCCTGGGCCAAGGCCACGCAGGACCCGACCGCCATCTACAACAACACGGTGCCCAACTTCCAGGCGCACCACCAGCCGTTCAACTACTACGCGAACTTCGATCCGGTCACCCAGGCCGCCAACCGCAGCGCGCACCTGAAGGACTTCGACAGCCAGTTCCTGCAGGACGCCGCGGCAGGCACCCTGCCGGCAGTCGCGTTCTACAAGCCGCAGGGCAACCTGAACCAGCACCCCGGCTACGCGAGCGTGACCGCTGGCGACGGCCATATCGCCGACGTGATCGCGCAACTGCAGAAGAGCCCGCAGTGGAAGAACATGCTGATCCTGGTCACCTACGACGAAAACGGCGGCTTCTACGACCACGCGCAAGTGCCCACCGGCGACCGCTGGGGCCCTGGCACGCGTATCCCGGCCATCCTGGTGTCGCCGTACGCGAAGAAAGGCTTCGTCGACCATACGCAATACGACACGGCCTCCGCCCTGCGCTTCATCACCCGCCGCTTCGTCCTGCCGACCCTGCCCGGCCTGCAGCAACGCGACACCGCGCTGCTTGCCAACAAGGGCAAGGCGATGGGCGACCTGACCAACGCGCTGGACTTCACGGCCATGCCGCACTGATGGTGCCGGAAAAAACCTGAGGCATTGGCCGAAGCCGACCGGATGCGCCAAAGCCATCTGGAATGACGACGGCTGTCGCTCCCTCTCCCACAACAAGTGGGAGAGGGAGCGAACCGGCCTTTGAAGCTGACTCGGAGGTTAAGCGGTTACAGCCATCCCGCGCGGCGTACCGCCGATCAGCTCTCTTCCTTCGGCATCTGCGACACGATGAACTCGTGCTCAGCCGTATTCAGCGTCGACACCCGCCACTCCACTGGCTGCCGGTGGTAGGTGAATGCCACGCGGTGGATGCGCATCAGCGGCGCGCCCGGCGCCACGCCGAGCAGGGCCTGCTCCAGCTCGGTAGCCAGCACCGAACGCAAGCGCTCCTCGGTCTGGATCACATTGACGCCAAAGGACTCCTGGTAGAAGTTGTAGAGCGTATTTGGCCGGCTACGTAACTGCGCCTCGGTCAGCCCGGCAAACAACCGCTCCGGCAGCACGATCTCGTCGATCATCATCGGCCGTCCGTCCAGCGACAGCACGTTGGTCAACTGGAACGCCCGCGCTCCTGCCTCCAGCCCCAGCAACGCGCACACGCTCTTGTCCGCCTTGATCTTGCGGAACGACTCCAGCTCCACGGTCGGATAGCCGCGATGGCCGTCCTGGTGGGCCACCTTGAAAAAGCGGAAGAAATGATCGTCGCGCCGGTGCGTGGCCACGAAGGTGCCACGCCCCTGATGCCGGATCAGCAGGCTTTCCGCCACCAGTTCGTCGATGGCCTTGCGCAGCGTGCCGATCGACACGCCGAAGCGTTCGGTCAGCTTCTTCTCCGACGGGATCGCCTCGCCGGGCTTCCATTCGCCATCGGCCAGCGCCTGCAATACATGCCGTTTGACGTCCTTGTAGAGGACGCCGCCCGGCGGAGGGATATCTCGTAGGTTGCTCATGGCTTGGTGCTTTCTCTGGATGACTGGAATGTACCAGAGAATAACTCATACAACTCATACATATGACATAGTTGACATGAAGGAATTTGGAAACTATTCTTTGTTCCATCGGTTGCCGCTCACCGCTTGCTGCACCGTAACAAAACCCCCAAAGGAGGAGCAATGATTCACGTAGTGCTGCACGATGCAAAAGACACGGTCGCCGTAGCGGTGGTCGAGGGGATCGAGGCCGGAACCGAACTGAACGCCTGGATCATGGACGAGGACAAGGTCATCACGGTGGTTGCCAAGCAGCCCATCCCGATCGGCCACAAGGTGGCGCTGCGCGACATGGAAGTGGGCCAGACCGTATTCAAGTACGGCATCGACATCGGCAAGGTGGTCGCGCCCATCAAGGCCGGCGACCACGCCCACGTCCACAACATCAAGACCAAGCGCTGGTAAGCCGCGCCGCTCCCCCGTCCCCCAATACCACTTACCGAGAGAACATCCATGTCCGTCATCGACAACCAGACCACCTTCCGGGGCTATCGCCGCGACAACGGCCGCGTCGGCGTGCGCAACCACGTCATCATCCTGCCGCTGGACGACCTCTCCAACGCCGCTGCCGAAGCCGTTGCCGCCGCCATCAAGGGCACCATGGCGATTCCGCACCCGTACGGCCGCCTGCAGTTCGGTCCCGACCTCGACCTGCACTTCCGCACCCTGATCGGCGCGGGCAGCAACCCCAATGTGGCGGCCGTGGTGGTGATCGGCATCGAGGATGGCTGGACCAAGAAGGTGGTGGACGGCATCGCCAAGACCGGCAAGCCGGTGGTAGGCTTCGGCATCGAAGGCCACGGCGACCACGACACCATCATGCGCGCCTCCAAGGCCGCCAAGGAGTTCGTGCAGTACGCCACCGGCCTGCACCGCGTGGAATGCCCGATCAGTGACCTGTGGATCTCGACCAAGTGCGGCGAATCCGACACCACCTCCGGCTGCGGCGCCAACCCGACCGTGGGCAACGCCTTCGACAAGCTGCATCCGCTGGGCACCACGCTGGTATTCGGCGAGACCTCGGAGCTCACCGGCGGCGAACATATCGTGGCCGCGCGCTGCGCCAACGACAAGGTACGCCAGGACTTCATGAAGATGTTCAACCGCTACCAGGGCATGATCGACCGCTGGAAGACCACCGACCTGTCCGAATCGCAGCCGACCAAGGGCAATATCGCCGGCGGCCTGACCACGATCGAAGAAAAAGCGCTCGGCAATATCCAGAAGATCGGCAAAAAATGCACCGTGGACGGCGTGCTGGACAAGGCCGAAGAGCCGACCGGTCCCGGCCTGTGGTTCATGGACTCGTCCTCGGCCGCGGCGGAAATGGTCACGTTGTGCGCCGCTTCCGGCTATGTCGTGCACTTCTTCCCGACCGGCCAGGGCAACGTCATCGGCAACCCGATCGTGCCGGTGATCAAGCTGTGCGCCAATCCGCGCACCGTGCGCCTGATGAGCGAGCATATGGACGTGGACTGCTCGGGCCTGCTGCAGCGCGAACAGACCCTGGACCAGACCGGCGACAAGCTGCTCGAATGCATGATGGCCACCATCAACGGCCGCTGGACCGCCGCGGAAGCGCTGGGCCACCGCGAGTTCGTGCTCACGCGCATCCACGAGTCCGCCTGATGAAACAGGTCTGCATCAGCGAGTTCATGGACGCCGATGCCGTGGCGGCGCTGGACGCTTGCGTGCGGCTGCGCTACGAACCGGCCTGGGTCGACCAGCGCGACGCCCTGCTTGGCGCGCTGGCGCAAACCGATGCGCTGATCGTGCGCAACCGCACCCGGGTCGATGCCGAACTGCTCGACGCCGCGCCCGCGCTGCGGGTGGTCGGCCGGCTTGGGGTGGGACTGGACAATATCGACGTCAAGTCCTGCGAGGCGCGCGGCATCCGCGTGATTCCGGCCACCGGCGCCAACGCGCGCTCGGTGGCCGAGTACGTGGTCACGACGGCGCTGATGCTGTTGCGCGGCGCCTATCTGAGCCATGCCGGCATGGTGGCCGGCAAGTGGCCGCGCGCGCGCCTGTCGGAGGGGCATGAGGCACTAGGCAAGACGCTCGGCCTGATTGGCTTTGGCGACATCGGGCGGCTGACCGCGCGGCTTGCGCAGGCGCTGGGCATGCGGGTAGCAGCGCACGATCCGGCACTGCCTGACGATCATCCGGTGTGGCGCGAAGCCGGCGTGACGCCGATGAAACTGGAGGCACTGCTGGCCAGCGCGGATGCCGTGAGCCTGCATGTGCCGCTGGTGCCGGCTACGCGCCATCTGATCAACGCGGAGCGCCTGCGCGGCATGAAGCGCGGCGCGGTCCTCATCAATACCGCGCGTGGCGGCGTGGTCGACGAGGCTGCGCTGGCGGCGGCGCTGCGCGAGGGATCGCTGGCGGGCGCGGCGCTCGATGTCTTCGAAGCGGAACCGCTGGGGGCCGGCGGTATCCTGTCGGACGCGCCGAACCTGGTGCTGACGCCGCATATCGCCGGCGTCAGTTTCGAGGCCAACGTGCGCGTTTCCATGATGATTGCAGACGCAGTCAAAAACGCATTGGGAGTGCATGCATGACCGCCTACCGGGCAGAAGAACTGGAACAACTCGCCGCGAGCGCCCTGCGCAGCGCGGGCGCGAGTGCGGCGCAGGCAGGCCCCACCGCCCGCGCGCTGGTGCAGGCCGACCTCGCCGGGCTGCCGTCGCACGGCGTCTCGCGCGTGCCCATGTATGTGGCGCACCTGCGCCACCAGCGCGTGAACGGGAACGCCCAGCCCACGGTTGCGCGACAGACGCCGGGCACCACGCTGATCGACGCGCAATCCGGCTTCGCCTTTCCCGCCTGTGCGCAGGCGGTCTCGGCAGCCATCGCCAGCGCGCGCGAATGCGGCATTGGCGCCGGCGTGGTGACCAACAGCCATCACTTCGGGGCGGCGGCGCTGCATCTGGACCCGGTGGCGCAAGCCGGCATGATCGGCATCGCCATGGGTAATTCGCCGGCGGCCATGCCGGCCTGGGGTGGCCGCACGCCGCTGTTCGGCACCAATCCGATCGCTGCCGTGTTTCCTCGCAAGGACGCCGATCCGCTGGTCATCGACCTGTCGCTCTCGGAAGTGGCGCGCGGCAAGATCATGGTCGCCGCCCGGCAAGGCAAGCCGATCCCGCTGGGCTGGGCGCTCGATGCCGACGGCAAGCCCACCACCGATGCGCAGGCCGCGCTGCGCGGCTCGATGCTGCCCGCGGGCGGCGTCAAGGGCGCGATGCTCGCCTTGCTGGTGGAGACGCTGATCGTGTCGCTGGCCGACGCCCACTTTGGCGCGGAAGCCGATTCCTTCTTCGAAGACGCCGGCAACCAGCCACGTATCGGCCAGCTGTTCCTGGCATTCAATCCGCGCGGCTTCGCAGGTGATGCCGCGTACCACGCCCGCCTCGAGGCCCTGATCGCCGCCATGCTTTCGGACAGCGGCACCCGCCTGCCCGGCACACGGCGCGTCGACGCGCAGGCCAAAGCCCGGGAGCACGGTATCGAGATCCCCGAAGCACTGGAAAAGGAGTTGCGCACGCTAGCTCAAGCCTGACCGCACCGCATCCACGGCGCCCGCCAGAAGGCGCCGGTCCCACCAAAGGAGACACCATGCACTGCACCTTCCTCCGGCGCATCGCCGGCCCGTCGCTGCTGTTGCTCACGCTGCTCGCCGGACCGGCCGCAGCCAGCAGCACACCTGCAGCCTTCCCGGCCAAGCCGGTCCGCTATGTCGTTCCGTTTGCCGCCGGAGGCCTCACCGATATCTCGGCACGGCAGGTTGGCCAGTACCTGGCCGAGGAATGGAAGCAGCCGGTAGTGGTGGAGAACAAGCCCGGCGGCAATGCGAATATCGGTGCGGAGCAGGTGGCCCGCGCCAGCGCGGACGGCTACACGTGGCTGGCGGTGACGCTGGCGCATTCGTCCAACGTGACGTTGTTTCCCCGCCTGCCATTCAATATGCAGAAGGACCTGGTGCCGGTGGCTCGCATCGCCTCGTCGCCGATGATGGTGGTAGTGCCGGCCAGCTCGCCGATCAAGTCGCTGAAGGATCTGGCGGAAGCGGCGCGCAAGGGCCGCCTGACCGCCGGGTCCAGCGGCAACGGCACGCCGCCGCATCTGGCGCTTGCACTGTTCGAGCGGATCACCAAGACCGCCATCACCCATGTGCCCTACAAGGGCGGCACGCCGTCCATGACCGACCTGATCGGCGGCCAGATCGACGTGGTGTTTTCCAACTTTCCGGAATCGCTGCAAAACGTCAAAGGCGGCAAGCTGCGCGCCCTGGCGGTGACGACGCGCGAGCGCCATCCGCTGATGCCGGATGTGCCGACGGTGGCCGAGGCCGGTTTTCCC
This sequence comes from Burkholderiaceae bacterium 16, assembly GCA_000955785.1. Taxonomy (GTDB): domain Bacteria; phylum Pseudomonadota; class Gammaproteobacteria; order Burkholderiales; family Burkholderiaceae; genus Cupriavidus. The sequence continues at coordinate 24,697 of JYOD01000100.1, forward strand.
GATCTCATCGTGGAGAACTGGACCGGCCTGATGATGCCCGCCGGCACGCCGCAGGCCGTGATCGACAAAGTCGGCAGCTCGGTGACCAGCATGCTGGAGGTGAAGAGCGTGCGCGAGCGCATCATCGCCGGCGGCTTCACGCCGGCACCGATGGCAAGCGTCGCGTTCACCACCTACTTCAATGGCGAAGTGGCGCGCTGGGCCAAGCTGATCAAGGAACAGGACATCCACGCCGACTGAGAGAGGCGGCGCTGCCGCCTTGGTCCCTCGGTCTTCAAGGGGCTGCACGCTGATCGCGTGCGGCCTCCGGCTGCCTGCCGCCGCGAATCGCACCGCTTTGCCGGAAGTATCCCTTGATGACATCCGTAAATGCCAGGCGCGCATGCGTCGAGCGTTCGAGCAGACCGACGCGGCGCCGCACGTCGACGCCGTCGAGCGGTACCAGGCGCAACAGGCTGTCGCCCTCCCAGGTGACGTTGGCCAGTTGCGGCACGATCGAAATGCCGAACCCCTGCCGCACCAGTTCGATGATCGCCTCGTTCGAATTCAGCTGCATGCTCTCGTTCACGGTCACGCCGCACTGGTCCAGCACCTCCTGCACCAGGTTGCCGGTCCAGGTGCCCGGCTCGAAGCGGATGAACGGCGCTTCGGCCAGCATCTCGCGGCTATCGTCGGGCAGGAAGAAGTGCGGATGGCGCGGCACGATCAGCACCATCGGCTCGGTATATAGCTCGGTCCACACCAGGTTGCGCGGCAGCGGGCGCGGCGAGCGCGTGACCACCGCGGCATCCAGTTCGCCGTGTTCCACCTTGAGCGCGAAATCGGCCGAGAGGCCGGCGAAGAGCCGCACGTCCAGGCGCGGATGCTCCTGCTTGATCGCCCACAAGGCATCGGCGAACGCGCCCATCAGCACCGACACCAGAGCACCGATCGCCACGGTTCCGGAGAGGCCATCCTCTTGTCCGGAGGCCAGTGCTTCATATCGCTGCACCAGCGCCTCGAGTTCCGGCACCAGCGCGCGGCCGGCGGGATTGAGAATCGCCGCGCGCGCATTGCGGTCGAACAACTGGCAGTTCAGGTCTTCCTCCAGCGCACGGATCTGTAATCCGACCGCGGCGGGCGTCAGGCCGATCTGCTTGCCCGCCGCCGCGAACGTCCCGCACCGGGCCACGGCCAGGAAGGTCTTGAGGGTGCGGATGGAAGACATTGCGGCTCCGGGATGGCGGTGCGGGGAAAGCGGCGGTGCAGAGAAAGAATTCCTTTATCTGGACCAGAGAATTACTAGCTTTTTGCTTGCCATGCAATCCGGAACAATACGAACGGACCGCCCGCATCGACAAGCGCCGCGGACAGCTCGGCGGTGCACCGAAACCCTCCCCCAATCGACCCCATGACTACTCTCAACGTTCGTGTATGGCGCGGCAATGAAGACGGCGAATTCGTCTCCTATCAGGTGCCGCGCAACGCCAGCCAGACGGTACTCGACGTGGTGACCTACATCCAGCGTCACCTCGAGCCGGACCTCGGCTACCGCTTCGCCTGCCGGGTCGGCATGTGCGGCTCATGCGCCATGACCGTCAACGGCAAGGCGCGCTGGAGTTGCCGCACGCACGTCGCCAAGGTCGTGCTGGGCGACGCGCTGGAAATCGCCCCGCTGTCGAACCTGCCTGTCATCAAGGACCTCGCCACCGACATGACGGCCTTCTTCGACAAGTGGGCAGCGGCCAAAGGACAGTTCAAGGGTGCCACCACGCGCCACGACGCATTCGCCAGCGTCGAGCCCGCCTCCCCCGCGCGCAAGGCCGCCGATGCCGGCATCGAGTGCATCGGCTGCGGCGTCTGCTACGCCTCTTGCGATGTGGTCGGCTGGCGCCCCGATTATCTCGGCCCGGCCGCGATGAACCGCGCGTGGACGCTGGTCAACGATGTGCGCGACGTGGCGGGCACCGAACGCCTGCGCGCCGTTGCCGGCGACGCCGGATGCCACAGCTGCCATACGCAGGGCTCCTGCACCGAGCGTTGCCCCAAGCAGCTGGCGCCGACGGCGGGCATCGCCGGACTCAAGCGCATTGTCGCCAAGGCCGCCATCAAGGGGGAGCTATGAACAAAGCGATTTCGGTCGGTACCCAGGCCAGGCTCTGGTACTGGCAGCGTCTGAGCGCCATGGTGCTGGCGCTGTGCGTGGTGGGACACCTCATCGTCATCATGGTCGCCGTGCGCGGCGGGCTCTCCGGCGCGGAAGTGCTGGCGCGCACGCGTGGCAACTGGGCCTTCGGCGCCTTCTACGCCTGCTTCGTGCTCGCCTGCACCGTGCACGTGCCGATCGGCCTGATGCGGATCGCCGAGGAATGGCTGGCATGGCGTTCGCGCGGCGTGGTGACGGCTGCATGGCTGTTTGCCGCAGTGCTGGGCCTGGCTGGGCTGCGCGCCGTCTACGCGGTGGTGTTGCCATGAAGAGAAACGACATGCGCGCCCGCAACCATGCCGCCTACTGGGCCTTCCTGATCCACCGGCTTTCCGGCCTCGCGCTGGCGCTATTCCTGCCGGTGCATTTCTGGGCGCTGGGCCATGCCATCCAGGGCGAGGCCGCGCTCGACGGCTTCCTGAAACTCACCGACAACCCGCTGTTCAAGACAGGTGAGTGGGGGCTGGTGATCCTGCTCTCGCTGCACATGATGGGCGGCGTGCGGCTCTTGCTGATCGAGTTCCGGCCGTGGACGGGCCTGCGCAAGGACTGGGTCGCGTTCAGCCTCGGTGCGGGCCTTTGCGCGGGCCTGGCATTCATGCTCTCGCTGTTTTCGTAGGCCAACAACCATGAGCGCCGCCGGCTGAAGCGTCGCCATGCCCACAACCCCAAAGGAGACCACCATGACGCTTTCCCCGAAGTCCACGATCCGCCGGCGCTGCCTTGCGCTCTGCCTCGGCGCCGCCGCAGTGGTTGCGGCCGGCAATGCGCGGGCGGATGCATGGCCGACCCGCCCGGTCACGATGATCGTGCCGTTCGCCGCAGGCGGCAGCACCGATGCGCTCGGCCGCGTGATCGGGCAGAAGCTGAGCGAGATGTGGAAGCAGACCGTGGTGGTCGAGAACCGTCTGGGCGCGGGCGGTGCCGTTGGCGCGCAGGTCACGGCCAAGGCGGCGGCCGACGGATATACGATGATGCTGGCCTCGGGCAGCATGTTCACGGTCAACCCGTTTATCTACCAGCGGCTGCCCTACAGCGCCAAGGACTTCACCTTCATCACCAACGTGGCCAGCGGCCCGATGCTGGTCGTCGTCAATCCCGGTGTGCCGGCCAGGAACCTGAAGGAACTGATCAGCCTGGCGAAGTCCCAGCCGGGCAAGCTCAACTTCGGCTCCGCCGGCACCGGCAGCCAGGTGCACATGGCGGGCGAGGCCTTCGCCGACGCCGCCGGGATCAACATCACGCATGTGCCCTACAAGGGCGAATCGCTGGCCTACAACGACCTGATGGCGGGGCAGCTCCAGCTGATGGTCGGCAATATCGCCGCAGCCTCGCAGTTCGTGAAAGGCGGCAAGCTGCGCGCGCTCGCGGTCACCGGCAACGAGCGCTCGCCCATGCTGCCCGACGTGCCGACCGTGGCGGAAGCCGGCCTCACGGGCATGGAGAACGTGACGGGCTGGTTCGGCTTCGTGATGCCGGCGGGCACGCCACCCGATATCGTCAGCAAGGTGCAGCAGGACACGGTCAAGGTGCTGGCGGATCCGGACACCCAGGCACGGTTGCTCGCGCAGGGCATGAAGCCGGTCGGCAACACGCCCCAGCAACTGAGCACAGCCATCGCCACGGAATCGCAGCGATGGGAAAAGATCGTCAAGAACCGCAACCTGACGGCCAACTGAGCGTCAACTGAGCGCGCCCCGGCCCATCCAGGCCGAGGCCAGCATCGAGGACAAGCATGAAGATAAATCTCACCCTCCTGGAAGACGCGGCCAGGGAACTGTATATCCGCGCGCTGAAGATACTGCCACCCGACGTCAAGGACGGCATCGCGCAACTGCAGGAACACGAAACCTCCGCCACGGCGCGCAGCGTGCTGGCCACCATGAGCAAGAACATCCGCATCGCGGAGGACACCGACAACCTGCTGTGCCAGGACACCGGCGTGCCGATCTACAACATGACGATCGGCACCGGCGTCGCGGTCGACGGACATGCCTTCAAGCAGGCCATCCGGCGCGGCTGCGAGCGCGCCACGCGCGAGCACCCGCTGCGTTCTTCCGTGGTGCATCCGCTGACCCGCAAGAACAACCACACTTCCTGCGGCATCGAGGTGCCGGTGATCCATATCGACTTCGACGACACGCCGGGGCGCATGACGCTGGAGATGGTGCCCAAGGGCAGCGGCTCGGAGAACAACTCCTTCCTCAAGATGGCGATTCCCGCCGAAGGCATGGATGCCATCAAGACCTTCGTCATCGACAGCGTGATCGCCGCGGGCGGCAAGACCTGCCCGCCGACCATCGTCGGCGTGGGCCTCGGCGGTACCTCGGACCTGTGCGTGGCGCTGGCCAAGCGGGCAGCCACGCGCGCGCTCGGCACGCAATGCGCCGATCCTGACGGCGCGGCGCTGGAAGCGGAACTGTCGCGGGCCGTGAACCAGCTCGGTGTCGGCCCCCAAGGGCTGGGCGGCGATTCGACCGCCTTCGCAGTGCATATCGAGCTTGCCTCGACGCATATCACGATGAACCCCATTGCCGTCAACATGCAGTGCCATTCCGCGCGGCGCGCTTGCGCCACCTTCACCGCTGACGGCATCAGCTACGGATTCTGACCATGGCGCACTACGAACTCTCCACGCCCGTGACGGAGGCACAGATCCGTCAACTGCGCGTCAACGACACCGTGACCCTGCAGCAAACCCTGTTCGGCATCCGTGACGCCACGCAGATCCATATGTTCGACCGCGGCCGCGCAACGCGTTTCGATCTCGGCGGCCATGCGGTCATCCATACCGCGCCCAATGTGCGCAAAGTGCCGGCCGGCGCCGAGCATCCCGCCGGCTACCAGCCGATCTGCATCGGCACCACCACCTCCGACCGCATGGAGCGCTTCACCCGCCCGCTGATGACGCAGAACGGCGTACGCATGATCGTCGGCAAAGGCGGCATGCGCGAAGGCTCGCAGGAAGCATTCCGGGAACTGGGCGGCGTCTACCTGGCGATCATCGGCGGCACGGCGGCGCTGGAAACCACCTGGATCGAACAGATCGAGGACGTGGATCTCGACGACCTCAACCCCGAATCGCTGTGGCGCTTCCGCATCCGCGATTTCGGCCCGCTGCTGGTGGCCATGGACAGCCACGGCAACAGTCTCTACACCGCCGTCAAACAGAACACCGCCGACCAGCGCGCTGCCGTGCTGGCCAGCCTGGGAGTGGCAAAACCATGAAGACCATCAAGCGACTGCAGACCGACGTGCTGATCCTCGGCTCCGGCGGCGCCGGGCTGTTCGCCGCGTTGCACGCGCACCAGCAAGCGCCGGAGTTGTCGATCACCGTGGCCGTGAAGGGCCTGCTGGGCAAATGCGGCTGCACCCGCATGGTCCAGGGCGGCTACAACGTGGCGCTGGCGCAGGGCGATTCGGTCGAGCGCCATTTCATGGACACCGTGGAAGGCAGCAAGTGGCTGTCAGACCAGGACCTGGCGTGGACGCTGGTCACCAAGGCGGTCGAGCGCATCCACGAACTCGAGAACGAGCTGGGCTGCTTCTTCGACCGCAACCCGGACGGCACGGTCCACCAGAAGGCCTTCGCCGGGCAGACCTTCGACCGCACCGTGCACAAGGGCGACCTGACCGGCATCGAGATCATCAACCGCCTGGCCGAGCAGGTCTGGAGCCGCGGCATCAACCGGCTGGAAGAACACCGTGCCGTCGAACTGATCAAGACGCCGGACGGCAAGTCGCTGTCCGGCGTGCTGATGATCGACATGCGCAGCGGCGAATTCGTGTTCGTGCAGGCCAAGGCCGTGCTGCTGGCCACGGGCGGCGGGCCGACCATGTACAAGTTCCACACGCCCTCGGGAGACAAGAGCTGCGACGGGCTGGCAATGGCGCTGCGCGCCGGCCTGCCCCTACGCGATATGGAGATGGTGCAGTTCCACCCCACCGGGCTGCTGGCGGGCAAGGACACGCGCATGACGGGCACCGTGCTGGAAGAAGGCTTGCGCGGCGCCGGCGGCTACCTGCTCAACGGCGACAAAGAGCGCTTCATGCACAACTACGATCCGCGTGGCGAACGCGCCACGCGCGACATCGTGTCGCGCGGGATCTATGCGGAGATGCGCGCGGGGCGGACTTCGCCCAATGGCGGCGTGTATATCCAGATGGGCCACCTCGGGCCCGACAAGGTGCGCAAGCAGTTCAAGGGCATGGTCGAGCGCTGCGGGGACTGCGGCTTCGACCTTGCCGGCGATCTCGTCGAGGTGGTGCCAACCGCGCACTACATGATGGGCGGCGTGCAGTTCCGCCCCGACTGCAGCACCGAGCTGCACGGCCTGTTTGCCGCCGGCGAAGACACCGGCGGCGTGCATGGCGCGAACCGCCTGGGTGGCAACGGCGTCGCCAACTCGACCGTGTTCGGCGGCATTGCCGGCGACACCATGGCCGCCTGGACGCGGCGCAACAACACGCTGCGCGCGCCCGATGAAGCCGCGATCGCAGCCGCCATCGCCGCCATGGAAGCGCCATTCGGCAAGCCCGTTGGCAGCCTGGAACCGATCCGCGAGGCGCTGTTCGACTGCATGTGGGATCACGTCGGCATCATGCGCACGCGCGACGGCTTGCTGCGGGCTCGTCAACGCCTCGCGGAACTGGAACAGGCGCTCAAGACAACCGGCGTCGCCGGCGGCCATCGCGCGTTCAACGTCACGTGGCACGACTGGATGAACCTCGGCAGCCTGATCGGCGTAAGCCAGGTCATCGTGGAAGCCGCCCTGTCCCGCGAGGATTCGCGCGGCGCGCATTTCCGCGAGGATTTCCCTGCGACCGGCGACCTGCCCGGATCCAGCTTCACCGTGGTGCGCCAGCGCGGCGGCATGCTGCAGCTGACCCGCTCTCCCGTGCAATTTACCCGCGTCGCTCCGGGGCAGACGATCCTGGAGGAGGCGGCCTGATGTAGTGCGTAGGTGGAGGAAACGCAATGAACAAGAAGATGACACTGCGCGCGGCGGCGCTCGCCGCTATGCTGCTCTGCGTTGGCAGCCTTGCATCGGCCGAAAGCGCCCCGGCGCGGCCGATTACCGTTGTGGTGCCGTACAGCGCGGGCGGAGATGCGGACCTCTCGGCGCGCAACCTCTCCGCCGGGGTAAGGAACGTGACCGGCGAAACCCTGGTGGTCGTCAACAAGGCCGGGGCCGGCGGCGCCATCGGCTCGCAGTTCGTGCGCGACGCGAAGCCGAACGGACAGACGCTGCTGCTCGGCCGCGTCGGCGCGCAGGCGATCCTGCCGGCGCTGCAGCCCGACCTGGGCTACAAGTGGAATGACTTCACGCTGCTCGGGCTGCTGGAGTTGAACCCGGTGGTCTGCGTGGTCAGGACGGCAGCCGCCTACAAGACGCTGGACGACCTGCTCGCCGTCATCCGCAGCCAGCCCGGCAAGCTGAACTACAGCACCTCCGGCCCTGGCACGGTGCTGAACCTGACAACCCAGGCCTTGCTGCAATCGGCGCGGCTCGACAAACAGGCGGTGGTGCAGGTTGCCTACAAGGGCGGCGGCGAGGCTACCGCGGCGGTACTCTCCGGCGAGGTCGATTTCACCTGCAACAACCTGACCGCATTGATCGGAAATATCAAGGGCGGAAAACTGCGCGCGCTGGTGACCACCTCGCCGCAGCGCCTGCCGGACCTGCCCGACGTACCGACCGCGAGCGAGACCGGCCATCCCCGGCTGGAAGCGCTCAATGGCTGGAGCGCGCTGTACGGCCCGCCGGGCATGGACCCCGCCCTGGTGGAAAAATGGGCCGCGGTGATACCGAAAGTCGCGAGCGATCCGCAGTGGAAAACCGGGGTCCTCACCATTGCCTCGATCCCCATGATTCTGTCGCCATCCGAGACGCACAAGTTTGTCGAAGCCCAGGTGGCGATGTACGAACAACTGGGCAAGCCCCTCAACATCCAGCTCAAATAGGAACTCCCATGGCGAAGTCCCATCGCGGCGCCGATGCGCTGGCCGGCACGCTGGCCAAGGCCGGCGCCAGGCGCATATTCACCCTGTCGGGCAATCACATCATGCCGGTGTTCGATGCCTGCCTCGACGCGGAAATCGCGTTGATCCACACGCGCCATGAAGCCGCCACCGTGCACATGGCCGATGCCTGGTCGCGCATCACGGGCGAAGTCGGCGTGGCAATGGTCACCGGCGGACCCGGCCACGCCAACGCGGTATCCGCGCTCTATACCGCGCAGATGTCGGAGTCGCCGCTGGTCCTGCTGTCTGGCCATGCGCCGAACAGCCTGCGCGGCTTTGGGGCCTTCCAAGAAATGCGGCAGGTCGAGATGGCCGCCCCCGTCACCAAGGCATCGTGGGCCTGCGCCGGCGCGGACACCGTTGCTGCCGATATTGCGCTGGCCATGCGCATCGCGGCATCCGGGCGGCCCGGCCCGGTGCACCTCAGCCTGCCCACCGATGCGCTGGAAAATGCCGTGACGCATGCCGGCGAGCCCGCCTCGATCGCCACGCAGCAGGAAGCGCCCGCGCTCGATGCGCAGACGACCTCCGACGTCCTGGCTTCACTGGCGGCGGCAAAGCGCCCGCTGATCCTCGCCGGTCCCGCGTGGCTCACGGCGCGCGGGCGCAGCCGCATGGCGGAACTGGAAGCGCGCACCGGCATTCCCGTGGTCGGCATGGAAAGCCCCCGTGGCAACAACGATCCGAGCCTCGGCGCTTTCGCGCAGATGCTGGCCCAGGCCGACTGCATATTGCTGCTGGGCAAGCGCCTCGACTTCACGCTGAAGTTCGGCCAGTCTCCCGCCTTCGCGGCCGGCTGCAACTTCCTGCAGATCGATGCGGACGATGCCGAGTTGGAGCGAAGCCGCCGTGCGGCCGGCGCCCGCTTGCTGCTCGCACGGCGCGCGGATGTCGGCAGCGCCTTCGCGCAACTGATCGCCTGCGCGGCCGGGCGGGAGCAGCATCACGCATGGCTCGAGGATGTGAAGGCTGCAATCCGCCATCGTCCCGAATCATGGAAGACCGCATCGTCGACGCACGCGCTGCACCCGGTCCAGGTGTGCAGTCCCCTGCAGCCGATCCTGGACAGCCACCCGGAGGCGGTGCTGGTCTCCGACGGCGGCGAATTCGGACAGTGGGCGCAAGCCTGCCTGCAAGCGCCGCACCGCGTCATCAACGGTCCGGCGGGCGCCATCGGCAGCGCCCTGCCGATGGCGCTGGCGGCGCGGCTGGCCAAGCCGGACGCGCCGGTCATCGCCATGATGGGCGACGGCACCACGGGCTTTCATATCGCCGAATTCGACACGGCGGTACGCTACGGGCTGCCCATCGTCGCCGTGGTTGGCAACGACGCGCGCTGGAATGCGGAGTACCAAATCCAGCTCAACAGCTACGGCAAGGACAGGCTGGTGGGATGCGAACTGCTGCCCACGCGTTACGATCAGGTCTGCGCGGCATTTGGCGGACATGGTGAATTCGTGCAGGCGCCGGAGCAGTTGTTGCCAGCCGTGCAGCGCGCCATCGCGTCGGGCCGGCCGGCCTGCGTCAATGTGCAGATGGAAGGCGTGCCCGCGCCGGTGGTGGCACGCAACTGAGAGGCGCAGCGCGCCGGTGCCCTATCCCGGCGCGCTGCGATAAACCAGGCCGAGCCCCGCAGCGATCAGGATCGTCCATACCAAGCGGATGACTTTCGCCGGCGCGATGCGACGGTGCAGCCAGCCGCCCGCGAAGTAGCCGGCAATGGCGCACGGCATCAGCAGCGCCGCCAGCGTGAAGATGGCAGCATTGGCGTACAGCCCCGCTAGCGCAAACAGTATCAGCCGCCCGAACGCCGTCAGCACGATCAGCGTGCTGGTGGTGGCCCGCAACTGCGCGGCGTCTCGCAAGCGCCCTGCCAGGTAGATCGTGTAGAGCGGGCCGCCAGTGCCGAACATCGCGGTCAGCATGCCCCCCAATACGCCGAACGGCACCGACAGCCGCGTATCCAGCTCGCTGAAGCCGCGTTTGAACAGCAGGTTCCACGCGGAATACAGCAGCACGAACAAGCCGAGCAACAGCAGCAGCGGACGCTCCGGCGCGTACATCAGCAGCGCCAGGCCTGCAACCATGCCAATCACGACGCTCGGCAACAGCCGCCGCAACTCACCCACATGCACATGGCTGCGGCTGCGCATGCCCAGGAGGGTCCCCGCGACAAGATCGAAGAACAGGATCATCGGCACCGCGGTGCGCAGCGGGACGATCTGTGTGAGCAGCGGCATCGCCATGATGGAAGAGCCGAACCCTGTCAGCCCGAAGATCGTATAGGCCCACAGCACGATGGGCGCCAGGCAGGCGAGTTCAAGAGGCGTGAGCTGCGTCTGCGAAAGGACGGATTCGATCAGCAAAATGAGAGGGGGCGTGAGCGATGCGGGGGCGGTCCCATCATAGTAGGCAACGTCGCCCCGAGTCAACTAACTCATATATATGATTTGTAGAATCAGGAGGCAGTCATGAGATGCCTGAGGCCACAAGGTTGCCAAGGATTCGAGGGCGAGCACGGAATGCGGTGAGCGGGAGCGCAGCCCCCCTTCGAGCTCAAGTGACACGCCTTCGCCCCGCCGTGGCGAAGGCGTTTCTCATCGTGGCAATCCGGTCCCTGATGTCGCTCAGTTCCGGGCTGCCAATCGGCATTTTCGGCATGGCACATTCCAAGTGCCAACGAATGAACTGGGTGACGACCTGCAGGCGCTGCGCTACGGTAGTTGGCGAGACGACGAGCTAGCGCATGCCGCACGGTCACCACATGGAGTCGGGCGTGCATAGGTTTCCCCTCGGCCGATGCGTCCGAATCACCATAGGTGGTGTCTGCGACTTTTCCGTGTCGCGAACTGGCAATTGCAACAATTCCATGATTCGACTATAGTCGAATCATGGAAACCGATAACGCCCTCGAAGCGCTCTCCGCACTTGCTCACGCCATCCGTCTGGCCGTGTTCCGCCTACTCGTGCAGGCGGGGCCTGAAGGCCTGCCGGCGGGCCGCATTGCTGAATTGATGGAGATGCCAGCCTCGTCGCTGTCGTTCCACCTCAAGGAATTGCACCGGGCCGGCCTGCTGGCAAGCCGTCAGGAAGGCCGGTCGATCATCTACATGGCTCAGTTCGAGACCATGAATGCCTTGCTTGGCTACCTCACCGAGAACTGCTGCGGCGGCGCGCCGTGTTCGCCGGTGTCTTCCTGTTCCGTTGCCACGGAGTCCTGACCATGAAGCGCTTTCACGTCCACGTCAGCGTGGCCGATCTGCCCACAAGCATCCGCTACTACACCGCGCTGTTCGACGCGGAACCGACCATCATCAGGGACGACTATGCGAAGTGGGCGCTGGAAGACCCTCGCGTGAACTTCGCCATCTCCAATCGCACCGAGAAGCACGGCGTCGACCACCTGGGTATCCAGGTGGAGACGGACGCTGAACTTGCGGAGATGCAGACGCGGCTGGCTAATGCCGACCTGCCAATGCAATCGCAGGCCGCGACGAACTGCTGCTACGCGACCTCGAACAAGCATTGGTCTGTCGACCCGCAAGGCATCGCGTGGGAGTCCTTCCACACGCTCGGCAGTGCGCCAACGTATGGCGAATCGCGCGATCGCAGCGCTGAAGCCACCGCCTGTTGCGCGCCGGCCCAATTGAACACCGCTCCGAAGCAACCTGCCAAGACCACCCGCTGCGCGCCGGAATCCGGCTGCTGCTGAGCTTTCGCTAACAACGCCTCCGCTACCGATCCTCGGACGAGGAGGCCCCCGCTCACCCCAACAACCACTATGTCCGACAAGATCTTCAATGTCCTGGTGTTATGCACCGGCAACTCCGCCCGCAGCGTCATGGCCGAAGCGCTGTTCAATGTGCTCGGCAAAGGCCGCTTCCGCGCCTACAGTGCCGGCAGCCATCCGTCGGCCACGGTGAATCCCTTTGCCATCGAGCGTTGCCTGTCGATCGGCTACGACACTTCGGGCCTGCGCAGCAAGAGCTGGGACGAGTTTGCCGTACCCGGCGCGCCCCAGATGGACTTCGTCATTACCGTCTGCGACCAGGCCGCCGGCGAGGTCTGCCCGGTCTGGCCTGGCACGCCCATCACGGCGCATTGGGGCTTCATGGATCCCGCAGCCATTCAGGGCTCCGACGAAGAGAAGCGCAAGGTGTTCGACCAGGTGTTCCGCCAGATCCTGAATCGCGTGCGCCAGTTCGTGAACCTGCCATTGCACGTGCTGGACCGCAACGCCATCCAGAAGGAGACGCGCGCCATCGGCGAACAACCCGCGGAGTCAGGGAAATGAGCACGGCGCAACAGACGGCCGGGGCAAGGCAACCCAGTGCCATCGGCTTCTTTGAGCGCTACCTGACCGTCTGGGTTGCGCTCTGTATCGTCGCCGGCATCCTGCTCGGCCAATGGCTGCCAGCCGTGTTCCATGCGATCGGCGCCATGCAAGTGGCGCAGGTGAACCTGCCGGTGGGCGTGCTGATCTGGATCATGATCATTCCCATGCTGATCAAGATCGACTTCGGCGCGATGGGCCAGGTCGCGGGCCACTGGCGCGGTATCGGCGTGACGCTCTTCGTGAACTGGCTCGTGAAGCCATTCTCGATGGCATTGCTGGGGTGGATATTCGTGCGCCATCTTTTCGCGGCATGGCTGCCGGCCGACCAGCTCGACAGCTACATAGCCGGCCTGATTCTGCTGGCTGCGGCGCCTTGTACCGCGATGGTTTTCGTCTGGTCGCAGCTCTGCAAGGGCGATCCGTATTTCACGCTGTCGCAGGTGGCGCTCAACGACGCGATCATGGTCGTGGCCTTCGCGCCTGTCGTCGGCCTGCTGCTGGGCCTTTCGTCGATCACCGTCCCGTGGGATACGCTCATCTCCTCGGTCGGGCTCTACATCGTCATTCCGGTGCTGATCGCGCAGCTCATCCGCAAGGCGCTGCTGGCTCGCGGCGAAGCCACATACAGGCGCGTTGTCAGCGCATTGGGACCCTATTCGATCACAGCACTGCTCGCCACGCTCGTGCTGCTCTTCGGCTTCCAGGGCAATGCAATCGTCGAACAGCCCTTGATCATTCTGTTGCTGGCCGTGCCAATCCTGATCCAGGTACTGCTGAACTCCGGCCTGGCCTACCTGCTGAACCGCAAGCTCGGCGTAGCCCACTGCGTGGCTGGCCCATCGGCACTGATCGGCGCAAGCAACTTCTTCGAACTGGCCGTGGCTACCGCCATCAGCATCTTCGGCTTTCAATCCGGCGCGGCGCTCGCCACCGTCGTGGGCGTGCTGATCGAAGTGCCCGTGATGCTCTTCGTTGTGGGCGTGGTCAACCGCTCGCAGCGCTGGTACGAATCGCATTGAGGAACCAATATGTCCGTCACCATCTATCACAACCCCGCGTGTGGCACGTCGCGCAACACTCTGGCCATGATCCGCAATGCGGGCATCGAGCCGATCGTCATCGAATACCTGAACACGCCACCGGACCGGCAGACGTTGCAGGCGATGATCCGCGATGCTGGCCTTACCGTGCGCGAAGCTGTCCGCGAGAAGGGCACGCCCTACGCCGAACTGGGCCTCTCCCATCCGGCGCTGACCGATGACCAGTTGCTCGATGCCATGCTGGCCCATCCTATCCTGATCAACCGGCCCTTCGTCGTCACGGAGCTTGGCGTGCGGCTGTGCCGGCCGTCGGAAGTCGTGCTCGACATCTTGTCTTCGCCTCAGCAAGGCGCGTTCTCCAAGGAGGACGGTGAGGTCGTGATCGATGCGCAAGGACGGAATGTCCAATGAGCACGGACTTGCCCAACATCGTGTCCGCTGTGCTCGACACTCCGGACCTGCACAAGCTGGAACCCGCACGCATCAGCACCCATCCGCCCCGGATCCTGCTGCTCTACGGTTCGCTGCGCGAGACGTCGTACAGCCGCCTGCTCGTGCAGGAAGCCGAACGGATTCTGCAGCATTTTGGCGCGGAGACCCGCGTGTTCGACCCACATGGCCTGCCCATGGCGGACAGCGTGCCGGCGGATCATCCGAAGGTGGTCGAACTGCGCAAGCTCTCGGAGTGGTCGGAGGGTCAGGTGTGGTGCAGTCCCGAACGCCACGGCACGCTGACTGCCGTCTTCAAGAACCAGATTGACTGGCTGCCGTTGGAGATGGGCGGGATTCGGCCCACACAGGGGCGTACGCTGGCGGTGATGCAGGTCTGCGGCGGCTCTCAGTCGTTCAACGCCGTCAACGCGCTGCGCGTGCTGGGGCGCTGGATGCGAATGGTGACGATCCCTAACCAGTCTTCAGTCGCCAAGGCGTACCAGGAATTCGACGCCAACGGCCGCATGAAACCGTCTTCCTACTACGACCGCCTGGTCGATGTCATGGAGGAACTCTACAAGTTCACGCTGTTGGTTCGCGATCGCAGCGACTACCTGACGGACCGGTACAGCGAGCGCAAGGAAGCAGCGCCGGCTATTGCCGCCACGCTCGCGGCGGCAGCAATGAGTCATGAGAAGGACGCTCAGGTCAGCGATACCGATAGCGGCGAAGTCGAATAATCAACGAACGGGATGGCCATGGAGCCAACAAGTAGTGTGATCGCCAGGCTGGGCATTGCCCAGACAATGGCATGGGGTTCAACCTACTATCTGCCAGCCATGCTGGCCACGCCCATGGCCCGAGATCTCGGCGTATCACCGCCCACGATCTTCGCGGCATTCAGCGCGGCGCTCATCGTGTCGGCGTTGATCGGTCCTTCCACCGGGAGGATGATCGACCGCACCGGCGGACGCATGGTGTTAGCCGCTACCAGCGTCATTTTTGCTATTGGGCTGGCGGGACTTGGCATCGCCCATGGCGTCATGGGACTCTTCGCCGCCTGGCTCATACTCGGTATCGGCATGGGCGCAGGCCTCTACGAAGCTGCCTTCGCCACGCTCGTTGCGCTGTATGGCAATCGTTCGCGCGGCGCGATCACTGGCATCACCCTGATAGCGGGCTTCGCCAGCACCATTGGCTGGCCACTGTCGACGTTCATGGAATCGCACATCGGATGGCGCGGCGCCTGCCTTGCCTGGGCCGCGCTTCATGCGACCTTGGGGCTGGCACTCAATCTCAGCATGCCACGCAGTACGGTCGTTGGCGTATCACCCGTCAAAGCGGCTTCGTCACAACCTCTCGACGACGAGGCGCCGTCTCAGCGACTTGCCTCATTCGCGCTCGCCTTTGTTTTCGCCGCCACCTGGTTCATCAGTACGGCCATGGCGGCTCACCTGCCACGATTGCTTCAGGCCGGCGGTGCCACGCTGGCCACAGCAGTGATGGTTGGCGCCATGATCGGCCCCGCGCAGGTCGGCGCACGGATTCTCGAATTTGGACTGCTGCGCAAGATTCATCCGCTGCTGTCTGCCCGCATCGCCGCCGCTCTTCACCCCCTCGGCGCCATTGCATTCGGCCTATTCGGCGCGCCCGCTGCTGCCCTGTTCGGCGTTTTGCATGGTGCGGGCAATGGCATTCTGACGATCGCCAAGGGCACGCTGCCGTTGGTGATTTTCGGCCCGAGCGGCTACGGCCATCGCCAGGGTGTCCTCATGGTCCCGGCGCGGATCGCCCAAGCGCTGGCGCCGTGGCTTTTCGGCATTTGCCTTGACGCATTCGGCGTCGGGGCTCTGTGGCTGTCATCGGGGCTCGGCGTCGCAGCCGTTGTCATGCTGATGATGCTCGGCCAGGTCAAGCAGCCTCGTGCCAGCTTTTCGTGACCTGCCGCCCGAAAGTTGACAGAACGCCTTACTGACAAAGATCTTGTCCGCTTGCACTAACGGCATCTCGAATCTTTCCACACCCCCACCGCCCATAAGATGCTGATCCAAAAGAAAAAACCCCGCTTGTAGGCGGGGTTGATCTTTACAGGTTCTGATTACACAAGCTCAGAACGGAATATCGTCGTCCATATCCTCAAACCCGTTCGACGGCGCCTGCTGCGGACGGCGCGCAGCGCCACCCTGCTGGCCACCGGCCGCCTGGCCGCCACCGCTGCGCGCACCACCACCGTAGCCGCCACCGCCCATGTCGTCGCCACCGCGGTCACCGCCGCCCATGCCCTGGCGCGAGCCCAGCATCTGCATTTGCTCAGCGACGATCTCGGTGCTGTACTTTTCAACGCCGGACTGGTCGGTCCACTTGCGGGTGCGGATGCGGCCTTCGATATAGACCTGCGAGCCCTTGCGCAGGTACTGGCCGGCGATCTCGGCCAGCTTGCCGAAGAAGGCGATGCGGTGCCACTCGGTGGCTTCCTTCATTTCGCCGCTGGTCTTGTCCTTGTAGCGGTCGGTGGTCGCCAGGCGGATGTTGCTCACGGCGTCGCCGCTGGGCAGGTAGCGGGTTTCGGGGTCCGCGCCCAGGTTGCCGACGAGGATGACTTTGTTGATCGATGCCATGTGAATGTTCTCCCAGGGCCACGCCCTCTGCTGCAAGCGGCGTGGCAATGCCTTGACTGATGCGTAAACGAATAACGCGCCCCCGGCCAAGAAGTCGGACGCGCGGTCATGCTAGTGCCTATTTGCGGCCAAAAGCTTTACGAAGTGATGCGGCCGACCCTTTCGGGCCGGTCGCCACGCTGGCCGCCAACTTCAGGCGGCGACGGCCGGGGAACTGCTCTTCCGGGCCGGCGGCGACTTCATGTTCCAGGCGATTATAAGCCAGAGCAGCAGTACCACGGCACAGCCGAGGAAGACCGCACCGCGGCCTTCGTGCTTGAGCAGCCAGCCACCGACCGCACCGCCCAGGAACAGGCCCATCGCCTGCGTGGTGTTGTAAACGCCAAGCGCCGCCCCGCGCGCGGCGGCGGCATAGCGCGACACCAGCGAAGGCTGCATGGCTTCCAGCACGTTGAATGCCACGAAGAACAGCAGCAGCACGCCTACGATTCCCCACAAACCGTGCACGGCGGCGAACATCAACTGTACCGCGGTCATCAATCCAACCGCGCCGAGCAGCACCGGGCGCACCTTGCCGTAGCGCTCGGCGGCCATCATCGGCCCGAGCATCAGCACGAACGAGACCAGCACCACCGGCAGGTAGACCTTCCAGTGCTGATCCAGCGGCATGCCGGCGTCGCTGAGCATGGCCGGCACGACCATGAACATGGCCACCTGCGACGCGTGCAAGGCCAGCACACCGACGTTCAGGCGGATCAGGTCCGCATTGAGCAGCACGGCGCGGAACGGCAGCCGCACGGGATGGGGCGGCGGCGGCGTGGGCACCAGGAACAGCGTCACCAGGATCGCGATCACGCCCAGCACCGACATCAGCGTGAAGATGCCCGGCATGCCGATGCTGTGCAGCAGCGGCGAGGCAATCACCAGCGACAGCGCGAAGGTCAGGCCGATGCTGCCTCCCACCATGGCCATAGCCTTGGTGCGGTGCTGCTCGCGGGTGAGATCTGCGATGCAGGCGGTAATGGCGGCGGAGATCGCGCCCATACCCTGCAGCGAACGGCCGAGGATGATGCCGGTGAGCGTGTCCGAACCGGCCGCCACCAGGCCACCGGCGATGAACAGCAGCAGGCCCGCCACCATCACCGGCTTGCGGCCGACGCGGTCGGACAGCCAGCCCAGCGGAATGTGCAGAAAAGCTTGCATTAGGCCGTAGATGCCCATGGCCAGGCCCACGCGCTGGGCGTCGTGCCCGTCGGGCAGGCCGCTGGCGTATTCGGCGAAGACGGGCAGGATCAGGAACAGGCCCAGCATGCGCAGCGCAAAGATACTGGCCAGCGAGATGCTGGCCCGCAGTTCCATACGGGTCATGCGGTCGCGCCCGGCGGCGGGCTGAACCTTGGAATCGTCGGCCTTGGCCGCATCTTGGGAGGAGCTATGGATCGACGACATTGCGATCGTGGGGAGTTTCTCTGACGGATTGCCGGCTCGTGCACCGCGCACGTACCGCATCACCCCAGTGCTGACGGGGCGGCGACAACTTCGATCCATTGCCGGAGCGGAAGTTGCGGCCCCGGAAGTTGCGGCCCCTTCTGTCACCGTTGCGCCGGGCGCCCGCCAAGACAGAAGCATCCTTGCCTGACAACCCTCAGCAGCATGCCGGATGTGGGCATTGCAGGACACGTCTGATGGCCCATGCAACCCCCGGAAACCGAAGTTCGGTATATTAACAGGTTTGCTCCGCTGCGCTTTAGGGTCCGGATCGGACGCCGCAAGCCCCGGCGCAGGCTGGCAAAGCCCGGCCTGGGGCTGGCCTGAAGCCGGCTGCAGCCCTGCTGGCATGCTTTTTTCTTGAAATTCCGTGAGACCCGGCCTGTCGACCTGACCGGCGGCCCCGCCTGGCGAAGACAATCGGTATATGGAAGAAATTAGAATCCGTGGTGCCCGTACCCACAACCTGAAGAACATCAATCTCGATCTGCCGCGCAACAAGCTGATCGTGATTACCGGGCTGTCCGGATCGGGCAAGTCCTCCCTGGCCTTCGACACCCTGTATGCGGAGGGCCAGCGCCGCTATGTGGAGTCGCTGTCGGCCTACGCGCGCCAGTTCCTGCAACTGATGGAAAAGCCGGACGTCGACCTGATCGAAGGGCTTTCGCCGGCGATCGCCATCGAGCAGAAGGCCACCAGCCACAACCCGCGCTCAACCGTGGGAACGGTCACCGAGATCCACGACTACCTGCGCCTGCTGTACGCCCGCGCCGGTACGCCTTACTGCCCCGATCACAACCTGCCCTTGCAGGCGCAAAGCGTGTCGCAGATGGTGGACGCCGCGCTGGCGCTGCCGGAAGACACCAAGCTGATGATCCTTGCGCCGGTGGTGGCCAACCGCAAGGGCGAGCATTCCGACCTGTTCGACACCATGCAGGCGCAGGGCTTCGTGCGCTTTCGCGTGCGTTCGGGCGGCGGCACCACCCATGAGGCGCCGGCGGTGGTCTACGAGGTGGACGCGCTGCCCAAGCTGAAGAAGACCGAGAAACATTCCATCGAGGTGGTGGTGGACCGCGTCAAGGTGCGCCCCGACATCAAGCAGCGGCTGGCGGAATCGTTCGAGACCGCGCTGCGCCTGGCCGACGGCCGCGCCATCGCGCTGGAAATCGATACCAACCAGGAGCACGTGTTCAGCTCCAAGTTCGCCTGCCCGATCTGCTCGTACTCGCTCCAGGAACTCGAGCCGCGCCTGTTCTCGTTCAATAACCCGATGGGCGCCTGCCCGAGCTGCGACGGCCTGGGCCAGATCACCTTTTTCGACCCCAAGCGGGTGGTGGCCTTCCCCAACCTGTCGCTGGCCTCGGGCGCCATCAAGGGCTGGGACCGCCGCAACCAGTTCTACTTCCAGATGCTGCAGAGCCTGGCGGCCTACTACGAGTTCGAACTCGATACGGCCTTCGAGGACCTGCCGGCCGAGGTGCAGGAAGTCGTGCTGCATGGCTCCGGCGAAGTGGAGATCCCGTTCACCTATATGAACGAGCGCGGCCGCACCACGGTGCGCGAGCATGCCTTCGAGGGCATCATCCCCAACCTGGAGCGGCGTTACCGCGAGACCGATTCGATCGCGGTGCGCGAGGAACTGGCCAAGTACCAGAACAACCAGCCCTGCCCCGCCTGCCATGGCACCCGCCTGCGCACCGAGGCGCGCCATGTCAAGCTGGGCGAAAACGACCAGGCGCGCGCCATCTACGAGATCAATGGCTGGCCGCTGCGCGACGCGCTCACGTATTTCCTTACGCTGGACATGCATGGCGCCAAGCGCGAGATCGCCGACAAGATCGTCAAGGAAATCAGCGCGCGCCTGAACTTCCTCAATAACGTGGGACTGGATTACCTGTCTCTGGAACGCAGCGCCGACACGCTGTCGGGCGGCGAGGCGCAGCGCATCCGGCTGGCTTCGCAGATCGGCTCGGGCCTGACCGGCGTGATGTATGTACTGGACGAGCCGTCGATCGGCCTGCACCAGCGCGACAACGACCGCCTGATCGGCACCCTCAAGCACCTGCGCGATATCGGCAACTCCGTGCTGGTGGTCGAGCACGATGAAGACATGATCCGCGCCTGTGACTACGTGGTCGACATCGGCCCGGGCGCGGGCGTGCATGGCGGCATGATCGTCGCCGAAGGCACGCCTCTGCAGATCGAGCAATCGGCCAACTCGCTCACCGGCCAGTACATGTCCGGCGCGCGCCGCATCGAGGTGCCCAAGGAGCGCGCCGCGCCCGATGAGGAAAAGCTGCTGCGCATCATCAATGCCACCGGCAACAACCTGCGCAATGTCAGCGCCGATATCCCGGTGGGCCTGCTCACCTGCGTGACCGGCGTCTCCGGCTCGGGCAAGTCGACGCTGATCAACGACACGCTCTACCACGCGGTGGCGCGCCACCTGTACGGCTCCACCGCGGAGCCCGCGGCGCACGACCGCATCGACGGGCTGGAGCACTTCGACAAGGTCATCAACGTCGACCAGAGCCCGATCGGCCGTACCCCGCGCTCAAACCCCGCCACCTACACCGGCCTGTTCACGCCGATTCGCGAGCTGTTCGCCGGCGTGCCCTCGGCCAAGGAGCGCGGCTACGATCCGGGCCGCTTTTCGTTCAACGTCAAGGGCGGCCGCTGCGAAGCCTGCCAGGGCGATGGCGTGATCAAGGTCGAGATGCACTTCCTCCCCGACGTGTACGTGCCTTGCGACGTCTGCCACGGCAAGCGCTACAACCGCGAAACGCTGGAGGTGCTCTACAAGGGCAAGAACATCCACGAAGTGCTCGACATGACGGTGGAACAGGCGCACGAGTTCTTCCTGGCGGTGCCGGTGGTGCGGCGCAAGCTGAAGACGCTGCTCGATGTCGGCCTCGGCTACATCCGCCTGGGCCAGTCCGCGACTACGTTGTCGGGCGGCGAGGCGCAGCGCGTCAAGCTGTCGCTGGAACTGTCAAAGCGCGACACCGGCCGCACGCTCTACATCCTGGACGAGCCCACCACGGGCCTGCACTTCCACGATATCGAGCTGTTGCTCAAGGTCATCCACAAGCTGCGCGACCAGGGCAATACGGTGGTCATCATCGAGCACAACCTCGACGTGATCAAGACCGCCGACTGGCTGCTCGACATGGGCCCCGAAGGCGGCGCCGGCGGCGGCCAGGTGATCGCCAAGGGCACGCCGGAAGCCGTGGCCGGGAGCAAGGCCAGCTTTACCGGCAAGTACCTGGCGCCGCTGCTCGAGCGCCGCTGAGTGGGTGCCGTGCGCCTGGGTACCCGCCTGATCCTTTGCGCCTGGCAATGTGCGCTGCTGCTCGGCGGCGCCATTGCCGCCAGCCCGGCCGCGGCGCAGGCGACCGTCACACCGATCGACCTGGCCGCGCCGCAGGCGCGCGCGCTCGAAGAGCCGGCCGCGCCAGCGGCATCGGCCGCACCCGCGCAAGCCGCCCGGCCAGCGGAGCCTGCCAGCGCGGCCCAGGCAGCAGGCAAGGCCGGCGGCGAGGGTTTTACCGTGTCCTTGACGACAGGCTGCGCGCTCCTGCTCGCGGCTATCGCAATCATGCTCCGGCACCTGCGAAGCCGGCGCCGCAACGGCGCGTCCCCGCCGGGCAAGTAGTCCCGCGCGGCACCTTGCATTCGACCCTGCCCGGCCTACCATAGACTGCGAAGGGCCATTCGAAGCCGATCTGACAACTGACGCAGGCCAACGCAGGAGCACGGCCATGGAGTTCATCGTAGTGCCGGTCACCAAGCCCGAGGCGACCAATTTCATCTTTGGACAGTCGCATTTCATCAAGACCGTGGACGATATCCACGAGGCGCTCGTCGGTGCGGTGCCGGGCATCCGCTTCGGCCTGGCGTTCTGCGAGGCCTCGGGCAAGCGCCTGGTGCGCTGGTCCGGCACCGACGATGCCATGATCGACCTGGCCTGCGAGAACGCGATGGCGATCGGCGCCGGCCACAGCTTCCTGCTGTTTCTTGGCGATGGCTTCTATCCCGTCAATGTGCTGACCGCGGTGCGCGCGGTGCCGGAGGTATGCAGGATCTACTGCGCCACGGCCAACCCGACCGAAGTGGTGGTGGCGCAGACCGCGCTGGGGCGCGCGGTGCTTGGCGTGGTCGATGGCGCTTCGCCGCTCGGGCTGGAAACCGAGCTCGACATTGCGTGGCGGCGGGACCTGCTTCGGGAGATCGGCTACAAGCTGTAGCCGACCCTCCGCGCAGGCCCTTCAGTGCGCCTGCGCGGACGGCAATGCCCGCGCAGGCGGCTCGCCATCGTCTTCCTTCATGCGGCTGCGATTAAGCACGCCAGCCTCTTCCAGCACCGGATAAGCGGTGGCGCAGAACAGCGAATTCAGGCGCTTCAGGTCGCTGATCACATCAAGGTGAAGCGAACTGGTCTCGATGCTCTCGGCGGTCTGCACGGCGATGCGCTGCAGATGGCTGCGGGCGAACTTGCGCTCCAGATCGCGGAAGGTGGCCTTCTCGGCCATCAGCTGCTGCGCGCTTTTCAGGTCACCGGAGAGGAACACCGACAGCCCCAGGCGCAGGTTGGCCACGACGCGCGCGTGCATCTGCGAGATCTCCTGCATGCCCGCTTCCGAGAACGCGAGGTTATGGGCGATCTTCTTGTCGCGCGCGTCCTGCAGGATGCGTTCGATGATGTCCCCGGCGTGTTCGAGGTTGATGGTGAGCGAGATGATTTCAGTCCAGCGCCGGCCATCGCGCTCGTCCAGCGCTTCGAGGCTGATCTGGGTCAGGTAGAGCTTGATCGCGGTATAGAGATCGTCCACCTCGTCGTCGATGCGGCAGGTGGCGGTGGCCAGCTTGGCATCGTTGGTGCGCAGCACGCGCAGCATATTGTCCAGCATCTGCTCGATGCGGTCGCCGATGCGCAGCACTTCGCGCGCGGCATTGGACAGCGCCAGCGCGGGCGTGGGCAGCGCGGCCGGATCAAGGTGGCGCGGAGTGACCTGGCTGTCGCCGGTATTGCGGCCCGGCAGCACCTTTTCACACAGGCGTGCCAGCGGACCGGTGGCGCCCAGCAGCAGCACCGCCAGCGCCACGTTGAACAGCAGGTGGAAATTGACCACCAGCCGCTGCGGATCGGCATCGACCAGCTCCAGCAGGTGCTCGGCCTGCCCCAGCAAAGGCAGCGCGATCACGCAGCCGAGCAGCCGCGACAGCAGGTTCCCCAGGGTGACGCGCTTGCCGGGCTGGTTATTGCCGGAGGTGGTCAGCAGTGCGGAGATGCCGGAGCCCAGGTTGGCGCCCAGCACCAGCGCCATCGCCACATGCAGCGACACCACTCCGGCCGAGGCCAGCGCCCCGCAGAACAGCACTACCGCCAGGCTGGAATAGCACAGGATGGTGAGAAAGGCGCCGATCAGCATATCCAGCGTGGGATCGCCGGTGAGCGTACCGAACAGCACCTTGACTCCGGCGGCCTGCACCACGGGCCGGGTGGCGATGGAAATCAGCTCGAGCGCCAGCGTGATCAGCCCGAGGCCGATCAGTACGCGGCCCACGTGGCCGGGCTTGTTGCCCTTCCAGGACAAATGCAGGATCACGCCGACGAAAATCAGCAGCGGCGACAGCCACGAGAGGTCCAGCGAAAACACCTGCACCATGAGCGCGGTGCCGACGTTGGCGCCCAGCATGATGGCCAGCGCCGGGGCCACGGCGATCAGGCCCTGGCCCACGAAGGAACTAACGATGACCGCGGTTGCGTTGCTGCTCTGGACCAGCCCGGTCACGCCGAGTCCGGCGGCAAACGCCGTGAAGCGGTTGGAGATGCTGGAGGAGAGCACGTGGCGCAAGTTGGCGCCATACACGCGCAGGATGCCGACCTTGACGATGTTGGTGCCCCACACCAGCAGCGCCACGCCGGAAAGCAAATGAAGTAGTACGCCCATGGTCCGCCCTTATGTGACCGGTACCTCCATCGCTTGCAGACGCAAATGCAGATAAGCAAATGCAGATCGCACGATTCCGCCCGGCCATCGTATCGTTGTCAATGGGGCATTATGCTCCCGCGTGCATGTGCGGGCAACGCCATGGGCGCATGGCTTGGAAGGGCCGCAATACCGCGCCCCGCCTGGGATGGGCGGAGCGCGGATGATCCCTGGCCAGGCGTCAGTGTCCGTCGAAGCGGCAAACCGTGAACAGCGGCAGGCCGCTGTCGAGCAGGTGGCGCGAGCCTCCCAGCTCGGGCAGGTCGACGATGGCGGCGCCCTCCACCACTGTGGCGCCCAGGCGTTCCAGCAGCTTGCGGCCAGCCATCATGGTGCCGCCGGTGGCGATCAGGTCGTCCACCAGCAGCACGCGGTCGCCGGGCTTGCAGGCATCTGCGTGGATTTCGACCGTGGCGCTGCCATATTCGAGCTCGTACTCCTCCGCCACGGTCTGGAAGGGCAGCTTGCCCTTCTTGCGGATGGGCACGAAGCCAAGGTTGAGTTCGTAAGCCAGGATGGCGCCGAGGATAAAGCCGCGTGCGTCGATGCCTGCCACCATGTCAAGCCGGGTGTCCATATAGCGGTGCACGAAGACATCGATCAGCACGCGCAGCGACTTGGGGTCCTGCAGCAGCGGCGTGATGTCGCGGAACATGACGCCGGGCTGCGGCCAGTCCGGCACGGTACGGATGCGTTCGCGCAGGTAGTGGGTGACGTCGCCAAGGGCGGACGACTGGATGGTGGTATTGGGCATGGGGACTCGGTCGGACAGCCAGCCGCGGCGGCAGGCTAAATGCGGTAATGGGTTACTACCCGGGCTGCCGCAAACGGCAACACAATGGGCACAAGGCTCAGGCGGGCCGCACGGGCATTTCGGTGCGGCACCCGGCCTGACAGCCGTAACCATACAGGAGACCGCGATGGCAAAAAAGATCTTGATGCTGGTCGGCGACTATGCCGAAGACTATGAAACCATGGTGCCGTTCCAGGCCCTGCAGATGGTGGGCCACACGGTCCACGCGGTGTGTCCGGACAAGGCGGCCGGCGCCAGCTGCCCCACCGCCATCCACGATTTCGAGGGCGACCAGACCTACAGCGAGAAGCGCGGGCACAATTTTGCGCTGAACGCAAGCTTTGCCGATATCGATCCGGCAGCCTACGACGGGCTGGTGATCCCCGGCGGCCGCGCCCCCGAATACCTGCGCCTGAACGAACGGGTGCTGGAGATCGTGCGTCACTTCGCCAGCGCCAACAAGCCGATCGCCGCTGTGTGCCACGGCGCCCAGCTGCTG
Organism: Burkholderiaceae bacterium 16; assembly: GCA_000955785.1. GTDB lineage: Bacteria > Pseudomonadota > Gammaproteobacteria > Burkholderiales > Burkholderiaceae > Cupriavidus. The sequence goes on from JYOD01000100.1 coordinate 50,106, forward strand.
GCCGCGGCCGGCGTGCTGGAAGGCCGGACCTGCTCGGCCTATCCGGCCTGCGCGCCAGAAGTACGCCTGGCCGGCGGCAAGTACGCCGACATCCCGGTCGACCAGGCACACACCGATGGCAACCTCGTGACCGCCCCGGCATGGCCCGCACATCCGGCCTGGCTGGCGCAGTTCCTTGCGGTCCTGGGCACCCGGATCGTACATTAGAGACTTCCGAACGCGGCCCGCGAGCATACCCTCGCGGGCCGCCAAGCACGGGAGTTGCTCTATGTGTGAAATCTTCATCCGGGCCAACCCGCAGTCGTACGAGGGCCAGTCGCGCTCCCTGCGGCTGCACGGGGTGGCCACCAGCATCCGGCTGGAAAGCCTGTTCTGGGAAGTGCTCGAAACGCTGGCGCGGCGCGACGGCATGAGCGTGGGCCAGCTCATCACCCGGCTGCACGACGAACTGACGGCGTACCGGGGCGAGGCGGCGAACTTCACGTCATTCCTGCGCGTGTGCTGCCTGCGCTACCTGCTGCTACAAGGCGAAGGCCGCATTCCCGCCGATCAGAGCGTGCCGGTCGGCTCGCTTGATGCGCGGGCCGTGCTGGAAGGCCTGCCGCCATCCTGGGCGGAAGCGGCGCGCCCGGCCAGCCGCGCGGCAGCATAAGGCCCCTGCCGCGGCGTCCGGGTCAACCGGCCAGCATGCGCTGCTCGGCCGCCTCCAGCGCCTCGGGCTGCCCGCGCAGCACCACGATATCGCCCGGCTCCAGCACGGTTTCCGGCTGCGGATCGAACGCGCGGATGCCGCGCCGGCGCACCGCCGTCACCTCCACCCCGATGCGGTCCAGCCCCAGCGCGCCCAGCCGCCGCCCTATGGCCGTGGCCTCGGGGCCGAGCGAGACCGACTGCAGCCGCACCGACTCGCGCTCGACCATATCCTCCTCGTCGTCGCGTCCGTGGAAGTAGCCGCGCAGCAGGCTGTAGCGCGCATCGCGCGCCTGCTGCACGCCGCGCACCACCCGCCGCATCGGCACACCCAGCAGCACCAGGGCGTGCGAGGCCAGCATCAGGCTGCCCTCGATGCTTTCCGGCACCACCTCGGTGGCGCCCGCCTTCTGCAAGATGTCGAGCTCCGAGTCGTCCATCGTACGCACGATGACGGGGAGCGCCGGCTCCAGCTCCTGCACGTGGTGCAGCACCTTAAGGGCGGAGGGCGTGTTGTTATAAGTGACGATCAAGGCAGCCGCCCGATGCAGGCCCGCCGCGATCAGCGCCTCGCGCCGGCCCGCGTCGCCGTACACCACCGTGTCGCCCGCGGCGGCGGCCTCGCGCACCCGATCCGGGTCAAGGTCGAGCGCCACGTAGGTGATGCCCTCCCGCTCCAGCATATGCGCCAGGTTCTGGCCGCTGCGGCCGAAGCCGCAGATGATGGCGTGCTTTTCGGTCTGCAGGCTCTGCGCCGCGATGCGCGTCATATTGAGTGACTGCATCAGCCATTCGTTGGCGGCAAAGCGCAGCACGATGGCGTCGCTGTACTGGATCAGGAACGGCGCCGCCAGCATCGACAGCAGCATGGAGGCCAGGATGACCTGGATCAGCACCGGATCGACCAGGTTCAGGCCGTCGATCTGGTTAAGCAGCACGAAACCGAACTCCCCAGCCTGCGCCAGCCCCAGGCCGGTGCGGATCGCTACCCCCTGGCGCGAGCCGAACAGGCGCGCCAGGCCGGCGATCAGCAGCAGCTTGAAGATGATCGGCACGATCAGCAACACCAGCACCAGCCACAGGTGATCGAGCACCACGTGAATATTGAGCAACATGCCGATGGTGACGAAGAACAGCCCCAGCAGCACATCGCGGAAGGGCTTGATGTCCTCCTCCACCTGATGGCGGTACGGCGTCTCGGAGATCAGCATGCCGGCGATGAAGGCCCCCAGCGCCATCGACAGGCCCAGCCGCTCGGTCAGCGCCGCCATGCCCAGCGTGACCAGCAGCAGGTTGAGCATGAACAGTTCCTGCGACCGGCGCGCCGCCACCACATGGAACCAGCGGCTCATGACCCGCTTGCCGACAAAAAAGATCAGGCTCAGGGCCGCCACGATCTTGACCGTGGCCAGGCCGAGCGCCATCGCCATGTCGCCGGGTTCGCGCGACAGCGCCGGAATCACGATCAGCAGCGGCACCACCGCCAGGTCCTGAAACAGCAGGATGCTGATGATATTGCGCCCGTGCTCGCTTTCCAGCTCCAGCCGCTCCGACAACATCTTGGAGACGATCGCGGTGGACGACATGGCCAGCGCGCCGCCCAGTGCCACCGAAGCCTGCCAGGACAGCGGAAACAGCCAGTTGAACGCCCAGCTCGCCGGTATCACCACCAGCAGCGACAGCACCACCTGCGAGCCACCCAGGCCGAATACCTGCCGTTTCATGGCTTTGAGCTTGCCCAGGCTGAACTCCAGCCCGATCGAGAACATCAAAAAGACCACGCCGAACTCGGCCAGGTATTTGGTCTGCGCGGTATCGCTGGCCAGGCCGAGCGCGTGCGGCCCGATCAGGATGCCGACGACCAGGTACCCCAGCATCGGCGGCAATTGCAGCATGCGAAAGGCGACCACGCCGAACACGGCGGCGGCCAGCAGCACAAGGGTCAGGTCCAGCGGAGAGTGCATCGGAAGGATCAGGGTACGCCACCACCGGGCCAGGACAACCCGGCTCGGGCGGCCCTGCCGGCGGATTGCGGCAAGCACGGCAGCCGCCCCGGCCGCCCGATCCCAGGAACAGCCCAAGCGCCATCGCATTCGTTGGTATACTTCGTCGCCATGATAGCTAATTTCAATGCGGATCGAGCACTTCGGCTCGCTCGCGAGACCCTCCAGATCGAAGCCGATGCCGTCGCCGCCCTCGCGGGCCGCCTGGACGGCGAATTTGCGCAGGCCGTGCAACTCACTCTGAATTGCAGCGGACGCGTCGTCGTGTCGGGTATCGGCAAGTCGGGACACATCGGCCGCAAGGTCGCGGCCACGCTGGCATCGACCGGCACGCCGGCCTTTTTCGTGCACCCGGCCGAGGCCAGCCATGGCGACCTGGGCATGGTCACGCGCGACGATGTGCTGATTGCCTTTTCCAATTCCGGAGAGACCGCCGAACTGCTGTCGATCGTGCCGATCGTCAAGCGCATCGGCGCCAAGCTGATCTCCGTGACCGGCAACCCCGCCTCCACGCTGGCCAAGCTGGCCGACGCCCACCTCAACGCCGGAGTGGAGAAAGAGGCCTGCCCGCTTAACCTGGCCCCCACCGCCAGCACCACCGCCGCGCTGGCGATGGGCGATGCGCTAGCGGTGGCGGTGCTGGACGCGCGCGGCTTCGGCGAGGAAGACTTTGCCCGCTCGCATCCGGGCGGCGCGCTCGGGCGCAAGCTGCTGACCCATGTGCGCGACGTCATGCGCAGCGGCAACGCGGTGCCCAAGGTACGCGAAAACACGCCGCTGGCGCAGGCCCTGATGGAAATCACCCGCAAGGGCATGGCCATGACCGCGGTGGTGGATCCGGACGACCGCCTGATCGGCGTCTTCACCGACGGCGACCTGCGTCGCCTGCTGGAAACGCCTCGCGACTGGAAGACCGTGCCCATCAGCGAGGTGATGCACCGCTCGCCGCATACGGTGGGGCCGGACCAGCTGGCGGTGGAAGCCGTGCAGGTCATGGAGGCGAACCGCATCAACCAGATGCTAGTGGTCGATGCCGACCAGCGCCTGGTCGGTGCCCTGCACATCCACGACCTGACCCGCGCCAAGGTCATCTGAGGGCACCCACAAACTATGCGGGATATCCTGTCCTCCCTGAGCCGGCTAGGAATGCGCGCCTTGCCGCTGCTGTTGATGGCGCTAGTGGCGGGTAGCACTTTCTGGCTGGTGCAGGTCAATTCCCCGAAAGAAGCCGCCACCGGGCCGGTGGGCAAGAAGCATGAGCCCGATTACTACATGATCCGCTTCTCCGCCACCGAACTGGCCGAGGACGGCAACACCAAGATGCGGTTCACCGGCGACAAGATGATCCACTTCGAGGACGACCAGACCTACGAAGTGACGCGTCCGGCCATGCGGGCATACGAAATCGACCGGCCGCCCGTCACGGGCCACTCCGATCGCGGCACGATGAACGCGGAAGGCTCGGTGATCGACCTGTTCGGCAATGCCTTTATCGTGCGCGCCCAAGGGCCGGACCCGGCCAAGGATCCGCAGATGACAGCCGCCTCGGAGTACTTCCAGGTGCTGATCAATGATGACATCGTGAAGACCGACAAAGCCGTCAAGCTGACCCGCGGCCCGTCGGTGATGACGGCAAACGGGCTGATCTTCAACAATGTCACCCGCGAAGTACAATTGCTGGGTAACGTACGCGGCACCATTATTACGGGGCCGCCGGCGAGTCCCGCGAAGTAGCCCAGATAACAAAGACCCGAGAGGCTGTTGCCAGATGAAGCGAAGCAGTGCTGGCCAGGCGAGCGGGCGCAAACGGTACCCAGGCGGGTGCCGCCCGCGCAGCCCTGCCCGCTTTGCCCGGAAACAGCCGCCAGGAAACGAAGCCGCCCGCGGGCCACAGCCGTCCGCGCCAACCGCCATCACGCCAACATGAATTCATTCCTGACGACATCGTCCTGTCGCCGCCGCAGCACGGCCGCTTTGCTGACGCTGGCAGCCGTCCTCGGCCTCACGCTGGCCGCGCCCGCCAGCGCGGAGAAAGCCGACCGGGAGAAACCGCTGGTGCTGGAAGCCGACAACGCCAGCTATGACGACGTCAAGCAGGTTTATGTGCTGACTGGCAACGTGGTGCTGACCAAGGGCACCATGGTGCTGAAATCCGACGCGGCCGAAGTGCGCACCGATCCCGAGGGCTACCAGTACGCCGTGGCTACGTCCAAGGGCGGCAAGCAGGCTTATATCCGCCAGAAGCGCGACAACGTCGACGAATACATCGACGGCTGGGGCGACCGCATCGAGTATGACGGCAAGCAGGAGTTGTCCAAGCTGATCGGCCGCGCACGCATGGCGCGGCTGGCCGGCGCCAAGCTGGTCGACGAGATCCGCGGCGCAGTGATCACCTACGACAGCCGCAACGAGTTCTACACCGCCAGCGGCGGCACGGAGAACGCGACGGCGGGCAGCCCGTCCGGTCGCGTGCGCGCCGTGTTGTCGCCGCGCCAGGAGCAACCCGCCAGCGGCGCCGCCGGCGCCCCGCTGCCGCTCAAGCCTGCGCCCGCCCCCGTCAATCCCTGACGCCGCCGCGTCGCCCGTTCCACGGATTCACCCTTCATGACCGTTACCCAAACCGCACCCTCCCAGCCCGCCACCCTGAAGGACAGCAGCACGCTGGTCGTGCGCCACCTGAAAAAGCGCTACGGCTCGCGCACGGTGGTCAAGGATGTGTCCCTCGACGTAAAGAGCGGCGAGGTGGTCGGACTGCTGGGGCCCAACGGCGCGGGCAAGACCACCTCCTTCTACATGATCGTGGGACTGGTGGCGCTGGACGAGGGCGACATCGTGCTCGACGACAAGCACATCAGCGGCCTGGCCATTCACGAACGGGCACGCATGGGCCTGTCCTACCTGCCGCAGGAAGCTTCGGTGTTCCGCAAGCTGAATGTGCAGGAGAACATCCGCGCGGTGCTGGAATTGCAGATCCAGGACGGCAAGCCACTTGGCAAGGCCGAGCTCGAGCGCCGGCTGGACACGCTGCTCGATGACCTCCAGATTGCCCACCTGCGCGACAATCCGGCGCTTTCGCTGTCAGGCGGCGAACGCCGCCGCGTGGAAATCGCCCGCGCCCTGGCCTCGGCGCCCCGCTTCATCCTGCTCGACGAGCCCTTCGCCGGCGTCGACCCGATCGCGGTGGGCGAGATCCAGCGCATCGTCAGCTTCCTCAAGGCGCGCAATATCGGCGTGCTGATCACCGACCACAACGTGCGCGAGACGCTGGGCATCTGCGATCACGCCTACATCATCAGCGAAGGCGCTGTGCTGGCCTCGGGCCGGCCTGAAGACATCATCGCCAACGAGTCGGTGCGCAAGGTCTACCTGGGCGAGAATTTCCGCATGTAACGCGGCGCGCGACAGCAAGCGGCAGCTGCGGCGACCTTGTGCCCAAGGTGGCTCCGGTGTCGCCTTTTACCCTGCAACGATCACGGCGTCATCAGCGATAGCAATTTCCGTTCCACCGGCACGGAAGTTGGGCATAAAATAGGTCGCATGAAACCGTCGCTACAGCTCCGCCTCTCGCAGCATCTCGCGCTTACGCCGCAACTCCAGCAGTCGATCCGGCTGCTGCAACTGTCCACGCTCGAACTGCAGCAGGAAGTGGAACAGGCGCTGACCGAGAACCCTTTGCTCGAACGCGAGAACGACTGGCTCGACAGCCCGTTGCGCGTTGCCGCCGACGGCTCGGTCAACATGCAGAGCGCTCCCGCGCCGGCGCCCGCCGACGGCGAGGGCACCAGCGAGAACCGCCCCGACGGCGCGCCCGAGGCCGAAGACAGCTATTCCGACAGCAACGAGGACTACGGCAACGATTGGAGCCTCGACGACTTCGCCCGCCGCCCGCAAGGCGACGACGACGAAAAGACCCCGATGCAGTTGCGCGACGCCGAACCCACGCTGCGCGAACATCTGATGGAACAGCTCGCGCCGCTGAAAATTTCGTTGCGCGACAAGGGGCTGGCCATCTTCCTGGTCGAGTCGCTGGACGACGACGGCTACCTGAGCGCCTCGCTCGAGGAAATCTGCAGCGAACTGCCGGAGGAACTCGAATTCGAGGTCGACGAGATCCAGGCCGTCCTTACCCTGCTGCAAAGCTTCGATCCGCCTGGTGTCGGCGCACGCAATGCGGCCGAATGCCTGGCGCTGCAATTGCGCCGCATCAAGCATCCGCAGCGCGACCTGGCGCTGACCATTGTCACCAATCACCTGGAACTGCTCGCGGTGCGCGACTACACGCGCCTGAAAAAAGCACTGCAGGTGGATGAGCCGGAACTGAAGTCCGCGCATGAACTGATCCGCTCGCTGGCGCCTTATCCAGGCCATGCATACAGCCGTCCCGAAGCCGACTTCGTCGTGCCCGATGTTTTTGTCCGAAAACTGAATGGCGGCTGGATTGCGCAGCTCAATCCGGATGTGATGCCGCGGCTACGTATCAACGACATGTACGCGCAGATATTGCGCGGTGCAAAAGGCGATGCGGGTGCTGCGGGACTGCAGCAAAAACTGCAGGAGGCACGCTGGTTGATCAAGAATATCCAGCAAAGGTTCGACACGATATTGCGCGTTGCACAAGCAATTGTCGAACGTCAAAAGAACTTCTTCACCCACGGTGAAATTGCGATGCGCCCCTTGGTTTTGCGGGAGATTGCCGATACACTGGGTTTACACGAGTCCACCATCTCTCGGGTGACTACCAATAAATACATGGCAACGCCGATGGGGACTTTCGAGCTGAAGTATTTCTTCGGCAGTCACGTTTCCACAGAAACCGGCGGCGCGGCCTCGTCAACGGCAATTCGTGCGTTGATCAAGCAACTGATAGGAGCCGAAGACGCCAGGAATCCCTTGTCCGACAGCCGGATTGCCGAATTGCTCGGCGAGCAAGGCTTCGTAGTGGCACGGCGTACCGTTGCCAAATACCGCGAGGCGCTCAAGATTCCGGCAGTTACTCTCCGTAAGACTTTGTAGCCGAGTTGCATCGCCTGCCTGGTGCAACTCTTTCAGAAGGAGAAACGCTATGAACTTCAAGATCAGTGGACACCACTTGGACATCACGCCCCCGCTGCGTGAGTACGTGGAAACGAAACTGGAGCGTATCGTCAGGCATTTTGATCAAGTCATTGGCGTAAGTGTGCTGCTCTCTGTCGACAATACAAAAGAAAAGGACCGGCGGCAGTACGCGGAAATCAATCTACATCTCAAGGGCAAGGACATCTTTGTCGAAGCGCATCATGAAGACCTGTATGCCGCTATCGACGCGCTCGTCGACAAGCTCGACCGGCAGGTGATTCGCCATAAGGATCGCGTGCAAAGCCACGACCGCGAAGCGGTCAAGTATCAGATGGCCGCATCGCAGATGCAGCAATGACCGTGCCTGGTGGCCCACAGACCGGGCCGCCGGTGTCACTCCCTTGAAACCGGAATCAAGCCGCGCCCATAGCGCGGCTTTTTCGTTCCTGGCGCTCGTCCGGGACCACGCGGGGGATTCCGCAACGCATATGGACCGGTGTATGCTGTGCAATACATAGTTCTTAGCCTTCAACGATTTTTCCGTGCACGCGGCACCGCTTCCGCGCATCGGGTATTGCAATGCACAAGGCGGGGGCGGGCCTGCTCTATAATGGCCAGACGCCCGACACCGGCAGGGGGACACCCGGTGAAACTTCGGACCTTGGTTTTTTCTTCTTTTTTGCCCGGCGCGACGCCTCCCGGCCCCGGGCCTGCTTACTAGAAAACCCTGCGCATTCCACATGAATCGTTTGGCTAAATTGCTGCCACCCGGCAACATCAACCTCGACGTCAGCGTCACCAGCAAGAAGCGCGTGTTCGAACAGGCCGGGCTCCTCTTCGAGAACAACCATGGCGTGGCGCGCGCTACCGTGACCGACAACCTGTTCGCCCGCGAATCGCTGGGATCCACTGGTCTTGGCGCCGGGGTTGCCATTCCGCATGGCCGCATCAAGGGACTGAAGCAGCCACTGGCCGCCTTCATGCGCCTGGCCGAGCCGATCCCCTTCGAATCTCCCGACGGCAAGCCGGTAGCGCTGCTGATCTTCCTGCTGGTACCCGAACAGGCCACCCAGCAGCATCTGGAGATTCTCTCGGAGATCGCCCAGCTGCTGTCCGACCGCGAGATGCGCGAAGGACTGGCTACCCTGCCCACCCCCGATGACGTGCACCAGTTGCTGACGCAATGGCACCCCTGACCGGCCTCGGCGATCTTTACGCAGGCGAGCAGGGCAATTGTCCCCGCAGTCTGAAAGCGCGCTCCTGAAAGCACCCGCATGGAACTCACTGGCGTCACCTCGCAGTCGATCTTCGACGACAACGCAGCCGATATCAAACTCTCCTGGGTAGCCGGCCTGGAAGGCGCCGACCGGGCGTTCGATGTCGAGTTCGCACGTGAAGCCACTTCCGCGGCCGATCTCGTCGGCCACTTGAACCTGATCCACCCGAACCGGATCCAGGTCCTGGGCAAGCCCGAGATCACTTATTACCAGCGTCTCGACGACGAGATGCGCAAGCGCCAGATGGGTGAGCTGATCCTGCTGGAACCGCCCTTCCTGGTGATTGCCGACGGCATGGAGCCGCCGCCCGACCTGGAACTGCGCTGCACGCGTTCCTCCACGCCCTTGTTCACCACGCCGGTGTCCTCGGCGGCGGTGATCGATCACCTGCGCCTCTACCTGTCGCGCATTTCCGCGCCGCGCGTGACCATGCACGGCGTATTCCTCGACATCCTCGGCATGGGCGTGCTGGTGATGGGTGAATCCGGCCTGGGCAAGAGTGAACTCGGCCTGGAGCTGATTTCACGCGGACATGGGCTGGTGGCGGACGATGCCGTGGATTTTGTCCGGCTCGGACCCGATTTCATTGAAGGCCGCTGCCCGCCCCTGCTGCAAAACCTGCTTGAAGTGCGCGGCCTGGGCCTGCTCGACATCAAGACGATCTTTGGCGAGACCGCGGTGCGCCGGAAGATGAAGCTGAAACTGGTGGTGCAGCTGGTGCGCCGCAACGACGGCGAATTCGAACGCCTGCCGCTGGATTCCCAGTATCTGGATGTGCTCGGCCTGCCCATCCACATGGTCAAGATCCAGGTGGCGGCCGGCCGAAATCTCGCCGTGCTGGTCGAGGCCGCCGTCCGCAACACCATCCTGCGCCTGCGCGGCATCGACACGCTGCGCGATTTCATGGACCGCCAGCGCGCCGCAATGCAAGCCGATGTGGCGTCGCGAGGCCAGGGCCGGCTACTCTAGGCAGCCAGCGCCGCGCCTGAGCTGTTTTCAATTGATTACATCCGTCCGCTCTTCCCTCGTCAACGCGTTTGGGGCACAGGTCGTTTTGTGCAGTAATGGGCATTGAGCCCAACCCGAGTTGCCGTGCCGACATGGCCAGCAGCCATGAGATTTTCCACAGCCAGGAGAGCAAGCATGAAGAAAATGATCGCGATGTGCGTGCTGGTAGCCCCGCTTTTCGCCACCAGCGCCTTCGCCCAGAATGCACCGGCCGCAGCAACCGCAACGCCCGCGGCACCCGCAACTTCCGCAAAACCGGCAGCACCGGCGGCGCCCGCGGCGACAAATGCCCAACAGGACAAGATGAAGGCCTGCAATACGCAGGCCGCCGGCAAGAAGGGCGACGAGCGCAAGGCCTTCATGAGCGACTGCCTGTCCAACAAACCCGCCGCCGCTCCCGCCAAGAACAGCCAGCAGGAAAAGATGACGGCGTGCAACAAGGACGCTACCGGCAAGAAGGGCGACGAGCGCAAAGCCTTCATGAGCGAGTGCCTCTCCAAGTAAGCTCCCGCGTCACTTACCATGCTGCCATGGCGAACCCTTCGGTTCGCCATTTTTGCTGGCGCCTCGCCGTCATGACGGCGTCATCACCTGATGTTATGCTTGTCATGCTATGCGCATCATACTTATCACCGGGATCTCCGGCTCCGGCAAATCCGTTGCCTTGAACGTACTGGAAGACGCAGGTTACTACTGCGTCGACAACCTGCCGGCTCAGTTTATTCCGGCGCTGGCCCAGTATCTCGCAAGCCAGGGTTACACCCATCTTGGCGTCGCTACCGACATCCGCAGCCGCGAATCGCTGGACGAATTGCCCGGCACGCTGCGCAACCTCGCCTCCGAACACCAGGTCCGGGTGGTTTTCCTGACCGCCAATACGGATGCGCTGGTGCAGCGATACTCGGAAACGAGGCGGCGCCATCCGCTGTCTATGCGTATCGACAAGGCGGCCCTCTCGGCCAATGCCGATCCTGCGGGCGTTGCAGGCAATGCGCTCGATGCGCCATACAACGACACGTCCCTGATCGAAGCCATCGAGATGGAGCGCGAGCTGCTCAGCCCGCTGGCGGAGGCCGCTCACCGTATCGACACCAGCAACGTGCGCACCAATACGCTACGCGCGTGGATCAAGGAATTCGTGCGCGGCGATGACCTGAAGCTCACCTTGCTGTTCGAATCGTTTGGCTTCAAGCACGGCGTACCCAGCGATGCCGACCTGGTGTTCGATGTCCGCTCACTGCCCAACCCCTACTACGACCTGGCCCTGCGCCCGCTGACCGGACGCGACGAGCCCGTGATCGACTTCCTGCAGAGCCAGCCGATGGTGCTGGCCATGGCCGATGACATCCGCGCCTACGTGGAAAAGTGGCTGCCAAGTTTCATCGCGGACAATCGCAGCTACCTGACCGTCGCCATTGGCTGCACGGGCGGCCAGCACCGCTCCGTGTACATCGCTGAAAGACTTGCCAACTATTTTCGCGCCCATGGTAATGTGCTGGTGAGACACCGCGAGCTCGCACCCGGCGGCTGAACGCCGCAGCTGCAGGTTTCGCGGCCAGGCTCGGCAATTCCCGCCCGAAACTCTGCTGGCTCAGCATGTCCTCACACGCCACGCCCGGCCCATCCGCTTCGACCACCGCTTCGTCCGGTACATCGTCGGTACCGCCTGCGCTGGATGGCCTGCCGCTGTTTCCGCTGCACACCGTACTCTTTCCGGATGGCCTGCTGCCGCTACGCGTTTTCGAAGCACGCTATGTGGATATGGTGCGCGCATGCATGCGCGATCACACCCCCTTCGGCGTCTGCCTGATCGCCAGCGGCAACGAGGTAGCTCGCCCCAATGAGCCCACCATGCCCGAGACCATCGGCTGCCTGGCGGATATCGTCGACTGCAATATGGAGCAGCTTGGCGTGCTGCTGATCAGTGCGCGCGGGCGCCAGCGCTTCCGGCTGCTAGGCCACAGTGTGCGCGCCGATGGTTTGCTGGTGGGCCAGGCGGAATTGCTGCCGCCCGACATCATCGACTGCAAGCTTGAACTGCTGGGCGAATGCCTCGCTGTGCTGCGCCGTATTGTCGCCTCGCTCCACGCGGAGCATCCGGGCAAGCTTCCGTTTGCCGAGCCGTTCCTGTGGGATGACCCGAGCTGGGTGGCCAATCGGCTGTGCGAGTTGCTGCCCGTGCCGCTCAAGGCCAAGCAGATGCTGATGGCGCTGCCGGACGCGGGGATGCGGATCGAGATCGTGCACAAGTACATGCGTCAACACCATATTCTCTGAGCCTCCCACGCGGCAAAGAGCTTTAGCTTTAGAACAATCCCCCCAGCGCCTGTGCTTCGAGCAGCTTGCGCACCGGTGCCGGTGTGCCCACCGCATCGAGATCGTCCAGCGAGAGCCAGCGTAGCGCGGTGCCATCGGCTGCGTCGTGGGCGCTCAGGCCGGTGACGTCCACGCGGATGGCGCGGATCAGCAGGCGGAAGTGGGTGAAGACGTGGGTGAGTTCGCCGACCATGCTGGCGGTGCCGGGCGTGCCGAAATCGCGAGCGCGTTCGAGGGCGGCGTCTTCGGCCAGTTCGGCATCGAAGGGCACGGCATCCACCGGCATTTCAGGCAGGCTCCAGAGGCCGCCCCAGATGCCGCTGTCGGGTCGCAACGCCAGCAGGACTTCGCGGCCGCGCCGGACCAGCAGCATGACGGTGCTGCGCTCGGGAATGGCTGCACGCGGTTTCGGCGTGGGCAGCACGGCGGTCAGGCCGTCGCGGCGCGCCACGCAGTCGCTGGCCAGCGGGCACGACGCTGCGGCAGCAAGGCAGGCCGGCTTGCCGCGCGAACAGACGGTGGCGCCGAGATCCATTACGCCCTGGGTGTAGGACACCATATCCTCGACCTGTCCGGGCCCCTTCGCGGGCAACACCTCCTCCGCGATTTGCCACATGCGGTTCTCCACAGCCTTGACGCCTGGATGGCCATGGATGCCGAAGAACCTGGCGAAGACGCGCTTGACGTTGCCGTCCAGGATGGGGGATCGCACGCCAGCACTGAAGGCGGCCACGGCCGCCGCGGTCGAGCGGCCGATGCCGGGCAGCGTCACCAGTACCTCGGGATCGGTAGGAAACACGCCGTCGTGCTCGCTCATCACGCTCTTGGCGCAGCGGTGCAGGTTGCGCGCGCGCGAGTAATAGCCAAGCCCCGCCCAGAGCGCCATCACCTCGTCCGCGCTAGCCTCCGCCAGAGCGGCAACGGTAGGCAGGCGGCCGACGAAACGCTGGAAATACTCGATCACCGCGCTGACCTGGGTCTGCTGCAGCATGATCTCCGACAACCAGATCCGGTAAGGGTCGCGGGTGTTCTGCCACGGCAAGTCATGGCGCCCGTGCAAGCGCTGCCAATCCACCACGCGCGTGGCGAAATCGGCGGGAACGGCGGTCAGGGAAAGATCGGCGGAAGAAACGGCAGGAGTAGCGGCTGGCTTGCGGGGCATCGGGAACGTGACGGGAAAGGCGGCAGCGCCGGAAGCGGCGGCGCGTCATGATACCGCCTTGCCGCCTCCGGCACCGCGCGCCGGCCGTGCTTCAGGCGGCGACGGCCCTGAGCTGGCCGTCTTCGGCGTCAGGCCGCAGGATCTGCCGGGAGAAGGATTCGATGCGTCCGCTGCGCTCGTCCAGCCCGTTCAGCACTTCCTCCAGCTGCGCGATGCGGCTTTCCAGCGTGTCGGTCGCCTCGTGGATGCGCTCGATCGAGTCGACCCGGCGACGCAGTTGCTTCTGATGCTCGCGTACCTGCGCCTCCAGCGGCGTCATCACTGACTTGAGCCAGATCTCGATATCGCGGTTGAGATCGCGGAAGGTTTCCAGCACGCGGCTTGCAACAGTGGAGAACGCGTTTTGCACCAGTTGCGGACGCGAGCGGGTCAGCATGCTCATGGCGCCGAAGTGCGTCTGGGCCAGTGCCAGCGTCTGCTGCAGTTCGCTGACGTAGCGCGCGGTGACGAACTGGATCGGCGCCGGCAACGTAAAACCGTGCTCGGCATTGAAGCGGCGGTACATGCTGTCGGTGAGCTGGTAAAGCTGGGCGATCTTCTGGTCAGCCTCGCTGACCAGTTCGCCTAGCCGGGCGAACAGTCCGTCCATGTCCTCGCGCATGCCGCGCGAGAAGAAGCGCTCCTTCATCTGCTCGCGGCGCTCGCGCATGGTACGGCGCACGTCGCGCAGTTGCAGGCTCTTGATGATGTCGGCGCTGTGACGACCGAACACAAGACGCAGCGCCTGGAACTTGGCGATGCTCTGCTCGAACTCTTCCTTTTCGGACTGCACACGCATCAGCATGTGCTTGACCATCGCGTGGTTCTTGCCGCGCAGGCCGCGCAACTCGAACAACTGCTCGACGATGCTGCGGCGGCGACTCTGCAGCAATTGCTGCGCGCCACGCGCCATTTCCTCCACGGAACGCTGTACCTGGTCGGCGACGATCTCCCGCCGTTGCGGGATCAATTGATCCGACAGGACGTGTTCGAATTGCGGCAGGCCGCTGCGCGCCAGCAAGTCGTCATCGTGCGTGACCTTGGCCACCAAGCCCTTCTGCGCCGACACCGGATAGACGCGCGACTCGTCGATCCCCAGCACCTGGGCGCTGTTGGTGACCTGGCGCGTAATCTCGGCCGCGGTCTCGGCCGGCGACTTGAGCGGGTCCCACAGACCATCGATCTTGTTCAGCACCGCCAGGCAGCCCTTGCGGTGGCCGGCGCTCACATGGCTGCGCCAGAGATCCAGGTCGCTCTTGGTCACGCCGGCATCGGCGGCGAGCATGAACACCACGACATGCGCATCCGGAATCAGCCGCAACGTCAGTTCGGGCTCGGTGCCGATTGCGTTGAGACCTGGCGTGTCGAGGATCACCAGGCCCTGGCGCAATAGCGGATGCGGGAAATTGATAACCGCATGGCGCCAGCGGGAAATCTCCACCATGCCATCGGCATCGAGCGCGTAGGCGGCGTCAGGATCGTTCTCGCTATACAAGCCGAGCGACTCCGCCATCTCTCGGGTGACGCGGTTGGTCTCGATCACGTGCCGGAACGCATCTAGCATCCCATCCGGCGACGAAGGATCGAGCGGCACGGTATGCCAGTGCGCGTCGACGTCGAGGAAATCGGCAGTGGAGGCTTCCTGCAGGCGCGTCTCGATCGGCAGCAGGCGGATGCACGGCGCCTCGGCCTCGTCGTAGCGCAGCTCGGTCGGGCACATCGTGGTGCGCCCGGCGGATGACGGCAGGATGCGCCGGCCATAGTCGGCAAAGAAAATGGCGTTGATCAGTTCGCTCTTGCCCCGCGAGAACTCCGCGATGAAGGCTACCTTGAGCCGGTCGCTCTTGAGCACGCCCTGGATGCGCTGGACGCGTTCGTCGGCCTGGGCGTCGTAGAGATCGTGCTGCTGCAGCCAGGAGCGGAATTCGGCCAGGGAATTGAGCACCCCGGTTCTCCAGGCGCCGTATTGTTCGAATTGAAGGGCGAGGGTTGTCATTGGCACTGGGATCGGCTTGGCGAAAAGCCCCCGCGACGGCGCTGCAGGCCTGGCGTCTTGATGTCCGATAGCCTGCACCCGGGCGGTGACATGGTGTCTTTGTAACACTTTTTTACTTTATTGAAGATACAGGTTTCCGGGGGACTTTTGTGAAATTCGAGTCGCCTGCGGGCCTCGCTGTTGCGTCGGCCCATCGGCCCGGCGAAACAGCATCGGGAAGTTACTCAATAAACACTTCGGTGCAGCGTCGGCCGTGAGGAAGGCGGCGCGGTTTCAGCGCTGGCAGGTAGGGCAATAGAAAGTCGAGCGCTGGCCCTGGACGATCTGCCGGATAGTGGTGCCGCAGACCCGGCAGGGATGGCCGGCACGGTCATACACGGCGCAATCCAGCTGGAAGTAGCCGCTGCTGCCATCGCTGCCGACGAAGTCGCGCAGCGTGCTGCCGCCGCGCTCGATGGCACGGGCCAGCGTGTCCCGCACCGCGACGGCAAGGCGTTCGCAGCGCGCCAGGGAGAGCCGGCCAGCCGGCGTGGTGGGACGGATGCCGGCGGCAAACAGGCTCTCCGACGCATAGATATTGCCCACGCCCACCACGACGTCTCCCGCCAGGAGCACCGTCTTGATGGCTGCGCTGCGCCCGCGCCCGAGGCGGTACAGCCAGGCTCCGTCGAAGCGTGGATCGAAAGGCTCGACGCCAAGGTTGCGCAGCAGCGGATGTGTTGGCAACTGCGACTCTTCGAGCGGGCTCCAGAGCACCGCGCCAAAGCGGCGCGGGTCGCGAAAACGAAGCACCAGGCTGGTGCCGGTATCGGCGTGCGTGTCGGCGGGGTCCGCGAGGATCAGGTCGAGGTGATCGTGGCTGCCCGGCGGCGGCGCTTGCGGCAGCACCCGCAAGGTACCCGTCATGCCGAGGTGGATCAGCAGCCAGCCCCGGTCATCCACTGGCGGCAGGCAAGGAGAGCCATCCGGAAAAAGGCTGGCCGCAGCCTGGCGCACACACTCCAGCAGCAGGTATTTCCCGCGCCGTTCGATGCGAGCGATCACCCGGCCGGTCAGTTGTGACTCGAGATCCAGTTCAACCGGCCAGCGCAGGCCGCGATGGCGCACCACCACGTCGGCTATACGCCGCCCCACCACGTGCGGCAGCAAGCCGCGGCGGGTCACTTCGACCTCCGGCAACTCTGGCATCGAACCTCTCCCTTTTGTGCCACTCCAACCGCCAGAGACCCAGTCATACTGGTGCCATGCGGATAAGCAAGGCATTGTAGCGGCAGGCTACAATGCCTTTAACATTCCCATCGCCTTGAGTGCTGGAGCACCCACCCACATGTCGGACCGCCTGGACCGTACCCCGATGACCATCGCTCAAATTCTTCCTACCCGGCGCTCTACCCGGCGGCCGCTGCGTCACAGGCTCGCAGCCACGGCTGCGGCCGCGCTTGCGGTCTGCGCCATGGCGCCGCTGGCCAGCCATGCCGCGCCCCCGGAGGGCAAGCCCGCGATGAAGGTGGCGGCGGAAGCCGCCACGCCAGTCCGCTCGAACCCGTTGCCGCCGAAGATGCCGCTGCCGGCGGTGCCGCTGAGCGCCGACATCCTGTACCGGGTCCTGGCGGCGGAAATCTCGGCCCAGCGCGGCGTGGTCGGTCCGGCTTACCAGACTTACCTGGAACTGGCCCGCAATACGCGCGACCCGCGCTTTGCCCAGCGCGCCACCGAGATCGCCTTCAATGCACGCAGCGCGCAGCAAGCGCTCGACGCTGCGCGCCTGTGGACCGAACTCGCGCCCACCTCGGCTGGTGCGCGGCAAGTCCTTTCCACCCTGCTGGTCCTGAGCGGCCGCTGGGACGAAGCCGAACCCTTGCTGGCCCTGCAGCTCAATGGCGTGCCGCCGAGCCACCGGCCGGAGGCGATCCTCCAGATGCAGCAGCAGCTTTCGCGAACCAGCGATCCCGCCGGTGCCGCCGCCCTGCTGCAGCGCCTGACGGCGAGCGACGCCCGCTCAGCCGAAACCCACCTTGCCCTGGCCCGCGCCAAGGAAGCCGCCAACGACATTCCCGGCGCCCTGGCTGAACTCGACGAGGCCCAGCGCATTCGCCCCGACTATGAAGCCGCCGCGCTGATGGCGGCCGAATTGCGCGCCGACAGCGCACCGGACGAGGCCATCGCCGACCTGAAGTCGTTCGTCGGCAAGGCCCCTGCTTCGGTCAACGGCCATATCACGCTGGCGCGCCTGTACTTGCAGCAGAACGACCTGCAAGCCGCCCGCGCCGAGTTCGAGACCCTGCGCAAGATCGCGCCCAAGGACCCGCGCGTGCCGCTTGCCCTTGGCCTGACCAGCCTGCAGTCCAAACGCTATGACGAAGCCGAGCAGTACCTGAAAGAGTATCTGCAACTGGCCGAGCAGGTGCCGGCCGCCAGCCCCGATATCGCCTACCAGTACCTGGCGCAGATCGCCGAGGAAAAGAAGGACTACCCCGCCGCCGTTGCGTGGCTCGACCGCATCGACGACAGCCGCCTGGCGCCCGCGGCCGCCGTCAAGCGCGCCCAGCTGCTTGGCCGCATGGGCAAGCTCGACGACGCCCAGGCCGTGTTCAACGATATGCTGGCCGATGCCGAGGATATCGCCGAGCCCGACCAGCGCGCGCAGCGCATGACCGCGATCCGGCAGGCCGAGGTTGGCATGCTGATCGATGCCAAAGCCTACGACCGCGCCCGCAAGGTGCTGGAGGAGCGCGTCGCTGCCGAGCCCGACAATTCGGACTGGGTCTACGAGCTGGCCATGCTCGACGAGCGCGAGAAGCGCTACGACAGCATGGAAAAGCGGCTGCGCCGGGTGATCGCCATGCAGCCCGACGCAAAGCAGGGCTACAACGCACTCGGCTACTCCCTTGCAGACCGCAACGTGCGACTGCCGGAAGCCCTCCAGTTGCTGGAGAAGGCCTCCGCGCTGGGCCCGGACGATCCTTACATCATGGATAGCCTGGCCTGGGTCAAATTCCGCCTGGGCCAGTTGCAGCCAGCTGCCGAGCTGCTCCGGAACGCCTACGCCAAGGCGCCCGAAGCGGAAATCGGGGCTCACCTTGGCGAGGTGCTGTGGCAACTCGGCCAGCAGGACGAAGCACGCAAGACCTGGAACGAAGCCGCCAAGATCGAGCCGGACAACGTCATCCTGATCGACACGCTGCGGCGCTATAACGTGCCGCTCTCCGCGCTCAAGTAATCTCCCGATTCATCCGACAGCCCGCAATCCTCCGCCGGGCCGGACGCCCGGCGCCCGGCTGCGCCGGTGCGGGCGCAAGACTACATGCATAAATCCCGACGCCTAGCCCTGCTCTGCCTGAGCGCCCCCGTCTGGCTTGCCGCCTGCGCCAGCATCACGCCCACGCGGCAGTTCGACGCCGGCGAGACCGCCAGGGCGCGCGACCTCAGCGGACGCTTCGCCGCCAACTACGTGCGCTACGGCCGCGAGGAAGGCGTGCAGGGCAGCTTTCAATGGCACGAGCAAGGCCGTAATGTGCGGCTGGACCTGATCTCGCCGCTGGGGCAGACCCTTGCCGTGGTCACGTCCACCCCTTCCGGCGCGACGCTCGACCTCCCCAACCAGCCCCCGCGCAATGCGCCTGAGGTGGATACCCTGCTGGAAGAGGCGCTTGGCTTCTCGCTGCCGGTGGCCGGCATGCGCGACTGGCTGCACGCGCGCCCCGCGCCGGGCAGCCCGGCGCGCACCACCCGCGACGATAGCGGGCGGCTGGCCACCCTGGCGCAGAACGGCTGGACAGTACGCTATGTGGCGTGGCAGGAAACCCCTGCCGCGGCAACCGCAGCCACGGCGCTGCCGCGCCGCATCGACCTGGCACGCGATGGCGACGGCAGCCCGCTCTCCGTGCGCCTTGTGATCGATCCGGAGCAAGCGCAATGAATACTGCCCGTACCCTGCCCCCCGCTGAACTGCGCGGCTGCCCCGCTCCCGCCAAGCTGAATCTCTTCCTGCACGTGACCGGGCGTCGTGACGATGGCTATCACATGTTGCAGACGGTGTTCCAACTGGTGGACTGGAGCGATACGCTGGACTTCCGCCGCCGCGAAGATGGCCGCATCGAGCGCACCACCGAGGTAGCCGGCGTCCCGGCCGAGACCGACCTGATCGTGCGCGCCGCACGGGCGCTGCAGCAGGCCAGCGGAACCCGCTTTGGCGCCGACATCGCCATCGCCAAGCGGCTGCCGATGGGTGGCGGCATTGGCGGCGGCTCCTCGGATGCGGCCACCACGCTGCTGGCCCTGAACCATCTGTGGGGACTGCACCTGGACCGCGATGAACTCAAGCGTATCGGCCTCGCACTGGGCGCGGACGTGCCGTTCTTCCTGCACGGGGAAAACGCCTTCGCCGAGGGTGTTGGCGAGGAACTGACGACGGTCTCATTGCCCGAAAGCTGGTTCGTGATCATCCACCCGCGCCAGCATGTTCCTACCGTTGCAATTTTTTCGGACGAGCGCTTGACAAGGGATACGCCCATCAGCATAATAGCGGACTTCACTGGATGCACAAACAAGTTCGGTTTCGGTCGCAACGACCTGGAAGCGATAGCAACAGTGAAGTTCGGCGAAGTTGCCCGAGCCCTTGAATGGCTGCGACAATACAGTCCCCATGCAAGGATGACCGGTTCCGGAGCCTGCGTGTTTGCGCGATTCAACGACTCGCAAACGGCGCAGCAGGTACTAGATCGGTTGCCTCCCGAATGGGATGGCAGGTGTGCGAAGAGTTTATCGCACCACCCGCTCGCAACGCTCGCATAAATAGTTTTTCGTTCGGCGTCGCAGGCAGTTGAATGTGACGATGGACGTGCCCGGTTGTGTAGGGGAGTCGCCAAGTTGGTCAAGGCACCGGATTTTGATTCCGGCATTCGAAGGTTCGAATCCTTCTTCCCCTGCCATTACATCCTACAGTGTCCTAACGGACCTGCACGAAAAGCTGCCGGCACTAGCCGGCAGCAACCGTTCCCCCTCCAGCAGCAAGAAGCAAGACAGGTGCACCGAATGAGCAGCGAAGGCTTGATGGTTTTTACCGGCAACGCCAACCCCAAACTCGCGGAGGCTGTCGTGCAGCACCTCGGCATCCCGCTCGGGAAAGCCCAGGTCGGCCGGTTCTCCGACGGCGAAGTCCAAGTTGAAATCCAGGAAAATGTTCGCGGCAAGCACGTTATCGTGCTGCAGTCCACCTGCGCGCCGACCAACGACAACCTGATGGAACTGATGGTGATGGTCGATGCGCTCAAGCGCGCCTCGGCACGCAGCATCACCGCCGCCATGCCCTATTTCGGCTATGCCCGCCAGGACCGCCGCCCGCGTTCGGCGCGCGTCGCGATCTCGGCCAAGGTGGTAGCCAATATGCTGGAAGTCGCCGGTGTCGAGCGCGTCCTGACCATGGACCTGCACGCCGACCAGATCCAGGGCTTCTTCGATATCCCGGTTGATAACATCTACGCCTCCCCGGTTCTGCTGGGCGACCTGCGCGAGAAGAACTACGGCAATCTGCTGGTGGTCTCGCCCGACGTCGGCGGCGTGGTGCGCGCCCGTGCGCTGGCCAAGCAGCTGAACTGCGACCTTGCCATCATCGACAAGCGTCGTCCCAAGGCCAATGTGGCCGAAGTGATGAACATCATCGGTGAAGTCGACGGCCGCAACTGCGTGATCATGGATGACATGATCGACACCGGCGGTACGCTGTGCAAGGCCGCCCAGGTGCTGAAGGAACGCGGCGCGCTGAAGGTATTCGCTTACTGTACCCATCCGGTCCTGTCCGGCGGCGCGGCTGCCCGCATCGCCGACTCCGAGCTGGATGAAGTGGTGGTGTGCGACACCATTCCGCTGCGCGACGATGCGATCCAGTCCGGCAAGATTCGCCAACTGTCGACCGCATCGCTGCTGGCAGAGACTTTTACCCGGATCGTCAAGGGCGACTCGATCATGTCGCTGTTTGCCGATTCCTGATAGAATTCAAGACTTTACCGCGTTTGCGGCCGCTTTTCGGGGACACCCCGGTTACGGTGCAGGCGCGATTCATCGGGCTGTCTGGTCGCGGACAGCCCTCTTACATTTGGAGTCATCATGAAAGTAGTAGCCTTCGAGCGTAGCGTACAGGGAACGGGTGCGAGCCGCCGCCTGCGCAACGCCGGCAAGACCCCCGGCATCATCTATGGCGGCGCTGCCGAGCCCAAGATGATCGAACTGGATCACAACGCACTGTTCCACGCACTGAAGAAAGAGGCATTCCACTCGTCGATTCTCGACCTCGAAGTGGAAGGCAAGGCTGAAAAGGCCCTGCTGCGCGCTTTCCAGATGCACCCGTTCAAGCCGCTGGTCCTGCACGTCGACTTCCAGCGCGTGTCGGCCACCGACAAGATCCACGTCAAGGTACCGCTGCACTTCATGAACCAGGAAAACGCCCCGGGCGTGAAGCTGGGCCATGGCATCGTCAACCACATCCTGAACGAACTGGAAGTGTCGTGCCTGCCGGCCGACCTGCCTGAGTTCATCGAAGTGGACCTGGGCAATGCAGAACTGGGCCAGACCCTGCACCTGTCCGACGTGAAGCTGCCGAAGGGCGTGAGCGCCATCACCCACGGCGACGAAAACCCCGCTATCGCCAGCATCTCGCTGCCGGCCGGCGGCGTTGCTGCAGCCGAAGAAGCGCCTGCTGCCTGAGTACCCTGAACGCGGCCTCCGGGCCGTGCACCAGGACGGCTCTCGCAGCCGCAAGAAAAACCGCCGGCGCGTCCGGCGGTTTTTTTTTGTGCCAGGGATCGCGTATCCTTGCGATGCGAACAAACCCCCACGCGATGCGAAGCGAGCCGTCAAGGTGTATCAGGCCGTATGGGGCGCCTTTTTTGCCTACTTTTTTGGCGAGACAAAAAGTAGGTCGCCGCCTCGCAGGGGTGGTGAAACTGCTTTTGACTTTGACTTCGAAGTTAAGCAGTTGCAGTAACAAGCGCACCCACGCATCAAACCTGGCCCCTTCAACCAAGCAGTCCAACCCATGATCAAACTCATCGTCGGCCTCGGCAACCCCGGGGCGGAATACGAAGCCACCCGCCACAACGCCGGCTTCTGGCTGGTCGACCAACTGGCCCGCATGGGCGGCGTCACCCTGCGCGTCGAAGGCCGCTTCCATGGCCTGGCCGCGCGCGCGCGGCTATGGGACCAGGACATCTGGCTACTCAAGCCGTCCACGTTCATGAACCGCTCCGGCCAGTCAGTGGTATCGCTGGCGCGTTTCTACAAGATCCTGCCTGACGAAATCCTGGTAGCCCACGACGAAATGGATATGCCGCCCGGTACCGTCAAGCTCAAGCGCGGCGGCGGCGCCGGCGGCCATAACGGACTCAAGGACATTGCCGCGCACCTGACGACGCAGGACTACTGGCGCCTGCGCATCGGCGTGGGCCATCCGCGCAACTCGGCAAGCGGTGGCGGCGATCGCGAGGATGTGATCAACTATGTATTGAAGCCGCCGCGCCGCGAGGAGCAGCACGCCATCGACGAAGCCATCGACCGTAGCCTGGCGCCGCTGGCGCTGCTGGCCAGGGGCGAGAGCGAACGCGCCATGCTGGAGTTGCACACCACCCGCTGAAGGCGCTTCGCAAGCAGCAAACCGCAGGCGGACCAATGAAAAAGCCCCGTCACCTCTCGGTGACGGGGCTTTTTTGTGCCGCAGGGCGCAATGCCCGCGTCAAGCCACCCGCTTGGCCGCCGTCAGCAGACGATAGCGCTGCATCAAGGTATCGCGCGTCTCGACCCGGCTGGGGTCGTTCGGGATGCAAGCCACCGGGCAAACCTGCTGGCATTGCGGCTCATCGAAGTGTCCGACGCATTCCGTGCATTTGTTGGGGTCGATCTCATAGATCTCGGGCCCCATCGAAATAGCTTCGTTTGGGCACTCGGGCTCACAAACGTCGCAGTTGATGCAGTCGTCGGTGATCATCAGTGCCATGGTGTTTCCTTTAAGCCAGACATGCCCGCGCCCGACCGGCCGCGGCCGGCATGTCCCAAAGCTCTATTTTATTCCGGTTTGGCAATCTTCTCCTGAAGCCAGCGTTCGACCGATGGGAATACGAACTTGCTGACATCGCCGCCCAGCACCGCGATCTCGCGCACGAAGGTGCCCGAGATGAACTGGTATTGGTCGGAGGGCGTCAGGAACATGGTTTCGACGTCCGGCAACAGGTAGCGGTTCATGCCCGCCATCTGGAACTCGTACTCGAAATCGGAAACGGCGCGCAAACCCCGCACGATCACCCGCGCATTGTTCTTGCGCACAAAATCCTTGAGCAGGCCGGAGAAACCTTCGACACGCACATTGGGATAATGTCCCAGGACTTCGCGAGCGATGCCTATGCGCTCTTCCAGCGAAAAGAATGGGCGCTTGTTGGGGCTATACGCCACACCGACCACGAGCTCATCGAAGATATTGGACGCTCTGCGCACCAGATCCTCGTGGCCCCGGGTCATTGGGTCGAAAGTGCCGGGATAGACCGCGACGACCATGCTTCCTCCTTATTCTGCCCGCTGCCGGTCCTGGATGGACCGATCGACCCCGCCCGCTATGGTTGAGGGCTGGAGCCAAGGCTGCGTGACGAGCGTTGGCAACAGCGGCGTAGTGTAACTCTAAACGCGGTACTTGGAAGCCATTGCAACACGCTTTCGCGGCAGTGCCGCATCTAGCGTGCGATGGCCGGTCATGCCGCGTCCGGCCCCCCGAATCGATTATTCCTGTGCTGCAGCAAATGGAAATGCACCGCGCCCGCGCGGGCATGCCGCACGATCTCCAGCGCCGCCGGCACTGGGGCATCCGGGCCGGTCAACGCACGATCGGTTTCCACATAGACGGCACCGCCCGGCCGGGACAGCCGTGCCGCATGCTCCAGCGCAGGACCCAGCCAGTCCTCGGCAAACGGCGGATCGAGAAAAACCACGTCGAAGCTCGCGGACGGCATCTGCGCCGCCGTAGCAAATGCATCACCCTGCACAACCCGGATCTGCCGGGCGTCGAGGCGATACTGGTTGTCGCGCAATTGCTTGGCCACGCGCGGGTTGGCTTCCACCATCGTGACCTGCTGCGCACCGCGCGAAGCGGCTTCGAAGCCAAGTGCGCCAGAACCCGCAAACAGGTCGAGGCAGGCCAGCCCCGACATGTCCTGGCCGAGCCAGTTAAACAGGGTTTCACGCACGCGATCGGGCGTGGGTCGCAGCCCTTCGGCGTGGAGTACGGGCAGCGGCGTGCGCTTCCACTTGCCGCCGATGATGCGGACCTGCGCGGGCGCCTGCCGCGGCGAGGGGGAAGAGGTTCGCCCGCTGGCAGCGGGCGAGGGAGATCGGGTACGCGAATTCATGCCGTGATTGTAGAGCCTGCGGGTCAGATCGCGCGAGCGCCCGGGACCGAAGCGCCCGCACCACTCACGCCCTCATTCCGGCCCGCCCACGATCACGGTCGCCATGGCGTCGGGATGCACGTGACGCTGGAAGGCTTCCTTGACCTGGGTTCGCGTGATCTTGCCGATCTGCCTGGTCCAGGTATCGAGATAGTCCAGCGGCAACCCGTACCAGCCGATATTGGCCACATTGGTCAGCAGCTTGCGGTTGCTGTCGATGCGCAA
The DNA here is from genome assembly GCA_000955785.1 of Burkholderiaceae bacterium 16. Lineage (GTDB taxonomy): Bacteria > Pseudomonadota > Gammaproteobacteria > Burkholderiales > Burkholderiaceae > Cupriavidus. The sequence goes on from JYOD01000100.1 coordinate 75,302, forward strand.
CGGGAAGCCGTTGATGAGATTGTCCTTGGCCGCCTTCAGTTCGGCGTCGCTGGGGCCCTCCGCCACGTATTGCGCCAGCACCTTGCGCACCAGGGCCAATGCCTCGTTGGTCTGCGCCTTCTTGGTCTGCAGGCCGATGCCGAAGGGCCCTGCCTGCTTGGCCGGAGCAAAGTAGCTGTCGACACCGTAGGTCAGGCCGCGCTTCTCCCGCACCTCATCGGTCAGGCGCGAGCTGAACCCGCCGCCGCCGAGCACGTAGTTGCCCACCAGCAAGGCAAAGTAGTCGGGATCGCCACGCGCAATGGCGGGCTGGCCAATCGCCACGGTAGCCTGTTGCGCCGGATGCGGCACTCGCTGCTCGCTAGCCGGGATCTTTGGCTGCACGGGCGGCATCGCGGGCGGCGTGGCTCCGGCCGGCAGGCCGCGGGTCAGCTGCTCGGCGATGGTCTCGGCCTGCTTGCGGTCGATGGCACCGATCAGCGTCACAACAGCACGCGATGGCGCGTAGTTGTCCCGCCAGAAACGCTCGATATCGGCCCTTGTGATCGACTCGACCGAGGCCGCGGTCGGCGAAACGCCATACGGATGGGCGGGATAGATCGCCTTCGACACCATCTTGTCAGCAATCACCCCTGGCTTGGTATCGGCCTCGCGGATCGCCGTGATCAGGCGTTGCTTCTCGCGCGCCACCACGGCGTCCGGGTAGACCGGGGCCTTGATCAGCTGACCAGCCAGCGCGAGCGACTGGCTGAGCTCCGGCTCGAAGGTCAGCGTGCGCAGGCCGATACCGCCCCGATCGCTGCTGGCGGCACCGCCGAAATCAGCGCCCGTGTCGGCGAAGGCGTCGGCAACCTGCGCTTCGTTGCGCGCTGGCTGGCCGTCCTGCGCGGCGGCGCCCTTGTCGAGCAGGGCTGACGCGAGCGTGGCAAGGCCGGCCTTGCCCGGCGGGTCATAGCGGCTGCCGGCGTCGAAATCGATATTGACGTCGAGCATGGGGATGGACGGGCTGCGCACGAAATACACGCGGGCGCCGGTGGAGGTGGTCCATTGCTCGATCGGGATGGCAGCCAGCGCGGCCTGCGAAGCGATCAGGGCAAGCGCGCCGAAGGCAGCGCCTGCGATGCGGCGCAGCAGGTACGGCGACGGGATCGTCGGGGCAAAGAGAGACATCGTCGGTCCTCTGAAAGGCTTTAGCGGAGCGAGCCGGAGTCAACCGGCGCCTTTGGCTTGTTCGGGTCGATCGGTTGCGGCAGCAGGGTCGCCACGGTCAGGTTATCGTCGTTGAAGTATTTGCCGGCCACCGCTTGCACCTGCGCAGGCGTGACTTCCTTGATCTTCTCCAGCATGCGATCGAGCTTGCGCCAGGAAATGCCTGAAATCTCGGCCACGCCGATTTCCATGCCCTGGCCGAACACCGAGTCGCGCTTGTAGATCTGCGCCGCCACGACCTGCGCCTTGACGCGCTTGAGTTCTTCGGGCGAAACCCCTTCGCGGGCGATGCGGGCGATCTCGTCGCGCAGCGCGCGCTCGATCTCCTCGGTGGTGTGACCGTTGGCGGGCGTGCCATCGAGCACCATGACGGACTCGCCGCGGTTGATGCTGTCGTAGCCCACGTTGACGTCATCGGCGATGCGGCGCTCGCGCACCAGGTCGCGCGTCAGGCGGGCATTGTCGTAGCCGTTCAGCACGGCCGACAGGACCTCCAGCGCGTAGGGATCGACGTCCTTCTCAACATCGTGCAGGCGCGGCACCTTGTACGCCATCACGATGTACGGGTTCTCCGCGGGAGCCTTGACCCAGATCCGCTTGATGCCCTTCTGCACCGGCTCCAGCTGGTCCTTGCGCAACGGCAGGGGACGCGCCTTGAGCTTGCCGTAGATGCGTTCAGCAAGCGTCCTGACCTCGGCCGCCGTGACGTCGCCGGTAACGACGAGCAGGGCGTTGTCGGGCACGTACCAGTTCTTGTACCAGGCCTGCACGTCCTCGACGCGCATGTTGACGAGGTCGGCCGGCCAGCCGATCACGGGATGGCGGTAGGGCGCCGCCGTGAACACGGTGGCCAGCAACTGCTCATAGACGGTGCCGCGCGCGGAGTCGTCGGTGCGCAGGCGCCGCTCTTCCATCACGACCTTCATCTCCCGCTCGAACTCATCCTTCTTGATGATGAGATTGGCCATGCGGTCGGCCTCGAGCTCCATCATCCTGGGCAGATACTGTTTGCTGATCTGCTGGTAGTACAGGGTGAAGTCGCGGTTGGTCAGGGCGTTCTCGCGCCCGCCCAACGCCGCTATCTGCTTGGAAAACTCCCCCGGCCCGACCTTTGGTGTACCCTTGAACATCATGTGTTCAAGCATGTGCGCCACGCCAGTGGTGCCGCTCACCTCGTCCATGCCACCCGCGCGGTACCAGATCTGGTGTGCTACGGTGGGCGCGCGGTGGTCTTCCTTGACGATGACCCGCATGCCGTTGGACAGCCTGAATTCGGTGGTATTGGCCTCCGCCGCAGCGCTTTGCGACGCGGTGGCCTGGCCGGTGGCCAGTGGCGGCGCCACTACGCCGGTCTGCGCGTAAGCGGCGCCGAACCAGGGCAAGGCGATCAACAGGAGGGTGGGAATAAGGCGCCGGGAGAAAGCGGCCGGGCGAATAGCGCCGGCGCCGGCAAGATGCGATGCGGCACGGGCGGCGCCCGACCTGGACCTGACAGCACAATGGTTCATGCGACCCCGTCTGCTAGAATTTTGGCGATTGATTCTACCGGGGTATTGACCCCTTTCCCAATGTTTAGTTTCTGGAAGAAGCGCAAGGCCGAACCGGCCAGCGCGCCACCCGAGGCGCAGGTCCCCGCGCCCGTTGCAGCGCCCGCACCAGCGCCCGCCGGTGCGTCAGCCCCGGTTCCCGCTGCTGTACCCGGCCCGGCCGCCGCCCCTCCAGCCCCGTCAGCGCACGCGCCGGCCGTCAGCGCGCCGGTCGCCCAACCGGTTTTCTCACCCATCGTCCCGTCTGCCCAGGCCGCTTTCGGGGATATGGTCCTGACCCCGCCGCCGGCCGCTACCGCCGAAGCCAAGCGCGGCTGGATGCACCGCTTGCGCACCGGCCTGTCCAAGACCAGCCGCAACCTGGGCACGCTGTTTGTCGGCGTCAAGGTGGACGAAGACCTGTTCGAGGAGCTGGAAACGGCCCTGATCATGGCGGACACGGGCGTCGAGGCGACCGAACACCTGCTGAGCGCGCTGCGCCGCCGCGTCAAGAACGAACGCATCGAGACCTCCGAGGGCGTCAAGATCGCACTGCGCGAACTGCTGGCCGACCTGCTGCGCCCGCTTGAGAAAACCATGGTGCTGGGCCGCGAGCAACCGATGGTGATGATGATCGCCGGTGTCAACGGCGCCGGCAAGACCACCAGCATCGGCAAGCTGTGCAAGCACTTCCAGAGCTATCACCAGTCCGTGCTGCTGGCCGCCGGCGACACCTTCCGCGCCGCCGCGCGCGAGCAACTGACGATCTGGGGCGAGCGCAACAATGTGACCGTGGTCTCGCAGGAGAGCGGCGACCCTGCCGCGGTGATCTTCGACGCGGTCAACGCGGCGCGCGCGCGCGGCATCGATATCGTGATGGCCGATACCGCGGGCCGCCTGCCCACGCAGTTGCACCTGATGGAGGAGCTGAAGAAGGTCAAACGCGTCATCGCCAAGGCGATGCCTACCGCGCCCCACGAGTCGCTGCTGGTGATCGATGCCAATACGGGCCAGAACGCGCTGTCCCAGGTCAAGGCCTTCGACGATGCGCTGGGGCTGACCGGGCTGATCGTGACCAAGCTCGACGGCACCGCCAAGGGCGGCATCCTGGCCGCGATCGCGCGCCAGCGGCCGGTGCCGGTCTACTTCATCGGCGTGGGCGAAAAGGTCGAAGACCTTCAGCCCTTCAATGCCGACGAATTCGCCGAAGCGCTGCTGGGCTGAACGCGGCGGCAACGAAAAAGCCCCGCAACTGCTTGCGGGGCTTTTTCTTTACGCCTGCCTGCGCCTGGCCTGCGCGCCAGGCTTACTCGGCGTCCGGCTGCGCCTTGGGCTCGGCCTGCTGGAACGCGGGCAGCGCCATGCAGGATTCGAACACCTTGGCAATCGCCGGATAGCGGCCAACATCGATATTGAAACGTTGCGCGTTGAACACCTGCGGCACCAGGCAGATATCGGCCAGCGTCGGCGTATCGCCGAAGCAGAAACGCCCTGCCTTGCCCGAGCGCACCAGGTTGGTATTCACCGACTCGAAACCCAGCTCGACCCAGTGGCGGTACCAGGCGTCCTTGGCTTCCTCCGCCACGCCCAGCGTGTGCTTGAGGTACTTCAGCACGCGCAGGTTGTTCAGCGGATGGATTTCGCACGCGACCTCAAGCGCCACCGCGCGAATGTAGGCACGATCCAGCGCGGTGCCCGGCAGCAAGGGCGGCTCGGGATGCATCTCATCGAGGTACTCGACCATCGCCACCGACTGGATCAATACCTGGTCATCGTCGACCAGGGTCGGCACCAGCGCATCGGGATTGAGCGCGCGGTAGGCCGGCAGCAGTTGCTGGCCGCCGTCGCGCAACAGATGCACCGGCACATACTCATAAGGCAGGCCCTTGAGCCGCAGCGCAATGCGCACCCGGTACGACGCCGAGCTGCGAAAGTAGCTGTAGAGCTTGAACATAGGCTCAAACCACCTTGACGGTGAGTTCGCCCACGCCTTCGATCTTGCACAGCATGACGTCGCCCTTCACCACCGGGCCCACGCCTTCGGGCGTGCCGCTATAGATCAGGTCGCCGGGCTGCAGTTCAAACAGCCTGGAGAGATAAGACACCATCTCGGGCACCGACCAGATCAGGTCGGAAAGATCGCCACGCTGCTTCTCGACGCCATTGACGGATAGCGTCACCGCGCCCTTCTCCGGATGGCCGATGGCGGACACCGGCACAATCGGGCCGATGGGGGCGGACTTGTCGAAGGCCTTGCCGGTTTCCCAGGGGCGGCCGGTTTTCTTGGATTCGTTCTGCAGGTCGCGGCGCGTCATGTCGAGGCCGAGGGCATAGCCGAACACGTGGCTGGCGGCGTCCGCCTCGGCGATGTCCTTGCCGCCCTTGCCGATGGCGACGACCAGCTCCACTTCATAGTGGCAGTTGCTGGTGCCCCGCGGATAGGGAAAAGTGCCTTCGCTGCCGTCGGCCACGTAGCTCACCGCGTCGGCGGGCTTGCAGAAGAAGAACGGCGGCTCGCGGTCGGGATCCGAACCCATTTCACGCGCATGCGCGGCATAATTGCGGCCCACGCAGTAAACCCGGCGCACCGGGAACTGAGCGCTGCTGCCGCGCACGGGCACGCCGTTGGGCGCCGGCGGGGCAAATACGAATTCGGTCATCCTTCTCTCCAGACTTGTGCACTGTGTTTTGGGCTACGCACCGGCATGCGGCGTCGCCAGCAGACGCCCCGCCGCGCAGCAGGGCAATAGCATACACCGGCGGTTCCCGCCGCGTATGCCGGCAAACCATTGAATCCGGGAAACCCCGCAATACAATTAGAAGCATCTCGGCGCGAATCTTGCATGGCACGAGAGATCCCAAGTGACGCCATGAACCGACGCCCCCCAGCCCCTCCCAGTCCGACGAGTCCCGCGCCCGCCTCCGCCGCGGGTTCGCGCACGCTGCGCATCCTGCTGGTGCGCGATCCCCACGACGCCGACCCGCTCAACGTCGAGACGATCCATGCCGGGCTGGTGTCGGCGGGCTTCACCGACATCGAGACGGTGGACGCCGACCTGCGGCTCCCCGACGCGATCGCCGCGCGGCAGCCGGACCTGATCATCATCGCCTCGGAATCGGCGGCGCGCGATACAGTCGAGCACGTATGCGTCTCCACCCAGCACGCGCCGCGCCCCATCGTGCTCTTTACGGACAACGACGACGCCCAGCGCATCAAGGCCGCGCTGACGGCAGGCATTACCGCCTACATCGTCGACGGGCTGCGCGCCGATCGCGTGAAGACCGTGCTCGACGTGGCGTATGCGCGCTTCGAACTGGATCAGGAGTTGCGCGCCGAGCTGGATGCCACACGCCTGCAGCTGGCCGAGCGCAAGGAAGTCGAACGCGCCAAGGGCCTGCTGATGAAAGAGCGCGGCATGAGCGAGGAAGAGGCTTATAAGCGGCTGCGCAGCATGGCCATGGAGCGTGGCATCAAGCTCGTCGAAGCGGCACGGCGCGTCATCGATGTAATGAGTTAAGGCGCGGGCGACGCCCCGCACGCGCTTGGTGCAATGCACAAGGATGGCGCTGCTGCCCTACCGCCCGCGCACCGGTACCGCCCGCCGCCCTGCCCCTTCGGGCCAGGGCGTCACCGCGTTCGCGCGAATATTGACTGCACCCTGCATAACAAGCTTGGCACGCGGCTTGCGTAATTCAGACATCGGCCAACGACGGCCGATCACAAACCGATGTGCGCCGCCAACGACGGCCGCGCCGCATCACGGGACAACGGCGTCCTGAACTGCCCCGCATTCTTGGCGAAAGCGGCGCAGTTCGGGACGCTTTTCATTTGGAGCCGTGGAATGCCCTCTCGCCTGAAGATTGCCAAGCCGCTGCACGCCGCGGTTGCCACCGATGCCAGCGCCGCCGGCGCCGATGCGGTGCCCGCCAGCAGCGGCCGCCGCCGCGCCCTGGCCACCATCGCCGGCGCCAGCGTGATCACGCTGGTCGACCCGCTCGTGCGCGCCGGAGCCTGGGCAGCCGGCTCGGATGCGCCGGAAAAGCCGGAAGTGCGGATCGGCTTTATCCCGCTGACGGACTGCGCTTCGGTAGTGATGGCCGGCACGCTCGGCTTCGACAAGAAATACGGCATCAAGATCACGCCCACCAAGGAAGCCTCCTGGGCCGGCGTGCGCGACAAGCTGGTCAATGGCGAACTGGATGCGGCACACGTGCTGTACGGCCTGATCTACGGCGTGCAGCTCGGCATCGGGGGGCCCAAGAAGGACATGGCCGTGCTGATGAACCTGAACCACAATGGCCAGGCCATCACGCTTTCGTCCAAGCTGGCGGAAAAAGGCGTCAAGGACGGCGCCAGCCTGAAAGCGCTGATGGCCAGGGAAAAGCGCGATTACACCTTCGCCCAGACCTTCCCAACCGGCACCCACGCGATGTGGCTGTACTACTGGCTGGCCGCCAACGGCATCAACCCGATGCAGGACGCCAAGGCCATCACCGTGCCGCCGCCGCAGATGGTGGCCAATATGCGCGTGGGCAACATGGACGGATTCTGCGTGGGCGAGCCCTGGGGCGCGCGCGCAATCGCCGACAAGATCGGCTTTACCGCCGAGACCACGCAGGCGATCTGGAAGGATCACCCCGAAAAGACCCTGGGCACCACCGCCGAGTTCGTGCAAAAGTACCCCAATACGGCCCGCGCCATGGTTGCCGCCGTGCTGGAGGCATCGAAGTACATCGATGCCTCGGCCTCCAACCGCCGCAAGACCGCGGAAACGATTGCCGCCAAGTCCTATGTCAACACGGATATGGACATCATCCTGGACCGCATGCTTGGCCGCTACAGCAATGGTCTGGGCAAGACGTGGGACGATCCGGACTCGATGAAGTTCTACCAGGACGGCAGCACCAATTATCCCTTCCTCTCCGACGGCATGTGGTTCCTCACGCAGCACAAGCGGTGGGGCTTGCTCAAGGACCACCCCGACTACCTGGCGGTGGCGAAGAAGGTCAACCGCATCGACGTCTACAAGCAAGGTGCCGCGGCCGCGCAGGTGCCAGTACCCAAGAGCGACTTCCGTACCGCGAAGCTGCTGGACGGCGTGGTGTGGGATGCCAGCAAGGATCCGAAGGCCTACGCCGACGGCTTCAAGATCAAGGCCTGAGCGCCGGGCGATATCGCGTGATATCGCGCCGGCCTCACCGTTCGACTGCCGAGTGATTCCAATTTGATTGCCGCTTGAACGCCGGCGTGGCGACACGCCGGCCCCTGAAGGAGCCTGACGTGAATGCACTTGCCCAGCCGGCCACCCATGCCGGCACCCAAGCCGCGCCCGCCGACAGCGGCACCAACGCCGGTCTCGCCGTGCCTGGCGACCAGCAGGTCCATGAACGCGCCCGGCGCAGCGCGGCGCGGCGCGATGCCTTCGCGGCCATCGTGCTGAAGCTGATGCCGCCTGTTGCCGGCTTTGCGCTGTTCCTGCTGGTCTGGCACGGTATCGCCACAATGATCCCCGCCATCCCCACGCCGGCCGCTACCTGGCATGCCGCCGTGCCCTTGTTTGGCGACCCCTTCTACCGCAACGGCCCCAATGACCAGGGCATCGGCTGGAACGTGCTGGCGTCGCTGGCACGGGTCGCGGCAGGCTTCGGGCTGGCGGCGCTGATCGGCATCCCGGCCGGCTTCGCGCTGGGCCGCTTCGCTTTTCTCAACGCCATGATGGCGCCCATCATCAGCCTGCTGCGCCCGGTCTCGCCGCTGGCGTGGCTGCCGATCGGGCTGCTGCTGTTCAAGTCTGCCAACCCGGCGGCGATCTGGGCAATCTTCATCTGCTCGATCTGGCCGATGGTGATCAACACCGCGGTGGGCGTGACGCGCGTGCCGCAGGATTACCTGAATGTCGCGCGCGTGCTCGACCTGTCGGAGTGGAAGGTGTTCACGCGCGTGCTGCTGCCGGCCGTCCTGCCTTACATGCTGACCGGCGTGCGGCTGTCGATCGGCACGGCCTGGCTGGTGATCGTGGCCGCGGAGATGCTGACCGGTGGCACCGGCATCGGCTTCTGGCTGTGGGACGAGTGGAACAACCTGAAGGTGGAGCACATCGTCATCGCGATCTTCATCATCGGCGTGGTCGGGCTGCTGCTCGAATACGCATTGCTGAGCCTGGCGAAGCGTTTCAGCTACGGCAACTAAGACGGCTACCGCGCGCAGCGCCAAGGAGAACCTCATGGAAAAGTTCGTCCGTATCGAAAACGTCGGGCAGACCTTCAAGACCAAGAAGGGGCCGTTCGTCGCCCTGCGCGATGTCAACCTGACCATCGCCAGCGGCGAGTTCATCACGCTGATCGGCCACTCCGGCTGCGGCAAGTCCACCTTGCTCAACCTGCTGGCCGGACTGGACCGTCCCAGTGCCGGCGCACTGATCTGCGCCGAGCGCGAGATCGCCGGGCCCGGCCCGGATCGGGCGGTGGTGTTCCAGAACCACTCGCTGCTGCCCTGGCTGACCTGCTTCGAAAACGTCTACCTTGGCGTGGAACGCGTGTTCGGCGGCAGCGAAAGCAAGGCGCAACTGAAGGCGCGCACCCACGACACCCTGGCCATGGTCGGGCTCACCCATGCCGAATCCAAGTATCCGCAGGAAATCTCGGGCGGCATGAAGCAGCGCGTGGGCATCGCGCGGGCGCTCGCGATGGAGCCCAAGGTGCTGCTGATGGACGAGCCCTTCGGCGCGCTGGATGCGCTCACCCGCGCGCACTTGCAGGACGAACTGATCAAGATCGTAGCCAAGACCCGCAGCACGGTGGTGATGGTGACCCATGATGTGGACGAAGCGGTGCTGCTGGCCGACCGCATCGTCATGATGACCAACGGCCCGGCCGCCACGATTGGCGAAGTGCTGAAGGTGGACCTGCCACGGCCGCGCGAGCGCATGGCGCTGGCCGACGACAAGAACTATCACGCGTGCCGGACCGCGGTGCTGGACTTCCTGTATCGCAAGCAGCGCAATCCGGCGCTGAAGGAAGCCGCCTGAGCGGACGCCGGCAAGCGGGCGCGGCGGCATGGCAGGCCGGCATTGGCCAATGCGATGGGCATGGCCCGTCCGCTCCGCTATCATGAACCTCAAACCACACAGCCCCAGCCCGCCATGACCACCACGCCTGCCACGCCCGCCGCCCCGACTTTCGCTGCGGCGAAGTACATCAAGGAAATCGGCCGGGGCGTCAACGGCGCCCGCGCGCTGCCGCGCGAGGACGCGCAGGCCTTGTTCGATGCCATGCTGGCCGGCCGCGTGGCCGATATCGAGCTGGGCGCGGTGCTGATGGCCTATCGCATCAAGGGCGAAGCCCCGCACGAGCTGGCCGGCATGCTCGATGCCGCGCACGCGCACTGCCTGCCGCTGGCCGCGCCGCCGGACCGCATCGTTGTGACCATCCCAAGCTACAACGGCGCGCGCAAGCAGCCCAACCTGGTACCGCTGCTGGCCCTGCTGCTGGCGCGCGAAGGCATTCCCGTGCTGGTGCACGGCAGCCGCCAGTTCAACGGGCGCGTGACCAGCCTCTCGCTGTTCGGGGCGCTGGGCATCGCGCCGTGCAGTTCCGTGGCGCAGGCCGAAGCCCAGCTTCGCAGCAAGGACAGCCAGCCGGGCCCGCTGGCGGTGCTGCCGATCGACGTGCTGTCGCCGGCGCTGGCCGCCATGCTCGACAGGCGCATGCAGATCGGCTTGCGCAACTCCGCGCACACGGTGGTCAAGATGCTCCAGCCGGTGGGCACCCACTCCCCGGCGGAGGCGCTGCGCCTGTACAGCTACACCCATCCTGAGTACCGCGAAACGCTGACCGACTACTTCTCGCGCGAACCCGCCAATGTGCTGCTGGCGCGCGGCACCGAAGGCGAGGTGGTGGCCGATGCGCGGCGCAGCAGCCGCATCGACTGGCTGCACGACGGACATCAGCGCACACTGGTCGATCCCACCGCGGGCTCCATTACCGAAGTGCCGGAATTGCCACCCGGTAGCGACGTGGACCAAACTGCGGCCTGGATCCGCCTCGTGCTGGACGGCAATGCACCCGTCCCGGCTCCGATCGCTACGCAGATCGAGGCCATCCGCGACTGCCTGCAACAGGGAACACGCGTGACCTGGGCCAGCCCGGTCTGAGGCAGGCCCAGGCGCTTTCAGCGCTTGCGCTGCGGCAGCGGGATGCGATCGTCCTCGCCAGGCACGCGCGGGAACTGGTCATCCTCCCAGCGCTGGGAGGCCGCCTCGATCGCTTCCTTGCTGCTGGCGACGAAATTCCAGAAGATAAATCGGTGCCCGTCGGTCGGATCGCCGCCCAGCAGCATCACGCGCGAAGGGGCCTGTGCCGTCAGCGTCACCGGCACGCCCGGCACCAACACCGCCAAATGGCGTTCCGGCAGTATTTCGCCATCCAGCGTAACGCTGCCGTCCACCGGATAGATGCCACGTTCGGCATGCTCCGGCGGAATCTCCAGGCTGGCACCCGCATCCAGCTCTATGGCCACATAGAGCGTGCGGCTAAACACCTTCACGGGAGCCTTCGCGCCAAAGGCATCTCCGGCGATCACCGTCATCCGCACCCCGGGGCGCTCCAGCTTGGGCAGCGTTGCGGCGGGGTGATGATGGAAGGACGGTTCGACGTTTTCGAACTCCCTTGGCAGCGCCACCCAGGTCTGTATGCCATGCAGGCGTGGCCCGGCATCGCGGGCAGCCTGCGGCGAGCGTTCCGAGTGCGCGATGCCCTTTCCCGCCGTCATCCAGTTCACGTCGCCCGGCCTGATCACCTGCTTGCTGCCAAGGCTGTCGTGGTGAAGGATCTCGCCTTCGAACAGGTAAGTGACGGTCGCCAGCCCAATATGTGGATGTGGACGCACGTCGGCACCTTCCCCCGGTGGCATCGCCACTGGTCCCATATGGTCGAAGAAGATAAACGGCCCGACGGTCTGCGTTGCCGCCGCGGGTAGCAGCCGGCTGACGGCAAAGTCGCCAAGGTCACGCGTATGTGGCTTGAGCAAGTGTTCGATAGCAGACATGAATTCTCCCCGTTTCGGTCGATGCTGGCGGTTAGCGCAAATGAAAAGAGTGTAGCCGCTGTAGAAACGCTGCATCTCATTTGGCGATAGAACCGAAGGGCGCGTGTTCCCTCTAATCCATGTCGGATCGTTCGAGGGCTCGCATGAGAAAGTGGCCGCGCCACATCACGCAAAGCCCCGCGCAGGAAAGGCTATGTGAAAACAGATTTCGATTACCAGGAACTATCAACCCTATAACTACTCCAACTTAGCAGTCCCCCGGCTTGAGTGCTAATATGTGTTGCAATGCAGTGCGTAGCCCCCATGGGTTGGCGTACGCGGGCAACCCACCCGCCGGATGCAAAAGGAGCAATCGAGTGAACGCGGTCCTATCTGCTGACCAAACCCAAATGACCAACCGTCTGCCCACGGTGCCCCAAGGTACCGGCACGTTTGCGCTGACGCTTCCCGGAACGCTGGGAAATCTGGACAGCTATATCCAGGCTGTCCACCGTATTCCCCTGCTCACCCCCGAGGAAGAGCAGCGGCTCGCGCGCGAGCTGCGCGAGCATGACTCCGTTGACGCGGCGCGCCGCATGGTGCTGTCGCACCTGCGCCTGGTGGTGTCCATCGCCCGCCAGTACCTCGGCTACGGCCTGCCCCATGCGGACCTGATCCAGGAAGGCAATATCGGCCTGATGAAGGCCGTGAAGCGCTTCGACCCGGACCAGGGCGTGCGCCTGGTGTCGTATGCGATGCACTGGATCAAGGCCGAGATCCACGAATACGTGCTGAAGAACTGGCGCATGGTCAAGGTGGCTACCACCAAGGCCCAGCGCAAGCTGTTCTTCAACCTGCGCAGCCACAAGCAGGGTGCCCATACCTTCACCCCGGAACAGATCGACGCGGTTGCGCGCGAGCTGAACGTCAAGCCGGAAGAAGTGATGGAGATGGAAACCCGCCTGTCTGGTGGCGACCTGGCGCTGGAAGGCCAGATCGACGATGGCGAAGAGGAATTCGCTCCCATCGCCTACCTGGCCGACAACCACAACGAACCTACCCGCGTGATCGAGGCCCAGCGCCACGACCGCATGCAGGTGCAAGGCCTGGAGGAAGCGCTGTCCAAGCTCGACGACCGCAGCCGCCGCATCATCGAAGCGCGCTGGCTGCAGGTCAACGACGACGGGTCCGGCGGTTCCACGCTGCACGAACTGGCTGACGAATTCGGCGTCTCGGCCGAACGTATCCGCCAGATCGAAACCGCGGCGATGAAGAAGATGAAAGGAGCGCTGCAGGCATTTGCCTGAGGCGCGCCGGGCGGCGGCGGGCATTTCACCCCCGCCCTCTCCCGAAAGCAGCAGGGCCGGTCTCGCGACCGGCCCTGTTTCATCTTGTCTACCGGTTACACCGGCCGCGCCCCTCAGGAAGCAAGCAGTTGCTTGATGTCGTGCGCAATTGGCTCCGGTCCCTGGCCATGGCGAATGAACAGCCGCAACTTCCCGCTGGGGTCGAACACATAGCTGCCCGCCGAGTGGTCCATGGTGTAGTTGGACGGCGACGTGCCTGGCACCTTGGCATAGAACACCTTGAAGTCCTTGGCGACCTTCTGCAGCGCGGCGTCGTCGGCCGGGCGCATGCCCAGAAAGCGCGGATCGAAGGCCGGCACGTATTGCGCCAGCAGCGCCTGCGTATCGCGTTCGGGATCGACTGTGACAAAGAGCACCTGCACCTTGTCGGCATCCGGCCCCAGTTGCTCCATGACCGCCTTCAACTCAGCCATGGTGGTCGGGCACACGTCGGGACAATGCGTATAGCCGAAGAACATCACCACCGCCTTGCCCTTGAAGTCCGCGATCGAGCGCACCTTGCCGTTGTGATCGGTGAGGACGAAGTCCTTGCCGAATTCACTGCCGCCGGTGATGTCGACGTTCTTGAAAGACGCACGCTGCTGGCCGCATGCAGCAAGCAGCAGCGAGCACAACGCCAGCAGGCACAACCGGCGGAAGGTGGCGAAAGTGGGCAGGAAGCCCGGAGGGAAGCGGTTCGGCATGCGGGTTCGGGTGGTTTGGCGAGCCATGACCGTCCGGCAATCGGCCGGGCGCGGCAAGGTCACATTAACAGATGTGATGCAGTATCGCCGATTGGGGCCGCCGCGCGCTCAGGCCGCGACAAGATGTCGCAAGCCGCCGTCCGGCCGCTCAGCCTTGCGGCAGGAACTTGAAGTAGTGATCGACCAGCAGCGCGGCGAACAGCAGCGAGAGGTAAAGGATCGAGAAACGGAAAGTCCGCTGCGCCAGTGCGTCGGAATAGTTGCGGTACATCTTCCAGGAGTACGCGAGGAAACCGCCCCCCAGGATCAGCGCCGCCGCCAGGTAAATATAACCGCACATCCCGTATACGAAAGGCAGCAGCGTGGCCGCAATCATGATCAGCGTGTACAGCAGGATGTGCAGCAGCGTGAAGCGCTCGCCATGCGTTACCGGCAGCATCGGCAAGCCGGACTTGGCGTAGTCGGCGCGGCGATACAGGGCCAGGGCCCAGAAGTGCGGTGGGGTCCACGTGAAGATGATCAGCACCAGGAACCAGGCTTCGGCCGGCAGTTCGCCAGCGACAGCCGCCCAGCCAAGCGCCGGCGGCATGGCGCCGGACAGGCCGCCGATCACGATATTCTGCGGCGTGGCCGGCTTGAGCAGGATCGTGTACACCACGGCATAGCCGACGAAGGTGGCAACCGTCAGCCACATTGTCAGATCGTTGGTATAAACGTGCAGCAGCCACATCCCCGCGCCGCCCAGCACCGCCGAGAACACCAGGGTCTGGATGGTTGTGATCTCGCCGGTGGCGGAGGGGCGCCATGCGGTGCGGCGCATCAGCGCGTCGACCTTTTGCTCCACCAGGCAGTTGATGGCGAAAGCGGCGCCCGCCAGCAGCCAGATACCGGCGGCGCCCCCGATCAGCACCGGCCAGGGCACCATGCCCGGCGTGGCCAGGAACATGCCGATGATGGCGCAGAAGACGGCAAGCTGCGTCACACGGGGCTTGGTAAGGGCGGCGTATTGGCGGACCAGGTGGCGAACCCGTCCGAGGGGATGTGTGTGGGTAGCAGTAACCACTGGGGAGTTCTTGTCTTTCATGTGGCGCGCGCGGCAGCCGGCACGTCCGTAGCGATGTTCGCGGACCGGGCCGCGAGCCCTATATTGTAATTGAGACGAACCAATAGCAGCAGCAAGAGCGCCGCGCCGCCGTTATGCGCCACCGCGGCGCCCAGTGGCCAGTCGAACACGATGTTCGAAAGGCCGGTAGCCAGTTGCAGCGCGAGCACGCCCAGCAGCCAGCCGGCGCTGTGGGCGAGGCCGCCAAAGCGGCGCGCCCGCAGGCCGAACCAGGCCAGGAAAGCCAGCACGACGAAGGCAAAACCACGATGTACCCAGTGGATCGCCACCAGGGCCGAGTGTGGAATGTAGTCGCCGTCGGCGGTCATGCCGAGCTGGCGCCACAGGGTGAAGCCGTGGCGGAAGTCCATGTCCGGCACCAGTTGGCCGTTACACAGCGGAAAGTCGGTGCAGGCCAGCACCGCGTAATTGGTGCTCACCCAGCCGCCCAGGAAGATCTGGATGACCAGCAGGGCCAGCGCAATGCGTGCCGGCCAGCGCAGCGCTCCCGCTTGCGGCGCAATCGTCAGCGGCGGGTCGCTGCGCGAACCCAGCCAGATCAATGCCGCGAGCAGGCCCATGCCCAACATCAGATGCGTGACCACGATGATGGGCTGAAGCTTGAGCGTCACCGTAAAGGCGCCAAACGCGCCCTGCACGCACACTAGCAGCAGCACGCTGGTGGCGAACCAGGGCGACTGCCTGAGTTCGCGCCGCTTGACCCAGGCCAGCACCATCAGTGTGATGATCAGCACGCCGACCGCCATGGCGAAGTAGCGGTGGATCATCTCGATCCACGCCTTGGTGATGGTCACGGGTCCGCTGGGCAAGGCGGTTTCGGCCGCACGAATATGCTCCTGCGCGGCATGCGGATTGGAGTGGCCGTAGCAGCCCGGCCAGTCCGGGCAGCCAAGGCCGGAATCGGTCAGCCGCGTGAAACTGCCGAACATGATCAGGTCCAGCGTCAGGAAGGCGGTGATCCACACCAGCTTGCGGTACTTGTTGCGATCCCCTTTGACCAGCACGTAGCTGAGCGGGAACAGCGCGATCAGGACGCCGATGATGGCGAGTTGGAGCAGCATGCGCGCCTCACCCGATGCGAGAGTACTTGAGCAGCTTCTTCAGGTCGGAACTCATTTTCTTGGGGTCCGGATCCCTGGGGAAGCGCATCATCAGGTTGCCCAGCGGATCGACCAGGAATAGCGTGTCCTCGATCCGCCCACCCTGGTCGGCCGGCAACCATTGCTGCATGGTTTCGCGATTGGCGCGCAGGAAGCGCACACCGGCATAGGGCTCGTTGTAGGCGGCCGACAGGCGCGGATCGATCGGGCCATCGTCGCTGATCAGCCATACCGGCACGATGCGCTCGCGGTCCTGTCCCTGCCCCGCACGGATCTGGCGGATGGTGAACAGCTTCTTGGCACAAGCCTCGTCACAGGCGGCGCCATCGGCCGTGATCAGCAGCCACTTGCCCTTGAAGCTATCCAGCGGCACGGTCTCAGCCCGCTCGTTGCCGATCTGCATCGCCGGCATCGGGCGCTGCGGCTCGACCAGCGTGCCGTAGTTGGTGGCGCCGCCCGCCGGCTTGAACACGTAATAAGTGAGGTAAGAGGCAATCACGGGCGAAGCGCACACCAGCAGCAGCAACAGCATCTGGATGCGCCCGCGGCGGGTGCGGGCGTCGATGCGCGAATCTTGCGGCGCGACGCGGGCGGCCTGGGCGGAAGCGGGATCTGGCTGTTGCATAGTGTTTCGTCTGTCTGTCGTTAGAGGCGGCTGCGGTCATCTGACCGCCCCGTCCCGCTGTGGTTCGCTGGTTGTTGCGCCGGCAATCCTGTCGCGTGCGGGCAAGCGCCGGCTGCCGTCGTAACCATGTCTCTCAAGCCGCCATGCGGGCGGCGCGCCGCCAACTCAACGCCACCAGCAGCACCATCGTCAGCGCGGCCAGGCCGAACCACTGGAAGGCATAGCCATAGTGGCGATCGGCACCGGTATCCGCCGGCGCCCAGTCGCGCGCCAGCCCGTCGCCGCTATCGGTGCGCTGCTGCAGCACGAAGGGCTGCAGCGGCACGCCAAGCTCTTTCGCGAATGCGGCAAGATCCACATTCTGTCGGATCTTCTGCCCGGCCTCCGCGCTGGCGCCCTGGCCAAGGCTGAAGACCTTGGGAACCGCGGCCAGCGCGGTGCCATCGAGTTCCATGTCGCCCTCGGCGGTCGGGAATGGCGCGATGCGCGTACGGTCCTGCGCATCGCGCGGCAGCCAGCCACGCAGCACCAGCACCGCTGGCGCGCCGGGATCGTTCGCCACGACGCGCAGCGGCGTCAGCACCATGAATCCGGCACGGCTGTCGGTGCCGTTGCCATGTGGGCGATTGTCCAGCAAAACGGTATGCGCCGCATCGAAGCGGCCGCGCACGTGCACCCGGCGCTCCGCCCCTTCGACCAGGGCACTGCCCACCACCAGGGGCGGCTGCGCAGCCAGCGCCTCCAGCCGCGCGGCCCGCGCCAGCTTCTCATGGGCGCGGTTAAGCTGCCAGTTGCCGAGCGCACAAGTGACGGCAATGACCACCAGCGCGGCGATGGTGGGCACCGGGCTCAGCGCGCGCCAAAGCTTCACGGGCGGCTCCCGAGTGCTTCCTTGAGGGCGGCGATGCGATAATGGCACATTACCTCTAGCCGACCCCGCACTTGCGGGCCCTCCATGCGCATTGTCATCATCATCGCGTTCATCCTCATCATCGGCAGCCTGGCCTCGGCCCTATTCTTCATGATGCGCGACCGCGGCAAGACGCCAAACATGATGCGCTCTCTGATGTTCCGGGTCGGCTTTTCCGTGGCGCTGTTCGTCTTCATCCTGTTCTCTCACTGGATGGGCTGGATACAGAGCACGGGCATCCGCATGGGGCCTTGAACCTGTCGCGCCTGCCGGCGCGACAGGCTACACGCGTTCGAACTACAAAAAACAAGCGCCGCAGTGGCTAAACTCCTGCGGCGCTTGTTTTTTGTTGTTCTTCGCCGGGAGGAGATCTCTCCCGGCGATTCCGCCGGCATCGCCGGCAGGCACTGCAGTCGGGTGCCTTACAGCCAGTACACCACGATGTAGAGGAACAGCCACACCACGTCGACGAAGTGCCAGTACCAGGCCGCGCCTTCGAAGGCGAAGTGATGATCGGGGGTGAAATGCCCCTTCAGCACGCGCACCAGCACCACCGTCAGCATGATCGCGCCCATGGTCACGTGGAAGCCGTGGAAGCCGGTCAGCAGGAAGAAGGTGGAGCCGTAGATGCCCGAGGTCAGCTTGAGGTTCAGTTCCGTGTACGCATGGTGGTACTCGTACACCTGGAAGCACATGAAGACCGCGCCCAGCAAAATGGTGAGCACCAGGCCCTGGATCAGCTGGCTGCGCTTGTTGGCCAGCAGCGCATGGTGCGCCCAGGTCAGCGTCACGCCGGACATCAGCAGCAGCGCCGTGTTGATCGTCGGGATCGGCCACGGGCCCATGGTCTGGAAGGACTCGACGACCCCGGCCGGGCCGAAGTTAGGCCATACGGCGGAAAAGTCGGGCCACAGGATCTTGTTGTTCAGGTCGCCCAGCCACGGCATGGCGATGTTGCGGGCATAGAACAGCGCGCCGAAGAACGCTGCGAAGAACATCACTTCGGAGAAGATGAACCAGCCCATCGACCAGCGGAATGACAGGTCGATGTTCTTGCCGTACTTGCCGGTCTCGGACTCGCTGATCGCGTCGCCGAACCAGCTCTTGAGCACGAACAGGAACCACACCAGGCCCAGGATGCAGACATACGGCCCCCAGCTCTGCCCGTTTACCCAACCAGCAGCACCCCCAGCCGTCAGCAACAAGCCAAAGCTTGCCGTGATCGGATGGCGCGAGGGGCCCGGTACGAAGTAGTACGGAGCGTTTGCGCGATTCGCACTCATTCTTTTATCTCCAGCTCAGAGTCTTTGATTCAGTAATCGTTATCCGCACATCCGGCCCCGACTGCTGGCCGGCGGCATGCTTTTGCCTGCTTTTACTTCTCCCTGCCCGGTCCCGCGCGCGACAGTCTGTCTACCCTACCACCACACGCACGACGGTGATCAGCACGCCGATCAGGATGGCTACCCCGATCAGGCCGGCGATGATCACATGGACCGGGTTGAGCTGTGCCATGTCGCGTTCATGCTCGCTGCCCTTGCGCAGGCCGATAAACGACCAGAACACCGCGCGCAGGGTCTGCGCAAAAGACAGCTTGCGCTTGACCGCGTCCTTCATCTCATCCACGGCTACCCCTTACAACCACTTCACCTGCTACTCAAATGCCCTTGCCCGCTCCGGCCGGCTGCGCCTCGAGCGGGCCCTGCGGCGCCTGGGCCACCGGCGTCCCGATCTCGAAGAAGGTGTAGGACAGCGTAATGTTCTTCACGTCTTTCGGCAGGTCCGGATCGATCACGAACACCACCGGCATCTCGCGTGCTTCCTTCGCCTTCAGCGTCTGTTCCTTGAAGCAGAAGCACTCGATCTTCTTGAAATACTGCGTGGCCAGCTTGGGCAGGTAGCTCGGGATGGCTTGCGCCGAGATATCGCGCGTCTGCCCGTTCGCCACTTCGTAGACGATAGTGGTCATTTCGCCCGGGTGCACTTCCATGCTGCTCTTGACCGGACGGAAGGCAAACGGACCGCGCGCGTTGGAATCGAACTCGACCGTGATCGTGCGGGTCTTGTCCACCTGCGTATTCTTGACCTGGCCGCCGTACAGATCGCGCGTGGTCACCACGTTCAGGCCGGTGATTTCACAGATCTTCTTGTACAGCGGCACCAACGCATAGCCAAACGAGAACATCAACGCCACCACCACCAGCAGACGCAGCAGCATCCCACGGTTGAACTTCTTGTCGGTGGCATCGTTTGACTGCTGGTTCACGCTCATCTCAATACCCTGCAGCTTCAGCCAAGAAGAATCATCTTGGCGAAGAAACCCAAAAAGAAAACCATCACGATGGAGAAAAGGATCAGGCCGAGACGACGATTCGAGGCCTTGCGGTCTGCCTGCGATGGACTTTTGTTTGGATCCTGCATAACACCTTGCCTGCGTGACGCGGAAGGACGGGCCATGCCCATCCTTCCGCGCATCATTGCTTACTTGACCTGCGGAGGAACTTCAAAGGTGTGGAACGGGGCCGGCGACGGCACGGTCCATTCCAGGCCCTCGGCGCCATCCCAAGGTTTGTCTCCGGCCGCCTTGCCGCCACGGTAGGACGGCAGCACGACGAAGAAGAAGAAATACACCTGCATTAGGCCGAAGCCCAGGGCACCAATCGAAGCAATCGCGTTGAAATCGGCGAACTGCGTCGGGTAGTCGGCATAGCGGCGCGGCATGCCGGCCAGCCCGAGGAAGTGCATCGGGAAGAAGGTGATGTTGAAGAAGATCATCGAGCCCCAGAAGTGGATCTGGCCGCGGGTTTCGTTGTACATGAAACCACTCCACTTCGGACCCCAGTAGTAGAAGCCCGAGAACATCGCGAACAGCGAGCCCGCCACCAGCACGTAGTGGAAGTGCGCCACGATGAAGTAGGTGTCCTGCAACTGGATGTCGATCGGGGCAACCGCCGGCATCAGGCCCGTGAAACCACCGATGGTGAACACGAAGATGAAGCCGATAGCGAACAGCATCGGGGTCTCGAACGTCATCGAGCCGCGCCACATGGTAGCGATCCAGTTGAAGATCTTCACGGCCGTCGGCACCGCAATCAGCATGGTGGCGTACATGAAGAACAGCTGGCCGGTCACGGGCATGCCGGTCGTGAACATGTGGTGAGCCCACACGATGAATGACAGAATGGCGATCGAGGCGGTCGCGTAGACCATCGAGCTATAGCCGAACAGGCGCTTGCGGGCAAAGGTCGGCACGACGTGCGAGACGATCCCGAAGGCCGGCAAGATCATGATGTAGACCTCGGGGTGGCCGAAGAACCAGAAGATGTGCTGGTACATCACCGGGTCGCCGCCGCCGGCCGCCGAGAAGAAGCTCGTGCCGAAGTGACGGTCGGTCAGCACCATGGTGATGGCGCCAGCCAGCACCGGCATCACGGCGATCAGCAGGTAGGCGGTGATCAGCCAGGTCCAGCAGAACATCGGCATCTTCATCAGCGTCATGCCGGGGGCGCGCATATTAAGCACCGTGACGATGATGTTGATCGAACCCATGATCGACGAGGCGCCCATGATGTGCATGGCGAAAATCGCCATGTCCATGCCGGGGCCCATCTGCACCGACAGCGGCGCGTACAGGGTCCAGCCGGCGGCGGTGGCGCCGCCCGGTGCGAAGAACGACAGCACCAGCAGCAGGGCCGCCGGGGGCATCAGCCAGAAGCTGAAGTTGTTCATCCGCGCGAAGGCCATGTCGGATGCACCGATCTGCAGCGGGATCATCCAGTTGGCGAAGCCGACGAAGGCCGGCATGATCGCGCCGAACACCATGATCAGGCCGTGCATGGTGGTGAACTGGTTGAACAGTTCCGGGCGGAAGAACTGCAGGCCCGGCTCGAACAGTTCGAGACGGATCAGCAGTGCCAGCGCGCCGCCAGACAACAGCATGGTGAACGAGAACAGCAGGTACAGCGTACCGATGTCCTTGTGGTTGGTGGCGAACAGCCAGCGGCGCCAGCCGTGCGGATGATCGTGGTGCTCATCGTGGGCGTGGTCGTGCGGGTGGGCGAGCGCGTCCGGGGTAGCAGTACTCATCGCGAAAACTCCTGAAATCCTGTTCAGCCTGCCGCGCGGTCACCCGCGGCGCTTGCCTGCTTGGCAGCGGGCTTGTCTTCCGTCTTCGGTGCAGCGTCACCGCCGCTGGCGCCGGGTGCGCCACCGCCTTCGCGGAACTTGCCGGCACGGGCGTTCACGAAATCGCTCGGTTGAATCACTTCGCCAGTCTTGTTACCCCAGCTGTTGCGGGTGTAGGTCATGACGGCAGCGAGTTCGGTATCGGAGAGGTGCTTCCAGACCGGCATGGCACCCTTGCCTTCCAGCAGGATGTGCATCTGGCCAGCATCGGGACCGTTGACGACCTTGGAGCCGTCCAGGGCCGGGAACGCGCCGCCGCCCTTGCCGTTCGGCTGGTGGCAGACCGCGCAGTTGGCGGTGTAGACCTTCTCGCCACGGGCCTTGAGTTCTTCCAGGGTCCAGGTCTTGTTGGGGTCGTCGGCCTTGGCGGCGAGTTCCTTCTTCTTGCCGTCAACCCACTTGGCGTAGTCGGCGTCCGAAACCACGCGCACGACGATGGGCATGAAGGCGTGTTCCTTGCCGCACAGCTCGGCGCACTGGCCACGGTACACGCCAACCTTCTCGGCCTTGAACCAGGTGTCGCGCACGAAGCCGGGGATCGCATCCTGCTTGACACCGAAGGCCGGGATCATCCAGGCATGGATGACGTCATTGGCCGTCAGCACCATGCGGACTTTCTTGTTCACGGGCACCACCATCTCGTTGTCCACCTCCATCAGGTAGGTGTTCGACTTGGGGGCCTCGTTGTTGATCTGTTCGCGCGGGGTGGTCAGGGTGGACACGAAGGAGATGCCTTCGCCGTCGCCCTTCAGGTAGTCGTAGCCCCACTTCCACTGGTAGCCAGTGGCCTTGATGGTGATGTCGGCATTGGTGGTGTCCTTCATCGCCACGACCGTCTTGGTGGCGGGCAGGGCCATGCCGATGACGATCAGGAACGGGATGATGGTCCAGATCACCTCGACGGTGATGCTTTCGTGGAAGGAAGCCGACTTCGCGCCCTTGGACTTGCGGTGCGTGAACACGGAGTAGAACATCACCGCGAAAACGCCGATGAAGATCACGGTGCACATGATCAGCATCATCCAGTTCAGCCAGTGAATCTGCTCGGCGATCTTGGTGACCGGCTCGGTCAGATTGAGCTGACGCACTGCGGGGCCGCCTGGCATGTCTTCCACTGCCAGGGCTGCATGACTAGTGAGCAGGGACGCGCCCACCAGACACGCTGCGGATGCCTTCTTCCACATTTTCATTTGTTATCTACCCAATTTACAGATTCAAATCTGTCACTCGCGGGGCCCTCGCTGCCTCTCAGAGATAACGCAAAGCCGATACGAGTTCCTGCGCGAACTTTCGCCGCTTGTACGGGTCCAGAAAACACCCCACCCGCACAACGCTCCCGCCCGAGCGCAGCAACACCAGCGCTCGTAATGATTCATCCAGCTCGACCCGCACCCACAGCGGGTTGAACTCATGCCGTGTCAGCTGCCCTGCACTGACCGAAACCACTACCAGCCTGCCGTCGGCCAGGCTGACGCGCTCGTAATCCGACGCGTGCCGCCCATGCACCAGCAGGGCAATGCCCAGCCCAAGCAGCTCCAACCCGGCAAAGGGAAGGACGAGCCACGACCCTCGCCACGCAAAAAACAAGGCAATGGCAAGCGAAACGCTGACGATCGAGAGGTAAAACCAGCCAACCTGGCGTGGAGACAGCGAGCAATTCCGCTTCATCAGCCAGTCTTTGTCCGGCGCGCCGGATCCGCCGGACCTGCCGTCGGATTCGTCTTGCGCCGTCTGGAATGCGATACCCAAGTCTTGCATCGCCAACCTTGCATCGCCAACCGCTGTGACCGGATGCACGCCTGGACGATTGCGCCTGGGACGCACCATCGGGGTGCGATTTCGGGCAAATAGTGCCAGGGAGACCACTGCGACAAACTGGCGCATTATAGGGCGCTTCGCCTACACGGACAAGGCCGCTACTTGACCAACGGGCTAGCGCGCGACAAGTTTTTGTGCTTCAGCGCGGTGCGTGCGAAAGCCTGCTTGACTGCGCGAGCGATGCATGCAAGGGCGCCGGCCACGTTACTTGCGCTGCCGCGCGCGGCCGATCTTGTCGAGCGGGACAACAGCGTGTCCCAGCTCGTCGACGGCCTGCTTGCCGCGCGGCGCCAGCTTCCAGGCATGACCGTAGACGATCTCGAACGTGAGCATGATCAGGCCATCGGCATTGCGGCGCCGCTCGAGTGCTGCCAGCAGCGCGTCGAGCCAGGCGCGCCCGCGCAAGCCCCCGCGCTTGCCGGCCACCGGCGGCAGGCGCAGGCCGCCGAAGGCCTGCACTTCACGCAGCAGGGTCCGCGGCGACTCGTAGGTGACGGTCAGGGTTTCCATGTCCATCACGGGCGTCGACCAGCCGCTGTGCACCAGCATGTCGCCGATATCGTGCATGTCGACGAAACGCAGGGAATGCGTGTCGTCATCCACTTCGGCGAACGCGGCGCGCAACTCCGCCAGCGTATCGGGCCCGAACAAGGAGAACAGCACAAGGCCTTCGTCGCGGGTGACCCGGTGCCATTCCGGGAAGACCCGATGCGGCTCGGGATGCCAGTGCAGCGCGAGGTTGGACCACAACAGGTCGAAACTGGCCGGCGCGAAGGGCAATGTGGCAAGATCGCCCTGCACCAGGTCGAATGTGGGGCGCTTTCCGAGCAGGCGCCCCAGCCACCCGGACTGGCGCTGGGGATCGCGCTGTGCCGCTTCGCGGAGCATGGCGCCGGAGATATCGAGGCCGGCGATCTGCGCATCCGGGTACTGGGCGCCCAGCGCGGCCAGGCCGCGGCCGTGGCCGCAGCCAATGTCGAGCGCGCGCGCCGGCGCCAGCCGGATCATCTGCATGCGCTCCTGCATGCGCTGGCTGATCTCGCCCAGCAGGAAATCGAGCTGGCCGAAACCGGCGCTGCGCCGGTCGAAGGCGAGGCGGGTCAGCCGCGTGGGCGGCAAATAGGCATCGGGGGAGTCGGCGTCATGCAGGGACACGGTCAAACCAGGAGGATTCAAGAGAATGGGGATGGCGGCCGCAGCGATGCGCCCGTCCGGGAAACGGTGCGCGCGCCAGCGGACAGCGCGACCGGACCGCAAGTATACGCGCCCGCCGCCGCGCCTGCCGGCGGCGGCCCGGCATCACATCCGGCTTCCACGTCCGCATTGCACTTGCCGGCATGCCCCGGCGACAGCACACTGCGCCAGCATGCGCGGCGCTGGATGCGCGCGCTGCTGCCGGCGGCCTGTGCGTTGTGCGGCACGGTGCAGGACGAAACCGTCTGCGCCGGCTGCGCGGAGGAACTGCTGGCGCCGCTGCCGCGCTGCCGCTGCTGCGCCCGCCCCCTGGGGCGCGCCGCGGGGCCCGGCAATGCGCCGATCTGCAGCCAATGCCGCTATGAACCGCCGCCCTTCGATGCCACCCTCGCGCTCGGCGACTACGCCAGCCCGCAGGACGGCACGGTGCTGGCGCTGAAATTCGGCGGCGTGCTGCCGCTGGCGGACTGGCTCGCGGGCGAACTGGCAAGCCGCTGGCAGGCCGCTTCCGCCACGTGCGGACTGGCTCTGCCCGATGTGCTGGCGCCAATTCCGCTGTCCCCGCGACGGCTGGCGGAACGTGGCTTCAACCAGTCCTGGGAAATTGCACGGCCACTGGTACGCCGTCTCGGCGTGCGCGCCGCGCCGACGCTGCTGGCGCGCCTGCGCGATACCCCGGCGCAGGCCACGCTGGACCTGGCCGCGCGCCAGGCCAACCTGCAAGATGCGTTCGGCCTCGGCCCCGGGCACGATGTCGCGGGCCTGCATGTCGGCCTGGTCGACGATGTGATGACCAGCGGCGCCACCCTGGGCGAAGCGGCGCGGGTCCTGAAGGCCCACGGCGCAACGCGTGTGACGCTGCTGGTGGCGCTGCGCACACCCTAGGCCCGGCGCCGCAATCCAGTTAAGTACGCGCTGACCCTCCTCGCCACTGCCCGGCGTGACAGCCGGCCCCCGGCAGGGTAAGCTGCGCAGCGTTTCACGGCTGCGGCGCCTCCGGCCCGCCCACTCCCATGTTCAATGTCGTCCTGGTCGAACCCGAGATCCCCCCGAATACCGGCAATGTGATACGCCTGTGCGCCAACACCGGCGCGCGCCTGCACCTCGTCAAGCCGCTCGGCTTTCCACTCGAGGATGCGCGCATGCGCCGTGCCGGACTGGACTATCACGAGTACGCCAGCATGCGCGTGCACGAGAACTGGGATGCGCTGATGGAAAGCGAACAACCCGACCCTACCCGCATGTTCGCGCTGACCACGCACGGCTCGACGCCGTTCGGACAGGTCGGCTTCCAGGCTGGCGACTGGTTCGTGTTCGGCTCGGAAACGCGCGGGCTGGCGCCTGAGCGGCGCGAATGGTTTCCCGCCACGCAGCGCATCCGGTTGCCGATGCGACCGGACAACCGCAGCCTTAACCTCTCCAATACCGTCGCCGTCGTAGTGTTCGAAGCCTGGCGCCAGAACGGCTTTGCCGGCGGCGCCTGATCCGGGCTGACGAAAGCGCTTTACTCCGGCCGCACGCCGGCGACGCGAATCACCTTGTCCCAGCGCGCTTTTTCGCTCGCCATGGTCTGGCGCAGCGATTGTGGCGCCGTCCCTGCCGGCACGAAATACTGGGCTCGCATCTTGGCGCGCACATCCTCGCTGCCGATGATGGCCACCAGTTCGCGATAGAGCCGGTCGATCACCGGCGCGGGCGTTCCCGCCGGCGCCAGCACCGCTTGCCACGAGATCGCCTCGAAGCCGGGATAGCCGGATTCCGCCACGGTTGGCACCGCGGGCAACAGGCTGGTACGCCCGCTGGTGGTGACCGCGATGATGCGCAGCTTGCCGGCAGTCACCAGGGGCATGGCAATGGCCGGCACCATGAAGCCAGCCTGCACCTGGCCGCCGACCATGGCGGTGGTGATCTGTGCGAAGCCCGGATAGGGAATGTGCTGCAGGTCGATCCCCGCCGCGGCCTTGAGCTGCTCCATCGCCAGGTGGGAAGCGCTGCCGTTGCCGACCGACCCGTAGTTCAGCACGCCCGGACGGGACCGTGCCAGCGCCACAAACTCGCGTACGTCATGCACCGGCAGGCGGGCATCCACCACCAGGACATTGGGCGAGGTTGCCACCAGCGACACGGGCGCGAGCTGGCGCACCGGGTCGTAGCCAAGATGGCGCGACAGGGTTGGCGCCGTGACTAGCGGGCCATTGATGGTCAGCAGCAAGGTATAGCCGTCCGGCGCGGCCCTTGCCACCATGCCGGTGCCGATATTGCCGCCGGCGCCCGGGCGGTTTTCCACTACCACGGGCTGCCCGAGCGCGACGGCCAGCTTCTCGGTCAGCAGGCGCGCGATCAGGTCGGGCGAGGACCCGGCCGGGAACGGCACCACCATGCGGATCGGGCGCGCTGGCCAGGGCTGGGCGGCCGCAGGCGAAGCCGTTACCGTCCCTGCCATGCCGGACATGGCGCCGGCGGCAAGGGCGATCAGGGTGCGGCGGCGGGCCGCGATGAAGTCTTGGGACATGATGCAAGGCGGTGGCAAATGCGCAAGCGTTTCGCCGCCGGATTCAATGAAATCAATCGGGAAGGGGCTCGCGCCCCTGGCAAATCGCAGCGTCCGGCCAGGCGCGGGAGATCCGCGATGGCTGCCGGGTCAGCACGCGCTCACTCATCGCGTGCGTCGCGCTGCAGCAGCTGCGCCACAGCATCGGCGGCGGGCAGCCCTTCGAAGAGCACCGCGCAAACCGCGCGCGTGATCGGCATATCGACGCCCTTTGCCGCTGCCAGCGCCGCCACCGCCTGCGCGCAGCGCACGCCTTCGGCTACGTGGCCCAGTTCGGCCAGGATCTGCGCCAGCGTCTTGCCCTCGGCCAGTTGCTGGCCAACCTTGCGGTTGCGCGAGAGGTCGCCCGTGGCGGTCAGGATCAGGTCGCCCATGCCCGCCAGACCCATGAAGGTTTCAACACGGCCGCCCAGCGCCATGCCCAGCCGCGTCATCTCGGCTAGGCCGCGCGTCACCAGCGCGGCGCGCGCGTTCAGGCCCAGGCCCAGCCCGTCGCTGGCGCCTGTGGCGATCGCCAGCACGTTCTTGACCGCGCCGCCTACCTCGGCGCCGACCAGGTCTTCGCTGCCGTAGATGCGCATGGCATGGTGATGGAAGGCATGCTGCGCCAGTTCCGCGAGCGCGGGCGACGTGCCCGCCACGGTCAGCGCGCACGGCAGGCCAAGCGCCACCTCGCGGGCAAAACTGGGGCCCGTCAGCACGCCGTAGCTGGTGTCATGCAGACGGCCGGCGGCATCGAGCTCTTCACGCACCATCTGGTGCGGCAGTGCATTGGTGCCGGCCTCGAAGCCCTTGCACAGCCAAAGCATGCGCAACGCCCCGGTCTGGCGCGCGGCCAGCCTGCGCGTCATTTCGCGCAGGCCCGAGACCGGCGTGGCCACGATCACGAGACCATCGGGTGCGACATCGGCATGCGCCGCGGCACGCTCGAAATCCGGTTCGACCGCCAGCCGCCCGGTCAACGGTACGCCGGGCAGGTAGGTCGCATTGACGCGGTCGGCGCCGATGCCTGCCAGCTGCGTGGCGTCACGCCCCCACAGCACCACATCGTGGGCCGCGGCGGCATGGCTGGCGAGCGCGGTGCCCCAGGCACCAGCACCGAAGACAGTGATTTTCATGGCGGTTCGCCTCGCTGATTCAGCTTCAAAGCCGCATTCGTCACGTAACGCGGGCCGGAAAGACAAAACGGGGCCGAGGCCCCGTCTTTGCAACTGACTACAGCAGGATCAGTGACGAGCCTGGCTGCCGTCGGGCATCACGATGCCGCTGCTGCTGCCCTGGGCGGCTTCGGCTTCTTCCATGGCTGCCTGCAGGCGTTGCTCGTACAGCGCCTGGAAGTTGATTTCCGACAGGTGGATGGCCTGGAAGCCGGCGCGGGTGATCACGTCGGCGATATTGCCACGCAGGTACGGGTAGAGAATGGTCGGGCAAGCGATGCCCAGCAGCGGGTCGAGCTGCTCCACCGGCACGTTGCGGATATCGAAGATGCCGGCCTGATGCGCTTCCACCAGGAAGGCAACCTTGTCCTGCACCTTGGTGGTCACGGTACCGGTCACCACCACCTCGAAGATGCCTTCCTGCAACTGCGAGGCACCCACGTTCACCTGCACTTCCACTGCCGGTGCTTCGGTCTCGAGGAAGATGCCGGGCGAATTCGGCTGTTCGAGCGACATGTCCTTCAGGTACACACGCTGGATGTTGAAGAACGGCTGGTCTTCCTGCTGATTGTTTTGCTGGTCGCTCATGAAAGGCTTCCGGAAAGAGGCGTTGGGCACCTGGCGTACGGACCATCTGCGCCACGGGCTGGAATGGCCCTGGCTAACGGCCCGGGTCGGCACCCGGTTGGAAAACGCATATGTTACATGACGCGGGTGACGAATTCACCCGCGCCAAGGCTGGGGGGCCTTCAGGCAACCAGCAAGGGCACCAGCGCGCCCTGGCGATCGAGCGCCGAGAGGTCGTCGAAGCCGCCCACATGGGTCTCGTCGATGTAGATCTGCGGCACGGTGCGGCGGCCTGTGCGCGTCATCATTTCCTCGCGCTTGCCGGGCTCGCGGTCGATCAGGATCTTCTCGATCGCCTCCACGCCCTTGGCCTTCAGAAGGCGCTCGGCCATCTGGCAATACGGACAAACTACCGTGCTGTACATCACAACGCGGGCCATGCGGTTCTCCTTGAAAAACGGGACTTTGGACGTAGCTCGGGTGCCGGCAAGCCAGGACTGCGCCACACCGGGCAAAGACGGGCGCCCTGCTGGCGCGGCGACGGGGCGTGCCCCCGGAGCCGCTTCAGGCGCCCCTTACTTGACTACGGGCAGGCCGGCTTGCTGCCAGGCGGCCAGGCCGCCTTCTAGCGAATAGATCTCACTGTAACCGGCTTCCTTCAAGGCTGCTTGACCCTTACCCGAGCGCTGGCCGGTCTGGCACACGACGATGATTGGGACGGATTTGTCCTTTGCAAGGCCGGCGGCACGGCTGGGAAGGTCCGCGAGTGGCGCGCTCTTGGCTTGCGGCAGGTGACCCTTGGCGTATTCGGTGGCTTCCCGGATATCCACGACCACCGCATTGCGCTTGTTGATCAACTGGGTCGCGGCGGCCGGATTGACGGTCTTGCCGGCGGTTCCGCGCGTGATGGCGGGCCAGGCCAGCAGGCCGCCCGACACCACGGCGAGGGCGATCAAGGCAAGGTTGTTGTAGTCGGCGAAGAAATTCACGTTGGCATTCCGGTGGGTTGAGTCGGCGGCATTATAAAATAGGCGGTTTCGTGCCCGCGACCCACCATTGTCTCCTACTTGACACAACTGCGGCGGTATGTGGCATGGCGCACACACGTTTCTCACGCTTTGGAAGCAGCATGTACAAACTCGTTCTCATCCGCCACGGCGAATCCACGTGGAATCTCGAAAACCGCTTCACTGGCTGGGTCGACGTCGACCTGACCGACACCGGCGTGGCCCAGGCCAAGCTGGGAGGCAAGCTGCTGCGCGAAGCCGGCCTGGGCTTCGACGTAGCCTATACCTCGGTGCTGAAGCGCGCTATCCGCACGCTGTGGCACGTGCAGGACGAAATGGACCTGATGTGGATCCCGGTCCGGAACGAATGGCGCCTGAACGAACGCCACTACGGCGCGCTGTCGGGCCTGAACAAGGCCGAGACCGCCGCCAAGTTCGGCGACGAGCAGGTGCTGGTATGGCGCCGCAGCTACGACACGCCGCCGCCGGCGCTCGAAACGGACGATCCGCGCGCCGCGTACGACGATCCGCGCTATGCCCAGGTGCCGCACGAGCAAATTCCGCTGACCGAATGCCTGAAGGACACGGTGGCCCGCGTGCTGCCGCTATGGAACGAATCCATTGCGCCAGACATCAAATCGGGGAAGCGCGTGGTGATCGCAGCCCATGGCAACAGCATCCGCGCGCTGGTGAAGTACCTGGACCAGGTCTCGGATGACGATATCGTTGGCATCAATATCCCCAATGGCACCCCGCTCGTGTACGAGCTGGACGCCGACCTGCGCCCGCTGCGTCATTACTACCTGGGCGACCAGGAAGCGATCGCCGCCTCCCTGGCCGCCGTGGCGAACCAGGGCAAGGCACGCTGAGGCAAGGGCCGGGCGGGCACCGCCCAGGCGCGTCGCCCGGCCGCCTCATGCAGTGGTTCAGGCCTTTTTTGCCGCTCCCTCTTATACTGTCGGACAAAACCGGCCGGTGTGATCCGCCAGGCCGGCTCCGACACAGCACAATCCTCACACGTTCAGGCAGCCCTCATGCGTAAGACGCTCAAGAACATAAGTCTTGTTTCTGCCGGACTCGTTGCCGGCGTGCTCGCCACGCTGCAGCTATCCGCCACTGCGCAGAACTCTTCAGGGCCCCTGCCGCTGGAGCAACTGCGCCTGATGGCGGACATCTTTGGCCAGATCAAGCGCGAGTACGTAGAGCCGGTCGATGACAAGAAGCTGCTGACTGAAGCCATCAAGGGCATGGTCGCCAGCCTGGATCCGCATTCGGCCTATCTGGACGAGAAGGATTTCAAGGAACTGCAGGAAGGCACGCGCGGCCGCTTCGCCGGCCTGGGGATCGAAATCTCCCAGGAAGAAGGGCTGGTCAAGGTGATCAACCCGATCGAAGACACACCCGCCTTCCGTGCCGGCATCCAGCCCGGCGACCTGATCACCCGTATCGACGACAAACCCGTGCGCGGCCTGCCGCTCGAACAGGCTGTCAAGCGCATGCGCGGCGAACCTGGCACCAAGGTCACGCTGACCATCTATCGCAAGAGCGAGGAACGCACCTTCCCGGTGTCGATCACGCGCGCCGAGATCCGCGTGCAGTCGGTCAAGGCCAAGCTCATCGACAACGACAAGCTCGCCTGGGTGCGGCTGACCAGCTTCCAGGAACGCACCGTGGCGGACCTGGGCAAGAAGCTGGACGAACTGGCGCAAAAGAACCCGAACCTGAAGGGCGTGATCCTGGACCTGCGCAATAACGGCGGCGGCGTGCTGCAAGGTGCGGTCGGGGTGGCGGCAGCGTTCCTGCCCGAAGACGTGACCGTGGTCTCGACCAACGGCCAGGTGCCCGACGCCAAGCGCGTCTACAAGACCACGTTCAACAACTACCGGCTGTCGTCCCTCGAAGACGATCCGCTCAAGAGCCTGCCGGCGCTGTACAAGAAGATCCCGATGGTGGTGCTGACCAACGCCTACTCGGCGTCGGCCTCCGAAATCGTCGCCGGTGCGCTGCAGGATCACAAGCGTGCGCTGATCATGGGCAAGACCACCTTCGGCAAGGGCTCGGTGCAGACCGTGCGTCCGCTCACCAACGACACCGGCATCAAGCTGACCATCGCGTATTACTACACGCCGACGGGCAAATCGATCCAGGCCAAGGGCATCCGCCCGGACATCCCGGTCGACCAGAACCCGGAAGGCGATCCTGACGACGCGCTGATCACGCGCGAAATCGACACCGAGCGCCACCTGCATAACAAGCAGGAGTCGGAGGAGCCCGAGATGAACGAGCGCGAGCAGCGCCGCGTCGAGGAACTGCGCCGGCTGGAAGAAGAAAACGCCAAGAAGGCGCCGGAAGAGCGCGACAAGGAACGCAAGAAGAAGCCAATCGAATTCGGTTCGGCCGAGGACTTCATGCTGCAGCAGGCGATCGCGCAGCTCGAAGGGCAGCCGGTCAAGCGTTCGAAGTCCAAGCTCGAAGCCGTGGCCGTGTCGGACAAACCGGCCAAGCCGGCATCCGCGAAGTCTGGCACCACTCCGGCCAAAGCTGGCGGCAAGACACCAGCCAGCGCCCCGCCGGCGAGCGCTCCGATTGGAACGCCGCTGGGCACGCCGACCGGCAAGGCTCCCTGAAAACCTGATGGACGACAGCGGCCCCGCGGGGCCGCTTTTGCATTGCACGCCATGAACGACGATCAACTGCTGCGCTATTCGCGGCATATCCTGCTCGACGAACTCGGCATCGAGGGACAGAGCCGGCTGCTGGCCAGCCACGCGCTGGTGATTGGCGCCGGCGGCCTGGGCGCCGCAGCCCTGCCCTACCTGGCCTCCGCCGGCGTTGGCACCATTACCGTGGTCGATGACGACGTGGTCGACCTGACCAACCTGCAGCGCCAGGTCATCCACACCACCGCCAATGTCGGCCGGCCCAAGGTGGAATCCGCGCGCGAAGGCATGCTGCGCATCAACCCCGGCATCGACGTCCGCCTGGTGCGGGCTCGCGTGGGCGCCGCCGAACTGGCGCAACTGGTGGCCCGGGCCGATGTGGTGCTCGATTGCTGCGACAACTTCGACACGCGCCAGGCGGTCAACCGCGCCTGCGTGCGGCACAACGTGCCGCTGGTGTCCGGCGCTGCGCTGCGCTTCGACGGGCAGATCAGCGTGTTCGACCGCCGCCAGCCGGGCACGCCCTGCTATGCCTGCCTGTTCCCGCCCTCACAGCCGGCGCAGGAAGTGGCCTGCGCCACCATGGGCGTATTCGCGCCGCTGGTGGGCATGGTCGGCACCGTGCAAGCGGCGGAGGCGCTCAAACTGCTGATGGGGATCGGCACCACCCTGGCCGGCCGGTTGCTGATGGTCGATGCGCTCGGCATGGAATGGACCACCATGCGCCTTGGGCGCGTGCCGGATTGCGAAGTCTGCGGCGGCGAGGCCCACGGGGACGCCGGCCACTAAGCGCCAGTCATGCGCGCGTGCGCTCGCGCAGGAAGGCGAGCGCGGCGGCGCGCTCGCCGCGGAACACGATCCTGGCCTCGCGCCGCTCGCGCTGGTAGGCATACATGGGATCGTAGTATTGCCGCAGCAAAACCCCGATCCATCCCCGGTGCAGCTCGGTATGGCCCGACTCGGCCTGGCGCTCCAGCGCCTGCCCCAGCAAGTCCGAGAGCCGCTCGTAGAGGGCTCCGCCGAGCCGCCTGGATATTGCCGCCATCGCATCCCGCAGGCGTGCGGCATAAGCGGCGAATCCCGCCTCCTCGCCAAGCGCCCCGATGAATTCCTGCGACAGGCCAAGCACGTAGTCCTCGAGCACACGATCCACGCGCGCCTCGAAAGGCTCCTCGAGCCAGACCAGCGGCGCCGCCTGCATGGCGAGGTAGAAGGACTGCGGCAGGTTCCGGGCGCCGATGAAGCGCCCTTCGTCCTCGACCACCAGGGCGGCACGCCCGCTCGCGCGGTGGCGCAACAGCGCGACCGCCAGATCGTTCTCGAAATCGATTTGCGTGGGCTGCGCGACCGCGCGCCGGCCGAAACTTGAGCCGCGATGACGGGCCTCGCCCTCCAGGTCGATGGCCGCATCCTGGCTGGCCATCAGGTCGGCGATCAGCTCGGTCTTGCCGCTGCCCGTCAGTCCGCCCAGTATCAGCAGGCCGCACTCGGCGGCGGCGGCATCGATGACGTCGATCAGGTAAGCGCGCATTGCCTTGTAGCCGCCCGTCACGCGCGGATAGGCGATGCCGGCATCCTCGCGCAGCCACTGCTGCACGATCTGCGAACGCATGCCTCCACGGAAGCAATACAGATAGCCCTCCGGATGCGCCCGCGCAAACGCCGCCCAGGCGGCGGTGCGCGCGGCGCGGACGTCGCCGCTCACAAGGCAGTGGCCCAGCGCGATTGCGGCCTGCTGCCCCTGCTCCTGATAGCACAAGCCCACCTGGTGGCGCTCGTCGTCGTCCATCAGCGGCAGGTTGACCGCGCCGGGGAACGCACCGCGCGCGAATTCCACCGGCGCGCGTACATCGAGCAAAGCGGCACCGGACAGGAAGAGCCGGCGGAAATCGCACGCATCGTCGCGCATCAGATCACCTCGACGGCGTACTGGCCCTGCGCCACCATCTCACCAACCGGTGCCAATGCCAGGCCGGACTCGGCACAGGCAGCGTGGAATTCGGCTTCGCCGGCAGGCTCGACCGCCACCAGCAAGCCGCCGCTGGTTTGCGGATCGCACAGCACGGCGCGCTGCACCTCGCTCAGCGCGCCGCCCAGGTTGCCTATGCCGGCGCCAATCCGCGCGCCATAGCTATCGAAGTTGCGCTGCGTACCGCCCGGCACGCAGCCGGCCTCCACATAGCGCAATACCTCCGGTAGCAGCGGCACCGCCGAGTAGTCGAGGCGAGCGGTAAGGCGGCTGCCATCGGCCATTTCAACCAGGTGCCCTAGCAGGCCAAAGCCGGTCACATCCGTCATGGCCCGCACGCCGGCCAGCTTGCCAAAACGGCTGCCGGGGCGATTGAGCACACACATCCAGTCACGCGCCAGGTGCGCATCCTGCGCGCGCAGCCGGCCCTGCTTCTCGGCCGTGGTCAAGACACCGATGCCCAGCGGCTTGGTCAGGTAAAGGCGGCACCCCGCGGTGGCGGTATCGTTTCGCTTCAGGTGCGCGCGGTCGACCACGCCCGTCACCGCCAACCCGAAGATGGGCTCCGGTGCATCGATGGAATGCCCGCCGGCAAGCGGGATGCCGGCATCCTCGCAGGCGCGCCGACCACCGGCCACCACCTCGCGCGCCACCTCGGGTGGCAGCAACTTCACCGGCCAGCCGAGGATGGCGATGGCCAGCAACGGATCGCCCCCCATCGCATAAATGTCGCTGATGGCATTAGTAGCGGCGATGCGTCCGAAGTCGAAGGGATCATCGACGATCGGCATGAAGAAATCGGTGGTGGAAACCACGCCGCGGCCGTGATCCAGCCCGTCCAGCGCGTAGACGGCCGCGTCGTCGCGGGAAGCATTGCCGACCCACAGGCGTGGGTCGAGATGCTGATCGCCGCTGCCGGCCAGGATCACATCGAGCACCTGTGGCGATATCTTGCAGCCGCAGCCGGCACCATGGCTGTACTGCGTCAGGCGAATGGGTTCTGCCATGATCCTTGGCTCCTGTTACGTGGCGTTTGCGAATGCGTGCTTTGGCTCATCTGCTCCCTCTATGCTATCTGGCGCCTCTCGCCGCTGCACGCGCGGATTGCGGGCAAGCTGGCGCCGGCAAGGCAACGGCGATGGCTGCGAAGCGACTGGCAAGGAATGGGAATCCGAATGAGAAGGGTTACTACCCGGGTGCGGGGAGAGGCGGCAGCACCGAACGGCGCCGCGCGGGCGCGGCCACTGCGTTCTTGCGAACCCGCGGCCGACTGCTGGGCGGATTACTGCTCGCCCGGCTCCATCTGCGACTGCAGATAGTTCGGCAGGCCAACCTTGTCGATCAGGTCGAGCTGCGTTTCGAGGTACTCGATATGCTCTTCGGTGTCGGTCAGGATGTCGACCAGGATCTCGCGGCTAACGTAGTCGCCCACCGATTCGCAGTAAGTAATGCCTTCCTTGACGGTGGCATGCGCGCCTTGCTCGAGCTTCAGGTCGCACTTGAGCATTTCCGGGGTGTCTTCGCCCAGCAGCAGCTTGTTGAGGTCTTGCAGGTTGGGCAGCCCATCGAGCATGAGGATGCGGTCGATCAGGCGATCGGCGTGCTTCATCTCGCCGATGGATTCCTTGTACTCCACGTCGCCGAGCTTCTTGAGGCCCCAGTGGCGGTACATGCGAGCATGCAGGAAGTATTGGTTGATCGCGGTCAGCTCGTTCTTCAGCTGCGCGTTCAGATGTTGGATGACCTTCTTGTCACCTTTCATAGGAGGCTCCTGTAGCAACGGGCCCCCGCAAAAACGCGAAGCGGCGCAAGACGCGCCGCATGCAGTCTGAACAAGCGAAAACGCGCCGTAACCTGATAGCTACGGGCGAGTTCAAGCAACCAGCTCGGTACGCTGATCGTTCGCGACTGCCGGGTCCCGAGTGTCCATTATGGCACGTGGGCCCGAAGGCGAACAGGAGGAAATGTCCACGACCTGGATGGTGGCGACCTTGACATTGCGGACCGCGGCAACGCCTTCGCAAAGGACCTGTTGCGCGCATTCGCGGCAACGGCCACAGCAGGTGCCCACGCCCAGCGTTTCAGCCAGCTCGTCGAGCGTGGCCACGCCAAGATGCGCGGCCCCATGGATTTCTCGGTCAGTAACCTGATTGCAGATGCAAACGTACACAAATCCCTCCTTGGGAGAGGGGCGACACCGGCATGTCACCCGCGATGTACGTCAGAATATCAGAGATCGAAAATGATAACAATTCCCATTAAGCCACAAAATGTACATGCCAATAACACGGCACTTACGCGGGAAATCGTGGATTAAGGCAACGTCACAAGTCGCCTTAAAGTGCCTTATGATACTCTCAAATAGTGTTGTATTTCCCGAAAAACCTTAGTCCGCCCAGGGTTGTCAGTGGCAATCAGAGCTGCTTCAGCGCGCAGGCCAGTTCCTCCGGCTCGTAGGCGCTCAGCACCTGCTCGACCAGCCGTTCCAGCCGCTCGCAGTCGGCATGCAGGACTTCCTGCTTGACCCGCAGCAACTGCGAAGGATGCATCGAGAACTCGCGCAGCCCCATACCGAGCAGCAGCCGGGTCATGGCGGGATCTCCGGCCATTTCGCCGCACACCGCCACCGGCACGCCGGCGTGGTTGGCCTCGCGGATGGTGCGCGCGATCAGTTGCAGCACCGCCGGATGCAGCGGGTCGTAGAGATGGGCCACGGCGTTGTCGGCGCGGTCGATGGCAAGCGTGTACTGGATCAGGTCGTTGGTGCCGATGGAGAGGAAATCCATGCGCCTCAGGAACAGCGGCAGCATCAGCACGGCGGCCGGGATCTCGATCATCGCCCCGACCTTGATATACGGGTCGAAAGCCTGGCCACGGACGTCAAGCTGGCGCTTGGCCTGTGCGATCAGGTCCAGGGTCTGGTCGATCTCGCGCGCGTGGGCCAGCATCGGGATCAGCAGCCGCACCGGCCCGAAGGCCGAGGCCCGCAGCAATGCACGCAACTGGGTCAGAAACATGGCCGGCTCGGACAGCGACCAGCGGATCGCGCGCAAGCCCAGCGCCGGGTTGAGCGCGGTCTCGAAATCGTCGCCGCGCCCATCGCGCCCCTCCCGACCATCCAGCGGCTTGTCGGCGCCGATATCGATGGTGCGGATGGTGACCGGCAGCCCGTGCATGGCGTCCACCGCGCCGCGATATGCCTGGAACTGCTCCTCCTCGTCGGGCAGCTCTCCGCGTCGGTTCATGAACAGGAATTCCGAGCGGAACAGGCCCACGCCGACCGCGCCGGCGGTCAGCGCCGCGGTCGCGTCTTCAGACATCTCGATATTGGCCAGCAGGTCGATCTCAAGCCCGTCCAGCGTCACGGCAGGCGTATGGCGCAGGCGTTGCAGGCGCTTTTTCTCCAGCGCCCGCTCGCTCTGCCTGTGCCGGTATTCCTCGAGGATGATGGCCGACGGATCGACGATGACCAGGCCTGCGTCGCCGTCGATGATGACCCAGTCGTCCTGGCGGATGAGTTCACTGGCGCTTTGCACGCCCACCGCGGCAGGGATGTCGAGGCTGCGCGCGACGATGGCAGTATGGGAGGTGCGCCCGCCGAGATCGGTCACGAAGCCGTGGAACACGGTATGGCGGAACTGCAGCATGTCGGCCGGCGAGATGTCGTGGGCCACCACGATCACGCCGGGTGCCGGCTCGCCATCGGGCGCCAGGGACGAAGGCGGCACCGGGGCCGGCGCCAGCACGGCCGCGCCGGCCAGCACCTTGAGAATGCGCTCGACCACCTGGCGGATATCCGCCTTGCGTTCGCGCAGGTATTCGTCCTCGATTTCGTCGAACTGCCGCATCAGTTCTTCGAGCCGCGTGGTCAACGCCCATTCGGCGTTATAGCGCCGGTTGCGGATCAGTGCCTCGGGCTCGCGCGCGAGCGCCTCGTCGTCGAGGATCATCGCATGCACATCAAGGAAGGCGCCCAGCTCTTCCGGGGCTTCGCGCGGGAGATCGCGCTTTAGCGTGACCAGTTCGGCCCGCACCGCCGCGCGTGCCGAGCGCAGGCGTTCCACCTCGGCCTCAAGCCGGTCTTCGTCGACCAGGTAATGGGAGACATCAAGCGCAGCAGGCGCCAGCAAATGCGCGCGCCCGATGGCGACGCCGCGCGAGACCGGGATGCCGTGCAGGGCAAATGGCATGTACCGCTCCGTCAGGAACGTTTAAAAAGTCTGGCCAGGGCCAGCAACCTTGGAAGCGGTGCCAGGATGAAAGGAAGCGGCCCTGGCCAGGCTCGCCGCGGCGTTCCGTGCCGCCGCTTTCATCCCGAATCGGCTTCCTACTCTCCTTCGCCGAAGCGGTTGGCGATGAGCGCCAGCAACGCGTCCATCGCCTCTTGCTCATCGGGCCCGTCGGTCTCGATGGTCACGGTGGAGCCGATGCCGGCGGCCAGCATCATCACGCCCATGATGCTCTTGGCGTCGACCTGCCGACCATTGCGCGACATCTTGACCTGACTGACAAAGTTACCCGCCAGTTGCGTCAGCTTGGCGGAAGCCCGTGCATGCAGCCCGAGCTTATTGATGATGTTGGTGTCCCTCTGCAGCATATTTGTCGGGATGATTTGCGATCTGGTTCTGGACGGTGGTGGAGCCTACCTGCAACACACCCTGCGAGCCTCCCGCCAGCGCCTTGAGCGCAAGCTGGTCAAGTTTCTCGGCACGGTAGCAAATGGCGCGCACTAGCATGGGAAGATTGACGCCGGCGAGCACCTTGACGCGGCCCGGCTCGGCGAGGCGGGCCGCGATATTGGCCGGCGTGGCACCAAAGATATCGGTCAACACCAGTGCGCCATTGTCTTCGCTGACCTCGGCCAGGCGCCGCCGGGCTTCGGCCAGCACGGCCGCGGGCTCGGCGTCGGGCATGACGTCGATGGCTTCAAGCCGTTGCGGCTGGCCGCAGTAGACGTGGGCGGCGCACTCGCGCAATGCCGAAGCCAGCGGGGCGTGCGCGATGATCAGAATGCCTGCCATGGTGGTGAATCCGTTGGATTGACGCGATTGTAGCAGGCACGCTAGCCGGAGATTCAGCTCGGCGCCCCGGTTTGGCGCGGCGCCAACAGCTCAGCGGCCACGGGCCTGCACGGCTTGCTCCAGCGCATCGATAAACATGGCGGCGACCTGGAAGCCGGTCTGCTGGGTGATTTCCTGGAAACAGGTCGGACTCGTCACATTGACTTCGGTGAGGCAATCGCCGATCACATCCAGCCCGACCAGCAGCAAACCGCGCTCCCACAGGCCCGGCGCCAGCGACTCGGCGATTTCGCGGTCGCGCGCGGAAAGTTCCTGGGCGCGGCCGGTACCACCCGCGGCCAGGTTGCCGCGCACTTCGCCATCCTTGGGAATGCGGGCCAGCGAGTATGGCACGGGCACGCCGCCGATCAGCAGGATGCGCTTGTCGCCGTCCTTGATGGCGGGGATATAGCGCTGCACCATCAGGGTGCGCGCTCCGTCCTCGCCCAGGGTCTCGATGATGGCGCCAAGGTTCATGCCGTCCGGGCCGACCCGGAAGATTCCCATCCCGCCCATGCCGTCGAGCGGCTTGAGAATGACATCGCGATGCTCCGCGTGGAAAGCGCGGATGCGATCGGCATCCCGCGTGACCAGCGTCGGCGTAATGAATTCGGGATACTGGGCAATCGCCAGCTTCTCGGAATGGTCGCGAACCGCCTGCGGCTTGTTGAACACATTGGCGCCCTGCGACTCCGCCAGTTCCAGCAGCCAGGTGCTGGTGACGTATTCCATGTCGAACGGCGGATCCTTGCGCATCAGCACGGCGTCGAAGCCGGTGAGGGGCTGCAGGCTGGCCTCGCCGGTGCGGTACCAGTCATGCGGATCGCCGGTGAGTTGCAGCGGATGCACGACCGCCTCTACCTGGTCGGCCGACAGCGACAGCTGCGACTGCAGGCAAGAAAACAGCTCGTGCCCGCGCTCGACCGCCTCGACCATCATGGCGTAGGTCGAATCCTTGTAGGTCTTGAAGGTGTGCAGCGGGTCGGTAATAAACAGAATACGCATGATGGCTCGTCCCGGTCGCAGGGTTGCCGCGCGAATTGCGCGGCGCGTCAAGGCGCCGCCACCAGGACAGCGCCATTTCAGGCGATTCAGAGAATCGGATTCGGGTCGGTCTTCTCGAGTTCCAGCGACGCCGCCAGCAAGGCCAGCCGCGCCACCACGCCGTACATGTAGAAACGGTTCGGCACCGCCGCGCCAGGCTTGGCATGGCTGTCGGGAATGCCGTTGGGCGCGAAGGCCAGCGGCACGAAATGCATGCCCGGCGCATTCAGGTTCTCGTCGTTGCCGCGGCCGGTATGGACGCGGTAGAAGCCGCCGACCACATAGCGGTCGATCATGTACACCACCGGCTCGGCCACCGCCTCGTTGACCTTCTCGAAGGTGTGCACCCCTTCCTGGATGATGACGTCGTTGACCTCAAGGCCTTCCTTGACGACGCTCATCTTGTTGCGTTCCTTGCGGTTCAGCCCCTTGATTTCGGAAGGATCCTTGATGGTCATGATGCCCATGCCGTAGGTGCCGGCATCGGCCTTGACCACCACATAGGGGGTTTCCTTGATGCCGTACTCGCGGTACTTCTTGGCGATCTTCTTGAGCACGCCTTCGACCGAGTCGGCCAGTGCCTCTTCACCCACGCGCTCGTGGAAATCGATCCCCGAGCACTTGGCGAAGTACGGGTTGACCATCCACGGATCGACGTCGATCAGCTTGGCGAACTTCTTGGCAACCTCGTCGTAGGCGGCGAAATGGCTCGACTTGCGGCGCGTCGACCAGCCCGCGTGCAGCGGCGGCAGCAGGTATTGCTCGTTGATGTTCTCCAGGATCGGCGGAATGCCGGCGGAGAGATCGTTGTTGAGCAGGATCGAGCAGGGATCGAAGTCCTTCAGCCCCAGGCGGCGACCGCGCGCGCCCAGGCGGGCCAGCGGCTCCACCACCAGCGTCTGGCCGTCGGGCAACTCGATCGGGGTCGGTTCGGTGATGTCTTCGGACAGCGAGCCCAGGCGGACATTAAGACCGGCCTGGCGCATGATCAGCGACAGCCGCGCCACGTTCTGCAGGTAGAACATGTTGCGGGTGTGGCGCTCGGGGATCAGCAGCAGGTTCTTGGCGTCCGGGCAGATCTTCTCGATTGCCGCCATGGCCGCCTGGACCGCCAGCGGCAACATTTCGGGCGCAAGGTTGTTGAAGCCGCCGGGGAACAGGTTGGTATCGACCGGGGCCAGCTTGAAGCCGGCGTTGCGCAGGTCGACCGAACAGTAGAACGGAGGCGTATGTTCCTGCCATTCCAGCCTGAACCAGCGCTCGATGGACGGCGTCGCATCCAGGATCTTTTTTTCCAGCTCGAGCAGCGGACCGTTCAGCGCGGTGATGAGATGCGGGACCATATACATCCTAGTGATCGTCTTTATCGTTCGCCCAGATTGTAGAGGAACGGCCAATTGGCTGCTGGCGCCGCCTGAATAAGCATATGCGAGCGACAGCATAAGGGATAAGGGATACGGATATGGGGGTGCGGCTCAGGAATAAAAGGGGGGTGGGCGCAGGAGCAATCGGAGGCACTTCCAGGCGACCTGCCGGCGAGGGCCGCGGGCAGGAAAAAAAAAGCGCGACCGGAGCCGCGCTTTCAAATGGCCTGACAGATACGGGGAGCGTTCTGCAGGTGGAGGAAACTGCCTCACTCGCACTGTATGTGCGCTACCCCCTGAAAACAATTGAAGCTTTTTAAGATCGGATTTAAGCACTTTGCGAAGAACAGTGCCGCCATCCCGGCCAATGACGGCAGGATGCGCCCCGATACCGCCACAAAGGCGCCTGAATGAAAAAAGCCCGGCACAAGGCCGGGCGAAACTCCTGAGAGAAGATTCCCAATCAGCTCTCCAGCACAACACCTTTACGATCAGGCTTCATACGCGGTCTCGCCGTGCGAGGTGATATCCAGGCCCTCGCGCTCTTCTTCTTCCGGCACCCGCAGGCCGATCAGCATATCCACCAGCTTGAAGGCCACGAAGGCCACCACGCCCGACCACACGATGGTGGTGAGCACGCCTTCGAACTGGATCCACAACTGGCCCATGATCGAATAGTCGTCCGCCACCTTGTTGGTCACGTAGTCGTAGATCCCCGTGCCGCCCAGGCTCGGCGAGGCAAACACGCCGGTCAGCAACGCACCCAGGATGCCGCCCACGCCGTGCACGCCGAAGACATCCAGGGAGTCGTCCATGCCCAGCAGCTTCTTCAGGCCGGTCACGCCCCACAGGCACAGCAGGCCAGCGGCGATACCGATCACGATGGAGCCCATCGGGCCCACGAAGCCGGCCGCCGGGGTGATGGCCACCAGGCCTGCCACCGCGCCCGAAGCGCCGCCCAGCATCGAGGGCTTGCCCTTGCTGATCCATTCACCGAAGGTCCAGGACAGCACTGCGGCGCAGGTCGCCAGCAGCGTGTTGACGAAGGCCAGCGCGGCCGAACCGTTGGCTTCCAGCGCCGAACCGGCGTTGAAACCGAACCAGCCGAACCACAGCAGCGAGGCGCCGACCATGGTGAAGGTCAGGCTGTGCGGACGCAGGGCCTCACGGCCGAAACCGATGCGCTTGCCGAACATGAAGGCACCCACCAGGCCAGCGACGGCTGCGTTGATGTGCACCACCGTGCCGCCGGCGAAATCGAGCGCGCCCTTCTGGAACAGCCAGCCAGCCTTGGCGGTGGCTGCGGTACCTGCTGCCGCGTCGGTGTACAGGTCAGGACCGGGCCAGAACCAGACCATATGGGCCATCGGGATGTACGAGAAGGTGAACCACAGCACCACGAACACCAGCACGGCCGAGAACTTGGCGCGTTCGGCGAAGGCACCGATGATCAGGCCGCAGGTAATGGCCGCGAAAGCGCACTGGAATGCGAAGTAAGCCAGTTCCGGCACCACCACGCCCTTGCTGAAGGTGGCAGCCACGGCATCGACGTTAAGCCCCTTCATGAAGAGCCGGTCGGTGCCGCCAAAGAAGGCGTTGCCCTCGGTGAAGGCGAAGCTGTAGCCGTAGATGGCCCACAGCAGCGACACCAGCGAGAAGATCACCAGGCACTGCATCAGCACCG
The DNA here is from genome assembly GCA_000955785.1 of Burkholderiaceae bacterium 16. Lineage (GTDB taxonomy): Bacteria > Pseudomonadota > Gammaproteobacteria > Burkholderiales > Burkholderiaceae > Cupriavidus. The sequence continues at coordinate 119,130 of JYOD01000100.1, forward strand.
ACAGCATGTTCTTCGAGCGGACCAGGCCGCCGTAGAACAGTGCCAGGCCCGGCAGCGTCATCAGGATCACGAAGGCCGTGGAAACCAGCAGCCACGCGGTATCGCCCTTGTTGGGCACCGGTGCCGGCGCTGCAGCGGGGGCGGCAGCCTCTGCAGGCGCAGCCGCCGCTGCCGCGGGAGCAGGGGCAGCTGCAGGTACGGCGGTGGCAGCGGCCGGCGCGGAGGCTTCGGGCGCGGGCTTGTCCTGCGCCACGGCGTGGGTGGACAGGCCGATGCCGGCCGTGCCCAGGGCCAGCGCCACGGCGCCGGTTGTCAGGATGCGCTTGAACCAGGATTTCATTGTGATTAACCTCTTGTCGTTGGGCTGTGCGTCACAGCGCGTCGCCGCCGGTCTCGCCGGTACGAATGCGGATGACCTGCTCGATGGGCGCGACAAAGATCTTGCCGTCGCCAATCTTGCCGGTCCGCGCCGATTTCTCGATCGCCTCGATGGCCCGGTCGACCACGTCGTCCGGGACGGCCACTTCGATCTTCACCTTGGGCAAGAAATCCACGATGTACTCCGCGCCCCGGTACAGTTCGGTGTGACCCTTCTGGCGACCGAAGCCCTTGACTTCAGTCACGGTGATGCCGGACACGCCCACATCCGAGAGCGCTTCGCGCACCTCGTCGAGCTTGAACGGCTTGATGACGGCGATGATCAGTTTCATCCGATTTCTCCTCTGAGCGGGACGGCCCGGCGTGCGTCCGGCGCCCGCTCAACCTGATGCGTGTTTAGAAAGTCTTGGTGATTGAAGCCCAGGCAGTCGCCTTGCCGACATAGCGGCCGGACGTATTCGTGTAGACCGAGTTGTGGGCATTGGTGTCGATATAGGCGATCGCCAGTGCGAAGCCTTTGCCCAGGTCCTTGGTCAGCC
>JYOD01000101.1 GCA_000955785.1 Burkholderiaceae bacterium 16
CATCGAGGGCGCGTTGCAACCCAAGGCGCGCCATCACGCTTATCGGGCTGTGTTCGATAAAGCGTTCCACTACTGCGTCCAGTACCACGCCACTGACTCCATTTTCGGTTCGAGAACACGGAGGGTGCCCTAATTTTCGTCACCTTGAAAGGGGTGGCCCTCAGTGTCCCCCGAAGGGAGGCGTCGGGTCCATACATGCACGGAAAGTCCTACAAGGGCTTCCCCGTTGATTGCAAGCCCAATCGAAGTTTTCCATGGCAGACGCTTTATTGCTCTTTCAGCCTGATGGGAGAAGGTGAAGGACTGCGGTACTACAAACGGTCATATTGGGCCAACAGCCCGGACCCTGATGTAAGACGCGCGCGAGGGCCTCGTTCGATTATCGGGATTGAATTCCCCATACTTTCCTCAGGTACGCCTCGCGCGGGTCCAACCCGCTTCACATCAATGCTGGCAGTGCGACTGTGATCTGCTATCTGTGCATCATTCCTGCTCTGGCCCTCCTGCAGATTGCTTGTTTCTCGGAAACCAAGTTCAGCGGGAGTTCGGCTCTGGCTTGAAGGCGTCTCCGAACTGCAAGACTGCCCAGGCCAGCCGCGCGTTCTTGGCGGCGATCGCGACAGCCGCTCGCCAGTATCCCCGACGCTCAACCAGGCTTCTGACCCAGCGACTGAAGCGGTCCTGCTTGTCGCCAAGATTTGCCGTCACCGCGCGAGCCCCGAGCACCAGCAGCGTACGCAGATAAGCGTCTCCCGCCTTGGTGATGCTGCCCAGCCGTTGTTTGCCGCCGCTGCTATGCTGTTCCGGCGTCAAGCCAAGCCAGGCGGCGACCTGCCGCCCATTCTTGAAGTCGTGCCCCATCCCAATGCTTGCCAGCAATGCGCTGGCCGTGGTCGGGCCAATCCCGCGTAGTTGCATGAGTTGCCGGCTGCGTGCGTCATTGCGCGCTACGTCGGCAATGGCTCGGTCGTACTCGGCCAGCCGATCCTCCACGCTACCAACGTGCTCCAGCAAATCGCTGATGCACCGGCTGGCCCAGCCCGGGAGGGATTCCAGGTGGGCCCCGATCTCCCTTCGTAACCGGTCGGGCTTCTGTGGCAAGACGACGCCAAATTCGGCTAGCAACCCACGGAGCCGGTTGTAGACTGCGGTGCGCTCCTCGACAAAACCCTGGCGGGTGCGATGCAGGCAGAGGATGGCTTGCTGGTGCTCGTTCTTGGTCGGTACAAAGCGCATGTTGGGGCGGGTCACCGCCTCACAGATCGCCGCTGCATCGGCCGCGTCGTTCTTGCCACGCTTGCCGGACATGCGATATGGCGCAACCAGCCTGGGCGCCATCAGCTTGACAGTATGTCCGTGCACGCTAAACAGCCGAGCCCAATGATGCGCGCCTGAGCAAGCCTCCATGCCAATCAGACAAGGTGGTAACTCGGCAACCAGCGTGGCCAACTGATCACGGGCAACCCTCGGCTTGACGAGAAGTGCTTTGCCTGCCGCATCGATCCCATGAACGGCAAACACGTTTTTGGCTAGATCGATACCCACGGTAACAATGGACATGGGACTTCCCCTCCTGTGGTCGTGATGGCGTTTCGACACGCCATCATGGCACCTCGATGCCGACTTGCGGCCTCCGCCGCAGCCTCGGGACGGGGAAGTCCCTTCCATTCGATTACCCCAGTCACTGCAACTCGATTTTCGCGGTCGCCGCAAGCCGCTTCCATCTCGCGATCTCCTCCTTCTGGTAGTCGTGGAGCTCGGACGGCGTGGAAAGGACCAGGGAAACGGAGAGCCGTTTGAAGTAGTCCTTGATCTCCGCGGACGCTCCCGCTTGCGCAAACAGTTCGGTCAGCCGTTGTACGATCGGCGCCGGCGTCTTGGCGGATACCACCGCAGCGGCCCAGATGTAGGCGAGGAAATCGGGAACACCGGCTTCGCTGACGGTAGGCACGTCGGGGAGCAATGTCGAGCGCTGGGCGGCGGTGTAGGCCAGCGCCCGCAGCTTCCCGGCCTTTATCAGCTCGATTGCGCCAGTGGCGTCCACCACGGCGAAGTCCACGTTGGCGGCCATGACACCATTGATGGCATCGCCCGCACCTTTGTATGGCACTCCCGTAGTCTTCATGTGGCTTTGCTCGTTGAGCCACTCGCTATACAGCGTATAGGAGACAGAACCCGTGGCGTAGTTGAGTGCGCCTGGCCGCTTCCGGGCGTCATCGACGAGCTCCTTGAGGGTGCGATACCGCGAGTTGGGTGGGACCACAATCACGCAAGGGCCACGCGACAACAGCGTGATGGGTGCGAAGTCGGTCAGCGGGTCATAGGGCAGCTTCCGGAAGGTGGCGGCATTGGTGGAAAGCGTCGAGCTGCCACCGATGAAAACCGTGTAGCCGTCGGCAGGCGCGCCAAGCACGGTCTGTACAGCGATGAATCCGTTGCCGCCAGGCTTGTTTTCGACCACGACGCCTTGGCCTGTCAGGTCGCTGATCTTCTTGGCGAAGATCCGGGCGGTCACATCCGTAGAGCTGCCCGCGGGAAATGGCACGACGAAGCGTATTGGCCGGCTTGGAAAGCCCTGTGCCTGCGGCCACGCGACGTGCGGCAGCCCGACGAGGGTGGCGGCGACAGCCGCTGCGGCCATGCGGTTGAACAGGCGGCGGGAAGCGCTAGCGAAAGTAGTCATGTGGTCTCCTGTGTGATACGTCCAGCGTGTTTCCCGCCGATACGAATGCTTCTTGCGCTCGAAGAAGGCTTAGGTCTTCGAAGGAATATCGAAATCATGGCGAGCGCCTTCAACAACTCCAGCACTCTGAAGTTCGTTGATCGCGATGGCGTCCTTGCCGAGCAGCGTGGAAAGAATCTCCACCGTATGCTGCCCTCGCAGGGGCGGAGCCAGTCGATATTCGATCGGCGTGGCCGAGAAACGCACGGGATTTCTCACTGTCCCGATGATTCCTCCCGCTGCGTGAGGCAGGTCAACGCGAAGCTTGCGGTGAACCACCTGAGGATGCTCGAAGACTTCCTCATAGTTGTTGATGGGGCCGCACGGAATTCCAGAGTCAAACAGGAGGTCGCACCAGTAGGCAGTGGTGTGTTCCTTGATGATCCCCGTCAGGATCTCCAGCAGTGCCGGGCCATTGAGTTGCCGGTCCTTCGTGGTAAGAAATCGGGGATCTCCCGCAAGATCGTTGCGGCCTATTTCGGAGCATAGTCTTCGATACTGCAGGTCATTTCCGCATCCGATGATCATGTGTCCGTCCGCGGTCGGGAACATCTGGTACGGAGTAATGTTGGGATGGGCGTTGCCAAGGCGCTTCGGGACCTTGCCAGTCGTAAAGAAGCTTGCAAGCGGATTGGCACCGAAGCTTACGATGGTATCCAGCAGAGAAATGTCGATGTGTTGGCCTTTCCCAGTGGCATGCCGATTCTCGACGGCGGCCAGGATGCCGATCGTTGCGTTCAACCCGGCAAGGATGTCGGTCACTGCAGGCGACGTTTTCATCGGTCCACCGCCGGGCTTGTCATCGGCCTCGCCATTGATGCTCATGAGGCCGCCTTCACCCTGGAATATCAGGTCGTACCCTGGGCGGCTGGCGTAGGGGCCATCCTGGCCGTAGCCGGTTACAGAGCAATAGATAAGGCGCGGATTGATCTCGGCCAGGTCCTCATAGGAAAGACCGTAGCGGCGGAGATCTCCGACCTTGTAGTTCTCGACGAGAACATCCGCGTTCTTCGCCAACTCCCTCACCAGGTCCCTGCCTGCCGCGCTGGAAAGGTCGATGGCGATCGAGCGCTTGTTGCGGTTGGTGGACGAGAAGTACGCCGAGTCGTCTGTCTCGTTGCCCGCAGCATCGCGTATCCACGGTGGTCCCCAATGCCGGGTGTCGTCCCCAACCGAGGGGCGCTCGACCTTGATGACGTCTGCGCCAAGGTCGGCAAGCATCTGCGTACACCATGGACCTGCCAGCACTCTGCTCAGATCCAGGACCTGGAGGTTCGAAAGGGGTCCAGCCATTGCATCTCTCCGATTTCTACGCGAGGGTGTCAGGTCCGCTCGCGATCAAGAACGCGGCGAATCGGAACCTGAAACGCTCCGCTCACAAGCTGCCAAGATTGCTCGCATGGCCCACGCGCGACCGCCGCATCTTTCCCGCATGTGGGGCGAGGACGGCGAGCCGAAAGCAGGATGTCCGTCTCAGGACGCGATTCAAGCCGGCTGTACGTACAGCACCGCCTTGCCGACGACCTTGCGCTCGCCGACATGCTTCAGCGCATCCACGATTTGCTCGAAAGGGTAGCGCGCTGTCACTTCTGGCTTGAGCAACCCATGCTCCCAGAGGTCACACAGGTGCCGGATGTTGGCGGCGGCAGCTTCAGGCTTGCGCTCCAGCAGGACGCGGAAACTTGCGCCGATCACTCGCGCCTGCTTCAGGAAAATGAGATTGGCCTTGATGTTCGGGACGATGCCGCTTGCGTATCCCGCGATCAGATACCGTCCATAGGGTGCTATTGCCCGGATGGCACTGTCCGTGGCATCGCCACCGACGATGTCCATGATGACCTCGGCGCCTTTTCCGCCGGTCAGTTCCTTGATGCGGTCGCGTAGCGATTCGTCGCCCAGGATCAGTTCATCGGCGCCATGCTCCTTGCACTTCGCCAGCTTCTCGGGCGTACTGGCCACGGCAATCACGCGCGCACCCAGTGCCTTGCCGATCTGAATGGAGCACAGCCCAATTCCACCGGAGGCACCCAGCACGACGAGCGTCTCGCCTTGCTGGAGTGCGCCCGCTTCGGCAATGGCGTGGTGCGCAGTGCCGTACACGACAGTGAACCCTGCGGCCGTCTCGTCGCTCATTCCATCGGGTACCTTGAATGTGCGGCTTGCCGGCACCACGATCTGCTCTGCAAAGCAGCTGTCCCCCGCATAGGTCATCACGCGGTCTCCGACACAAAGATTGGAGACATCTGGTGCCGTCTCCAGGACGACGCCAGCCGCTTCGATACCGAGAACGAATGGGAAGGGGGGCTTGACGTGATACTTGCCCTGGGGCATCAGCACGTCGGGAGGATTGATGGCGGCGACCCTGACGCCAATGCGTACGCATCCATTGCGCAACTCCGGATCGGGAATTGACTGGATACGCAATTGTTCGAGAGGGCCATGTTCCGAAACTACGACTGCTTTCATGTTTGAATCTCCATGCGGTTATAAGAAACGAGGGCTATTGGGCGGAGAGTGGTGGCATCGACATTCGACGAGCAGGGGCATGCATTCAGGCCGGAATGCTCAAGGATCCTTTCCTTTGCATGGCTTGTTGCCACGCGATTCAGCTGATCCTCATCCGCAACAGCGCAGAGGCCATCGTTTTTGCAAGGTTGTCCACGCGCAACGATTGCGGACCGCCGCCAGGCAATGCACCCGAAAGAATGATGTTCAACGCCATGATGTTCCCCACTTCGTAGACCTCGATATCGGTCCATGGCATGAGTTCGAAGTGCCGCTTCAACGTGGTCGTCGTCACCTTCGATCGAATGGTCTCGAAAGCAGGGGCATCCTTGGCGAACAGTCCGATATTGACCTTGTCGCCTTTGTCTCCGCTGCGCGCCAGTGCAATGTCTTTCAGCGTCAAGGGGTGTTCCATTCTCATGTTTCGATCATGCTCATGCGAACGTGGTCCTCCACGAGCTCGCGTGCGACCAAGGTTGGCCAGATCGACGTCAGCTCGCGCAAATCGCTGTTTGGCAGCGCCGCGACAAAGGGAGGACCTCCGACCATCATCCAGGGGAAATGCTTGCCAAATTCCGCCGCGAGCTTCCTGTCGCGCACCTTGACGGCGACCCGCAGAAAGACTTCGTTCAATTCGTCGGTGAGAGACTGGTCGGAAAGTGGGCCATGCAGCGCGTCAAAGCCGAGATAGCTGATGTCCATCTCGTCGTATCGAGCTCCCGATTCCGCAATGACGGCTTCCACGATCGCAGCCGCGGCCTTGGCCTTCTTCATGGCATCGGGCCAGCTGTAGCCAAGCATTGCGCTGGCCATGAAGCCGTTCGGATAGCCTGCGACGAGCTTCAGGCGATCGGGTCGAGGCTTGCCCGTCGCACCTTCTACACGAACCTTGTCGTTCCCGAGATCGACAAGCGAAATCGACGATATATCAAGCACGACATCGGGCGAGGCATAGGCCCTGGGGTCATTCACTTCGTACAGCAGCTGTTGCCGCACCGAATCGAAATCGATCCGGCCTCCGCTACCTGCCGCCTTGTGGATCACGGCGGCGCCAGACTCTTCAACGGTTGCGACCGGATAGCCGAGGTGCGCAAGATCGTTGATGCTTTCCCATTCGCCGCCGAAGTTGCCTCCACTGACCTGGCCGGAACACTCCAGCAGATGACCTACCACCAACCCCTGGGCCAGCTTGTCGTATTCGTCCCACCCCCATCCGAACTCGTGGATCAGTGGGGCAAGGAATAGGCATGCATCGGCTACGCGGCCCGTCACGACAATGTCCGCGCCGGTTTGCAACGCCTCGACCAAGGGCTTCGCGCCAAGATAGGCGTTGGCGAAACTGAATTTGTGAAGCACCGGGTCGACGGCTTCCCCGGTGTCCAGATTGGCCAGGGGTTCCCCATGCTCACGAAGCGCTTCAAGCCGATCGAGCACGTCGTCGCCTTCAACGACCGCGATGCGCGCGTTGTACCCATTGGCGTGGAATGCGTCCCTTAATGCATGCCCGGCACCCGCTGGGTTCAGTCCGCCGGCGTTCAGGATGAATCGTGTCTTCTGGTTGCGCGTGATGGGCCATAGTGCGTTCATCAGAGGTACCAGGTCGCGCGTGTAACCCAAGCGTCCATCTCGATTGCGATCCTTCTGCAGGATGGAAAGCGTCAGTTCACCAAGATGGTCGGAGCAAACATACTGCGGGCGGTTGGCTTCGACGCTGCGCTTCACATGCGCGATCGAGTCACCGTAGAAGCCCAGCCCTGCTGCAAGCGTTACTGTTTTCACGATTCCCACACATTTATCTGAACGTTTGATCAGAGTGTATTCATTGGTCCTTCACGCGTACATCGCATATTTTGGCAGCCGTCATGCGGCGATATCGAACGCCATGCCGGGGTCGTGGTCGATATGACTCGCAGGGTTGCTGTACGCGGCGCAGATATCCTCGATCAGGGACCGACCGGCGAGGGAGAGGGCATTGAGTTCGCGTACGACGATGGATCGCTGACGGATGGCCCAGCTTTCGTATACCGGAACCACACATAGCTTCATCTGTTCCTGGTGCCGCAGCGCTGCGGATTCCGGAACCAGCGCGACACCGACCCCGGCTTCCGCCATGCGACACATTGCCTCGAAGCTCCGTACCTGGATACGCACCTTCAAGGGCTTCCCATGCTGCCTTGCGACTTCGCGTACGAACGACAACATGGAGCTACCCTCGTGCAGGCCAATTTGCGGGTAGTCGAGCACGTCGATATAACGAACGGATGGGTGAGCGGAAAGTGGGTGAGCCTGCGCAGTGACAAGGACGACGTTGTCCTGGCTGAACGGGATGACCTGGAGGCCCTCTTGCGCAATGGGGCCGGCAACGATGCCGATGTCGGCGGTTGCCTCCAGCACGCCATTCAGAATATCGGCAGTCACTCGCTCCAGTATGTCTACCGTGATACCTGGCCGCTTGGCCATGAATCGCGCGAGAATCTCCGGCATGAATTCCGTCACGGCGGTCGTATTCGCAAAGATGCGTAGATGTCCGGCACCGGTGCCTTCCACGTCAAACTCGTCCTGGAAGAGCTCTACCTGCCGAAGCACAAGACGCGCATGCCTATGAAACGCGGTTCCCAGCACAGTCAGTTCAAGGCCTTGAAGATGTCGATAGAAGAGGGGGCCGCTGGTGTGTTCCTCGAGTTTCCTGATACGGGAACTTGCCGCCGAAGGAGATAGAAATACCCGCTGGGCCCCCCTGGTCAGGTTTCGCTCGTCGGCCACGGCGAGAAACAGTCGGAGGTCGGTCAGGTCGAAATTGATCTGCATGTTGAACGCCCGTGTGCGCAAGTCTCAATCGAAAATCCGGTCAGGAGCGAAGCGGCGATTCATGACGCGAACGTCCATGATGGCTTGCGCTTCTCGAGGAACGAAGCAATGCCTTCCCGCCCTTCGGGCGACACGCGGATATCGGCAATGCGTTGCGCCGTGTCGACCGAGAGCGCTTCGTTCACGGGCTGACCTGAGACTGCCTCGACCAGGTCCTTGATTTTCGCCAGCGCCTGTGGCCCCCCTGCGACCAGATGCTGCACCAATGTGTCTGTCGCGGCATCCAATGCGTCAGGCGGCACCAGGGCGGAGAGCAGGCCGAGCCTGTGCGCCTCGGTGGCATCGAAGACTTCAGCGGTGAGAAAGTAGCGTCGCGCGGCGCGCTCGCCAATGGCCCGTAGCACATATGGGCTGATGGTGGCCGGAGACAGGCCGAGCCTGACTTCGGAAAAACAGAATCTCGCATCGAGGCTGCCGACCGCCATATCGCACGCAGCCACGAGCCCGACTCCGCCGGCAAACGCGGCGCCATGCACGCGTGCGATGGTGGGCTTCTGCATGCGATGCAGACTGGCCAGCATATCGGCGAGCGCCTGGGCATCGGCAAGGTTCTGCGCGTGCTCGTAGCCAGCCATGCGCTTCATCCAACCGAGGTCCGCACCGGCGCAGAAAGCCGGGCCATTGCCGGCAAGCACTACGGCGCGCACCGAGGAGTCCTGCTCCATGTCGACCAGCATGGCGTGCAGTTCCGAGATCAGCACGTCGTTAAAGGCGTTGCGCATGTCGGGACGATTCAACGTGATGCGCGCGACGCCGTCGCTCTTTTCCAGAAGGATCATGTCCTCGGTCATTTGCACACCTTGTTTGGCGATTTGAGCTGAATGCGGGATGGGCAGCCTGCGCGGACGCGTGGCTGCCACCGTGGCAATGGACATGTCCAGAACCTGAGGCCGCCGGAGTGCCGACTCAGCGCGGAGTGGGGGTATCCGAAATGCGTTGTCGGCGGTCGTCGCCATGTGCGCCGTATCCATCGCTGCGTCGTATCCATCACGCCATAGCGACCGTTGGAAACTTGATAGTTTCCGCTACAATAGCAGCGCGTCCCAACAGATTCAAGGTGATTTGTGAAATCTCGTGAGGACGGATACAGATAGGTTTCCGCTGGGGCGAGAACTATCTTACCGTCGGTGTTGGCGTGGGGCCGGGTGGGCTCGGGATTGAATGTGCCTGATAAGGCGGAGGAGTTTCTGGTGGACGATCGAGATGAGGTGGCGGCAATACGTGAGCGGATCCTGGCAGTGGCGGATCGCCTGTTCTATGCCCAGGGAATCAAATCGGTGGGTGTGGACGCGATCGTGGCTGAACTGGGCATCAGCAAGAAAACCCTTTATCGGCATTTCCCGTCCAAGGACGACCTGGTGATTGCTTATTTGCAGGGACGCTTTCGGCCGCTACCGGCAGCCTCCACCAAACCGCCAGCGGAGCAGATCCTGGCCAACCTGGAGTGGATCGCGCGTTCCCTGGACAGCGCCAGGGAATTCCGCGGCTGTGCGTTTCAGAATGTGCTCGCCGAAATTGGCAGCGAGGATAGCAAGGTGCGGGAACTGGCCATCGCGTACAAGGAAAGCCGGCGGTTGTGGTACCGAGGCCTGTTGTCACAGCTCGATGTGGACGACCCGGATACGCTGGCGACGCAACTCGCGCTGCTCGTCGACGGGGCATACGCCGCGGTTCTGATCCATCAAAACTCAGCAATGATGCGTCCTGCTATTGCTGCAGCCCGCACGCTGCTCAAAGCCGCGGGCGTGTCGATCTCGACGGGCGAAGCGAAACTCGCGCCGTAGCGACGAGCCAACCGCCAGACTGGCCCCTGTCCTCCGCCAGGTACGCCATGTGGCGTGCTGCGGTCGTCCGGCTGCCAACATCGAATTGACTTCCCGCGGCCGTAAGGCCGTAACCCCTTCGCCAGCCCTCCTGCAATGTGTGCGCAGTCGGGCGGTGCGGTTGTCGCCTTTCCGAGGGATTGCCAGGCGCGGAGCGGATGCGCGTCACCGGGTGCGCAACAGCAGCGCCACCGGCAGCATTTCCAGGACCTCGGCCAAGGGCAGGCGGCCGGCGCGCGCGTCCAGCGGGCGGCTAGTCAGGACATCCAGCCAATGGCTGTCCCCGTGTCCAACTCGCAGGGCGGTGTCGCGCCATTGCGCTGGCGCGAGAATGGGCCGGCCGCTCTCGGCCAGCCGGGCAGCCAGCCGGGTGCCGACCACCAGTGCCTGCGCCTGCCCATGGCGGCGCACGAATGCAAGCGCGTGCGCGGCGAGCGGGCCGGCCAGCGTGATGGGGCCATAGTCGCCGGCGGCAAACAATCCGGCATGGGCGCGCCGTGCGGCCAGTACGCTGCGGATCAGTTGCAGCTTGAGGCGGCCGTCCTGCCAGTTGGCAAGCCATTCGGGCCACCCAGATGTGTCAGCCAACCGGGCGCGCAGCGATTCGAAATCCACCCGGCGGCGGTTGTCGGGATCGACCAGGCTGAGATCCCACTCCTCGGCGCCCTGGTAGCGGTCGGGCACGCCGGGCGCCGTCAGCTGCACCAGGGTCTGCGTCAGGCTGTTGATGGCGCCGGGCACGGCGATGCGGCGGGCAAACCGGGCGAGCTGCTTCAGCACCCCGCCCGCGGACGTGTCGGCGCCGAGCGCATCGAGAAAGGCGGCGCAGCCTTCCTCATAGGCGACGTCGGGACTGGTCCAGCTGCCGTGCCGCTTGGCTTCCCGGATCGATTTCAACTGCCAAGCTTGCACGCGGGCAAGCAACGCCGATACGCCCTGCGCGTGCCCCGGCTCCAGCCCGGCTGGCCAGGCGCCGGCCAGCGTCTGGTACAGCATCAACCGGTCCGCGCCATCGGGGCCGCACGGCAAGCGTGCCAGCAGGGGCCGGCAGTGCGTCTCCCACAGGCCGACGGCTTCGACCCACGCTTCGGGCAGCTCGCTCAGCACCGCCAGGCGCATGCGCGCATCCTCGCCGCGCTTGTGGTCGTGAGTGGCAGTGGCCAGCATGGCATTCGGCCAGGCCTGCGCGCGCTGTGCCATGCGCGCGTGGAAGTCCTCGGGCGGCACGGCCAGGGTGGCGGGGTTGCTGCCCACCTCGTTGCGCGAAAGCAAGCGGCCGTAGCGGTAGAAGACGGTGTCCTCGGTGGCCTTGGCGGCCAGCGGCGGCATCAGCTGCTGCACGCGCGTGCGCGCCTCGTGCAGCGCCGTGCTGTCGCCGGCCGGGTCTGCCAGCCATGACAGCAAGCGTGCCAGCGCCGGCAGGTCGGTGGCGGCCAGCGTGGCGCGCGCGGCGTCGGCAGCGTGCTGCAGCGCCGCCTTGTCCTCGCGGGTCCGTACGCGCTCGCTGAAGTAGGTGCGATAGACCTGCAGCGGCGCCAGCAGCGCCGCCAGCGCGCGCCGCAGGCTGGCCAGCGTCAGGTCGCGGGTGGCAGGCTCGCTGCGCGCGCAGGCATGCAGACGGCGGCAAGCGCCTTCGTACTCGGTGACTAGGTGATGGCTGAGCATACGGCCGCGGGCCGACTCCACCTGCGCTTCGAAGCGGCGCGTCTCGCCGCTCATCTCCTGCCAGAGCGCGGTGAGCGCGGCTGCGCCTGCGCCGTCGTGCAGCACGCAGGCCACTTCGTTCATGAAGTCGTAGCCGGTGGTGCCGTCCACCAGCCAGTCCGCGCGCAGCGTCTCCCGCTCTGCCAGGATCTTCTCGATGACCAGCCACGGGCACGCGATGGCGCGCGCGGGCGGCCGGTCGGGCGCGAGCGCGGTGAGGTGGGCGCGCAGCAGCTTGCAGTAGGCCGCCGGATCGGCCAGGCCGTCCACGTGATCCACCCGCACGCCGTCGATCCAGCCCTCGCGAAACAACTGCAACACCAGTCCGTGGATCGCTTCGAATACCGGCACCCGTTCGACCCGCATGCCCACCAGCTCGCTGATCTCGAAAAAGCGCCGCCAGTTCAGCTCGTCGGCGGCCGTGGCCCACCAGGCCAGCCGGTAGTGCTGCAGCTCCAGCAGTGCGTGCAGGCGGGCGCGGCCCGTGGCCTCGCGCCCATCGAGCTGGGCCGGCAGGCTCGCAGCCGCGGCGGGATCGTAGGTATCGTTCGCCAGCGGCAGTGTATGTTCGCCGTAGCACACGACCGGCTGGCCCGCCCGCGCATCGAAACGCAGCGTCAGTTCACCGCTGCACAGCGCCTCCCAGTAGGGCTTGCCCAGGATGGGCAGCAGCACGCGTCCGTGCAGGCCCGGGTCGGACGAATGCCAGTCGATATCGAAGTGGTGGGCATACGCGCTTTGCGCCCCGCGCGCCAGCACATCGCGCCACCAGGGGTTGTGATCGGGGCTGGCGGCCATATGGTTGGGCACGATGTCCAGCACCAGCCCCAGGCCGTGTTCGCGGGCGCGTTCGGCAAAACGGTAGAAGCCGGCCTCGCCACCCAGCTCTGGATTGATGGCGCGGAAATCAGTGACGTCGTAGCCGTGGGTCGAGCCCGGGCGCGCGTTGAAGATCGGCGAGAGGTAAAGATGGCTGACACCGAGTGCTGCGTAGTAATCGACCTGCGCGGCAGCGTGCCCGAAGGTGAAACCGGCGTGCAGTTGCAGGCGAGCCGTGGCGCGGGGCGGCAGGCAGGGTTGGGGCATTCAGTGCCTCTCTTCCGGGTTCTCGGGGATTCGACCCGCCGGCGCGCCACGTCCGCTCATGCCCGCGCTGCGCAGCGCGGCAATGCGCTGGCGCACTGGCGGGCCGGAAAACAGCGTGCGCACGTCGGCGTCCAGCCGGCGTTGCCAGTTGGGGTGGCCAAACGCCGTGCCGGGCAGGTTGGGCTGCTCGATGGCGCCCAGCAGGTCTTCCAACGGCACCAGGCGCAGTGGTGTGCCGGCGCGGCCGAGCCAGGCCAGGATGGCTTCTAGCGGCGGGCAGTCGGGGCCGGGTTCCGGTCCGCGTACCAGGCCTGCGACGCTCAGCGCCTGCCACAGCGCCGCGCGCTCGCGGGCGCGCGCGGCCAGCGCGCCGGACTCGGTTTCGTCGGCGCCGAGCTGGTCCAGGCGCGCGCGCCAGAAGATGTCGCGGCCGGCCCACCAGCCGGCCACCGTGGGCAGGTCATGGGTGGTCGTGGTGGCCACCGCCTCGGGCGGCCAGCGCTCGGGCGGCAGGAAGGCGGGCACGGGCGGCGGGGTGGCGGACGTGGCGGGTTGCGCCGTTGCACCCCCGGCATCGGCCGCGGAGCTTTCGCGCTCGAACCACAGCACATCGATGCCGAGCATGCCGCGCGCGGCCAGGCTGACGTTGAAAGTCGGCGGCACGGTGCCGAGGTTCTCGCCGATGATGACGGCACGGTGCCGCCAGGATTCCAGCGCGATCAGCCGCTGCAGGTCGTCGAACGGGAAGCGCAGGTAGGCGCCCGCGGCGGGCGGCGCACCATCGGGCACCAGCCACATGCGCGCCAGGCCCAGCGCATGGTCGATGCGCAGGCCGCCCACCTGATCAAGGTTGGCGCGCAGCATCTCGATGAAGGCGCCGAAGCCCCGCCGACGCAGCGCGCGCGGCGAGAACACGGAAATCCCCCAGCCCTGGCCCATTGGGTTGTACAGGTCGGGCGGGGCGCCGGCGCAGACGCCGGCCAGGATTTCATCCTGGCGCGCCCAGGCGTGGCTGCCACCCGCGTCGGTACCGACCGCGAGGTCGGCGATCAGGCCGATCGCCATGCCTGCGCCGCGTGCCGCATCCTGGGCGGCGGCCAGCCCGTCCGCCGCCAGCCACTGCACGAAGGCGTGGTAGCTCACGGCATCGGCATTGGCCCTCGCAAAGGCCGCCACCGAGGCGGCTTCCGGCGAGTGCTGGGAGACGGGCCATCGCCGCCAGTCGGCAGCGGCAGCCGCTTGCTCCTGGCTGCCGGCAGCAGCCAGGTGATGGGCCTGCAGCGCTTCGAAACGCGCATGCGCCTCAAGGGCGGCGCCGTGGTGCCGCCGATACGCCTCAAATGCCTGCGCCGCGCGGGCAGGCAGCAGCGTGGCACGGCGCCGCCAAAGCCATTGCAGCAAGGCGTTGCGCGCCTGAGCCAGCGCGGGCCAGTCGATCTCGGTGNNGCCTGCGCGACGGCATGCTGGCCGAAGGCGGCGGCGGGGTCGGCATAGAGCGGGTTGAGAAACAGCCGGCTGGACGGCGCGTAGGGGCTGTAGCGCTGCGGCAAGGCGGCAAAACCGGCGTGCAGCGGATTGATGGCGACCGCGTCGGCGCCTTCGCGCGCGGCGGCCTCGCAGCACTGCGCCAGCGCCGTGAGGTCGCCCAGCCCCGCCGCGGCGCCGCGGCGTAGGGAATACAGTTGCACCGAGAGGCCCCAAGGCCGCCGGCTACCGTCATCGCGCTCATCGTGTTGCCGGGCGCGCAACGCGTCGGCCACCCCGAAGCAGCGCGCCGGCGCCACGCCCAGCGTGACCTCGGCATCGCCGAGCAGCAGCCGGTGATAGCCGCTGGCGGCGATGGCCGGTACGCGCAGGGTGCCGCCGGCATCGCGCCGGGCGGTGCCGTTCACCACGCTGCCGTCTTCCAGTTCGAGGCGGTAGGCCTGTCGCGAGAGGGTATGTCCCGACGGGATCGGCACGGCTTGGTACTGGTCCGCGGTAATCAGCGGCGGCAACTCCCGCGCGGCGTCCTCAGCCGCGAGCTGGGCGCGCGCCGCCTCGCACTGGCCTATGTTGGCGCTGGGCAGCCCGAACTTGCCGAGAATGGCGCGCAGTGTATCGGGCTCGACCTCGCGCGCACGGCCCTGGGCATCTTCCCAATGGACCAGCAGTCCGGCCCGGTCGGCCAGGGTATGCAGTGCCCGCAAGTCACCATCATGGGCGGTATCGGGTAAGGCGGCGGGATCCATGCTGGCCTCGTTACGGGTGAGCAGGAGCGTCCAGGCACGCAATCGCGGTGGCGGCCGGCAGCGCCCCGTTGGCCAGAGCCTGCACGGCGCCTTCGCGGCTTTGGGCCAGCAGCCGGCCGGGGATGACGGGCGGCATGCCCGCCGGCGCGCTCGGCGCGGGTGCATCGCCGAAGTTGATCAAGATCGTCAGCAGTGCGCCGTCGCCCAGCCGCCAGCTTGCCGCCAGAGCCGCCTCGCTGACGATGCGCACGCCAGCGCTGGTGCTGCCCGCCAGGCGCGGCACCAGCTCGCGATGCCGGATGGCCAGCAGCGCACGGTAATATTGGCTCCACGCGTTGTCGCCATCGAGCGGGGGGCGCGACGCCTCGAAGGTAGCGGGGTCGTTCGGATCGGGGATCAGCGCCGCGCGCTCCGGATCGCTGAAGGCGGCCACGGCGCCGAACTCCCGGCGGCGGCCGGCGCGCACGGCCGCGGCCAGTTCGGGCGGGTGACTGGTGAAATACAGGAACGGCGTTTCCGCCCCGTACTCCTCACCCATGAAGACCAGCGGGATCTGCGGACACAGCAGTTGCAGCAAGACCGCCGCGCGCAACGCGTCGGGCTGTGCCAGCCGGGTCAGGCGCTCGCCCAGTGCGCGATTGCCGGTCTGGTCGTGGTTTTGCAGGAACAGCACGAAGGCGGTGGGCGCCAGCGCGGCGCTGGGCTGGCCGCGCCGTGTGCCGCGCGTGGGCGAGACCTCTCCCTGGTAGGCAAAGCCTTCGGCCAGTACACGGGCGAGATGTGCCAGCACGGGGGCAGCGGGCACACCCTCGGCAAGCGCATCGCCGGCTGGCCGGGCATAGTCGCCGTAGTAGCCATCGCACTCACCGGTCAGCAGCACATGCAGGGCGTGGTGGCCGTCGTCGTTCCACTGCGCATCGAAGCCCGCCGCGAGCAGCGAGGCGTCGTTGTCGTCGTTCTCCAGGACGAGGTGGATATGCCGTCCGGGATGGCGCGCGCGCACCTCACCCGCCAGTTCTCGCAACCAGCCTTCGTCGACGATGGCGTGCACGGCGTCCAGGCGTAATCCGTCGAAGCGGAAGTCCTCCAGCCAATAGAGCGCATTCTCGGTAAAGAAGCGGCGCACCTCGGGCTGACGGAAATCGATGGCCGGCCCCCATGGCGTGCTCACATCGCCGCGGAAGAACGTGCCGGCGTACTGGTGCAGGAAATTGCCTTCCGGGCCGAAGTGGTTGTAGACCACGTCGAGCAGCACCATCATGCCCTGGCCGTGCGCGCAGTCCACCAGCGCGCGGAGTTCGTCGGGCTTGCCATAGCTGCATTCCGGCGCGAACGGCAGCACGCCGTCGTAGCCCCAGTTGCGCACGCCCGGAAACTCAGCCAGCGGCATCAGTTCCACCGCGGTAAAGCCGAGCGCGGCCAGGCGCGGCAGTTGCCGCATGGCGCCGGCATAGCCGCCGCACAGGCCAACGTGCATTTCGTAGACGATCGCCTCGTGCCAGGGGCGGCCATGCCAGTACGGGTGGCACCAGGTGTAGGCGTGGGGGTCGCAGACCAGGCTGGGACCGTCGACGTCGATCACCTGGGCGCGCGAGGCAGGATCCGGCACCGTGCTGCCGTCGTCGAGCCGGAACCAGTAGCGCGCGCCGGGGCAGCACGGCGCAATCGCTTCCAGCCAGCCTTCGCGCTCGTCCGGACCCGGCGCGGCGGCGCACATCGGCACCGGACCCATGCCTGCGATCTCCAGCCGTATGCGCTGCCCGCTGGCGGCCGCATCGGGCGCCCACAGGCGAAAGCGCATGCGTCCATCCTCTAGCCCGCTAGGGCCGAATGACTGCGGTGGCGGCGCCTGCCGCGATGGCAAGGCGATCATGATGCGGCCTCCTTAAACGGCCAGGGGACGGGTTGGACTAACTCCATTGGGAGTCCGCGTCGCTGGGCGGCACGGCCAGTAGCAGCGCGACGGCATGCGCCGGTACCGTCACGACAGGTGTGTCGACGCCGGCCACGGGCGTTTCGGGCTGGCTGCTGTCCAGCAGCAGTTGCCAGTGCTGCGCAGGCTCGGGCAGGTGGAACCTGGCGTCCTCGTTGCCGGCGTTGAGTAGCAGCAGGGTCACCTGGATCTCGCCGTCCGGGCCGGTGGCGGCGCGGCGCATGGCCAGGGTGCGGCCGTCGGGGCTGGACCATTGCTCGGGGCTGAGTGGGCGGCCGTCGGTATCGAACCAGGCGATGTCGGCCAGCCCGGGTTCCAGCTCGCGGCGCCCGTGGGCAAAGCGGGCTTCGGTGAACGCGTACAGGCGCCTGCGCTGCGTCAGCAGGCGGCTGACAAAGTCCGTCATGGCGCCGGCGGCGGCGCTGCTGGCGTAATCCCAGTCCAGCCACGAGAGTTCGTTGTCCTGGCAGTAGGCGTTGTTGTTGCCGCCCTGGCTGCGGCCCCATTCGTCGCCCGCGGTAAGCATCGGCGTGCCGTGTGAGAGCAGCAGCGTGACCATCATCGCGCGCAACACGCGCCCGCGCCTCTCGAGGATCGCCGGGTCGTCGGTGGGACCTTCCACGCTGCCGTCCGGGCTCCAGTTGGCGCTGGCGTTGTCGTCGGTGCCGTCGCGGTTGTCCTCACAGTTGGCTTCATTGTGCTTGGTGCTGTAGCTGACGAGATCGGCCAGCGTGAAGCCGTCGTGAGCGGTGATGAAGTTCACCGAGGCCCAGGGCTTGCGGTGACGGCGGTCTAACAAATCGGCCGAGCCGGCCAGGCGCGCGGCCAGGTCGCCGCGCTGGCCGGCGTCGCCGCGCCAGTAGCGCCGCACGGTGTCGCGGAACTTGTCGTTCCATTCGGCAAAGCCGGGCGGGTGGTTGCCCAACTGGTAGCCGCCGGGGCCAAGGTCCCAGGGCTCGGAGATCAGCTTGACCCGCGACAACACCGGATCCTGCAGGATGGCATCGAAGAAGCCCGCGCCGGGGTCGAAGCCGGTGCCCTCGCGCCCCAGCGTTGTGCCAAGATCGAAGCGGAAGCCGTCGACATGGAAGCACTCGGCCCAGTAGCGCAACGAGTCCATCACCATCTGCAGCACGCGCGGGTGCGACAGGTTGAGCGTGTTGCCGCAGCCGGTGTCGTTGATGTAGTGGCGCTCGTCGCCCGGCATGAGCCGGTAGTAGCTGGCATTGTCCAGTCCGCGCCATGATACCGTCGGGCCGAGCGCGTTGCCCTCGCAAGTGTGGTTATAGACCACGTCGAGGATGACTTCGACGCCCGCCGCGTGCAGCCGCCGCACCGCCACCTTGAATTCGTTGAGCTGACCGATGCTGAGATAGGCCGGCTCCGGCGCAAAAAAGGCCAGCGTGTTGTAGCCCCAGTAGTTGCGCAGGCTGCGCTCCACCAGGAAGCGGTCCTGCAGGAAGGCTTGGATGGGCAATAGTTCCACCGCGGTTACGCCCAACTTGTGGAGGTGGTCGATAAAACGCGGGTCGCACAGCGCGGCGAAGGTGCCGCGCGTGTGCGGCAGCAGGTCCTGGCGCAGCATCGACAGGCCGCGCGGATGCACTTCGTAGATGACGGTTTTCTCCCACGGCACGTCCGGCGCGCGGTCGTCGCCCCAGTGGAAGCTGGGGTCCACCACCACCGCTTTGGGCATGGCGGGGGCGTTGTCGCGGCGGTCGGGCGTGAGGTCGGCGCGCGGGCTTTGCAGCCGGTAGCCGAACAGCGCTTCGGACCAGCGCACCGGCCCGCTCAACTGCCGCGCATAGGGATCGAGCAGCAGCTTGTGCGCGTTGAAACGGTGCCCCTTGGCCGGCTCGTAAGGGCCAAACGCGCGATAGCCGTAAACTGTGCCGATCGCCGCGTGCGGCAGGTAGCCGTGCCAGACCTCGTCGGTGCATTCCGGCAGCGTGATTCGCGCCAGCTCCTTGCGGCCGTTTGCAGAGAACAGGCACAGGTCGATACGCGCGGCATTGGCGGAGAACACGGCAAAGTTGACCCCGAGCCCATCCCAGTGCGCGCCGAGCGGGTATGGTTTGCCAGGCAGCATGCGGGTGGCGGGGACTAGGGGCAAGTCAGGCTCCTTCCGGGATAAAGCGCAGGACCAGCGTGGCCAGCGGCGGGAGGGTGAGCGTGAGCGATGCCGGCAGGCCGTGCGAGGGCGTGGTGGTGGCCAGGACCTCGCCGCCGTTGCCCACGTTGCTGCCGCCATAGCAGGCGGCATCGGTGTTGATGCACTCCTGCCAGCGGCCCGCGAACGGGACGCCCAGTCGGTAGCAGAGGCGCACCACCGGCGTCATGTTGACCACCGCCAGCACCACTTCGCGGCTGCCGGGCGCGGCCCGGCGCAGGTAGGCGAAAACGCTGTTGCGGCTGTCGTCGCCCACCACCCAGCCGAAGCCCTCAGGTCGGTGGTCCAGCGCATGCAGCGCCGGGAGTTCCCGGTGCAGGTGGTTGAGATCGCGCACCAGCGCCTGCATGCCGCGGTGCTCGGGCTGCTCCAGCAGGGACCAGTCGAGCTCGGTGTCGTGGTTCCACTCGCGCCATTGGGCAAACTCCGCGCCCATGTAGAGCAATTTCTTGCCAGGGTGCGTCCACATGAAGCCGTAATAGGCGCGCAGGTTGGCAAAGCGCTGCCAGTTGTCGCCGGGCGTCTTGCCGATCATCGAGCCCTTGCCATGCACGA
Organism: Burkholderiaceae bacterium 16; assembly: GCA_000955785.1. GTDB lineage: Bacteria > Pseudomonadota > Gammaproteobacteria > Burkholderiales > Burkholderiaceae > Cupriavidus. Next base: position 19,598 of record JYOD01000101.1, read on the forward strand.
CTTCATCATGCGAGATCGGCAGCACGAAGGCCTCCGACCATGCATAGATCATGCCGAAGGTCATGTCCTGGTGGTGCCAGGCGCGGTGCACTGGATCGTGGGAGAGATAGCGCAGCGTGTCGTGCATCCACCCCATATTCCACTTGAAGGTGAAGCCCAGCCCGCCGCTCTCCACCGATGCGGTCACCCCGGGCCATGCGGTGGATTCCTCGGCGATGGTCATGGCGCCACGACAGCGCTCGCGCACCACGGTATTGAGCTCGCGCAGAAAGGCCACGGCCTCTAGGTTTTCGCGCCCGCCGAAACGGTTGGGGACCCACTGGCCGGGCTCGCGGCTATAGTCGCGGTACAGCATCGACGCCACCGCATCCACGCGCAGGCCGTCGACATGATACTGCTCCAGCCAGTGCAGGGCGCTGGCCAGCATGAAGCCGCGCACTTCGTTGCGGCCCAGGTTGTAGATCAGCGTGTTCCAGTCCTGGTGGAAGCCCTCGCGTGGGTCCTGGTATTCGTAGAGCGCCGTGCCGTCGAACTCGGCCAGCCCGTGCGGGTCGGTGGGGAAATGCGCCGGCACCCAGTCCAGGATGACGCCGATATCGGCCTCGTGGCAGCGGTCGACGAAGGCGGCGAACGCCTGCGGCGGGCCCAGCCGCGCGGTGGGCGCGAACAGCGACAGCGGCTGGTAGCCCCAGGAGCCGCCGAAAGGATGCTCCATCACCGGCAGCAGTTCGATATGGGTGAAGCCCAGCTCGCGCACATACGGGATCAACCGGCCGGCCAGGCGCTCCCAGCCGTGCACGGGATTATTGACCTCGGCGAGCCAGGAGGTGACGTGCATCTCGTAGATGGACATGGGCGCGGCGTGCGCGTCGGTGGTGGCGCGATGGCGCATCCAGGCCTGGTCGTTCCAGGTATACGGCGGCGCCGAAGTACCCGGCTGCGCGACCACCGAGGCGGTGGCCGGCGGTGCTTCCGTAGCCAGCGCCACCGGGTCGGCCTTGTCGGGCAGCGGCTCGCCGTGCGCGCCGAGCAGGTCGAACTTGTAGCGGCTGCCCGGGGCGGCGCCCATCGCGCCGGGAATGAACAGTTCCCAGATGCCGGCGCCATGGCGCAGCCGCATCGGGTGCCGCACGGAGTTCCAGCTGTTGAAGTCGCCGATCACCGAGACCCGCCGTGCATTGGGCGCCCATACGGCGAAGCGCACGCCCTCGACGCCGTCCAGGACCTGTGCCTGCGCGCCCAGGCAGCGGCCCAGCTCGAAGTGGCGCCCCTCGGCGATCAGGTGCAGGTCGAGATCGCCCAGCAAGGTGCCGAAGGCGTAGGGATCGGCGCTGACCTGCTCGCTGCCGTCCGTCCAGCGCATGCCGAGGCGATAGTCGCGCGCTCCCGCGCTGCCGGGCAGGGACCCGGCAAAGATGCCGCCGGGGTGAAGCCGTTCCAGTTCGGCCAGCCGGGTGCCGTCGGCGGCGGCCAGCCAGGCCGACTGCGCGCCCGGCAGGCAGGCGCGCACCACGGTGTGGCCTGCCGCGGGGTGCGGGCCGAGTACGGCGAAGGGATCGGCATGGCGCGCCGCCAGCAGCGCTTCCAGGTCCGGCACGGCCAAGTGCGGCGGTGTCGCAAGCCCCGCGCCAGGCCTGTCCACAGGGGCCCGCTTGGCCTTCGGGCCGTCGCGGGGCGGGACGCTCTCAGTCTTGTCCACTGCTGTCCTCGGCGGCGCCGGTGAGTTTGCGGATCAGCCGCGCCAGGCCACTGACCGGCAGGTCGATCCATGCCACGCGGTTGGCCGCTTCGTAGCCCACCTCGTAGGCGGCCCGCTCAAGCAGGAAGAGGTCGAGCAAGGCCTGCGCCTGCTCCGGCTGGACCCAGGGCTGCGGCGCGGCCTCGGCAACCTGCCGGTAGCCGGCCAGGAAGGCTTCGCTGGCGGTCTCGCGGAAGCGGTCGAGCAGCGTCTCACGGCGCTGGGTCAGGGCCGGCGGCAGCGCGGCGTGGGTGCGCTCGTGGCGGTCAGTGCCGACCGTGGCCGCGGCATAGTCGAGCGAGCGCAGCAGGCCCGCCGCATCGCGCAGCGGCGAAGTCTTGCGCCGGCGCCAGTCCAGCGGCAGGCCCGGTCCGCCTTCGAAGTCGACCAGGTAGGTATCGTTCTGCGCGATCAGCACCTGGCCTAGGTGGAAGTCGCCGTGGATGCGCGTCTGCAGGCTGCCGGGGGCCGCCGCGGCGAGCCGGGCCACCAGCTGTGGCAACTGTTCGCGCGCGGCGAGCAGGGTGTCGATGTCGGCGGCGAAGCGATCGTCGCGGGCCTGGCGCGCAAGTTCGCCGGCGCGCGTTTCGAGCAGGGCCACGGCGCGATCCAGTTCGGCCATGGCTTCCTCGGCCCACTGCAGCGCCTGTGCCTCGCCGGCCGCTTCGGGCGCGAAGGCGGGATCGTCGGATGGACGCGCCAGCACTGCGTGCAGCTCCGCCAGACGCTGGCCCAGCGCGCCGGCGACCGTGGCATACCCGGTCAAGGCCTCGGCGAACTCCTCCTCGCTGTTCTCGGAAGGCACGGCATCGTCGATGGCCCGGCCGAGATAGTCGAGCGTCCAGCCCCACGCATCGCCCTGGTTGAGGATATAGCCCTGCAGCAGCATTAGTGTGCGCGGCGCGCCATCGGTGCCGGTGCGCACCACCTCGCCCAGCAGCGGGGCCGAGTTGCGGTAGCCCTGGGCGGTCAGATAGCGGGTCATCTCGGCCTCGGGGTGGATGCCCGCGGCGATGCGGCGCACCAGCTTGAGCACTGCCGAATTGCCATAGGACAGCGAACTGTTGGATTGCTCGGCCGACATCCACTGGACCTCATCCGTTTCCAGGGGCAACCCGGCCAGGCCAGGTTCGCCGAGGAAGCGGATCGGGCCGCGCGGGCTGGGCAGCTCGGTTCCGCCGCGCAACGCGCGCACCACCTCGCGGGCAAAGCAATCCATGGCAAAGCCATCCGTGACCAGGCCAACCCGGCTGCCCTTGCGCACGCGGGCCATGGACAGCGAATGCGCCAGCTGCGAGGCACCTTCGCCCGCGCTTTCGCGGTCCCACAGCAGCCCCAACGGCAACTGGTAGCACTCGGCGCGGCTGTCCAGCGCCAGCTCCATTTCGCACAGGTAGGTTTCGTCACCCCCGGCGCCGCGGCCGAACGGAATGGCGTAGACGATGTTCACGCTGCCGATGCGCTCACCCTTGGCGCCATACCAGCGGCGGCGCCCGATGTAGTGCGGCAATACCTCGTTGGCCAGCGTCCGCCGCGAACTTTCGGTCAGCTCGGCCTGCGCGGTGCTGTGTATTACCAGTGTGACTTGATCAGGCATCTGCTCGGGGGCATCGACATGCCAGGAAGGCGGCTGGGCTTCCTCGCTCAGCACAAACCAGTAGAACCCGTAAGGCGGCAGCGTCAGCAGATAGGTAAGCTGGCCGATCGCGGGGAAGGGGGTGGCGCCCATCATTTCCACCGGCACGCGGCCGGCGAAGGCGGAGAGGTCCAGTTCCACGGCCTGCGGCGCCCGCGCCAGGTTGGCCACGCACAGGATGTGCTCGCCTTCGAACTCGCGTAGGTAGGCCAGGATCTTGCGATTGCCCGGAAACAGGAAGCGCAGCGTGCCGCGCCCGAAGGCGCGGTGCTGGCGGCGCAGCGCCAGCATGCGGCGCATCCAGTTGAGCAGCGAATGCGGGTCGCGGGCCTGGGCCTCCACGTTGACGGCTTCATAGCCGTAGAGCGGGCCTTGCTGCGGCGGCAGCACCAGGCGCTCGGGGTCGGCGTGGGAGAAGCCGCCGTTGCGGTCGGGCGACCATTGCATGGGCGTGCGCACGCCGTCGCGGTCGCCCAGGTGGATGTTGTCGCCCATGCCGATCTCGTCGCCGTAATAGATCACGGGTGTGCCCGGCATGGAGAACAGCAGGCTGTTCATCAACTCGATGCGGCGGCGGTCTCGTTCCATCAGCGGCGCCAGGCGGCGCCGGATCCCGAGGTTGATGCGCGCGCGGCGATCGGAGGCATAGACCTCCCACAGGTAGTCGCGCTCGGCGCTGGTGACCATTTCCAGCGTCAGCTCATCGTGGTTGCGCAGGAAAATCGCCCACTGGCAGTTGGGCGGGATCTCTGGCGTTTGCCGCATGATGTCGGTGATGGGAAAGCGATCCTCCCTCGCAATGGCCATGTACATGCGCGGCATCAGCGGGAAGTGGAACGACATATGGCACTCGTCGCCCAGCACCGCGGTGCCCTCGTTGCTCAGTTCGCCGGCGTTGTTCATGGCGGGGACCACGGGGTACAAGTGCCCTGTGAGCGCCGGCGAGATCGGCGACGTGGACTCGGCCGGCGCCCCCGGGCCGCCGAAATACTGCTGGGCATCCTCGGGCCACATATTGGCCTCGGCCAGCAACAGGCGGCCGCTGTACTCGGCATCCAGGTGCGCGCGGATCTGCTTGATGATGGCGTGGGTCTCGGGCAGGTTCTCGTTGCTGGTGCCCTCGCGCTCGAGCAGGTAGGGCACGGCGTCGAGCCGCAGGCCGTCGATGCCGATATCAAGCCAGAAACGCATCACCGACATGACCTCGCGCAGCACCTGTGGATTGTCGAAGTTCAGGTCTGGCTGATGCGAGTAGAAGCGGTGCCAGAAATACGCGCCGGCCACCGGGTCCCAGCTCCAGTTGGATTTCTCGGTGTCGCAGAAGATGATGCGCGTGCCGGCGTATGTCTGGTCGGTGTCTGACCAGACGTAATAGTTGCGCGCCGCCGAAGTGGGCTTGGCGCGGCGTGCGCGCTGGAACCAGGGGTGCTGGTCCGAGGTGTGGTTGATGACCAGTTCCGTGATCACGCGCAGGCCGCGCGCGTGCGCCGCGGCGATAAAGCGGCGCGCCTCACCCAGGGTGCCGTAGTCGGGGTGGACACCGCGGTAGTCCGCGATATCGTAGCCGTCGTCGCGGCGCGGCGAGGGATAGAACGGCAGCAGCCAGACCGTGTCGATTCCCAGGTTGACGAGGTAGTCGAGCTTGGCCGACAGGCCGGCAAAGTCACCCACACCGTCGCCGTTGGCGTCGTAGAAGGACTTGATGTGCAACTGGTAGATCACCGCGTCCTTGTACCAGAGCGGGTCGGCGTTGAGCAGGGCGGTGCTCGCCGGTTCGGTCAGGCGTTTCATGCGGGCTCCTCGTGCAGCGGCTGGACGCGCCACAGGGCGAACGGCAGGGCGTGCGGGTCCAGGCGGATACGCTGGTTCTTGCCGCGCCACGTAAAGCGAGGTCCATGCATCAGGTCTTCGGCGTCCAGCGCGCCGTGGTCGGGCAGACCCCATTCCCACAGCGGAAGCTCGATCGCCGACTCGCGCACAGCGCGGGGATCCAGGCTGATCGCCGCCAGCAACACGTCGTCGCCAAAGCTGGCGGCGCGCTCGGCGCTACCGGCTGGTCCGGACACGCGTGGCACGAAGCGGGCGAAGTACAGCACCGCGTCGTCGCTGGCATGGTAAAAGCGCAGGCCAAGGTGATTCTGCAGAGCCGGGTGGCTGGCGCGGATCGCGTTCAGCCGCGAGATCTCGGCAATGATGTTGCCGGGTTGCTGCCAGTCCCACGCGCGCAACTGATACTTCTCGGAGTCGAGATACTCTTCCTTGGGCACGCCGTCCTTCAGTACCGGCGTACCTTCGCAAAGCTCGAAGCCGCTGTACATGCCCCACAGCCCTGACAACAGGGTAGCCAGCGCGGCCCGTATCAGGAAGCCCGGCCGGCCGCTGTCGTGCAGGAAGTAGGGATTGATGTCCGGCGTGTTGACGAAGAAGTGCGGCCGGAAATACTCGCGCAGCGGACCTTGCGTGAGTTCGGTCATGTACTCCATCAACTCGCGCTTGTGGTTGCGCCAGGTGAAATACGTATACGACTGGTTGAAGCCGAGCTTGGCCAGGCGCGCCATCATCTTGGGCCGCGTGAACGCCTCGGCCAGGAACAGCGCGTCGGGAAAGCGCGAGCGCACGTCGGCGATCATCCATTCCCAGAACGGCAGCGGCTTGGTGTGCGGGTTGTCGACGCGGAAGATACGCACGCCTTGTTCGGCCCAGAACACGACTACGTCGCGCAGCGCCAGCCACAGCGCGGCGTCCGCCGGTGGCTTGCAGTAGAAATCGACGTTGACGATGTCCTCGTATTTCTTGGGCGGGTTCTCCGCGTAACGCAGCGAGCCGTCGGGCCGGTGCGCGAACCACTCCGGATGCTCGCGCAGCCAGGGATGGTCGGGCGAGCACTGGATGGCGAAGTCGATCGCCAGCTCCAGGCCCTCGGCGGCGGCGGCCTCGCGCAGGCGACGGAAATCGTCGAAGGTGCCCAGTTCCGGGTGGATCGCATCATGGCCGCCTTCTTCCCCGCCAATGGCATAGGGGCTGCCGGGCTCGCCGGGGTTGGCGTGCAGGCTGTTGTTGCGGCCCTTGCGATGGGTGCGTCCGATGGGATGGATGGGCGGGAAGTACAGCACGTCGAAGCCCATGGCGCGGATGGCCGGCAGCCGCGCGATGACGTCGTCGAAGGTGCCGTGGCGCTGCGTGTCGCCGCTCTGCGAGCGCGGGAACAGCTCATACCAGCTGGCGAAGCGCGCCGCGAGCCGGTCCGCCTCCACTGGCAGCACCACCGGGTGACGCGTGGAGAAGGGGCGCGGATCGGCGGCCCGCATGGCGGCGCGGGTGCGCGGCGACAGCAGCAGCTCCAGTCGGTGCGCATCGCCGCCGGGATTGCCGCGCGCAGCTTCCAGCTCGGCTGCGATGGCGTGCACCTCGGCATCGTCGGCGGGCGCCGTGCCCACCGCCGCCGCCACCAGGCGCGAGCCTTCCTCGATCTCCAGCGCCACGTCCAGGCCAGCCTGCTTCTTCTTGCCGACTTCATCGCACCAGCTGGCGAACGCGTCGCGCCAGGCTTCCAGCGTAAACTCGTGGCGCCCCATCCCGCGCAAGGGGAAACTACCGCGCCAGCGGTCGTTGACGCCGGGCTCCAGCGCGGACTGCTGCCACTCCTGCTCACCGGGGCCGCGCCACAGCAACACCGCGGCCAGCTTGTCATGGCCGTCCATCCAGATATCGGCTTCCACCTCCACCCGCTCTCCGGCCACACGGCGCACCGCGAAGTGCCCGGCATCGCAGGCCGGCGTCACGTTCTCGATGGCGATGCGCGGTGCCTTCAGGGCGGCGGCCACGCTTTTTTTCAGCGTGTCACGCACGGCAGTGGTAATGCGCTTGCCGTCGCGCCGCGCGGGCGCGGCCTGTGCGGCACTGGGCACCGGGTGGTAAAGCTGGATGCCGGCCGGTGCAAGCGCAATATTGGCCATGGCGTCGAGTACGGCCCCGGCATGGTCCGCCCCACCGGGGCCGCCTTCGGCCGGCAGCAGCGCGCCCATGCCCTGTGGCAGCGCGGCCAGGATGCGGTCGGCGCCGAGCGTGGCGGCCTCCTGGGTATCGGGATTGATTACGATGGCCAGCGCCGTGGCGTCCTCGCCAGCGGCGCCGGCCGTGCGCGCGAGCACGGTGAGGGGCGAGTTGCCGCCGTTCACCAGCCGCAAGCTGCGCGCCGGTGCGCAGCCGCGCGCCGCCAGCCAGGCATTGGCGTGGATCAACTCGTGGGAAAGATCGTAGGTCGGCGTGGTCTCGCCGTCGCCGCCGGCCTCGAATCCGGCGGGCGCCATCAGGCCATCGCCGATGGCGGCGGCGGCCCAGAGGGCGCGCCGCGCAACCAGCGCGTCGGTGCCCTCCGCTTCCAGCACCGGCGCAGCCAGCACGGCGCCGAAGGGGCGCAGGCGCGCGATTTCATCGGTGAGCCAGGCGCTGCGGTAATCCCACCACGGCAGCGAGCAGAAGGCGCCGTCGAAGCCGCCCCGCGCGAGGTCGTCGAGTTGCGGCGGCGCCAAACCAGGAGTCCACGCCAGGAAAGCCAGGCTGCGGCCAGGCGCGGCGCGGCGGGCGCCGGCAATCAGTTCGGCCCAGTGCCGCCCGGCGACGCGTGCCGGCGCGCGGCAGACGAAGCCGGCAATGCCGGCCGCCACCTGCTCGCCCAGGCGCTCGCCCCACCACGGCACCAGTGCCGACGCAGTTTGCGGATCGTGCCAGCGCAGGCGTACGCCGGGCAGATGGTTGTCGGTGGCACGCGGATCCGCAACCAGGCCGCCGGGCTCGCGCCAGCCGGGATCCAGGCCGGCGCTGCCTTCGGGATAGCGGTCCAGGGCAAGCTCCAGCAGGCACAACAGGCCGTGCGCGCGGCAGGCTGCCACGGCCCGCGCCAGCGCGGCACCCTGCGCGTGCAGGACCGGCCAGCCTGCCAGCAGGACATAGTCGAAACCAAGCCGCGCGGCGCGGCCCAGCGCATCGGCAACGAGGGCGCTGTCAAGCTGGGTGGCCGACAGGTCTATCTGGCAGATTCGCACGTTGTCTTCCCGCCGGTTGCCGTCAGGCCGGAGTGGCCGTAAGCAGCCCGCCGCCAGGCGGGCGTGCCGGGCGGGATAGCCTCGAAGGCCTCAAATAGCATGCTCGGGCTCAAGGTGGAACTCCTTCGATATCCATTGGCCGATAGCGGTGATGGAAAGTGATGGCTAGGTACCGCTGCGCTGGCACGGCGCGTGCTGGCGATCGCGGCGGTTCACATTGCTGTCGCGTTCTCTCCTGCGGGTCCGGGCTGTCTGCTGCGGCGCGACAGGATAATGCGCCTCACTGGCCATGCGAAGCGCGTGCCAGGCGGGCGCAAAGGCTTGTGGGAATCCCGGACAAGCCAGCAATACCAAGGCCGCGCGGGCTGAACGCATCAGGAGCGTAGAGCGAGGCTTGCGGTGCCCAGCGAGGCTGGATGTGTAAAAACTATAGTCTGGCGGTGGCAGGTCTGGCAGAAACGCGCACGCGCACCGACCTGTGCGCTGCGCTTTCGGCCGGAGGGTGCGCAAGGAGAGGGCACATCGTCGCCGCGCGGTGGACGGCGGCAGGCGAGGGAATCGGGGCGCTATCGTGGTGCAGATCGCCAATACGCTGCTGGAACGGATGAACGGCAAGCACGGCACGCAGCGCCGCTTTGCCCCGGCGCTGCTGGACAGCCTGCTGCTACATGCATGGCCAGGCAATGTACTCGGCAGCAGCCTGAAGACCTTGTATAACCGCCTGGAGAAATATGCCTCGAAAGGCATTGCCAAAGTGGCTGCGCGCCAATGGCCCGAGCGCCACGCAAAGCGGCATCATGGCGCCGAACTAGTGCCAGCCGGCATGCTGTCATGCGTGGGTGAGCGGCGGCGCCGGCGTTGCGTGGCGAGCGCGTCTCCAGCCTGCTGCAGCAAGTGCACTGGCACCGGGTCAACGTGCCAGATCCGGGAGCAATACTCCTGGATGGCGCGGTCGGACGAAAAATACCCGGAGCGCGCAGACGATAGCACCGACATGCGCTGCCAGCGCTCCTGGTCGGCAAACGCGGCGCTGGCGTCCTGCTGGCAATGCAGGTAGGAGGCAAAGTCCGCCAGTAGCAGGTAGGGATCGTGCTGCAGCAGCCCGTCGAACAGTGGCTGGAACACGGCCGCGTCGCCCTTGGCGAAGAAGCCCTGCCGCGCCAGCCCGATCACCGCGCGCAATTCGGCGTTACCATGGTAGAACGTGCCCGGCCGGTAGCCGGCCGCCTTGAGCGCATAGACCTCCGACGCGGTCAGGCCGAACTGGAAGAAGTTGTCGGCGCCGATATGCTCGCGCAACTCGATATTGGCGCCGTCCATGGTGCCGATGGTGATGGCACCGTTCATGGCGAACTTCATATTGCCGGTACCGGAGGCTTCCTTGCCCGCCAGCGAGATCTGTTCCGATAGATCGGCGGCGGGGTAGATGCGTTGCCCGTAGGTCACGTTGAAGTTCGGCAGGAACACCACCTTGAGCCGGTCGCGCACCTGCGGATCGCGGTTGATCACCTCGCCCACCGCAGTAATGAAGCGGATCATCAGCTTGGCATAGTGGTAGCCGGGCGCGGCCTTGCCGGCAAACAGGAAGGTGCGCGGCGCGATGTCGGCATGCGGGTCGGACTTGATGCGATGGTAGAGCGCGACGATATGCAATACGGCGAGATGTTGCCGCTTGTACTCGTGGATGCGCTTGACCATGACGTCGAACATCGAGTCGGGATCGACCGCCACGCCGGTGCAGTCGCGGATCAGGCGTGCCAGGTCCGCCTTGTTGGCACGCTTGACCGCATGCCATTGGTGGCGGAAGGCGGGATCGTCGGCATAGGGCTCGAGCGCCCGCAGCCCCGAGAGATCGCGTATCCAGCCGTCGCCGATGGCATCGCAGGCCAGCTTGGTAAGGCGCGGGTTGGCCAGCGTGACCCAGCGCCGCGGCGTGACGCCATTGGTGACGCTGGTGAACTTCTCCGGCCACATTTCGTAGAAGTCTTTCAGCACGTCTTCCTGCATCAGGCGCGAGTGCAGTTCGGCCACGCCATTGATGGCATGGCTGCCGACACAGGCAAGATGGGCCATGCGCACGTAGCGCGGGCCGCTCTCGTCGATCAGTGACAGGCGCGCCAGGCGCGATTCGTCGCCGTAGAAACGGATGCGGACCTCATCCAGGAAGCGCGCGTTGATCTCGTAGATGATCTCCAGATGGCGCGGCAGGATGCGCGCAAACAGCGGTATCGGCCAGCGCTCCAGCGCCTCGGGCAGCAGCGTATGGTTGGTGTAGGCAAAGGCGCTCCGGGTGACCTCCCAGGCCTGGTCCCACGGCACGTCGTGGTCGTCCACCAGCAGGCGCATCAGCTCGGCGATGCCGATCGAGGGATGGGTGTCGTTGAGCTGCACGGCAAATTTATCGTGAAAGGACGTCAGCGCAATGCCGTGCGCATCCAGCAGGCGCAGCATGTCCTGCAGCGAGCACGAGACGAAGAAATACTGTTGCTCCAGCCGCAGCTCTTTGCCCTGCAAGGTCTCATCGTTCGGGTATAGCACCTTGGTCAGATTTTCCGAGGTCACCTTCTTGCTGACCGCACCGAGGTAGTCGCCCTGGTTGAAAACGTTGAAGTCGAACGCCTCGGTGGCCTCCGCGCGCCACAGGCGCAGCGTGTTCACGGTATTCACGCGGTAGCCGAGGATCGGCGAGTCGAAGGGAACACCCACCACGGTCTTGTCCGGCACCCAACGCACGCGGTAGTGCCCGCGGTCGTCGGTGTACCGTTCGGTGTGCCCGCCCAGCTTGACCTGCACGGCCCACTCAGAGCGCTGGATTTCCCATGGATTGCCGTTGCGCAGCCAAGTGTCTGTGCTCTCCACCTGCATGCCGTCGACGATGGACTGGTGAAAAATGCCGTACTCATATCGGATGCCGTAGCCCAGCGCCGGCGTCTCCAGGGTGGCGAGCGAATCGATGAAGCAGGCCGCAAGTCGGCCCAGGCCGCCGTTGCCCAGGCCCGGCTCTTCCTCTTGCGCCAGGATTTCGTCCAGGTCGAGGCCAAGTTCCGCCATGGCTTCCCGAACTTCGTCGCAAATGCCTAGGTTGATCAGGTTATTGCCCAGGTGCGGTCCCATCAGGAATTCCGCGGAGAGGTAGGCCACGGTACGCGAGGGCTGCCCAAGGTAGGCCTCGGCCGTGCTGATCCAGCGCTGCACCAGCCGGTCGCGGACCGTGTGGGCCAGGGCCTGGTAAAGATCGTTACCGCTGGCCAGCCCCGGGAGCTTGCCCTGCGTATAGAACACATGATCGAGAAAGGCGCGCCGGATGGTGGCGCTGGACATCGCAGTGCGGGTGTCGTGGCCGGGGTGCGCGGCAGGCGGCGTGGGGGCCGGGGCATTCGACGCGGAATCTGCCGTCATCGGGATCCTCCTGGTGGCATCGGTCGCAGGCGTGCGCGGCCAAGTCGCGCGGGACAGCATGCAAGAAGCTAGTGCGCCGGGCCGGGCCGGGCACGGCACGGCACCGCCGCGTCTCTGATCCTAGACAAGATTCTGCCGGGCAAGTGCCCGGATTGCATGTTTGACCCGCATGCGCGTAGCGTTTTCGCGTGCGGTATGCTTATTGCTTGGCTGACCCATGGGACATGCATCGCGGCAGAAGACTACCGCTGCTCGACGGACAGCATATCGGTGTGCACCTCGGTCCGTTTCCCGACACATTCCGCGCCCGGGTGATCTGCTTCCAACATCGTAGTTTTTACCGGTTGCGGCATAAAGTGCATGGCGCCCGCCGTGTGTGAGGGCACCCTATTTTGCCGCCGGGCGACCGTCTTGTCGTGGCACTGGGGTCCGATTCCGATAATGTCCTCGAATTCGAGAAGGGCAAGCCCGATTTCACTCGGTTCTTTGACGTCCTCCCCTGCCAAAGGCAGGGGATTCCCACACC
>JYOD01000102.1 GCA_000955785.1 Burkholderiaceae bacterium 16
ATATTTCGGACTGCTGAGTAAGGTTGAGTACCTTGTTATGTGGAGTAGCCCCGCGACGCTGAGGTTTCGGGGGACCAGGGGGCGAGTCACTCCACATAATGGGATCACAGATTGCGTAACCAGTCGAGAGGGTTAGCCTCGACAATGGGTACGCTGCGCGAACTTGAAGGTCCCAGCGCTTCGGGGAAGACTTGGCAGAGCGCCTGGCGTTTGAGATCCAAATCAGCCCGAGCGTATCGCATGGTTGTATCGAGATTGGCGTGACCGAGCCATTGGCTGATCACGACGAAATCCACGCCTGCCTTGAGCAGATGAATCGCGGACGTGGACAATCGACTGCGTCCAGCCGTCGATTGATCTCGCCGTGGTCATAGCAGAAACGCAGAAACGAGCGCAAGTGGGTGACGATCTGTTGCAAGCTCCGCCGTGCAAGCCTTGAACCGACCCATACCAGGTAGCGCTCAACGGCCCCGGCAGATAATCTCTGCAGGCTGGCTTCGCCAGACACTTCTCGTGACAGGAAGCTGTGCGCAGCGGCTAGACGCGTTTGAACAGTGTGAGCGGCCAGTCCGCGCATCTGCACAAGGTACGCCTGATAGCGTGCCAGCAGAACGGAGAAGGGATCGTGGTCCGCCTCCGCGGCTAACTGCCCTCGCGCCTTGAGGTACCGCTGGAAGATCCTGCCCGTCGTGCGCAGCGGTTCGGGTTGACCGGGAACGGCCGAGAACGCACGACTCACTTGGGCGGGCGACCAGAGTTGTGGCATAGACCTGCGTCGCCCAAGAACCCGCTTCAAACGCTGCAAATGCCCTTGCGTTGAGGATCGTGAATATCCTGCACTGATCAGCCAACCAGCGAACCCCTCCAGAATCGGCGCTGCTGGGCCGCATTATATTGAGTGTGGCGGAACGGAAATAGTTGTTCGAGCACTTGAGCCTCCGTCGGTGGTGATGGAAATCCCGCTTTGGCTCAAAACAACTCCATTATGTGAAGTTCAACCGCCGGCGTGGCCCCACTGCCGGGACGTGCGCTCCACTACTCCACATAACAAGGTACTCAACCTTAAATCCGGTGGAGTATCTCTGGGCCTGGCTCAAGCGCCATGCCCTGGCCAACTTCTGTCCACACTCGCTCACCGAACTCAAAACAACCGCCCGCAATCGGCTGCGCAGCGCACAGCAACGCGCCAACATCATTGCCGCGTGCTGGAAGCAGGCCGAGTTGTGGTGATGTCATCATTTATACAAGGATCAATAGACGCGTCCCGGCCGCGCGCCGACGGGTGGGCCACCCATCGGGCAAGAACCCCCTGCCAGCGCCGCCGCACCGGATTCAAAGACCGATGGTGTAGCCCCCGTTGACCGACAGGTGCTGCCCGGTCACATAAGAGCCCGCATCGGAAAGCAGGAAGCAAACCGGACGCGCCACTTCTTCCGGCGCCGCCCAGCGCCCTAGCGGGATCTGCGCGAGGTAGGTGTCCCGGAACTTGTCGCTGCGGATGGTCTCGGTCATCGGCGTCTCCACCACGCCGAAGCCGACGGTATTGACACGGATGGCGTACTTGCCCCACTCGCGCGCCGCGCACATGGTCAGGCCCAGCACGCCCGCCTTCGCCGCGCCGTAGTTGATCTGGCCGATGGTGCCGCGGCGTCCCGCGTCGGAAGAAATATTGACGATGGCCCCGCCCGTGGCGTCTCCGGCGCGCGCGCGCTCCAGCATGTGGCGGCCGGCCGCTTGCAGGAAGTGAAAGGAGCCGGTCAGATGCACGTCGATCACCTGCTGCCAGGCTTGCGCCGTCATCTTCTCGATCATGGCCGGACGCGTGATGCCTGCGTTGTTGACCAGGCCATGCACGGCCCCGAAACGCGCCACGGCTTCGCTCACGGCATGCGCGGCAAATTCCGCGTCGGCTACGCTGCCGGCCAGGGTCAGCAGCGGGGCGTCGCCACAGGCCAGCCGCAGTTCGGCCAGCGCTTCGGCGTTCAGGTCCACGGCGGTCACCTGGGCGCCCAGGTCCAGCGCCAGTCGCGCGATGGCGCGGCCGATGCCCTGTGCCGCGCCGGTGACAATGATGCTCTTTCCCAGCAGGGAATTCGGGGTGCAGTCCATATTCTCTCCTTCCTGTCGGCTATCAGTAGCGCATCTGCAGCAACCACGTGGCCACCATGGCCGGACGCTCGCTCCCTTCCACATGGATCTCCACTCGCCAGATGCCGCGCACCTCGCCCGGGCGGACGTCTTCCAGACCGGCCAGGTGGAAGCTGCCGCGGATGCGGGCACCCGCCGGCACCGGGCCGGTGAAGCGGATCTTGTCGAAGCCGTAGTTGAGCAGGAGCTTGCAGCCCGGAAGGCTGAAGCACTGCGTATAGGCCGCGGTGACCATCGACAGGGTCAGCAGTCCGTGGGCGATGGTGCAGCCATAAGGCGAATCGGCGGCGGCGCGCACCGGATCGACATGGATCCATTGCCGGTCGCCGGTCACGTTGGCAAAGGTGTCGATGGCGGCCTGGTCAAGGGTGAAATAGCCGCTGACCGCGGCCGGCCCGTGTAGCCGGGCGCGAACCGCGTCGATGGAACTCAGGGTATGCATAGGTCTAATCCGCTTTCAGTCCGAGGGTGTTCGCCACCGGAATCCATTTGGCGCGTTCCTCGGTCAAGAGACGGCCAAACTCCTCCCGGGTGGCAGGAAGGGGTTGCGCGCCGATGGCCTGCAGTTTCTCGATCAGCGCGGGTTGCCGCAACGACACATTGATGGCCTTGCTCAGTCTCGCGATAACCGGCTCCGGCGTCCTGGCCGGGGCCACCACGCCGAACCACGCGCTGGCATCGGTATTGGGAAAACCCAGTTCGCGCAGCGTCGGCACATCCGGCAGCAGCGCAAAGCGCGTGGCGTCCAGGATGGCAAGCGCGCGGATCTTGCCGGCGCGTACCTGTTGCAACGACGACGGCAGCGCGTCGAAGAGCAGGTCGATATTGCCGCCGACCAGGCTGATGATGGCGGGAGCGCTGCCGCCATAGGGCACCAGGGTGGCCTTGAAGCCCAGGGCATTGGCGGTGTACTCGCCGGCCAGGTGCGAGATGTTGCCGTTGCCGGCCGATTCCATGGTCAGCTTGCCCGGCTCCTTCTTGCCGAGGGCCACCAGTTCCGCGACCGACTTCACCGGCAAATCGGGCCTGATGACCAGCAACAGCGGCGTCTTGCCGAGGCCCGCCACCGGCACGAAGTCCTTGACAGGGTCGTAGGGCAATTTGCGGAACAGCGCGCTGTTGATCACCAGCGGGCCGTTCGAACCGATCAGGAAAGTCCTGCCGTTCGGCTCGGCGCGGGCAACCGTCTCGGCAGCGATCATCCCTGCCCCGCCGGCCTTGTTTTCCACCACGACCGGAGTGCCCAGCGCATTGGCGGCTTCATGCGCAACCAGGCGGGTTATCTGGTCCGTGGCGCCACCCGGAGGATAGGGCACGATGAAGCGAATGGGCTGGTTCCGGCCTTGTGCATGCGTGGCCGCCGGCATGCACAGGAAGGCCACGGCAATTGCCATGGCACGAACGAAGCATTGCATGGTTGTCTCCGCCATTTCTGTTATCGATGGATGCGGCGCGGCGCCGGCCAGTGCTCAGATCCGCCCTTTGCCGCGCAGCGCGCCGATGCGCTCGGGCGGATAGCCCAGTTCCCGCGCCAGCACTTCGTCGGTGTGCTGGCCAAGCGTGGGCGCGGCTCGCTCATAGCGGATCGGCGTGTCGGAGAAGCGGATGGGGTTGTCGAGCGAGGGCACCTGCATCCCATCGCCGTGGGGCATGGACAGCAGCATTTCCCGATGCCTGACTTGCGGATCCTCGAATACCTGCTGCATGTTGTAGATCGGACCGCATGGCACATTGGCCGCTTCCATGCGCGCGATCCATTCCGCCATCGGGCGCGTAAGCATGGCGCGCGCGATCTCGGGCATCAGCTCCGCGCGATAGCGATTGCGCTGCGGGGCCGAGGAAAAACGGGGATCCGTTGCCAGCCCGGGCCGGTCGATTACACCGCAAAACGCAGCGAACTGGCTGTCGTTGCCGACCGCCACGATGACGTCGCCTTCCTGGCAGCGGAACACCTGGTAGGGCACCATATTGGAGTGGGCATTGCCCATGCGCTGCGGAATCTTGCCGGACAGGAAGTAGTTGATGGCCTGGTAGGAGCTGATGGTGACCATGCAGTCGAGCAGCGCCAGGTCGATATGCTGACCGCTCCCGCTGATATTGCGGTGTTCCAGCGCGGCCAGGATGGCGGTGCTGGCGTACATGCCGGTAAGCAGGTCGCTGATGGCGATGCCGGACTTGACGGGGCCGCCTTCGGCCTCGCCGTCCGGCAAGCCGCTGATGCTCATCAGGCCGCTCATGCCCTGGAACACGAAGTCATAGCCGGGCAACGACGCATAGGGCCCGGACTGGCCGAAGCCGGTGATGGAGCAATAGACCAGGCGCGGATTCAGCGCGCGCAGGGCTTCATAGGCAAGGCCGTAGCGTGCCAGCGTTCCCACCTTGTAGTTCTCCACAAGCACATCCGCCGCGCGCGCCAGTTCGCGCACGATCTCCTGGCCTTCCGGCGAGGCCAGGTCCGCCGTGACCGAGCGCTTGCCGCGATTGGCACTGAGGAAGTACGACGAATCGGCGGTTTCCATGCCTTGCGCGTTCCTCAGGAACGGCGGGCCATAGGCGCGCGTGTCGTCGCCCCCGCCCGGCCGCTCTATCTTGATCACGTCCGCGCCCATGTCAGCGAGATTCTGCCTGGCCCACGGGCCTGCCAGCACGCGTGTCAGGTCGAGCACCTTGATATGTCCGAGCGCTTTCATCATGTCAGTCTGTCCTCGCGAAAAAGTGCATCCGTCATCGAACGTCGCGCCAGATTAGTCAGCGCGGAAGACAGCGTCCAATACCGATTTGCGCGCCGCCGATAGACAGTCGTTATCGCGCCGCGCGCCGCGCGCCGGCACCGCGCATGTCGTTGCGCTATCGGGCTAACCCGGATGCGTAATGCCCGCGCGGCGGACTACCATGTTCCCGTTGATGTCCGCCTTTGAGCGAAGTCCCCGACCTGATGGATCTCCGACGCATACGGCACTTTGTCGTGCTGGCCGAAACGCTGAATTTCCACCGCGCCGCCGAACGCCTGCATATCGCGAAGCCCGCCTTGTCGGTCTCGATCCAGAAGCTGGAGGCAGAGCTGGATATCACGCTGTTTTCCAGGGACGCGCGCGGCGTCACGCTGACCGCCGCCGGCCGTGCCGCGCTGGCCGAAGCGCGTCTCATCCTCTTTCACAGGGGGCAGTTGAGCGAAGTGGCCATGCCGCCAGTTGCGGCACCGGCGGCGTTCTGCGCATCGGCTTTGTCGGCTCCGCCACCCTTGAGTTGCTGCCGCGCCTGGTGTCCCGCTTTCACGCCGACTACCCCGGTGTGGAGCTGGTCCTGCGCGAATCCACTTCCGTGCGCATCATGCAGATGCTGGACGAGGAAACGCTCGATGTGGGCCTGGTGCGCACGCCCTTGCTCAGGCGCGCCAGCGCGGAACTGTTGCAGCTCGAGCACGACCAGTTCGTGGCAGCGCTGCCGCGCGCCCACCCGCTGGCCGGTGAAGGACCCATGCCGCTGGCCTGACTGGCGCAGGAGCGCTTTGCGATGTACGCCCCGGACGAAGGGTCCGGGCTGCACAGCGCGGCCATGATGGCCTGCCAGCTCGCGGGCTTCCTGCCACGCGTCAGGCAGGAAGCCATCCAGATCCAGACCGTACTGGCGCTGGTGGAAAGCGGGCTCGGGGTTGGCCTGGTGCCGTCCATCGTGAAACGTTGGCCGAGCGCCGGAATCGTCTACCGGCCCTTCACCGACTTCCCGCTGGCGGCATCCATCGGCCTGGCGCTGGTCCACCGCCCGGGGCTTGAAAGCCAGGCTGCGCATCATTTCCGGGAACTGGCGGAGCGCGAGTTCCCGCTCGGGACCGTGGCGAACGGGACGGGATGTGCCGGGCTGACGCATCCCGCCCCCTGACTGCCCGTCCCCGCTTACCTGCCGACGGTCTCGGCAAGCGCCGCGTCAGGCGCGCCTACTTCGCCTCCAGCGAGCTGGCGGCCTCATCGATCAGATCGGCGATGTCTCCCGCATGCGACGCCAGCGAAGCGTGGCTCGCCGCGAGCGAAATCGTCTTCTTCGGCTGCATGCGTTCCGCCATCCAGCGCTCGGCCTCCGGCGGGATCATGCGGTCGTTGTCCGACACCTGGTACCAGGCCGGCTTGGTCTTCCAGGCCGGCGGTCCGGACTTATCCTCGAAGCATCGTGCTGCGATGGGCTTTTGCGTCGCCGCCATCACCAAGGCGTCCGTGTCGTCCAGGTCGTCGCCAAAGCTCTCCTTGAAGGCCGCGGGATCGAGCCAGAGGAAGCCTTCCTTGTCCGGCCGGATATGCGCGGCGCCCGGAGGCGGCGCTTGCCGGGCAAAGATGCTCCCCAGGCTCTCCCCTTCATCCGGCGCGAACGCGGCGACATAGACGAGGCCCGCCACATTCGGCGCGTGGCCCGCGCCGGTGATGACCGCGCCGCCATAGGAATGCCCCACCAGCAAGGTCGGACCCTCCTGTGCCGCGGCGAGCTTGCTCGTGCGGTCAATGTCGTCGGCCAGCCCCGTCAGGGGGTTTTGCACCGCGACCACGTGGTAGCCCTTGGCGTGCAGCAAGGGGATGACGCCCCGCCAGTGCGAGGCATCGCCCCAGGCACCATGCACAAGAACAATGTTCATCCGAGACTTGGTCATATCCTTTCTCCGTTTGGCAGCATGAAGATCGGGGGCTGCCATCCCGCACAACAATGCCGTAACCATGGAACAAGCTACCGGACCCAAATCCCTCGGGAACCGTATGCTGACTAGCTTAGACGATTGAACTGCGGTCTAAGCCGGAAAAACATGCCCGGGAGCCGCCCAGTCAAAGCGCCCGGCGAACATCCGTGCTGCACTCGCCGCATCGCGCATGAGCCGCTCAACGATCTCCGCCGCCGGCACGATGCCATCGGCAAAGCCGCCGGCCGGCCCCAGCGAGACGATCCCGCCCTCGACATCGCCATCCTGGTAGACCCGCTGCCGGGTACGCGAAGACAGGATCAGGTCGCCAAAGTCCGCATGGCGGCGCGCGCCACCGGCTTCCAGCCGTTGCACCTCGCGCGCCGCGTCATTGACCATGACCCGCCACGTATCGCCGAGCGAGGCAAGGATCGCGGTCGAACAACCCGCATCGGACGCAACGATTCTCTGCTTCAGGGCATCGTGCGCGATGATCTCCGACGCGACCATGAAACGGCTGCCCATGACAACGCCGTCGGCGCCCAGCGCGAGCGCCGCGGCAATCTGCCGGCCATTGCCGATACCGCCGCCGATCACCAGCGGGATGCGGATCTGCTCCAGCGCAAAGGCGCCATTCAGGAAAGCCGACAGCTGGTTGTCTCCCGGATGGCCACCCTCTTCCATCCCGACCAGCGCGATCGCGTCCACCCCGAGCCGCTCCGCGCTCAGCGCATGGCGCACGCTGGGGCACTTGTGGATCAGGATGCCGCCGCCATCGTGGATGGCATCGACCAGTTCCCCGGGCGAAGAACCCGCGCTCTCGAAGTGGCGCACGCCCTCCGCCAGCGCGACCTGCATCCACGCGGCGACGTCCTTGTTGGCGCCCTGGCGGCGCGACAGCGTCAGGTTCACGCCGAACGGCCGGCCGTTGGTCAGCGCCCGGCAGCGGCGCAGTTCGCTGCGCAAGGCATCGACACTGTCGAACGAGCGCGCGGTGATAAACCCCATGGCGCCCGCGTTGACCACCGCGGCAACGATGCCGGATTCGCCGAGGTGATGCATGCCGCCGAGCAGCAGCGGATGGCGGATGCCGAAGAGATCGGTGATGCGCGTGCGAAATCTGGATTCTGTCATGGCATGATGGCTTGCGCCATGCTTATCCCTTGAACGACGGGGAACGTTTCTCGACAAAGGCGGAGACCGCTTCCCGATGGTCCTCGGTCTGGCGCGACAGGACCTGGAAGGCCGCCGACATCTCCAGCAGCGTGTCCAGTCGCGTGTGCATGCCCTCGCGCAGCAGCCGCTTGGCCAGCCGGACCGCGTGCGGCGGGTTGGCGGCAATCGCCTGCGCGATGCCGTATGCGGTAGGCAGCAGCTCCCCGGCCGGCACCACGCGCGACACCAGGTTCCATTCCAGCGCCTGGCGCGCATCGATCATCTGGCCGGTAAAGGTCAGCTCGGCCGCGCGCGACAGGCCGATGATGCGCGGCAGCAGCCAGGCGCCGCCGTCGCCGGGAATGATGCCCAGCTTGACGAAGCTTTCGGCAAACCTGGCTTGCTCCGACGCGATGCGGATGTCGCACATGCACGTCAGGTCCAGCCCCGCGCCGATGGCAGGCCCGTTGACCGCCGCGATCAGCGGCACCTCCAGGTTGAACAGCGCCAGCGGCAGGCGCTGGATGCCGCGCCGGTAGTCTTGCCGGATCTCCATGCCGGGCACCTCGCCGGAGGCATGGCGCCCCATGTCGCGCACATTGCCGCCGGACGAAAACGCCGCGCCGCTGCCGGTGATCACGACGCGCGCACGGAGCGGTCGTCCTGGATCCGCTCGACGGCGGCCAGGAACTCCGGTACCGCCGTGTTGCCGGTCAGGGGATTGCGCCGTTCCGGCTCGTTCATGGTCAGCGTAACGATGTGGCCTTCCTGCTCGTACTTCAGAAAATCGGACATGGATTTGTTCTCCTCGCGGCGTCAATCGCTGCTTGATACGATGCTTCAATCGTGGTGAATGGATGCGGCATGACGGGTCACGGTCCATCCCGTGAACGGATCCGACACACTCCAGCGCCGGGTCCATCTCGTGTTGCAGGCGCGGCACTGATGTTCCTTGGTCTGGCACACGACGCCCGCGCCAAAGCTGCGCCAGCGGACGTCGCCGACAGGCCGCAGCGCGGCATGGCCATTGGCGCAGCGCGCATCGTGGCGCAGGCTTTCGCAACGCGCGCACAGGTCCTGCAATGGCGGTGCCGCCTCCGGGCTGTCGGCCACCGGCGGGGGCGCGGGCGCGGGCGCGTGCATGTCAGGCGCGTGGCCGTGCCGCGCCTGGATACGGCGCAGGGACGCCCAGAACAGCGCGCGCAGCGCATCCGATCCGCTCTCCTGGGCCGCGGCCTGGCAGCGCTCGGCATGGTGCTGCATCGCCATGCCGAACTCCGTCGCCGAAGCGAAGCAGACCACGCGCGTATGGAAGTCGCTGTCCTCGATCCAGCGATCGAACAAGCCGGCCAGATGCGCGTAGTAGTCTTCCGTGCCATGCGCCGTCCGCTTCAGGGTGAGCTTGTGGGCGAGCCGGCTGCGCGCGCGAACTTCCATCCGGAGTTCGCTGAGGATCGGCAGCAGCCGCTCGGCGGGCCGGCTTCGCGCGTTCATGCCAGCACGGCGCAGAGCGTCGTCCGTGCGAAATCCGCCACCGAGGTTTGCGCCCGCTCCAGCAGCGCTTCACCGACCATGCGGTTCCAGAACGTCTCCGCGCCATCGGCCGCGCGCCATTCATGCAGCCGCCGCGTGTAGAGCTGGAGATCGTATTCCTCGGTCACGCCGATGGCGCCATGCAGGGCGTGCGCCGCCGCTGCCACCAGCGGCACGGCCATGCTGGTGCGCGCCTTGGCCATGGCTGCCGGCAGCCGGGCCGGGACCTGGCCCGCATCGCTGAAGGCCATTTCGGCGGCAATGCCCGCCGATGCCACATGCTGGGCCAGCACGCTCAGTTGATGCTGCACCGCCTGGAACTTGCCGATCGACTTGCCGAATTGCGAGCGGTCATTGCAATATTGCAGGGTCATGCCAAACACCCGGTCAAGGGCTCCGGCGATGGCGGCCGCGTGGATCGCTGCGCTGAACAGACGAACCTCTTCGCCATTGCCGCCAAGGGCAGCAGGCACGGCGTCACTGTTCCAGCTCAGCGTGCCGCACAGGCTGCCGCGCACGCCGGTGGGCACGCGCTGCGCTTGCGTCGCGTCAAGCAGCAGCAGGTTGCCGTCCACGTTCGCGAGCACATGGTCGCTGGTCATGCCGAACGGAACCAGCAGCGCGCACAGCACGCCGTCCGGCGTGCGCCGGCACGCCCCGGCCAGCGTGATCATGCCGGCAGGCACCGGCACGCCGGCGTCGCGCAGCAGCGCCCGCGCCGCGATGCTCTGCGCTGCGGGCACCGGCAAGGCATAGCGCCCGAAAGCGGTGAAGATGGGTGCCAGCGCCGGCAATGGCAGCCCCGCGCCGCCTTCGGCCTCGGGCGCCAGCAGTTCCAGGAAACCCGCCTCTTCCAGCGCGTCCCAGACCGCCGTGGGCGCCGTGCCTTTCTCGATTGCCCGCACAGCTTCCGGTGTGACCCGGTCGCGCAGGATTTGCTCAATGGCTTCGGTGAACATGAGTCTCTCTTTCTAAATCGTAGGCATTAGCCGTATGCGTTGGCCGCGTGCTTCAGCGCAAGCCCAGGCCGCGCGCGATCATGCCGCGCAGCACTTCGCGCGTACCGCCGCGCAGCGAGAATGTCGGTGAGATCTGGCTGAGGTAAGCCACCGTGCGATAGAGCTCGGCATCCACTTCCTGCCCGGGGTCCGCGGCAATGGCGGCTTCCAGCAGCGCGGGGATGGCCTGCTCGAACTCCGTGCCGATGTCCTTCACCAGCGCCGCCTCGACAATCGGGCTTTCGCCGCGCGCCAGCCTGGCGGTGACCGCCACCGACAGGCTGCGCAGGGTGGCCAGTTGCGTGGCGAAGCTGCCCAGCAAAACGGTATCGGCGTCGCTGGCGCCGTGCCGGCGCAGGTGCCCGGCCCAGCAATCGATCAGCACGATGCTGGAGTAGATCCGCTCGGGGCCGCTGCGCTCGAATGCCAGTTCCGCCGTGACCTGCTCCCAGCCGCCGCCCTCGTTCCCGACCAGCGTGCCGTCGGCCAGGAAGACGTCGTCGAAGGTCACCTCGGAGAAGTGCGCGTCGCCGGTCAGGTCGACGATGGGCCGCACGTTGACGCCGGGCAGCGACAGGTCGACGATGAATTGCGAGAGGCCCTTCTGGCGGTCTTCCGGCACGCCGGACGAGCGCACCAGCGCGATCATGTAGTGGCAGTGATGCGCGTTAGTGGTCCATATCTTGCGGCCGTTCAGGCGCCAGCCGCCTTCGCAGCGCGTGACCCGCGTGCGCACGCTGGCCAGGTCCGAACCGGCGTTCGGCTCGCTCATGCCGATGCAGAAGAACGCCGTGCCCGCGCAGATCCGGGACAGGTAGAAGTCCTTCTGCGCCTCGCTGCCGTATTTCAGGATCAGCGGACCGCTCTGCCGGTCGGCCACCCAGTGGGCCGCCACCGGCGCGCCCGCGGCCAGCAGTTCCTCCACCAGCACGAAGCGCCTGAACGCATCCATGCCCGCGCCGCCGTAGGTGGCGGGCAGGGTCAGCCCGACCCAGCCGCGCTGGGCGAGGCGCCGGCTGAAAGCTGCGTCGAAGCCCAGCCACGAGCGCGCGCGGATGTCGGCGGTCGCGGGCGGCAGGCTTTCCCTGAGGAAATCCTTCACTTCCGCGCGAAAGGCCTCGGCCTCGGGAGGCAGGGCCGTAAGGTGGAAGGCATCAAGCAGGTTGCTCACTTCTTGCTCCAGGTGTCGGTGCGGGCGGATGGCACGGCGCTACAGGCAGCCAGCCCGCCGCATCGTTATTCAGGTCTTACGCGCCGGTACGGGCCGCATTCCAGTAGCGCTCCCGCAGCGGCTGCTTGTAGAGCTTGCCGGTCGGCAGGCGCGGCATGGCGTCGATGAAATCGATCGAGCGCGGCACCATGTAGCGGGCCACCTTGGTGCGCAGGTAGGCCAGCAGTTCCTCGGCCAGCGCTTCGGACGGCACCACGCCGCTGGCCGGCTCGACGACGGCCTTGACCTCCTCGCCCATCTCGGCGTTCGGCACGCCGATCACCGCGGCGTCGCCCACGCTAGGGTGGACCACCAGCGCATCCTCGATAGCCTGCGGATAGATATTGACGCCGCCCGAGATGATCATGAACGCCTTGCGGTCGGTCAGGTAGAGATAGCCGTCCGCATCCAGGCGGCCAACGTCGCCGACGGCGGTCCAGGTCGGATGCACCGGATGCTGCGCCGAGCGGGTCTTCTCCGGATCGTTGTGATAGTGGAACGGGAGCTGCTCGCGCTCGAAGTACACCATGCCGGTTTCCCCCACCGGCAGCTCATTGCCCTCGTCGTCGCAGATATGGAGGACGCCCAGCAAGGCGCTGCCGACCGAACCGGGGTGAGCCAGCCATTCCTGCGTATCGAGTGTGGTCACGCCATTGCCCTCGGTGGCCGCGTAGTACTCATGCAGGATCGGCCCCCACCAGTCGATCATCTGGTGCTTGACGTCCTGCGGACACGGCGCCGCGGCATGGATGGCAACACGGTGGCTGGACAGGTCGAAGCCCTGGCGCTGGGCCGGTTCGAGCTTGAGCATGCGGATGAACATGGTCGGCACCCACTGGCTGTGGGTCACGCGGTAGCGCTCGATCATGCGCAGCGCTTCCACCGCGTCGAACTTCTCCATGAAGACGATGGTGCCGCCGCAGAACTGCGTTTCCAGCCCGTAGCCGAGCGGCGCGGTGTGATACAGCGGGGCCGGCGACAGGTAGATGGTCTGCGCGTCGAAGCCGTAGCGTTCGAACTGCGGCCGGCGCGCCGACCCGGAGCCTTCCGTGACCATGCCGTTGGGCTGGTTGCGGATGATGCCCTTGGGCCGTCCGGTGGTGCCCGAGCTGTAGATCATGGTGGCGCCCATCCATTCCTCGGCCAGGCGCTCGGCGGGATAGGCCTGCGTGGCTGCCTCGTAGCTGTCCCAGCCGGGGATCGTGCCATCCATCATCAGTTGCAGGCGGCAGGTGGGCATCCGGCCGGACAGCTGCGCCGCCAGGTCGCGCATGGCGTACGACGTCACCACCACCTGGGCGTTGCTGTCCTGGATGATGTAGGCCGCTTCCGCCGCCGTCAGGAAGCGGTTGACGGGGGTGATCATCAGCCCCGAGCGCAGCGCCGCCCAGCACAGCTCGAAGCAGCGCATATTGTTCTCGAGCACCATGGCGATATGGTCGCCGCGCCGCAGCCCCTGCGCGTACAGGCACTGGGCGAAACGATTGGAGCGCGCGTCGAGTTCCCGATAGGTCAGGATCTCGCCGGTGGTGCCGTTGATCGCCGCGGGCTTTTCCGGCGTCAGTCCGGCGTGGTCGCCCAGGTATTTCGGGGTCTTGGTCATGGTCTCTCTCCTTGGATCCTGGCTGCGGTGCGGGTCAGGCAATGGGCCTTATGCACCCGTCACCTGAATCTCGCCGGACGTGTCGGCGTTGGCCGCGGCCTGCCGTACCAGCCCCGGGATCCGCGCGCCCAGTTCTTCGGCCAGCCATCGGCCCTCTTTCTCCATGTGCGGGCCGGCATGCCAGCCCTCGGCCACGGTGATGCGGCCTCCGCGCACGCCGAACACGCGCCCGGTGATATCGCTCGATTCGGTACTGCCCAGCCATGCCACCAGCGGCGCCACATTGCCGGCGTCCAGCGGATCGAAGCCCGGCGCGGCGCCGGCGGTGAACTCGGCGCGCCGGGCCGCGAATATGTCTTCCGTCAGGCGGCTCATCGCGGTCGGGTAGATCGCGTTGACCGTCACGCCATAGCGCTCCAGTTCGCGCGAGGCAATCACCGACATGGCGGCAATGCCCGCCTTGGCCGCGCCATAGTTGGCCTGGCCCGCGTTGCAGTACAGGCCCGACGACGAGCTGGTATTGATCAGGCGCGCCACGCGCTGGCGGCCCGCCTTGGACTCCTCGCGCCAGTAGGCGGCGGCATGGCGCGACGGCGCGAATGTGCCGCGCATATGCACGCGGATCACCGAGTCCCAGTCTTCCTCGGTCATGTTGACCAGCGTGCGGTCGCGCAGGATGCCGGCGTTGTTGACCAGCACATCCAGCCCGCCGAACTCGCGGATGGCGGCGTCGATCATGTTCTTCGCGCCGGCCCAGTCGGCCACGTCGTCGAAGTTGGCCAGGGCCTCGCCGCCCATCGCCCGGATCTCCGCGATCACTTCCAGCGCGGGTCCGCTGGCCGCGCCCGAGCCGTCGCCCTTCCCGCCCAGGTCGTTGGCAACCACCTTGGCGCCCTGCCGCGCGAACTCCAGCGCGTACTCGCGCCCGAGGCCCCGGCCAGCGCCGGTGATAACGACTACGCGATCCTTGCAAAGCTGTTGCATGGCGAATCCTTGATTCCTAATTCTGTTGGCTATTTGCGTTGCGGCGTTCAGCGCGCGCTGACGTCATAGGTCTTGACCAGTTGACGGTAACGCACCGTTTCCGATCCGATCATGGTGGCCATCTGCTTGCCGGACTGGCCGATCACGTCGGCATACGCAGTGCGTGCGGCAAAGTCCTTGAACTCCGGCTTGTCGATCACCTTGAGCAAGGCCATTTCGAGCTTGTGCGCAATGGGTTCCGGCGTCTTGCTGCTGACGCCAAAGCCGATCCACACGGAGAGTTCGTAGTTCGGCAGCCCGCTCTCGCGCACGGTCGGCACGGCCGGCAACTCCGGATGGCGGGCCTTGCCGGTCACCGCCAGCGGCCGCAGCTTGCCGGCGCGGATAAGCGGCAGCGCGCCGCCCACGTCCAGCAGCGCAACATCCACCGAACCGCCCATCAGGTCCGACTGCACCTGCGACGCGCCCTTGTAGGGAATGTGGTTGAACTCAACGCCCGCCATCTGCTGCATCTGCAGCCCGCCCAGGCGGTAGTGGTAGCTGTAGTTCGCCATGCTGACCGAGCGCTCCTTCTTGCGGGCCGCGCCCAGCACGTCGTCGAAGGTCTTGAAGCTGGAGCCGGCACCCGTCACCAGCACCGAGGTGCTGCGGATGGCGCTGGCCAGCGGCCGGATATCGCGCTGCGGATCGTACGGCAGGCTGTCATGCACCAGCGGGTTGATCACCATGGAACTCGGCGTGATCAGCAAGATGCTGTAGCCGTCGGCCGGCGCGTTGAGCATGCTTTGCACGGCGATCAGCGTATCGGCGCCGGGACGGTTCTCCACGATGCCGGGCTGGCCCAGTTCCTTGCCCACCTGGTCCGCCACGAAGCGGGTCACGGTGTCGGAGCCGCTGCCCTGCGTCAGCGGCACGATAAAACGCAGCGGGCGCGACGGGAAGCCGTCGGCCGAAGCGGCTGGCGCCGCCAGCGCCGGCGCCAGCATGGAGATGGCGAGGCCAAAGCCAAGCAGGCGCAACGGTAGAGAGAACTTCATTTTTCTGTCTCCTGTCTGGGTGCGGCCGCCGGCTCAGGTCGGCAGGCGGCTCGCACCTTGTCCTTCATGTCGGGCGGGTGGTGCCCTATGTCAGTTCTTGCCGTACAGCGTCACCACGCAGGCGCCGCCCAGGCCCAGGTTGTGCTGCAGCGCCAGCTTCGCATCCTTCACCTGACGCTGTTCGGCGGTGCCGCGCAGCTGATGGGTCAGCTCATAGCACTGCGCGAGCCCCGTGGCGCCCAGCGGGTGCCCCTTGGAGAGCAGGCCGCCCGACGGGTTGACCACAACCTGGCCGCCGTATGTGTTGTCGCCGTCCATCACGAACTTCTCGGCGCCGCCTTCGGGGCAGAAACCCAGCGCCTCGTAGCAGATCACTTCGTTCTGCGCGAAGCAGTCGTGCAGTTCGCACACGTCGATGTCTTCCGGCCCGATGCCTGCCTTCTCATAGACCTTGTTGGCGGCCGCGCGCGTCATATGCGTGCCGACGTAGTTCAGCATCGACGGCGGATCGAACGAGGCGGGCGGATCGGTCGTCAGCGACTGGGCCAGGATCTGCACATCGGTGCGCAGGCCGTGCTTTTTGGCGAAACGTTCCGACACCAGGATGGCGGCGGCGCCGCCGCAGGTCGGCGGACAGGCCATCAGGCGGGTCAGCACGCCGGGGAACAGCACCGCGTCGTTCATCACGTCTTCGGTGGTCACCACCTTGCGGAACAGCGCCAGCGGGTTGTTGGCGGCGTGGCGGCTGGCCTTGGCGCGCACCGCGGCGAAGGTTTCCAGGCGGGCGCCATAGCGCTGCATATACTCGCGCCCCGCTCCGCCGAAGGTGCGCACCGCCTGCGGCAGGTGCGCCATGTCGGCGGTCAGGCCGTGCATGATCGGCTGGAAGCGCGCGCGGGTGACCGGGCGGTCGTCCCAATGCGACTTCAGCGCGCCGGCCTGCATCTGCTCGAAGCCGACCGCCAGCACGCAGTCGGCATCGCCCATCGCAATGGCCTGGCGTGCCAGGTACAGCGCGGTGGAGCCGGTCGAGCAGTTGTTGTTGACGTTGACGATGGGGATGCCCGTCATGCCCACCTCGTACAGCGCGGTCTGGCCGCAGGTGGAGTCGCCGTAGACGTAGCCGGCGAAGGCCTGCTGCACGAGGTCGTAGCCGATACCGGCATCGGCCAGGGCGCGGCGCACGGCTTCGGCGCCCATTTCGGTATAGCTCAGGCTCGCGCCGGGCTTGGCGAAGGGGATCATGCCCACGCCGCCAACTAGTACTTTTTCGCTCATGATGGTTTCCTCGTTCTCTGGATGACGGTAGGACTTAAAGTTTGCGGGCGATCAGGTCGCGCAGCACTTCGCTGGTGCCGCCGAAGATGCGGGTCACGCGCATGTCGACGAAGGCGCGCGCGATCGGGTACTCCAGCATGTAGCCGTAGCCGCCGTGCAGTTGCACCATCTCGTCGATGCACTTCCACATGGTCTCGGTGGCGAAAAGCTTGGCGATGGCCGCCTCCTGCAGCGTGAGCTTGCGCTCCATGTGCTGGGCGATGTAGTAGTCCACCATCGTGCGCACGGCCACGGCCTGGGCCTTGACGTCGGCGAGCTTGAACTTGGTGTTCTGGAAGTCCCACACGGTCTGGTTGAAGGCGCGGCGGTCCTTGACGTATTGCACGGTCAGTTCGAGCTGGCGCTCCAGCCTTGCCGCGCAGTACACCGCGATGATCAGGCGTTCCTGAGGCAGTTCTTCCATCAGGTGGATGAAGCCGCCGTTCTCATTGCCGATCAGGTTGCCGGCAGGCACGCGCACGTTGTCGAAGAACAGCTCGGCGGTATCGGCGGCGCGCTGGCCCACTTTCTCCAGCTTGCGGCCGCGGCGGAAGCCCTCGCGGTCCGCTTCCACCATGATCAGGCTCACGCCCTTGGCGCCGGCCTTGGGATCGGTCTTGCAGACCACCACGACCATGTCGGCATTCAGGCCGTTGGAGATAAAGGTCTTGCTGCCGTTGATGACGAAGTCGTCGCCATCGCGTACGGCGGTGGCGCGGATCGACTTCAGGTCGGAGCCGGTGCCGGGCTCGGTCATGGCAATCGCCAGGATCTTCTCGCCGCGGCAGATCGGCGGCAGCCATTTGCGCTTCTGCTCCTCGGTGCCCAGGCGCACGATGTACGGCGCGGTGATGTCCGAGTGCACCGAAAAGCTCGGGCCGGAGATCCCGGAACGGTGGTACTCCTCGGCCAGCACCGCCGAGTGGCCGAAATCGCCGCCGCCGCCGCCGTACTCCTCGGGGACGGTCACGCACAGCAGGCCGTCGCGGCCGGCCTTGAGCCAGGTCTCGCGGTCGACCAGGCCGTCCTTGTCCCACTGTGCCTGGCGCGGCAGGCATTCGCGCTCGAAGAACCGGCGCGCGGTTTCCCGCAGCATTTCATGGTCGTCGCGATAGACGGTGCGCTTGATTTCCACCAGAAGCTCCTCATTGGTCGGTTGCGAGGCCAGCGTCTGTCACGGTGAGTCCGGACCGGGGATCGCTGCCTTGATGGAAGTATTCTGGTTGCCGGGCGGGGAAAAGTACCTACCCCGGTGGAGTAGGGGTAGGTACGGGCGAGGATGGCGAGGCTGGCCTGCGCGGCCGGTGCCCTAGCGGGTGGGGTGGGCGTGCTGCGGTTGCGCGGTCTTGTAGTCGCGCATGCGGGCGACCGCTTCATCGCGGCCCGACACGTCGAGCTTGCCGTAGATGTTCTTCAGGTGCCACTTGACGGTGTCCAGCGAAACGCCGAGGACCCTTGCGATCTTCTTGTTGGGCAGTGCCTGCGCAAGCAGGCCTAGCACTTCGTTCTCGCGTTCGCTGAGCGTATCGATCACCGGATGAACCGGAAGGGACACGGATGGCACCGCCTCCTGCCCGGCTGGTGCCGTCGCCGCCATCAGCCGCTGCGCGTAGAAGCCAAGCACCGGGTCGAACCCCTGCTCCGCCGGCAAGGCTTCGAGCATGTCACACAAGCGCGGCGATACGTCCAGCAGGCTGCGCATCAGCCCAAGCCGATGCCCCAGGCGCAGCGCTTCGACGAGGTGCTCGCGGGCGCCTTCGGGATTGCGCCGGCCTTGTTCGGCAAACGCCATCTGCAGCCGCAGGCTGGCCACCCGGCACCAGCGTCCGCCGGCTTCGGAGAGCGCGTTGAGCGGCGTGAGCCGCGCCATGGCGCCGTCGAAATCGTTGCGGTGCAGGCACATGCCGATACGCGCCAGCTGCGCGCAGACGCTGATCTCCCAGGCGGTGCTGCGGGCTGCGCCCGCATAGCGGGCGGCGAGCGCTTCCAGGCGCAACAGGCTGGCGTCCGCCTCGTCGATCTCCCCCTCTTCCAGCAACCAACGCGAGCGCAGGCAAAGCGCGTTCGCCAGCAGGCGGTCGACACGATGGCGCGCCGCATAGTCTTCCAGACGCTCCAGGCTGGCCCGCGCTTCCAGCCGGCGCCCGCCCTGCCAGTGCGCGTTGGCCAGCACCATCAGGCCGCGCAGCACGGTATCCGGAATCGAGACGCGCCCCAGCACGTCGATCCGCTTTTCCAGCAACTCGCGCGCGGCATCGACATCGTTGAGTTCGTAGAGTGCCTCGCCAAGCAGCGCCGCGGCCATGCAGGCAATGCCGATGTAGGCCGGGCCCTGCTGCTCGGCCTGCGCCAGTACGTCGCAGAAGATGCGCTCGGCCAGCAGGAACTGTCCTTCGGCCGCATGGGTCATGCCGCCCATGCAGCGCCCCAGCAGGACGCCGCGCGGCGCGCCTCCATGCAACGCGCCCTCCTCCAGCACCTTGCGCGCCTGCTTGTACTCGCCGCGGTGGATAAACATCCACGACAGCACATTGCCGCGCCCCGCGAAGGTGAAATCGTCGGCGTCAGGCGGCACGCGCTGCAGTTCCGGCAGCAAGGCCACCACCGAGTCGGTGTCGTCGCGCTGCAGCGCCAGCCCGCCGCGCAGCAGTGCCAGCGCATAGCGCTGCCTGGGGCCGAGCCGGTCGTGCTGCGATGCCATCTGCTCGATGCTCTGCGTCAGCGCATCGATCTCGCCGGCATACATCTGCAAGTGGGCCAGCACCAGATGCAGGTCGAAGCGGGCCGTGACCTGTTCCGGCGGCAGCCGCCGCACCAGCCCCGCGAGCTGGCTGAGTTCCCCGCGCGCCAGCAGGTCGTGCGCGCAGGTTTCCACCAGGTCCGCCGCCGCGGCCGCGTCGCCCGCCTGGACCGCATGGCGCACCGCTTCGTCGATGTGCCCCTGCGCGCCGAACCAGTGCCAGGCCGCCGCGTGCAGCGCGTGCTGCTCCGCCGGCGGCAACTCCGCCAGCCGGGCCAGCAGGACTTCGCGCAGCAGCGGATGCAGGCGGTACCAGGTTTCACCGTCCTGGCCGCCGCCGATCTGCGTGATGAAGAGGTCATCCGCGTCAAGCCGGGCCAGCCTGGCCGCGATCTCGCCGGTGGCATCCGGACGCCCCAGCAGCGTGGCGCACAAGGACGCGCAAAAGCGGTTGCAGACGGCCATGCGCGTCAGCAGGTGCAGATCGCCACTGGCCAGGCGCACCAGCACCTCGCATTCGAAATAGCTGGCAAACGCCTGGGCATCGCGCACCTGCACCCGCGCAAAGCCTGCCCCCTGCTTGCTTTTGAGATCGATCGCGAACAGTTGGAGGCCGGCTGCCCAGCCATCGGTCAGTTCGTGCAGTACCTGCGCGTCGCGCTTGTCGATGCTGCCAAGCTGTTCGCGCAGGAAGCGCTCGGACTCCTCTGCCGAGAAACGCAGATCGCGCAGGTCGAGTTCGGTCGCCAGGCCCTGGTTGCGCAGGCGCGCCAGCGAGAGCGGCAATGCGTTGCGCGAGGCCAGGGCCACGTGCAGGTGGGGCGGCGCGTAGTCGAGCAGCCAGCGCAGCGCCTGGAAGATCCGGGGATCGTCCAGGAGGTGGACGTCGTCCAGCATCAGCACCAGTTCCCGCCGGCGGCTTGCGATGCCGCGCACCAGCGTGATCACCCAGTGCTCGGCTGCGGACTCGTCGCCGTCGCGCCCCATCAGGATTTCGGCTTCGCGCACCATCGCCGCGTCCACCGCGGCGAGGCTCGCCAGCAGTCCATGAAAGAAGCTGGTCAGGTCGTTGTCTTCGGCCGCCAGCGAGAGCCAGGCCACGTCGAAGTCCAGCGTCAACAGGGCCTGCCGCCAGGCCAGCAAGGTGCTGGTCTTGGCGCTGCCCGCCGGCCCCTGGACCACCACGCAGCGCTGGCGGCGCGCGTCCACCAGGCGCGACATCAAGGCCTCGCGGGGCATCAGGTGGCGCGCCCCGCGCGGCGGAGTGAGTTTGGTGGGCGTGATTGGCTGGACCGGGCGCTCGGGTGAAGCGCGCGTTCCAGCCAGTTGCTCGCCGGAGTCGGACATGCTGGGAAGCCTTGTAAGCGCTGCTTTCCGGTTGGGGGCAGCGCGCTATCGCGAAGGGATCTGGTGCCTGGATTATAGGGGCCGGATATGCCTCTCCGGACGCCCGGCGTGGCCGCCTACCCGACGCGGGTAGGTCCGCGCATGGCCGCAATTTGTTCTACTTTGTCCCATGACGCCGGCGGCATTTGCCCGCTCCGGCCCCTTCCAAACCGGCCAGGACGCCACGCCGCGCCCGGCCAGACCGTTCACAGGATCAGCAATGGGTGTACTAAGCGGCATTCGCGTAGTGGAGTTCGAGGCAATCGGGCCAGGCCCGTTCGGGGCCATGTTGCTGGCCGACATGGGCGCGGACGTGCTGCGTATCGACCGGCCGGTGGCGCCGACCGACCTGGGCCCCAAGTCCGCCACCGGCAAGCGGGTGGACGTGACAGGCCGGGGCCGGCGCTCGGTCACGCTCGATCTCAAGCAGCCCGAGGCCCGCAATGCCGCGCTGGAACTGATCGAGCGCGCCGACGTGGTGATCGAGGGCTTCCGGCCCGGCACCATGGAACGCCTTGGCCTGGGGCCCGACGTGGCGCTGGCCCGCAACCCGAAGCTGGTGTACGGGCGCATGACCGGCTGGGGCCAGACCGGGCCCATGGCCGAGCGCGCCGGCCACGACCTGAACTACATCGCCCTGTCGGGCGTGCTGTCCGGCATCGGCCGCGCGGGCGAGGCGCCGGTGCCGCCGCTGAACCTGGTGGGCGACTATGGCGGCGGCGGCATGCTGCTCGCCCTGGGCGTGGTTGCCGCCCTGCTCAATGTGCAGCGCGGCGGCAAGGGCCAGGTCGTGGACGCGGCCATGATCGAAGGCGCCGCGCAGCTCGGCGCCGTGGTCTGGGGTCTGCTGGCGTCGGGCAACTGGCGCGAGCAGCGCGCCAGCAACCTGCTGGACGGCGGCACCCCCTGGTACGACAGCTATCGCACCAGCGACGGCCACTACATGGCGGTGGGCGCGGTGGAGTCGCGCTTCTATGCCGAACTGCTCGAAAAACTCGGCCTGGCCGGCAAGGACCTGCCCAGGCAGCATGACCGCAGCGGCTGGCCGGTGTTGCGCCAGCATTTCGAAACGGTCTTCCTGACCCGCACGCGCGACGAGTGGTGTGCCATATTCGAAGGCAGCGATGCCTGCGTGGCGCCGGTGCTGGGCTTCGCCGAAGCGCCCGATCATCCGCAGCACCGCGCCCGCGGCAGTTTTGTCGAGGTGGCCGGCGTGGTGCAGCCGGGGCCGGCGCCGCGCTTTCTCGGCACGCCGTCGGAAGTCACGGGGCCCGCGCCGGCACGCGGCGAACACGGCGCCGCGGCGCTGCGCGACTGGGGGTTCGACACGCAGGCTGTGGCGCGCCTGCGTGAACTGGGCCTTGGTTTCCTGCCCGACGCGTGATGATGGCCCCGCGGCGCCGGGCCGCCCTGACCATAGAGTGAATTCCATGTCTCAATCGCAATCTTCCGTGGCGGCAATCCTGCCCCATCGGGATCCGCAAGACCGCGGCGTGCCGGCCGGCTTCGAGCCGCTTGCCGGCGCCAGGGGCTTCATGCGCCATTGTGGCGATTTCTACCTGCACGCGGAGCGGCCGGTGGTGGGCGTGCGCATCGCCGACGAACACCTGAACGCCATCGGCATCGTGCACGGGGGCTTCATGGCCATGCTGGCCGACAGTGCGTTCGGGATCGTCATGGTGCGCCGCTTCGGCACCCTGCAGCCCCGCACGCTGCATCTCAGCGTGGACTATCTTGGCCCGGTACATGCCGGCGACTGGGTGGAGGCGCATGTGGACATGCTCAAGCAAGGCCGGCGCGTCGCCAACGTGAACTGCCGGATCATGGTCGGGGACCGCACGGCGCTGCACGCCGCCGGCGTGTTCTACCTGGGCACCAGCGATGGCCGCCCGGACCAGACGGCAAGGGTTTCGCCACTGGGAGGGAACGCGCCATCCTGAGCGCTATCTCCCGCGCCCCTCCCTTCTGGCGGGGGCGCGCGCATCTTGATCAACGTATGCTGGCCTGAGTCGCCAGCGGTCGCGCATGTCTGGCCACCCCCCGCACCGAAGCACAAACCGGGCGGCGGGACAGCGCTTTCCTTGTCTCCACCTTGACGGCGCTCGATGCCGGCAGGGTCTTGATCTCCGGCCTCGTGGCCGGAGTTCTTTTTTTCCGGGCATAAAACGCACTGCTTCCGGCCCCAGCCCGTCGCGTCGTGCGTGAGCGCCACCGAAACGCACGGCGGCTCCCATCGGGTTCACCCGGATAGTGAAATCCCGCCCCGCCAATATGACTGGTTACAGCCCTTCGCGCATCCCCTACCGTCGCACTTGAGCAGCCCTTCCGGCCAGCACGGCGTGACCACGCCGACCCCTGCCAGGCCGGCACCACTCTTACTCACCAGTCCGTAAATAAAGCGACAAAAGATGGAACCTTGTGACGCCCGTTTAGTCATCATTCAACATGAAACGAGATG
>JYOD01000103.1 GCA_000955785.1 Burkholderiaceae bacterium 16
TCCTGACTTATGAGTAAGTCATCGGCGTACGCAACATGCCTCTGTGCGACGCCCGCGCGTCAAGAACTCTGCTGCTGCCTCCGGATCGGAGGCGGCAGCGCCCCCTTCTTCCTACCCCTCAAATACATGATGCAGCTTTGGCGCATCAATTCCCGCTATATTCATCTCGATCACCTTGCGCCCGACACTAGCTGGCCGTACCTCCTCTGCGTCTACGTAGAACTGGTTATACCAGTCCCGCATCTGGTAGATCGGCCCATCTCCCTCGCATAAGAGCGGATTGTCGGTGCGGATCTTGGAGTCCCAGATTGCCACATCCTCGTAGAAGGCATTGCGCGCCTGTTCCACATAGGCTTGCGCAATCGCCTCATTCTGCTCGTCGGAAAGGCCGGGGACCTTCTTTACCAGTACACCATAGCGCAGTTCGAAGCTGTTCATGTCGATGGGCACATGGCAGTTGAGCAGAATCGAATGGATCGGCTGACCGTCCATCTGCCCACGCATTTCCGTAATGTGGTATGCCGGGCCGAAATAGGTGGACAGCGCGGTCAGGCAATCTCCAGCGGAAAGTCGGGCGCTGCGGCCGACCAGCACTTGCGTGGCCTTGTGGCCCTCGAACAGATTGGCGAAGTAGTCGATCGGCGCACCGTGCACGGTGTCAAAGTGAGCCATATCGGAGATATTGTCGACCAATTCCCGGCAATTCGTTTGAATCACCATCTTATCGATTGCCCACGTGGACCATTGCGCCGAAAAGCATGCCTCGATGCGCGGGATCGCCACCTCAGGTGGAGGCGCGTTGCCCTGGGGATCGTGCCAGATGAAGAGCAGATTGTTCTGCTCACACGTATCCCAGCTGCCAATGCGCGCCTTCGGCGGCACTCGCTTGCAGTAAGGGATCGACTTGCAAGCGCCATCGCCACCCCACTGCCAACCATGGAAGGGGCACACCAACTGGTCGCCTTGCACGGTACCGGTACTAAGGTCCGCGCCCATATGCGGGCAATAGCTATCAATGATACGAATGGTGCCGGCAGAATCGGCGAAGGCTGCAAGGCGGCAGCCGAAAATGTTCAGTGTGTGCGGATTCCCGTCGCGGTAATCCGCGGCCGGCCCGAGGCAATGCCAGCCGCGCGCATACCGCGATTCCAGCGGTCGGGATTCAATTTTGTAGCCAGGTGCAGGCATGTCCCCTCCTTTTGATTTAGCACGCTCCACAGTACATAGCTCAGGGCTATGCCTCATCGTCTCTTCAGACTAGACAGCGAAAGACGCACGCGGTGGGCGTAGCCGATCAAAGCGGGGTCCTGAGATGGCACGCATAGATGCTTCCGTAGTCCGGGAAGACGATGCCAGGCAGCTGTATCATCGCCATCATCGGATAATCGGCGGCTCCCCCTCTCCCGCTCAACGTGGACGACATCGATGAGCCAGGCCAGGAATCAACCCAGTGAATTCATCGCGCGCCCAAACTGACTGCGGGACGCTGCGATAAAAATTAGGAAAGACCATGAAACGCCGAGCGCTTATCTCGGGATTACTGGCAAGTGGAGTTGCCGGCGCGGCTGGACTGCTGAGCGCAAAATACTTCAGGGGATTTTCTTCGGCAGGCCAGTTCAAGGGCCCCGTGATAGGTGACGGGGTGACAGGCCCCAGAGGTATGGTCTGGGTCCCAGGGGGAACATTCCTGATGGGCAGTTCATCCGAGAGGGCGCTTCCCAGCGAAGGACCGGCCCACCGCGTTCAAGTCAGCGGGTTCTGGATGGACAGTTTCGATGTGACAAACGCCGATTTCAGACGCTTCACCGAAGCCACTCGGTACGTCACAACATCTGAGCAAAAACCGAGGTGGGAAGACATACGCCCGCAACTGCCGCCCGGCACGCCAGAGCCAGATCCCGGGACGCTTGTCCCCGGCAGCATGGTATTTGTCGGCACGAGCGAACCCGTTGAACTGGGCGATTGGTCGCGCTGGTGGAGATATGTGCCTGGGGCCAATTGGCGGCATCCGCTCGGCCCCCAAAGCAATCTGGCCGATAAGGAGAATCATCCTGTGGTGCAGGTGTCGTACGTTGACGCGCTGAACTACGCCCGTTGGGCTGGAAAGCGCCTGCCGACCGAAGTGCAGTGGGAGTTCGCTGCGCGCGGTGGCCTCGAACAAGCGGACTACGCCTGGGGAGACGAACTCGCTCCCAACGGCAAAAAGATGGCCAATACGTGGGACGACCGGGCGCGTCAATTTCCGGTCGTCGGCCGCAATGAAAAGATCCAGGTCGGCACATTGCCGGTTGGCAATTTCGCGCCAAACGGCTATGGCATCTACGATATGGCCGGCAATGTCTGGCAATGGACGGCTGACTGGTATCGCTCCGACGCGTTCGCCATCGAGGCCCGCAAAGGACAGGTGTCCGATCCCCAAGGCCCTGTCGACTCATATGACCCCGACGATGCAGGAGCACCCGTCGACGCTCCCAAGCGAGTCATACGGGGCGGCTCTTTTTTGTGCAGCGAGACTTATTGCACTAGCTACCGGGTCAGCGCAAGGAGAGGGTCGGACCCGTTTAGCGCCATGTCGCATCTGGGCTTCCGCACGATCATGACCCAACAGGACTGGCTTGCCAGGAAATCAAGTACCGACTGACAGCGCGTCGGTCCGGGCGTGGCGTCGAGAAGCCGGGCGAAATCGGCCTGGCATCGGTGGTCGGAAGTCACGCAAGTCTCAATCAGCCTGCCCGGCTGCCAGTATCGTGGTCAGCCTTGGATCGGCCGGTGGTCCGTAAATGCAGGAAACGCCGGCGGGATCGTAGATCTTTGCAACGCAAGCATTACAGCTGTCGCATGCCGAACGTGTCACTGCGCCGGTTCGCCAGTGATCGGCCAGGGCCGGATCATGGATCAGCGCGCGCGCCAGGGCAACGCAGTCGAAGCCCTCGCCCAACAGCTGCCGCACACTGTCCAGCGACTTCACGCCGCCAATATAGGCCAGCGGCATCCGCACCGCCTGGCGGATCACCCGGGAGGCCTCAAGGAAATACAGTTCACGGAACTTCAGCTCGCGCGGGGTACGCTTCTCCAGAATCGAGATGCCGAGCCTGGCCAGCGCGTGCGGCGCCGTGGCTTTCATCTGCGCCGTCGGCATCGCACTGCCAAACAACACCCACGGGCTTTCGACATTACGTCCGCCACTCAGCGTCAGCAGGTCAGCCCCCTCCCTCTCCAGGATGCGCGCCGTGATGGCGGAATCCGCCGCCACGTTGCCGCCGGGCACACCGTCAATCACACTCAGTTTGCAGCACACCGCCAACTCCGCCCCGACGGCGTCCTTGACGTGGCGCAGCACCATCGCCGGGAAGCGCGTGCGGTTTTCCGCTTCACCGCCAAAACGGTCGCGCCGCCGGTTGCTGAGCGGAGACAGGAACTGATTGAGCAGGTAGCCGTGCCCCATGTGGATCTCGACCGCGTCAAAACCCGCCTCCCGCGCGAGGCGCGCGGCATCGGCGAATTGCATGGCAACCCGGAACATATCGCTCTCGCGCATGGCGCGCTGGAAATACACGCCATACATCATGCCGAAGGCATTCAGGCCAGCCGATGCGGTCAGCGGCGCACGGCTCCCGCCATGCCGCATCATCGTAAACGAGCCGGCATGCGTAATCTGCAGGCAAGCCGCAGCGCCCTCACGATGCACCGCGTCGGTCAGCACCCGCAGATGCGGTATGGCCTCGCGGGTCAGGACGAGCTGATGCGAGAAGGTCAGCCCCTCCTGTGCGACGGCAGCATACGCGACCACCGTCATGCCGATACCGCCGGCAGCGATATCCCGGTGATGCTTGACCTGCGCCTGTGTCGGCAATCCTTGCGGTGTCATGCCCTCGTTCGCACCCGCCTTGATCAGGCGGTTGCGCAACGCAAGGGGGCCGATCCGGATCGATGAGAACGGCGATCCATCAGTCGGGGCCTGCTGCGACATCTTATTCTCCTTCCTGCGCGATTCTATGTCGCGCCTGGCACGCCACGCCCTGCCTCATGCAGCAGGGCAGCCGGCTACTATCGTTTGATTACTGCCCCACGGCCCGGCTCGGCCATCCGCGGGACGCTATGTCGAATCGCGAGGAATGCACTCACGATGTCCAGATCGAGATGTCAATTGTAAGCGTCCGCCCCCTCCGAATTGCAGCAGATTCTTCAAATGATGACGGGCCGGCCGCGCGAAGGCCCGGCAGTTCAGGCCGCGTCAGACTTGAGCGGGCGCCCTTCGCTACCGACCATCCCGCCCACGCGTGCCTCCGCGCCGCGGGCTTTGTTGCCGGCCAGCCGGCGTTCCTCTTCTTCCACGCCCAGCCAGCTCGCCAGCGCCGGCAACAGGAAGACTGCGCCGAACAGGTTGACCATAAACATGAAGGCCAACAGGATGCCCATGTCCGCCTGGAACTTGAGCGCGGCGAAGGCCCACGTACCCACCCCGATGCACATCGTCATGGCGGTGAACAAGGCGGCGTTGCCACGCTGGCGCATGGCCTCGGCGAACGCCTGCGGCAGGTTCTGCCCTTCATGGCGCAACTGGTGCTGCATGCGCTCATAGAGATAGATGCCGTAGTCCACGCCAACCCCTACGCCCAGCGTGATCACCGGCAGCGTCGAGACCTTCAGGCCGATCCCCAGCCACGCCATCAGCGCACTGCAAAGGACGGACACCAGCGTCAGCGGCACGATGATGCACAGCACGGCCCGCCAGGAACGGAAGGTCAGCAGGCACAGCAGCGTGATGGCGCCGAAGATCGCCAGCAGCATGGTTACCTCGGCTTCGTCCACCGCTTCGTTGGTGGCTGCCATCACGCCGATATTGCCGCCGCCGAGGCGGAACGCCACGTTCGGCGTCTTGTCTGCGGCGATAAGGTGCTGGATCTCCTTGACGAGATGGGCAATGGTGGCGCCTTCGTGATTGGCTGTGTAGATCAGCACCTGGATGGCCTGGCAGTTCGCGGTGTTCATGCCGTTCTCCGGATCGAAGGCTTTGGCGCCCTGGGTCAGGCCATCGCTATTGCGCGGCAGCGCCTCCCAGCGCGGATTGCCCTCGTTGAAGGCGCCGATCATCACCTTGGCGAGCGACGGCACGCTCACCACCGATTGCACGCCCGCCACACCGCGCAGGCTCATCTCGAAGCGCTCCACCGCGCTCATCACCGGATAGTGCAGGCAGGCGTCGTCAAAGCCTTTGGGTTCCACCACCACCGTAAGCACGTCCACGCCGATGTTGTACTGGCCGACGATCTGCGCGTTATCGCGGTTATAGCGTGAGTCGGCGCGCAGTTCCGGAGCACCGTTGCCGATATCGCCAACCCTTAGTCCCCGTGACTGCACCGCACCGAACGCCAACAGCGCCAGCGACACGCCGAACACCACCAGTGCCGGCCCCGGGCGGGCAAAGTGGCCGAACCGGTTCCAGAAGGTGCCATGCCGCCCGGCACGCGCCCTGGCGGCCGCCACCACGCGCGGCTCCAGGCGCGTGTATGACAGCAGCAGCGGCAGGAACACCTTGTTGGTGACGATCATCAGCAATACGCCGAGGCATGCGGTAATGCCCAGCTCACGCACGATCTCGATCTCGATGCGCATGATGACCATGAAACCCAGTGCGTTGGTCAGCAAGGCCACCGTGCCGGGGATGAACAGCTTGCAGAAGGCCGCGCGCGCGCTCTCGACCGGGTCATTGCCCAGCACCACTTCCTGTTTCCAGGCATTGGTCATCTGCACCGCGTGCGAGACGCCGATGGAAAAGATCAGGAACGGCACCAGAATGGACATTGGGTCGATGCCGTAGCCCAGCAGCGGCAGCAAGCCGAGCAGCCAGCCCACCGGCAGCAGCGCCACCACCAGCGCCAGCAGGGTAATGCGCAGCGAGCGCGTGTAGAAAAACAGCATCAGCGCCGTCACCGCAAAGGCCAGCGCGAAGAACACCATCACCCCGGCAATGCCGTCTTCCACATCGCCGACAAGCTTGGCAAAGCCGATAATGCTCACTTCCACATCCGTGCCGCCCAGGCCGGTGCGGATTTGCTCCAACTGGCGTGCCACCTTGCCGTAGTCGAGGGCCTTGCCCGTAACGGGATCCACATCACTCAGATCGGCGCGGATCAGCGCGGACTTCAGGTCATTGCTTACCAGCCGGCCAATCTGGCCTGAGCGCGCCGCGTTGCGGCGTACCTGGTCGAGCTGCTCCGGGGTACCAGAGTATCGGCCCGGTACCACCACATCCCCCCGAAATCCCACCTCGGTCACCTCGGTGTAGCGCACATTCGGGGTAAACAGCGAGAACACGTGTGAACGGCGCACGCCTGGAATGAAGAACACATCGTCGGTAGCACGACGCAGCTTGTCCATGAAGGCCGGGTTGTAGATATCGCCTTCGCCCTTCCAGCGCAGGCTGATCAGCACGGTATTGGCCCCGGAGAACGTGCCGGCGTACTTGGTGAACACCTGCATATAGGGATGCTGCAGCGGGATCATCTTGTTGAAGCCCGGATCGAGCCGCAGGCGCGTGGCGGACAAGCCCATCGCCACGGTCATCGCCAGGCACAGCACCAGCAACAGGCGGCGGCGCCGGATCAACAGGTCCGCGCAATGCGCGACGAAGCGGCTCAGGCGGGTGGTGGTGGCCCGGGGGCCGGAGATTTCGGGGCGGGTCATGGCGTTCTCGCTTCTATGCAATGCGGTGAGGTGCTTAGCGCTGCGGCTGGGGGAAGATCAGGGCGCGGCATCCGGGGCCAGGGTGAAGCGGGCAATCCCCGCGTTACCGGCCAGCGTCAGGGCATTCCCCCCTGCGGCCGGGATGAGCGCAGCCAGCGTCTGCGCGCTGCCGCCCGCCACCGGCTTGAAATGGCGCCCGCCGTCCGCCGAGACGGCCAGCATGCCGCCCTGGCCGGCCACCGCGATGCGGCCGTCCGCCAGTTGCGCGCCACCGAAGAACGAGGTCTTGAGCCCCACCTCGGCGGCCTCCCAGCTCGCGCCGAAGTCGGCGCTGCGCAGCACGTTGCCGCGCATGCCATAGACCAGCCAGGCGCCGTCGCGCAGCGGCAGCACGCCGTAGAGCGAGCCCTCGTAGGGCATCTTGACCGCTTCCCAGGTGCCGCCGCCATCGGCGGAGCGCAGCACCAGGCCGCTCTCGCCCACCAGCATCAGGCGGCCCTGATGGTCACCGGCAATGCCGCTCAAGTGCTTGTCCTGCATCTGCGGCGCGGCTGCGGACTGCCAGTGCCCGCCCTGGTCGTGCGACACCAGGAAGCGCCCGAAGCTGCCGATGGCGAACCACGGGCCCGCCGCCTGGCCCCAGACGCCCAGCAGGGGGTCCGACTGCGCCGCATCGAAGGCCACCTGCTGCCAATGCTCACCGCCGTCGGTGGTGCGCAGGATCCAGCCGCTGTGTCCCACCGCCACGCCGACCCTATCGTCCTTGCCACCGGCAAAGACAAGCTGCGTGAGCGCGGCGCCGTGCTCCGGCGTCACGCTGGCGAGCCGCCAGTGTGCGCCTTCGTCGTCGCTGAGCAAGATCGTGCCTCGCTCGCCGACCGCCACCATGCGGTCGCCGGACCGGGCGATGCCATTGAGCTGCAGCCGATCCGCCCGCAGCGCGGTGGCTGCGAAGGCAGGCAGGGGCCGCGGCGAGAAGGACCATGCCGCGGCAGCCAATACCGTCAGCGATACGCCGATGCCAATCACTTTTTTCATTGTCGTCTCCTCCGCGCCGGGGGCATGGCCCGCCTTGGGCTGGCCGTTCGCACTGCCACCGGCAATGACCGCTACAGCACGTCGAACAACGCGGCGGCGCCCATGCCGCCGCCGACGCACATTGTCACCACCGCATGCGCGGCGCCGCGCCGGCGCGCTTCGAGCAAGGCGTGCGCGGTCATGCGCGCGCCCGACATGCCGAAGGGATGGCCGATCGCGATGGCGCCGCCATTGACGTTCAGCCGCACGTCCGGAATGCCGAGCATGTCCCGGCAGTACAGCACCTGGCAGGCAAAGGCTTCGTTCAGTTCCCACAAGCCAACGTCCTTGACCGTCAGGCCGTGGCGCGCCAGCAGCCTGGGCACGGCGAACACCGGGCCGATGCCCATCTCGTCCGCCGCGCAGCCGGCCACGGCCATGCCGCGATAGCGGCCCAGCGGGCGCAAGCCGCGGCGCTCAGCCTGCTCGCGGCTCATCAGCAGCACGGCGGCGGCGCCGTCCGATAGTTGCGAGGCATTGCCCGCGGTGATGTGGAGCCCTTGCGGCACGGCGCGCCCGCCGCTCCATACCGGCTTGAGCGCGGCCAGGCTGTCGGCGCTGGTATCGGGCCGGTTGCATTCGTCCTGCGCGAGGCGCACGGTCTCGTGCCCGGTGAGCGCGCCCGCCTTGTCGAACAGCGCGCGGCGCGTCTCCAGCGGCACGATCTCGTCGTCGAACAGGCCCAGGCGCTGCGCCTCGGCGGTGCGCTGCTGGCTGCGCAGCGCGTACTCGTCCTGCGCAGCCCGGGCAATGCCATAGCGTTGCGCCACCACTTCGGCGGTCTCGATCATCGCCATATAGGCGTCCGGCTGCCGGGCCAGCACCGCCTCGGATTGCGCGCGGTAGGCGTTCTTGTGCTTGTTCTGCGTCAGCGAGATCGACTCGGCGCCACCGGCCACAACGATGTCGGCCTCGCCGCAGATGATGCTTTTCGCGGCCGTGGCGATGGTCATCAGCCCCGACGAACACATGCGGTCCATCGTCATGCCCGGCACGCTGTCGGGCAGTCCCGCCGCCACCGCGCACAGCCGGCCCAGGTTGTAGCCCTGCGTGCCCTGCTGGGCGGCAGCGCCGATCAGTACATCGTCGACCTCGGCCGGGTCGATCCCCGCCCGCTCCACCACGGCACGCACCACGTGCCCGCCCAGCGCCGGCGCCTCCGTATCGTTGAAGGCGCCGCGGAATGCCTTGCCGATGGGCGTACGCGCCACGGCGACAATGACTGCTTCTCTCATGCTGCTTTCCTTGGAAGTATCAAAAGTAATAGCGGCTGATGGTGTCGGCCACGCAAGCGGGCTTATCCTCGCCCTCGATTTCCACGCTGACGCGCACCACCGACTGCACACCGCCGGGCAGCGCCTCGGCGCGCACCAGTTCGCCCACGCCACGCAGGCGCGAGCCGACCCGCACCGGCGCCGGGAAGCGCACCTTGTCGCAGCCGTAGTTGACGCCCCAGCGCAGGTTTTCGACCGTCAGGATCTCCGGCAGGAACTGGTTGACCAGCGACAGGGTGAGATAACCGTGCGCAATGCAGGCGCCAA
Source organism: Burkholderiaceae bacterium 16 (assembly GCA_000955785.1). GTDB lineage: Bacteria > Pseudomonadota > Gammaproteobacteria > Burkholderiales > Burkholderiaceae > Cupriavidus. The sequence continues at coordinate 9,306 of JYOD01000103.1, forward strand.
AGGGGCCTTGCGCCGCGCGCTCGGGATCCACGTGCAGCCATTGGTGGTCGCCCGTGGCCTCGGCAAAGCCGTCGATGCGCGCCTGCGTGATGACGGTCCAGGCGCTGTGGCCCAGTTGCTCGCCCACGGCGCTCATCAGCGCCTCGGCGGAATTGAATACTCGTGTCATGCCTCTCCTTGCCTCGCTGCTGCCCTGTTCTGGGATTCCTGCTCCGCGCGGGCCACTAGCCGCTACGCCCGCTGACTGCTGACAGGCAACACTTCACCCGTCATATACGACGCATAGTCGCTAGCCAGAAACACCATCACATTCGCCACCTCCCACACCTCGGCAGCCCGCCCGAACGCCTCGCGTGAGGCCAGCTCCCGCAGCAGCTCCGCCGGCGCCGACTTCCGCAGGAAATCGTGCAGTGCGATACTCGGCGCCACCGCATTGATACGCACGCCAAACTCCGCAGCCTCCACCGCGCTGCAACGTGTCAGCGCCATCACGCCGGCCTTGGCTGCGGCGTAGTGGGCCTGCTCCTTCTGCGCCCGCCAGCCCAGCACCGAGGCGTTGTTGACGATGGCCCCGCGCCGGCGCGCCTGCATATGCGGCAGCATGGCCCGCGTCATCCGGAAGGTGCCGGTAAGCGTAATGTCGAGCACCCGGGACCATTCGGCATCGTCCATCTCGACTATGCGGCGCGAGCCGCCCAGCCCGGCGTTGTTGATCAGCACATCGGTGCCGCCCAGGGCCTCCTCGGCTGCCGCCACCAGGGACCGCACCTGGGCCTGGTCGGAGACGTCACAAAGCTGGCCATGGATCGCCTGCAGGCCGGTCTCGGCGCGCAGGGTTGCCACAGCCTCGCTGAGCCGCTTCTCGTGGATGTCGGAGATCATCAGCGCGCGGCATCCCTCCTCCGCGCAGCGGCGGGCGGCGGCAAAGCCGATGCCCGCGCCGGCGGCGGCCGTAATCAGCACGCTCTTGCCGGCCAGCAGCTGGTGGCCGGCCACATAGGCCGGCGGGGGGAGCGGGGTGCCGGCCGCGGCCGGTTGCTTGTCTGCGATTTCAGTCATGACTGTCCTCTGGCCTCGCGGGGCATGCCCAGCCCGCGCTCGGCGATGATGTTGAGCTGGATTTCGTTGGTACCGGCGTAGATGGTGTCGGCGCGCGAGAACAGCGCCATCTGCTGCAGGCGCGTGCGGCGCACGTCCGCTTCGTCGATCCGGTTGGCGTCCGGGCCGAGCACTTCGAGCGCGAGCTGGCCCAGGTCGCGGTGCCAGTTCGACCAGTAGTACTTGTAGATCAGGGTCTCGCGCTGCAGCGCCGCGCTGGCATCGCCGGCACCGCCCTCGGCGCCTTCCAGCATGCGCAGCGCGTTGTAGCGCATCACCCGCAGGCCGGCCCAGGCGCGCGCCATGCGCTGGCGCAGCGGCGCGTCCTGCCAGGCGCCGTTCGCGCGCGCGGCCTCGGCGATCCAGCCAAGCTCGTGGGTGAACTGCATCTGCTGGCCCAGGGTGGAGATGCCGCGCTCGAAGCCCAGCAGCGCCATGGCGATGCGCCAGCCGTCGCCCGGCGCGCCCAGCACATCGCCGGCGGCGGCGCGCGCGCCATCCAAGAACACCTCGTTGAACTCCACGCCGCCACCCATCTGGCGGATCGGGCGAATTTCCACGCCCGGCTGCGCCAGCGGCATCAGCAGGAAGACCAGGCCCTTGTTGCCGCGCGACGCCGGATCGCAGCGCGCCAGCACGAAGATCCAGTCCGACTCGTGGGCCAGCGAGGTCCACACCTTCTGCCCGCTCACGCGCCAGTCCCCGGTGACGGGATCGCGCTCGGCGCGGGTGCGCACATTGGCGAGATCCGAGCCGGCGCCCGGCTCCGAGTAGCCCTGGCACCAGAACTCGGTACCATTGCGAATGCCCGGCAGGAAGCGGGCCTGCTGCGCCTCGCTGCCGAAGGCGATCAGCGTGGGACCGATCAGCCCTTCGCCGATATGGCCCATGCGGCCGGGGCCGCCGGCACGCGCGTACTCCTCCTGGAAGATCACCTGCGACATCACCGGCAGCCCGCGCCCGCCGTGCGCCTGCGGCCACCCCACGCAGGTCCAGCCGCCGTCCGCCAGACGGCGCTCCCAGGCCTTGCGCAACCCCGGATGCGCCTCTTCGTCGCCGGGGCCGCCGCGATGCTTCAGGCAGTCGAATTCGCCGCGCAGGTTGGCGGACATCCAGTCCGCCACCTCCGCGCGCAGTTGCGCTTCCCCGGCGGAGGCGCTTTGGTTTTCCATCGAATCCATGCTTGTCCTTGCGCTGCTGATATTGCTCATGCGGCCAACAGGCCGTCGGCGATCCGGGCGAGCGCGGCGGCAGCGCCCCCCAGCCAGCCGCCGGCGGCCTGCGCGCGCTTGAAATAGAGCTGAGGGTCGTACTCCCAGGTAAAGCCCACGCCGCCGTGCAACTGGATGGCCTCCTGGGCGCAGAAGCCGAAGGCATCGCCGGCGGCAAGGCGCGCCGCGGCAACATCGAGCCTGGCTGCGTCCATCGCGCCGCCTGCCACGCCCGCCTGCCAGGCCCGCGCGGCGCCGTACACCGCGGAGCGCGCCGCTTCCACCGCCACCATCATCTGCGCGCAGCGGTGCTTGACAGCCTGGAAGGCGGCGATCGGCCGGCCGAACTGGATGCGCTCGGCGGCATAGGCCACGGTCAGGTCGAGGCATTGCTGGGCGCCGCCGAGCTGCTCGGCGGCGAGCATCAGGCTGCCGTGCCACATGGCGGCGCCCACGCCCGCCGCCACCCCGGCGCCTTGCGCCAGGCAAGCTTTAGCCTCCACGCGCAGCCCGTCGAAGACGAGGTCGGCCAGCGGGCGGGTACGGTCCAGCACCTCCAGCCGGCGCAGCCCGAAGCCTGGTTGGCCTTCCAGCGCTGCCGTTGGCAGCAGGAACAGTGCCGGCTGCCCTGCCGCGCCGCCGGACAGGCGCGCGGGCACCAGCAGCCAGTCCGCGCCGGCGGCGTCGAACACCTGCGCAACCTGCCCGTCCAGCACGAATCCATCCCCGGCCGCGGCGGCAGTGACGGTCAGCGCATCGGCATCGAGCGAGCCATCCGCGCCGGGCGCCATCCAGGCAGGCAAGGCCAGCGCGGCACGCGCCTCGCCCTGCGCCAGCCGCGCCAGCCACGGCGCGGCGGCCTCGGGCGAGAGGCTGCCCGCCAGCGCCGGCGCCGCCAGGCAGATAGCCGACCAGTACGGCACGCAGGCCAGCCGCTGGCCCATCTGCTCCATCAGCAGCGCCAGCTCGACGGCGCCCAGCCCGGCGCCGCCGGCCGTTTCCGGCAAGGCGATGCCGCACCAGCCCAGCTCGCCGGCCATTTCCCGCCACAGGGCGGAGTCATGGCCGTCCTGCGCCGCGTCCGCAACCACATCCACCACCCGCCGGACCGCCGCCGAATCGCTGCGCACGGCCAGGAAATCGCGCGAGGTGTCGCGGATCATTTGTTGTTCCAGGGACAGCGTGAAGCGCATCGTCCGTCCCCGCCTCAGGTGCCGTAGACGCGTTGCGCGGGCTCGGCGCGGGCGAGCAGCGCGTCGATCGCGCCGCCCAGCTCGGCCGCTTGCCAGCGAGCGCCCTTGTCGGTACTCGCGCCGGTGCGCCAGCCGTCCGCCACCGCCACCATGCCGCCCGCCGCCTCGAACACGCGGCCGGTGACATGGCGCGAAGCCGGGCTGCCAAGCCAGGCCACCAGCGGCGCGATATTGGCCGGATCGTAGTAGTCGAAGCCTTCCGCCGGCGCTTTCATCATCTCCGCAAATACGCCTTCGGTCATGCCGGTGCGGGCCGCCGGCGCGAGCGCATTGGCGGTGATGCCGTAGCGCGCCAGTTCCGCTGCCTGCACCAGCGTCAGCGTGGCAATGCCGGCCTTGGCCGCGGCGTAGTTGGACTGGCCCACCGAGCCTTGCAGCCCCGCGCCGGAGCTGGTGTTGACGATGCGCGCATCAACCGGCCGCCCGGCCTTGGCCGCGTCGCGCCAGCGCCGGGCCAGCAGGTTGGCCAGGCAGAAGTGGCCGCGCAGGTGCACGCGCATCACATCGTCCCAGTCGGCTTCGCTCAGGCTGACGAACATGCGGTCGCGGCAGATGCCGGCGTTGTTGACCAGCACGTGCACCTCGCCGAACGCCGCCAGCGCGGCATCGACGATGCGCCGGGCTGTGGCCAGTTGCGTGATGTCGTCATCGCTGGCGAGCGCCTGCCCGCCTTGCGCGCGGATCTCCGCGCATACCGCCTCGGCCGCCTCGCGGCGAATGTCGTTGACCACCACGCTGGCGCCTTCAGCGGCGAAGGCCAGCGCATAGGCGCGCCCCAGGCCGCCGCCGGCGCCGGTGATGATGACGGTCCGTCCGTCGCAGATTCCCATGTCGCTACTCCCCTTATCCGTTGCTTGCGCCAGTGCCCCGGGAACCCGGCTCACAGGCGCTCGATGATGGTGACGTTGGCCAGGCCGCCGCCCTCGCACATGGTCTGCAGGCCGTAGCGGCCGCCCGTGCGCTCCAGTTCGTGCAGCAGCGTGGTCATCAGCCGCGCGCCGGTGGCGCCGAGCGGATGCCCCAGCGCGATGGCGCCGCCGTTAGGGTTGGTGCGCTCGGCCGGGTAGCCGGTCTCGGCCAGCCAGGCCATCGCCACCGAAGCGAACGCCTCGTTGATCTCCACCACGTCGATGTCCTCCCAGCGCAGGCCGCTGCGCGCAAGCGCGCGTTTCGTGGCGGGAATGGGCGCGGTCAGCATCCACAGCGGGTCGTCGCCCATCACGCTCATATGGGCGATACGCGCGCGCGGCGTGAGCCCGTAGCGCTTGAGCGCGTCTTCGGAGACCACCAGCAATGCCGCCGCCGCGTCCGCCGTCTGGCTGGAAACGGCGGCGGTCAGTGCACTGCCGGGCATCAGTGGTTCGAGCGATGCCATCTTGGCGAGCGTGGTATCGGGCCGCGGCGTCTCGTCGTGGACTACGCCTGCGCAAGGCACGATCTCGCGCTGGAAGCGGCCGCTCTCGATGGCCATGGCAGCGCGCTGGTGGCTTTGCAGCGCATAGGCTTCCATCGCCTCGCGCGACAGCTTCCAGTGCCCGGCGATGCGCTGCGCGGCGTCGAACTGCGACACCGGCTGGTCGCCGAAGCGCGCCTGCCAGCCCTTGCTGGCGGAGAACGGATCGGTGAAGCCAAGCGCCTGCCCGGCCAGCATGGCCGACGAGATCGGGATCTGCGTCATGGTCTGCACGCCGCCGGCGACGACCACGTCCTGGTTGCCGCTCATCACCGCCTGCGCGGCGAAGTGCACGGCCTGTTGCGACGAGCCGCACTGGCGGTCCACGGTCACGCCGGGCACGGTAAGCGGCAGCCCGGCGGCCAGCCAGGCGCTGCGGGCGATATTGCCGGCCAGCGGCCCGATGGTGTCGACGCAGCCGAACACCACGTCGTCATACTCCGCGGCCGGGATGGCATTGCGGCCCACCAACTCGGCCAGCACGAAGCCGCCAAGGTCGGCGCCGTGCATGTGTGCCAGGGCGCCCTTGCGGCGTCCGGTCGGGGTGCGCAGCGCGTCGACGATATATGCGTCTCTCATGGTCATTCCGCCTGTCAAAGTGTTGATGCCAAGTTGGCTGTGGTGGCAAAGGTGGCGCCGGCGCCGATCGGCACGGCCGCCCCGAGGATGTGCGCGTCCACGCGCGCCTTGTGGAAGGCCCGGTCACCCCAGCTGTCGGCCAGGGCCCACGCGCGCTTCATGAAGATCTGCAGGTCCAGCTCCCAGGTGTAGCCCATGGCGCCGTGCACCTGCATGGTGTGGCGTGCCGCGAGCAGCGCGGCGCGCGTGGCGGCCAGCAGCGCGTGCGACACGTGCAGCCCGGCGGTGCCATGGCCTTGCGCCAGCGTGCAGGCCGCGCGGTACACCACCGGCTTGGCGAATTCGTGCTGGATGGCGACATCCGCCAGCAGGTGCTTGAGCGCCTGGTTGGCGCCGATGGCCTTGCCGAACTGCTTGCGCTGGATGCTGTAGTCGATGGCGATATCCAGCATGCGTTGCGTCAGGCCGAGCATCTGCGCGGCGACGCCGAGCGCCCCGCGGTTGAGCGCGGCTTCCCACACGGGCTTCGCGGCCGCCGCGGGCAGCATCAGGCTGCTGTCGTCCGGCGCCCAGCCGAGCGCGAAGAGCCGGCGTGAAGGATCAAGGCTCGCGCGCGCGGCGAGCGTGGCCTGCGCCGGCAGCACCAGGTGCAGCGCGCCGCCGTGCTCGCAGAGGATGGCGGCGGCGACATGGGCGTCGGCCACCATGGCTTGTCCCGGATGCGCCACCGCCACGCGCGCGCTGCCGTCCGCGATGCGGCACAGCCAGCTTTCGCAGCGCTCGCGGATGCTCGGCTCCTGCGTGGCGGCGTGGCAGTCCGACAGCATGCCGGCCGCCACCAGCGCGGTGTCCAGCAGCGGCTCGGCGAGGGCGAAGTAGCCGCACTCCTGCGCCAGCAACGCCCATTCGGTTTCGGACAGGCCCAGGCCGCCGCAAGCCACCGGCACCAGCACGGCCGTCAGGCCCTGCCCGGCCAGCCGCTGCCAAAGCGCATCGGAGCGGCCGCTTGCGCTGCTCCATTGTTCCCGCGCCAGTTCCGGCGTCATTTCGATCATCAGGAAGCGCCTGATCGAATCGACGAACTGTTGCTGCTCTTCGTTATATGCGAATTCCATCGTGGTTCACGGTTGGGTCGGGGACGGTGCCGAACGGTCTGCAGCGGCGCGCTCAGGCGCGCGGCATTCCCAGCATGCGTTCGGCGACGATGTTGCGCTGAATCTCATTGGTGCCCGCGTAGATCGGCCCGGCCTGCGCGAACAGGAAACCGTCCAGCCAGGCACCGAGCGTGCCTTGCGTCGCGTCTACCGCGGGCACCAGCTCGCCCCGCTGGCCGAGGATCGCCAGCGCGGTTTCGTGCATGCGGATATCCAGCTCGGACCAGAACACCTTGTTGGTGCTGGACTCCGCGCCGATATGCCCGCCCTTGAGCAGGCGGCTGGCGGTGGCGTAGGTGGACAGCGCATAGGCTTCGGCATCCATCCAGGCGCGCGTGACCGCGTCGCGCAATGCGGGATCGCGATCGGCCTGCTCCCGATGTTCCAGATAGAGTTGCACCAGCGCCCGCGCTGTCTCCTGGAAGCGCGCCGGCGAGCGCAGCATCAGCCCGCGCTCGAAGCCGGCGGTGGCCATCGCCACCTGCCAGCCGGCACCCTCCGCCGCCAGGCGGTTCTCCACCGGCACCCGCACATCATCGAAGAAGATCTCGGCAAAGCCGGTCAGGCCGTTGAGCTGGCGGATGGGCCGCACCGTGATGCCGGGCGTATCCAGCGGCATCAGCAGGAAGGTCAGGCCGTGGTGGCGCGACGAGCCGGGATCGGTGCGGAACAGGCCGAACAGCCAGTCGGCCCAGACCGCGCGGGTCGACCAGATCTTCTGCCCGTTGAGCACGTACTCGTCGCCCTGCCGGATGGCGGTGCAGCGGATCGCGGCCATGTCGGAGCCCGCGTTCGGCTCCGACCAGCCCTGCGCCCATACGTGCTCGCCGGCGGCCATGCGCGGCAGGAAACGCGCCTTCTGCTCCGGCGTGCCGAACTCCATCAAGGTCGGCCCGAGCAGGAAGATGCCGTTCTGGTTGACGCGCATCGGCGCGCCGGCCCACCAGTACTCTTCCTCGAAAATCAGCCATTCGATCAGGTCGCAGCCGCGTCCGCCCAGCTCTTTCGGCCAGGTGACCATGCTCCAGCGCCCCTCGTACAGGGTGCGCTCCCAGGCGCGATGCTGCGCGAAGCCTTCGGCGGTGTCGAAGCTGGCCAGCGGCGCGCGCGGCACGCGTTCGGCCAGCCAGGCACGGATCTCGGCCCGGAAGGCCTGCTGGCGTTCGGTGTATTCAAGATGCATCTGGCAACCTCACGCGTTGACGGTGGGAGCCTGCGCCGCGAAGCGCGCCTCGCGCCCTTCCACGAAGGCGGCGCGCGCCTCGTCGGAATCCGAGCTCATATAGGCTTGCAGCGTGAAGCCCTGTTCCCAGCGGTACTTGTCCTCGAGGTTGCCGTCCTCCACACCGTTGAGCGCCTCCTTGGCCAGGCGCACCATGGCCGGGCTCTTCTGCGCGATCCGCCGCGCCATCTCCAGTGCGGTATCGCGTAGTGCCGTGCGCGGCACCACCTGCTCCACCGCGCCCAGGCGGTAGGCCTCGGCGGCATCGATCATGTCGCCGGTGAAATACATCGCCCGCACCTTCTGCACGCCAAACATGCGCTGCAGGTGGGCACCGCCACCCATGGCGCCACGGTCGATCTCCGGCACGCCGAAGCGCGCGCACTCGGCGGCAATCAGGATGTCGGCCGCGCCGCAGATGCCGATGCCGCCGCCGAGCACGAAGCCGTGCACCGCCGCGATAACAGGCTTTGGATTGCGGTGGACCGCGCGGAAGGTGGCGTAGTTGCCGGCGTTAACCTCCACGATGCGCTGCGGGTAAGCCGCCAGCTCCTTGATGTCGACCCCCGCGCAGAAGCCGCGCCCCTCGCCGCGCAGCACGATCACGCGGACGGCGTCATCCCTGCCGAGCCGCTCGATGGCCGCCGCCAGCCCATGCCAGCCTGCGCTGTCCAGCGCGTTGACCGGCGGATGGGCGATCGCCAGTTCCGCCACGCCGTCCCGCACCTCAATGTGGAAGGGCTCGGCACGGTCATGTGCTGCAGCCTCGCTTGATCTCGTCGTTGTCATGAGCGTCTGCCTTCAATGGATGGCTTGGATGTGGTTGCTGCGTTCCGGCCTGGCGCTGGCTGGTCCCGCCAGGGCGGCCAGGCGCGCCTGGGCCTGCGCAGCGATGCGGGCAACGATCTGCTCGCAGGATTCAATGACGCCGATGGCCGCCGCGGCCTGTCCGCTCGGCAGCACGCCTTCGTCGGGATGGCCCTCGACCATGGCACGCTGGATCAGCACGGGCGCGTTGGCCGCCATCAGCGTCTGCGCCGCGGTGTAGTCGTGCTGGCGCAGCGCGCGCCAACCGACCGCCAGCATCTGCGCGAGCCCCATGCCGCTGTGCCGGCGCCACTGGCGGGCGGTGGCCAGCGCCATCAGCGTGCGGCGCAGCGGTCCGGCCTGCTCCAGCGCCAGCAGCAGGCGGTTGTCGATCATCCGCTGCGGCAAGCCGTCGATGGCGAGCGATACGCGGATCTGCGCCGCGTCCCGGACTGCCACGTAACGCGCCTGCGTTTGTGCCGGCACCGGCGACTCGCTGGACATCAGGAAGCGCGTGCCCATGGCGATGCCCGCCGCGCCGTAGGCCAGCGCCGCCGCCAGCCCGCGGCCGTCGAAGAAGCCGCCCGCGGCCACCACCGGCACCCCCACCTTGTCCAGCACTTGCGGCAGCAGCAGCGTGGTGGGCGTGCCGCCCGTATGCCCGCCGCCCTCCCCGCCCTGCACGGTCACCACGTCGGCGCCCAGCTCCACGGCCTTGGCGGCGTGCTTGGCGGCGCCCACGGTGGGCATGCACACCACGCCCGCGGCCTTGAGCCGGCCGATCATCGCGGCGTCCGGCCCGCGCCCGTAGCTGACCGCGCGCAGCCGGTGGCGGATGGCCATCTCGACCACCTCGTCCGCGTTGGGCTGGAACATATGGAAGTTGATGCCGAAGGGCTGGCCCGTGAGCGCCTTCACCCGCAGGATCTCTTGCTCAACTTCGCCCGGCTCGATGGTGGCGCCGGCCAAAAAGCCGAAGGCCCCGGCATTGCTGGTGGCGGCCACCAGGCGGGCATCGGCGACCCAGCCCATTGCGGTCTGCACGATCGGGTAGCGGCAACCCAGCAAGTCGCACAGCACGGTATGCAGGGGCGCGCCGCTCATGCCGCCTTCTCCTCGCCGGTGCGTTGCGACGCCGCCATGGCGCGTGCGTCGAAGCCGCCCAGCTTGTCGCCGCTGACCAGCTCGTTGTGGGCGTGGGCGAAGTGGTGCCAGGCAAAGGCGGCATCCATGGCGGCGCGCTTGCCCTGCAGTTCTTCCACGTGATTGATGGCCTGCTTGGTGAGGCTCAAGCCCAGCCGCGGCATCTGCGCGATCTTGCCCGCCATGCCCTGCACGGTGGCATCCAGCGCCTCGCGCGGCACCACGCGGTTGACCATGCCCATCTGGTAGGCGCGCTGGGCATCCATGCGTTCGCCCATGAAGAGGAATTCCTTGGCGATGCGCGGGTTGAGCTCGTAGGCGTGAGCGAAATACTCGACGCCCGGAATGCCCATGCGCACCACCGGATCGGCGAAGAAGGCATCGTCCGACGCCACGATCAGGTCGCACACCCAGGCCAGCATCAGGCCGCCGGCAATGCAGGCACCGTGCACCATGGCGATGGTCGGCTTGGGCAGGTCGCGCCAGCGGCGGCACATGCCGAGGTAGACCTCCTGCTCGCGGGTGTAAAGCATCTCGCCGCCCGGCTTGCCCACATGGTCGGGCCAGAGCGAGACGCGCTCGAACGACTCGCTGATGTCGCGCCCCGGCGTGCCGATATCGTGCCCGGCCGAGAAGTGCTTGCCGGCGCCGCGCAGGATCACGACCTTGACCGCGTCGTCCGCAGCCGCGCGCTGGAATGCCTCGTCCAGCGCGTAGGTCATCTTGGAATTCTGCGCGTTGTGGTACTGCGGCCGGTTCATGGTGACGGTGGCCACGCCGTCGGCCGCTGCATAGAGCACCTCGGCGTTGGGGCCCAGCCCGAGGGATTCGGTGGCTTGCGATGACATGGTGTTCCTCACGCCGTGCGGACGGCCGGGTTGTCGCGCACGATGGTGGCGCGCAGGTTATGCGGATCGAGCCGGACGATGACGGCGAGTTCCTCCGCGGTGGGCGCGGGGGTCTGCGGCAGTATTTCTCCGGATGCGTTGGCCAGTGCGAAGCCTGTGGCCGCCCGCACCTGCTCCAGGCTGACGCCGGGATGCAGCGAGCGCACGCGGATGGCGTGATCGGGACCGGTGAAATCCATCACGCACAGGTCGGTCACGATCACCCGCAGGTCGACAAAGCTGCGCATGCCTTCGATCTGGCGCGCCGGGTTATAGCCCACGCTGCACACCATATCGACCTCGCCGCCAACAAAGGCGCGCGGGCTATGCGCCGGCACAAAGAAGGAGTTGGCGTGGTTGATGCTGTTGCCGGGAAAGCCGCGTGCGCCGAGCAGCTGCTTCTTTGGCTGCGCGTGGGTGCCGCCGAGCATGGAGATATTGGCCTGGCCGAAGCGGTCGATCTGGGTGGGCATCACCAGCGCATGCCGGCGCCCGCCCCACAGGCAGTCGAACACGCGCGCATAGCCCATCCAGCCGCTGGCGCGCACCTTGAAGCCCGCCTCGCGGCGCCCCAGCGGCACCGGCTCTTCCACCAGGTAGGCTTCGCCGTCGGTCAGCATCAGGCCAGGGTTGTGCAGCAACCGCGCCAGCCCGGCCGCGATGCGCGGGCCGGTGCCGATGCCGGTGGCCATGACCTCGCCGTCGTCGCGCCAGGCTCGGGCGGCGGCGGTGATCATCAGTTCGGCGAGAGTGAATTGTTGAGTGGCGCTCACGATGGCTCCTTCTCCTTGTGACGGATTCAAAGGACCGGCAACGGCAGGTCCAGCACGCGGCCCGTGCCACCGATCTTGTCCAGGTAGCTGGCTTCGGTGTCGCCGATCACGTCCTTGCGGTAGGTGGCGAAGCCAGCCGCTTGCTCGGCGCTGGCGCAGTAGGCCTTCAACTGCGGCAGATCAAATCCATAGGCAGGCCCGCAGGAAGTGGGATGCGCGCCGCCCGGCGCGTGCACCACGCCGCTGACGAGCGCGCGCTCGAAGGGGTTGTTGCGCGCCCGTCCGAGGTCCTCGTCCTCCAGGCGGTCGTGCAGGACCTCGCAGCTCACATAGCACTGGCTGGCCGCCCGCGCGAACCATTCGTCGAAGAATGGATCGGGGCCATCGATGCGGGTATTGCCCAGCACATCGCTCTCGTTGACGTGCAGCAGCGCGGCGTCCAGCGGGATGGCCGGCATCGCCAGCAGGACTTCGCCATCGGCATAGGGCGAGCGGACGGTCTTGAGCTGGGGGTTGTGGGCCAGTACGTCCGTCCCGAGCCCGGCGCGCGTCGGCAGGAACGGCAGGCGCGCGGCGGCGGCGCGCAGGCCGAGCTGCAACATGCCCTCGTCGAGTTCCCAGACGTCGATTTCCCCGCGCTCGCGCGCCCCGCGAAAATGCGGCTCCAGCGGGATCACGTCGAGCGAAACGAAGCCGAACACCGCCTTGCGCACCTTGCCCGCTGCGCACAGCATGCCGACTTCCGGGCCGCCGTAGGCCACCACGGTGAGATCCTTCAGCGGCGAGCGCAGGATTTCCCGCACCAGCGCCATCGGCTTGCGGCGAGGGCCCCAGCCGCCGATGCCGATGGTCATGCCATCGGCGAGGCGGGCGACCACGTCGGCCGCGGTCATGGTCTTGTCCAGTGTCTTGAGCATAGTTCTAGCGATATCCGATGCTGAAATCGTGGCCCCACAGGCTGACCCGGGTGGCCTCGTAGGCGGCGTGCTGGCTCCAGTCGACCACCAGCCCGCCGTAGCCGTACTCGAGGTCGAAGCCACCGGGCGTCTTCATGTAGAAGGAAACAACGCGATCGTTGCAGTGCTGGCCCAGCGTGGCCGAGAGCACCACGCCGTGCTGCTGCGCGCGGTCAAGCGCGCGGCCCACCTCCATCATGTCCTGCACCTCGGCCATCACATGGATGCAGCCGCTGGGCGCGGGCGCCTCGAAAATGGCCAGGCTGTGGTGCCGCCCGTTGCCGCAATGCAGGAAGTGGATACGCTTCTCCGGCTCGGCCGTATCCGTGGTGAAGCGCGCGCGGAAGATATCCGACAGGCCGAAGCCCATCACATCGCGCAGGAAGGCATAGGTTTCGTCGAAGTCCGGAGCCGGCAGCACCGAGTGCCCCGCGCCCAGCGGATCGGTGACGAAGCGGGACACGCCGATGGGCGAGACGAAGCGCAGGAAGTCCGAACGCATGCCCCAGAAGATCTCGTGCCGGTTGCCGGAAGGATCGGTGAACCAGGCCACGGCCTGGGCGCGCCGCTGGATGCGCTCGGTCTCGCTGGCATGCGTGACTTCCACGTTTGCCGCACGCAACGTGGCGAGCGCGTGGTTGAAGGCCGCCTCGCCGGCCAGCTCCCAGCCCGATGCCAGGTAGCGGTCCTGCTTGCCGGGTACGATCAGGTAGCGGTAGTCGCGCTCGTCCATCTTGAGGTAGAGCGCGCCATGGGGCGCGTTGGTGCACGCCATGCCGAGCACTTGCTCGCCGTAGTGGCGCCAGCGTTCGGTGTCGGTGGACTCGACCACGATATAGCCGAGCGCTCGGATGTCCATCATGCTGCCTCCTCGCTGTTCTTGGATTTCATTTGCTGCCGCGGTGGGTGCGGCAGGTTGGTGAAGCCATTGTTCAGCGGAAGCGGGATGTGTACATCGTCTGTTGGGACTAGCCTTGAGGGATTGGTTTGCTGTTTCTTGCCTCGCTGGCGGGGGTTTTGGCGTTTTTTTGGTGGGGTTTTTCGGCTTCTGGCTGCTGGTGCAGACTGGCGTGCGTGGGCGGGGTTTTAGCGCTTCTAGCGGCTGTCGCGGCTGTACGGGGTTGGCCGTTTACGCACACGGAGGTGTCACTCTTCTTTACTCGTAAAGAGGGTGGAGACAAAACAAAGAAAGACCTATGATTCATCAACTGAACGCGGGGATGCAGTCATGGGGGAAAATTGGAAGGCCCTTG
>JYOD01000104.1:0-52462 GCA_000955785.1 Burkholderiaceae bacterium 16
GATTGGCGGCCATGCCCGCAAGGATCACCTGGTCGACGCGCTGCTTGCGCAACTGCAGGACAAGGTCGTTGGCCTGCGGGCCGTACAGCTTGTGCGTGGAGCAGATGATGGTCTTGCCATCCTCGATATATGGCTTGAGCTCCGGCATGAAGTCCGCGCCCGAGTCACGGAATCCGTCCAGGTTCAGCGCGCCAGGACGGTCGAACATGCCGATGGCGTGCTGGAACATTTCGGCGGGGCCCTGCACTTTCCATGTGTGATCATGGGGAAAGTAATAGTGGGGAGAGATGGCGACCGTGATGCCAGCCTGCTTTGCGGCCTCGAACAGACGGACCAGGTTGGGCACGAGGTTCTGCTCCGTCACGCTTTCTCCTACGACGCCCCAGCTACGACCTTCGGGGCTCATGAAGTCGATCTGCGGGTCAATCACGACGAGCGCGGTGCGTGGCAGGTCCAGCGTGATGCTGGCCTTCGGCAGAGCCGGATCAACGGGATCTGCATAGGTGGCGTGGTGGTTGCACATGGGAAGTACCTCTTATGGTGAGCCCAGTCTGCCGGCGCCTTCGTGGGGCCTGGCAGATGCGGCGTCGTTTCAACTACGGATGAATGCCAACAGGTCGGCGTTGAACCTGTCCTTGTGGGTGTCGGTGAGCCCATGCGGCGCACCGGGGTAGACGATCAGCTTCGCGTTCCTGACGACCTTTGCCGATGCGCGTCCGGCGACGTCGATCGGCACGATCTGATCGTCGTCGCCGTGGATGACCAGGGTCGGCACGTCGATCTTCTTGAGATCCTCGGTGAAATCAGTTTCCGAAAATGCCTTGATCGAGTCGTACGTACTCTTGTGTCCGCCCTGCATGCCCTGCGCCCACCATGCGTCGATCAACCCCTGCGACGGCTTTGCGCCGGGACGGTTGAAGCCATAGAACGGCCCCGCCGGCACGTCCTTGTAGAACTGGGACCGGTTGGCAAGTTGTGCGGCACGCAGGCCGTCGAATACTTCGATTGGCAGTCCGCGCGGATTGGCGGCGGTCTTCACCATCAAAGGCGGCACGGCTGAAACCAGCACCACCTTTGAAACGCGGCGCGTACCGTGCCGGCCGATGTACCGGGCCACCTCGCCTCCACCCGTGGAGAAGCCCACCAGGATGGCGTCCCGCAGGTCAAGCGTCTCGAACACAGTGGCCAGATCGTCGGCATAGGTGTTCATCTCATTGCCATTCCATGGCTGGCTTGAACGGCCGTGGCCACGACGGTCATGTGCAACGGCACGGTACCCTTCCGACGCAACGAGGATCATCTGGGATTCCCAACTGTCCGAGCTCAGTGGCCAGCCATGGCTGAATACAACGGGGCGACCGGCGCCCCAGTCCTTGAAATAGAGCTGGGTGCCGTCCTTTGCCGTGATGTAGCTGCCTGAGGCCTTGCCGCTTGCCGTTGAGGGACTCGATCCCTTTGCCGACGGTGCTGCCGCAGCAGGTCCGGGCAAGCTGGAAGCCACCAGCGCGCTGGCGGCGGCCGCGCTGCCGAGCAGCAGGTTACGTCGCGATACGCCTTGGTTGAGGCTGCGAATTGAAGACATGGTAAGGCTCCTTTCTTGGCGCGTGAGCGCTCCGCTGCGATATATATGACCAGTCGTCTATTTAAGGATGCAAAAAAATTTCAGTACAACAACCGCTTCAGCGTGACTTGCTGAAATCGTCGGCAGGCGTCGCCATTGTGCTCGACCTTGCTGCGCAGGACCGCCCCCTCCCAGGCTTCGATGATGATGGACGCGATCTGCGAGGAATCACAGTCCGCCGGCAGTTCCTGGCGCATCCTGGCCTCATCAAGGCAGGCTGTGATCATGCCTTCCCAGCGCGCCAGAATGCGCTCCAGAGCCGTTCGAACTTCACCGCTGGTATTGGACAACTCGAGGGAAAGGTTGCCCACCAGGCACCCGAGCTTGAATTCTTGTGCCGCGTGGTCCCCTACCAGCAACTCGAACAGCTTTTCGATCCTGGCCAACGGCGTGATGCGCGCGTCGTACATCACTTTGCCGTGGCGTTGTTCAATGGACTCCCAATAGGCTTCGAGCACTTCGGCGGCAAAGGCCTCCTTGCTGTCGAAGTAGCTGTAGAAGGATCCCTTGGGAACCACTGCGGCAGCTACGATGTCCTGCACGCCAGATCCGTGGAAACCGGACCTGTGAATCACACGACCGCCGTCGATAAGCAGGCGGTTACGTATCTCGGGGTTGGCGGGTCTTGGCATGTCGAAACGGTCAATGAGGTGGACGGAATGAACAATAGACGACTGGTTGTCTAATTGTCAAGCATCCGTTGACGATCGTCTACGCTTTTAGCGCGCGCATCAGCTCCGCAACCAGGCGATCGGCCTCGGACTGGCTGCGGAGATTGGTAAAGCCCATCATCAAGCCACGCCGCCCGGGCGCACCGTGCCGCCACGCGGTCAGCGAATGGATGGCGATCCTGCCTCGCGCGCGCGGCGGGCCATCGCCAGATCGTCAAGATCGTCCCTGACGTCGACCAGAAGGTGCATGCCGCCATCCTGCAGGCGAACCGTGAAGCCGTCCGTTTCGTATGGCGCCAGCGCCTCGGCCAACATCGCGCGCCGTCGCGCGTAAAGCGTGCGCATGCGTTTGATATGTCGGGCGAAGTGCCCCTCGGCAATAAACTCCGCCGCCGCGGCTTGCAGGAGTTCGGGGCAGCCCCCATGCACCGTGCGCCTGCAGGCCAGCTCCATGGTCGGCACCTGACTTTGCGGCACGACCACGTAAGAGAGCCGTAGCCCCGGGTACAGTACCTTGCTGAGCGTGCCGCAATAGATCACCCGGTCGCATGTGTCCAGGCTCTTCAAGGCCGGCAACGGATGGCCGCGGTAACGATATTCGCCGTCGTAGTCGTCCTCGATGATCCACGCCCCCTGCTCACCAGCCCAGTCGAGCAGTTCGACGCGCCGTTGCAGTGTCAGTGCGACGCCCGTCGGGCTCTGATGCGATGGCGTCACCACGGCCAGGCGCGCCTTCGGAAAGTGCTGACGCCCAAATTCGACGTCGACGCCCTGATCATCTACCGGCACATTCCAGACATGCAAGTTCTGGCGCTTGAGTGATTGCGCTGTCGGAGGGTAGCTGGGGTACTCAACCCAGGCGTTTTCGCCTGCCAACTTGAGCGCGTCCACAATCAGCGCGAGGCTGGCGGTATATGCGGGCACGACGAACACTTGGTGCGGCTGGGCGTCGATGCCACGCGAGCGTTGCAAATAGCCGGCCAACGCTTCCCGCAGCGGGCCAAATCCCGCTGGCGGAGGCTTGGTCAGCGAGCCGGCGCTACGTATTTGCCGCGCCATCAACCTTGCCCATAGTTTTCGCGGGAACTCATCCAGCGCGGGAAGCCCCAGTTGCAACGGCGCGGGGATTCCACCGTCCGTTTCGATGGATAGCTCGGTGGATTCCTGGTCCGGCGGCGTGCGGCTAGAGCTAGGCGCCGCAGCCGCGCGGCGGGGGCGCGATGACGTAAGCTGTTCGGAAACGAAGGTCCCCGCAGGACCTTTGGCAATCAGGTAACCTTCGCCCAACAGCCTGTCATAAGCAACCTGAACAGTGCCGCGGGCCACCCCGAGCTCGCCTGCAAACGCACGCAAGGATGGCACCCGCTGCCCGGGTTTCAGTTGCCCTTGCTGAATCGAGGCACGAATCCGGGCGTAGATCTGCTCATGCAGCGGCGCTGCATTGGATGGATCCTGAACCGATGACTTCGTCATAGCTAGCCAAAAAAGAACCCGAGCCCGTACCCGCGGATTGCCAGGTTCAGCTCCATGCCCCCGGATCAGAGGACAATACCGTGCTCTGCCGCTGGCTCGGGAACATCGCTCTTCTCGCCAAGCATATCCATGAGTTCGCGTTCAATCTTCCGGCAGATCTGTGCCATGGGCGCGTCATTGGCGTTTCCTTCGAACGGGTTCTCCGTGCTTTCGCCCACCTGCTCCAGCGCGAGGTACATCCACGAGATCATAGTGCTGAATGGAATGACCAGCCAGATCATGTTGCCATGCATGAAGCCTGAAACGCTGGCATTGATCTTTTCGAATTCCGTAAGAATGCCAAAAGGCAGCAGCAGACAAAAAGTACGGACAAAGAGCTTATTGATGACCGCATATTGCCTGGGATACGGATAGTCCTTGATACGCTCCGCCCTTCCTTGCTGCGCGAAGAAGCCCTTGATGGATCCTCCCAACTCCAAATAGAAGGCATTGTTGATCTCGCCGGCATCAAGGAACCGCTTGATCGTCGCTGACTGTGTTCCCAGCAACCGGGTTGTCTTGCTTTCGGCAAGCTGAAGCGAGTCGAGTTCGGCCTGCGGCAGATACCGCGCAAGCGCCTGTTCCAATGGAGTCTCCCACTCTGGAACCCGGTAGTACTTCCGGTACTCCACGTTGGATACCTTGCCCGCATTTTCCCAGATCCTTGGGGTTCTCAGCTGATAGCGGAGCGCCGTCAACCACGCGCAATGCCGGAGAATCAGTTCCCGCCCAGCTGCCTGCCCCGCCAGAAAGTCCCGGCTCATCACACCCAGACATCGGCTGCCATTCAGGATCTCAGTCCAGATTTGTTGCGCCTCCAAGGCTCTGCTGTAGGTCTGCACGTTCCTGAAACCCACGATGAATGACGTGGCCGTGCCCAGCAGCAGCACAACCGAGACCGGGATCGACAGCCATTTCAGCCCGAAGAACTGATAAAGGAAAACCGGCAGCGAACCGCATGTTAGCGAGGCATAGAGTTGCCGTCTCGACCAGAACGTGAACTCGGATACCGTGTACGATTTTCCCAGGTGCATGGTGCGCATCTCCCGGCAGTGTGACAGCTCGCAGGGCCGCGGTCCGAACTGCCGACAGGCAATATGGCCAACCGCCCTCACCACTGACAAGATAGCTGCCGGGGACCTGATTCTGCAATGGTGATCTTGCCAAGAACTTGCCCGGGGCCAGCGAGATGATCAAGCGGATCGGAATGCGGGCAGAACAGGGGGCGCCACCCGCAGCACACTAAATGCTGTCCCACTTCAAGGATGTGTCCTGGAACGCCATGAACTCTTTCGTGCACGGTGGCATCCAACTGCCGTCGGATCGAAGTCCGGACACCGCCGTTGGCCAGCAGCCGTAAGCGACACAACGTAGCGTTGCCCGGTTGCGGGTCGATCGCGGGCTCGGGAATGGTTTCCCGCTTCGCACTGCCTCACCAGTGTTGGAAACTTTCACCCTCACTGTCCGCATGTCAGCGATGATCTTCGGTTTGGTCCAAACGCGCCCTCAGACGCGATACCCGTAGAGTGTGCCGCCGGCTTCGCGCGCGTTGTCCAGCGGGTCGCCCGCAAGTTCGCTGCAGGCATTGCCGTTCGGCTGGACTGTGCCGACAGGTGGCCCTCCCGCGTGGTCATTGACCGTAGCCAGGGGAAGGTTGACGGCAGCGGCGAAAACGGCGGCTGTAAGCGCCCGCATTAGCATGCGTGTGCGAATCATCTGAAATCCCTTAGTTGAGTAGGAAACTTGCAAAACGCAAATTTCATGAGCAGTTGGCCAGCGGCTGCACGAATACTTGCAAGCGCCGGTCGACGTCCTCGGGCATGCGCGGCCAGTTGAGCGGGCTGGCCAATGCCCTGGTGTCTAACGGTCCCAGCGGGTCCGCAGAAACCCAAGCAGACTGATGGTCGCTGCCACGGCAATGCTGACGGCCACCAGTACGAAAGCGGTATGCAGGCTCGCGTAGCCTTGCAGGACCAGCACCGTGGCAACCAGCGCAAATACGAAGCGCGCCACGCTTGCGATCATCGGCCAAAGGATGCGTTGTGCCCCCTGACCTGCAAAGTAGAGCTCGAAGATCACGCCGATCACCGCATAGAAAGGCGCTACCACATGCAGGTATCCTGCGCCGACCGCCACAACGGCGCTGTCACTGGTAAACAGGCCTAGCCACAATTGCGGGAAGAGCGAGACAACGAGCCCGACTATGCCAACCACGCCGGCAACGAACAGTACGTTCACCATCGCCACGCGCCGCGCACGCGCCACGTTGCCCGCGCCCAGGTTCGTGCCAACCAGCGTGATCGCCGCGGTTCCGAATCCGAACATCACCGGCACCAGCAGCATATCGAGACGGGAGGCAATGCCGTAGCCCGCGATGGCGGCGACGCTCACGGCGCCGGCCGCAGCGGTCAGTGCGGTGACTGACATGGCCGACATGACGGCATTGATCGCCGACGGCAAGCCGACGCCGAGGATCGCGCTGAAATGCCTACGTTGTAGCGGATAGCGGCGCAGGCGCAGCGTCGACGAGGGCGAACGCATGTAGACGACCACAACGCTCAGCGCGGCGATATTGCACAGCACTTGGGCGACGCCGGCGCCCGCTACACCCATGCGCGGCGCGCCCAGCCAGCCGTTAATCAGCACGGGTGACAGTATCAGGCCGGCGACCGCGCCACCCAGTATGATCATCGCCGGCACCTTGACGTTGCCGGCTCCGCGCAACGCCGCCTGCAGCAGCATCAGTATCCAGAACGGGATCGCGCCTCCGAACAGGATGTTTGAGTAGCGTACCGCCTGGTCCAGCGATGACCCGCTGCCGCCAAGGCTGCGGTACAGCGCCGGGCCGGCCAACACCACCACCAGGGAGAACAGTCCTCCTGCTACGGCGGCGATGACCACCGTATGCCAGGCCAGGCTTTCCGCCTCATCCTGGCGGCGGGCGCCGGTGGCGCGGGCGATGGCCGACGACACGCCGCCGCCGATACCGGCACTCGATACCGTGGTCATCAGCAACATGACGGGAACCACCAGCGATGCTGCGGCGATCGCTTTCACGCCCAGTGAGCTGACAAAATAGGTCTCGGCGACACTGAGCAAGGTCGTCATGAACAGCACGACGACTGTCGGCAAGGCAAGGCGAATCAAGTTCGACAACAACGGACCGTGGAGCACTTTGTTGCCCGGAAGGTTGTCAGGAGGCGGAGAACTCTTCTCGGCCTGACTAGCAAGAGCAGCGGACATGATTTTTTATGCCAAGAAGAAGAAGAAGAGACCGCCCGACAATGGCCGGGCGATGACAGTGCCATATGCAAGCGCTGATACGCGCCTACGCGCGGATGATCGGCAGGACCGGGATGACTTCCGTGTATCCGGCTGATGAACTGGGGCTGCGTTCAGCCCAATTCAAAGCCTCTTCCAGCGTCTCGACATTGATCACCACAAAGCCGCCAAACAGTGCGCGCCCTTCCGGGGATGGGCCATCCTGGACTTGGCGCTGGCCGTCCCGCACCCGCACGGTGCTGGCGTTGCGCGGATCGAGTTGCGTGCCTGCCCGCATGACGCCGGCGGCCGCCATGGCGCCCATATACTGTTTCCACGCTAGCGAGACTTGCTGCCCTTTGAGCGGATCGGCGTGGATTTCATAGCTGTTCGGTGGCTGTTGAAAAGCGAGAACAAATTCCATCGTTGTTTCCTTTTTGAAAGGGAGGATCAGGCAGGCGTAAACGCGGCCGAGTGGCGGCTAGCGAATTCGGCGGCTGAAATCGGCGCACGGCCGACCAACTGCTCGAAGGTGTCGGTCATGCGGTCGTAGCGATTGTCGCGATGTAGCTGGGCCATGATGACCAGGTGTGCGGTCAGATGCGCCGGCAGTTGGGCCTCGTGGAGCCTGGCTTCCCAGATCTGCGGCGGCACGTTGACGTATTGGATGGTGCGGCCCAGAGCGCCGCTGAACTCCTGTGCGAGCTCAGCCATCGTCAGCGACTGGGGGCCGGCCAGTTCGTAGACCTTGCCGATATGGGGCTCTGGGTTGGCCAGCACAGCAGCGGCGGCAGCCCCCACGTCGGCGGCGGCGATCGGCGAGGTCTTGCCGTCGGCGAACGGCAGGCGGATGGCGTTGTCGTCGCGGATGCCCTTGGCGGCCGGCAGGAACAAGCCTTCGAAGAAAGCAGTTGGACGCAGGTAGACCACCGGCAGGCCGGACCAACGCAGCATCTGCTCTGCGAGCCAGTGCTGCTTCTGTTGCGGGCTGCTGGTGGTCTCTGTCTCGCTCATCTGCGACAGCGTCATCTGCGACAGATTGACGAAGGCCTTCACACCCAGGCTTTTGGCTGTGACCGCGACGTTGGCGGCGGCTTCCAGGTAGTCGGGCGAAACCGACATCGTGAAATACACCACTGAGCAGCCTTGCATGGCCGCGCGCACGGCAACGATGTCGAGCATGTCGGCGACCACGACTTCGGCGCCCAGGTCACGCAGCATGTCGGCGCGCTTGTCCAGCTTGCGCACCATGGCGCGTACGCGATGGCCTTGCTCCAGCAGGATGGCGATGGCCGCGCGTGCGGTCGAGCCGACGCTGCCGGCGGCGCCGGTGACGAGGATGGTTTCTTGGGACATGATTCTCTTCCTTGTATCAATGATCAAAATGAAGCCGGTGTAGCTGATGTTGTCGGCGCCGGCCGGCGCCGCCTCGACCAGGCAACCTTGCCGCTCAGAGGCGGCGACACGGCGGACTGGCCTCACCCGGTCAACGCCGCTACGCCTGGCGCAGTCGCTGCCCGGGGAATAGGGTAAAATCCGGTATGTGGAAAAATACATAGTTGCACGATTTTTTGACTATGTCAAAAAAAACATAGTCATTCCGCGTGCGCGTTGACGCAATCAAGGAGCAATGCGAGTGAGTGATCTGAAGGAAGCCAGGGCAAGCAAGGAAAAGCCGCTGAAGCATGTTCTTCTTGCCGGGATACATTGCCAGCCGCGTTCCGGCTATGAACTGACCAAATGGTTGCAGATGGCGGGCCAGCATTGCTGGTCGGTCGAGCACAGCTCGGTGTACCCGGCTTTGCGAGAACTGGAGACGGATGGACTCATCAAATCGGAGCGCTTGCCGGGAACGCGCGGGCCGGAACGCTCGATCTACAGCATGACCGTTGCTGGCCGCGAGAAGCTGACGGCTTGGGTGGCGAATGGCTCACCGCGCCCGGCCATCAAGGACGAACAGATACTGCGGGTGTTGTGCTTCGATTTGCTGCCGCGCGAGACAGCGTTGCAGCAGATCCGTGAGGTGCGTGCGGACCATCAGGTCCAGCTTGAATTTTTTCTCGCAAGGCAGGCCGAGCTGAGCGAGGATCAGCTTGGACCGCTGTTGGTGACGCGCCGCGGCGTGCTGGCGGAACAGGCCTATATCGCGTGGTGTGACGAGGTGGCGGAAATGATTGCTCGCAGGCCAGCCTGATGTCCGGCTAAATTCAGGCTGGTGCGCCAGTTACTGGACTTTGCTGGCCGCTGCGATAATCGCGGCGGCAACCGCCTTCGGATGACTCAACATTGCGACGTGACTTGAATCGACATGTATCGTCGTTGCGCCGATCTGCTTTGCCATTGCTTCCTCTGCTCGCGGATCGATCATGCGATCCTGGTTGGCGACCACGAACCACGACGGCTTCGTGTGCCACGCGGCGATGCTCACCTTGTCGTCCAGAGAGCCCGCGAACCACGGTCCTTGCGTCGCTGCGAGGGTGCGTGCTTGTGCCGGCGTCAGATCCTGGGCGAAATCATTAACCACCGCGTCGGTGGACAACGTCAGGAAGTTTGCGGAGTCTTTCCTTAATTCCCCTGCCCAGGCCGGCGCCGGCTTGCCTTTCATCATGTCGTTGACCGATACGCCGCTATCCGGAACGAGAGCGGCTACGTACACGAGCGCCTTGACTTTATCGTCGTTGCCGGCCTGGGTGATCACGAAGCCGCCCCACGAATGGCCTACGAGCACAACCGGACCGGTTTGCAGGTCTATCGCACGCCTGGTCGCCGCCGTATCATCCGCAAGCGAGCTGAGCGGGTTCTGAACCGAAACCACGTGAAGACCGCGCGCTTCGAGCAGCGGGATCACCTTATTCCAGCTCGATCCGTCGGCGAAAGCGCCGTGCACAAGCACGACGTTCGTTCCTTTCAGATCCTGCGGCGGGGCAGCATGGGCCGCGTTCAGCGGAAACGCGCTGGCGAGCAGCATCGCCGATGCGAGACATCTCTTCAACAAACGGTTCATGATGGGCTTTTCCTCAAATTTGTAGAGTGAGCCGTTAGCATCGCAGGCAGCCCGCGCGACACGTTGGCACTTAGTAGCCGGCAACCTCGATCACCGCGTCCGCAAAGGCCTTGGGCGCTTCCTGCGGCAGATTGTGGCCGATTCCGCCTCCGATGGTCCGGTGCGTGTATTTGCCGGAGAATTTCTTCGCATACGCTGCAGGCTCGGGATGAGACGCACCATTGGCGTCGCCTTCGAGAGTGATGGTCGGCACGGTGATGACCGGCGCGGCTGCGAGACGCTTTTCGAGCGCGTCGTACTGCGGCTCCCCGTCCGCAAGACCCAATCGCCAGCGGTAGTTGTAGATCACGATCGCCACGTGATCCGGGTTCTGGAAGGCTTTTGCGGATCGTTCGAACGTCGCATCGTCGAAATGCCATTTCGGCGAAGCGAGTTGCCAGATGAGCTTCGTGAAGTCGTGCCGGTTGGCTTCATAGCCGCGCCTGCCACGCTCCGTCGCGAAGTAGAACTGGTACCACCACGTGAGCTCCGCCTGCGGCGGCAAGGGCGCCTTGTTGGCTTGCTGGCTACCGATCAAATAACCGCTCACCGATACCAGCGCCTTGCAGCGCTCCGGCCACAGCGCCGCGACGACGTTGGCCGTGCGCGCACCCCAGTCGAAACCGCCGATGATCGCCCTCTCGATTTTCAGCGCATCCATCAGCGCGATGACGTCGACGGCGAGCACCGCTTGCTGGCCATTGCGGACCGCGTCGCTGGAAAGAAGCCGCGTCGTCCCGTAGCCGCGCAGGTACGGAACCACCACCCGATAGCCCGCCGACGCGAGCCGAGGCGCGACGTCGACGAAGCTGTGGATGTCGTATGGCCAGCCATGGAGCAAGATCACGACCGGGCCGGTACCCGGGCCGACTTCGGCATAACCGACATTCAGAGCGCCAGCATCGATCTGCTTGATCTCGGTGAACGATGCACCCGACGCTGCGGCGTTCGCGCCTGCAGCAGGCCCGCTGGCTTGACTGGACTGTGCGTGCGCCAGCCCGCTCAAGACCAGTTCCATCGCACCTGCGCTGACGGCCACCGTCCCAACAAAGCGCCGACGACCGGTGTTGATCCGATTCGACATCAGTACCTCTCCTCTTCAGGTCGATTCAATGTTCTCGAATGCGCGTCGCACGCTTCGCTCTCTCCGCTGAACACGAATGCTTCGCTCCATTGCACCGGGGCACGCGCACATGCAATGCCGGTAACCGGGCGGATGGTCAGCCCTTGCAACGTGAAGCTTGGCGAACGAAGGGCCACACCAGGATCCGGTATGAAACCAGACCGCGCGACGCGGCCAGAGGGCTAGCGGCCGTTGAGCAATGCAACACAGAGGGCCATCCCGAACGCGTAAGTTCCCAAGGCCCCGATAGCTCGGGCCGGATTGGGCTTCGTCATCGATGGCCAAGCTAGTAGTCCAACCACCAGGAGCAAGCGGCAGGCAGTTGCACCTGCCATGCACCAGAGCTGCCATTGAGGCGGATTCCGAAAGCCGAGGTACAGAAAAAGCATTGCGAAGAACGGGACGTACTCGGCGGTGTTGCCGTGAGCGCGAACCAGTTTCGTTAGCAGCCGATCAGGCTCAGGAGCGTATCCGCTCAGCACGCCGACACGAGAGCGCAGGACCGAGATGGCGAGTCCAAGTGCGAACAAGAGCAGACCAAGCACAGCGGTGCAGGCCAGTGCAGTGCTATTCATTCGACACCCCCTGCATGACATTCGAAGCCAGCCATGCCCCAAGCGACCGCCAGGGTGAGCCGGGGCAGCGCAGCCACGTTCAGGTGAATCGTGTTTCCCTTCGAGCTGTCGGTAGCGCTCATCTGGAGTCCTCATGCCGAGTGGATTGACAGCTCCATGGTAGATGCCGACCCTGAGGCCTGAATGACGAATTTCCCTCCTTTTAGGACAATATGAAGCGCATCGGAGTCGTGGTGTTCCCCGGCGTCCAGGATGCTCCCGACGCACTGAATCGGTCCAGTGGTTTACTTCGCATGCGAATTATATATACTTCGTATGCGAAGTTACATTGCATGCCTGCACGGCATTGCGCAACCCATCTGGAGACCTACCATGAGCTTGGAAATTCGTGTTGACCTTACCAGCGGCGTTCTGACCATTACGCTTGCCCGGCCGGACAAGAAAAATGCATTGACGAACGAGATGTACGGCGCACTCGCCGACGCTATCGAGCAGGCACAGCAGGACCGCAATATCCGGGTATTGCTGCTGCAAGGCGACGGGGACATCTTTACGGCGGGTAATGATGTGGGAGAATTCGCAGCGATAGCGGCAGGAAATGACCCCGGCGAACGCCACGTGCACCGCTTTCTGCGCGCCCTTGCCAACTCCACGGTACCGATTGTCGCCGCTGTCAACGGCAAGGCCGTCGGCGTCGGCACCACCATGCTGCTGCATTGCGATTTCGTCGTGCTCGCGCAGGACGCGCAACTGATCACGCCCTTCGTGAACCTTGCCCTTGTTCCCGAGGCGGCTTCAAGTTACCTGCTTCCCCTGCGTATCGGGCACGTCAGGGCCTTCGAGATGTTTGCGCTGGGCGAGCCGCTTGACGCGCAAACCGCCGTGGCGTGGGGCATCGCGAACAAAGTTTGTGCCAATGACCAACTGCGGGCGGACGCGCGCCTGATGGCCGAAAAGATTGCCACCAAGCCCGCCGGCTCGCTGAGCGCAATGAAAAAGCTCATGCGCGACGCGGAAAAACTGGTTTCGCAGATGAACAGCGAAAGCGCCAGGTTCGAGGAGCGGCTGTCCAGTGCCGAAGCCAAGGAAGCATTCTCGGCCTTCGCCGAGAAGCGCAAACCGGACTTCACCAAGGTCGCCCAGCAGTAAATCGAGTGACTCGCTGTCCGGCCGCTGCCCAGGTTACAACTCGCCTTCGTCGGCGGCCGGAAACTTCGTCTGCAGGCTGGTCAGCCACCGCGCTACCACGTCAATTTCGGCCGCGGTGAAACCTTCGGTCAGCCTGGCATTAGTTTCCTTCATGCCAGCCTTCGAACGCCGGCGAGCCGAGCGCCCTGCCTCCGTCAGCCATAGGCGCGATGCACGGCGATCGGTCTCGTCCGGCCGGCGCTCGATCAGGCCCGCCCTTTCGGTCCGGTCAGCCAGACCGCTCATCCCGGGTGCGCCCAGATCTAGCGCTGCGGCAGCCTCGCCCATCAGCGCCCCGTCGTTCCTGCCCAGAAAGAAAAGCAGCCCAGCCTGGGCCGCTGTCACGCCACCCGCGGCCGTGCGCGCTTGTGACCACCGATGCAGTCGACGCTGGCCGACGTTCAATAGATAGACGAGTCGATGCTCCATGTCTTTGACGGATAAAAGATGCCATTTAGTTCACATGCGAATTTTATCACGTGCCCGGTGCCCGACATTGGTCGGTCACGGCAATGAACTTCTATCGACTCCGCCGACGCCTCACCTCGAAGGTTCGCCATCCTTGGTAGCAATCAATTCTTTCGGCGTCAGCGGGATCAAGAGCAGGATCAGTGCGTACACCACGGTCGTCGCGATCACACAATATGTGAATCCGCGTGTTGAGCTGCTGTTATAGATCCATGAGCCCAATAGATCGCCGGCACGCGCCGAGAGCGCGAGAACGCCTTCCACCAGCATCATCAAGGTTCCTTGCAAGCCTGGCGGACAGGACCGCATCGCGAGATCGAAGTATGCTGCCGTGGCTACACCGCCCATCAGCCCTATCGGTGCCGCCAATACAAGCGCGAGATTGGCAGAGTGAATGAATGCCAGCGGAATCATCTGCGGCACTGCGACGATCGTTCCCCACCACAACAGCTTGTTCAGCGATACTCTCTTGCACAGAAACCCATACAGCAGAAATGTCGGGATGAACGCGGCGGCAAAGATCCCGTTGTAGTACGAGTAAACGGAATCCGATGCATGCAGCTCATTGGTCAGATAGAACTGCAGCGGAGTGGCCGATCCTGGCGCAAAGTTCCACAGAAAGCAGATGAGAACCGCTGGATAAATGGCCTTATGCTTCGCCAGCCGCCTGACATTCCCAACAAGATCTGCGCCCCTGGCTTGCGGGTGCTCGTAGGTATGGCCGAAGACGGAAACGGGCTTCCAGAGTCCCATCACGGCAATCAATAAAGTGAACATCGCAGCCAGGACGAAGGCTTCTTTCGCGGCAAGATGATCGGAGAAGTACCCGGAAGCGAACGCTCCCGCAACGACCGGGACGGAGCTGACCAAATTCAACAGAGCGCTCAGGCGCCCGGACATGAGCTTCTCCTGGCCCACCAGAGCGACCAGCCCCTGATAGGCTGCGGCGATAAATCGGGACGACAGCATCGCCAGCAGCATCCCGATGACCAGTCCCGCGTATGAGAAACCCGAAAACGCCATCCAGATGAATGCCACCGCGGTCGCCGGAGCGAAAATCAGGAAGAAGCCGCGATCGCGCAATCCCAGCGGGTTCCATTGGTCGCGCGCGAGGCCGAAAGCGAACGCAAAGTACACGGGTATGCCCGTAACCAGCCGGAATGTCGAGATCTGCGTCGCCGTCGCATGCAACTGGTTCTTGAGTATGTACGACGTCTGTATGTCAACCAGATAACCGGCCGGCGTTGCCAGATAGATGAACAGGGTCAGCCAACCGAAATACAGCAGGGTTCGGTCGCTGCCCTCGGAACCATTAGTTGGGGGTGGAAAAATTTCAGCCCGATAGGCGCGTTTGGAGTTCTTGGACATGGGGGAACACGTACACGTTCTCAAAAAACCAATCCAAGGTGCACCCGTGAATGTGCGGGCTGCTCCACCGGGCAACGGTAACTGAATACAGCGTTCAGCGCGAAAAAGTATAGGTAAAAAATAGGATTTGATGTTCCGAGGCCTACCGCATCGAAGCGAGAGCACATTTCGGACGCACACGCTTACTCGCTTGTACCTCTGGACAGCCCAGTTGGGGTCGCCAGACATCGACCTTCTCCTGTCCTTGGTTGGCCGAAGTCGGCTGTGGAATCAACCGGTCGATGCGACGGATTGTCCAGATCGCCGCCCACGCTTGAGGACTAGCTGGCACACGACGCGCGTTCTTCACTCTCCACACCGTTCCGGGCGTCAATGGCTCTGATGCTGTTTGCAAAGGCTTTTCCCAAAACGTGTCTACCGACGGTTCCAAGCGCGAGCCCCAGCACCCATCCTTTGATGTTCCTACCTTCCCGCACCACGACTGCGTCCAGCGCGGTCGTCCCGTCGGGCAGACGCGTGAACGTATATGTATGGCCTGACCGGCCTCCCCATACGTTGGAGTCGATCGTTGTCATGTCGACACGATCGGGATCGGACCAGTCGTAATGCAGGTGTTCCCAGATACCGCGCGAGCCCTCCGTCACGTCAGCTTCAGAGTGGCCTCGGCGATGCACCTTCAGGTACTCGTCGGCGCTGTTGCCAAAGAGCATCGAGCGACCAGGCCCGAAGTCGGTAAGCCCGGCGACGAACTGCTCGGGCGTCGAATTGGTCTTGTAGTGAAAGTGAATCGTGGACATGGCAAGTTTCTTCGTTGGCTGGGGCTGGTTGCCCAAAGGAAAGCCTCGCCGGCGCGATGCCGGCCGCTTTACACCGAGACCCCCGCACGCAAGGGCCTGAAACCCGCGCGCAACTCCTCGGCAAAAGCCTTTGGTTGTTCCCATGCCGCGAAATGGCCGCCCTTTTCGAGGCGGTTGGAATGGATGAGCTTTGAATAGGCTCGCTCGGCCCAGCTTCGTGGCGCCGCATAGATTTCGTCTGGGAATACGCTTAGGGCGACCGGGATGGTGACGTGCTTGACATCGAAGAACGCCAGCTTGTTTTCCCAATAGAGTCGCGCAGAAGAGATGGCGGTTTTCGTCAGCCAGTACAGCGTGATGTTGTCGAGGATGTCGTCGCGCGAGAGGCCCTCGGCTTGACCATCGAACACCCATGCAATGAGCGATTGACTTGCAGCATCGTGGTCAAGGATCCATCCGGCCAGACCGATTGGAGAGTCTTCGACGCCATAGAGCGTTTGCGGGCGGTTCGTCATCTCGATCGTGTAACCGAGGCCATGTTTGAAGAAGGTGTCCAACTGCCCATATGCATGCTGCTCGTCCGCGGACAGGCCGGTGGGCGCGGGCTCACCATACTTGAGCGCCCTTGATACATCGGGGGGCACGGTCGCGGGCATGTTGACGTGAATGCCGAGCAGCTCCGGCCTTCGGCCATGCGCTCATCGTGCGCTTCGAGCGCGCGGGAGGGACGCAATGACCCCCGCCGCCGAGAACTTGCGCGTACTCCCGGAGGCTCGCGACCTGGATACCTTCCTGGAGGCCCTCGAGGCGTACCGCCAGGAACATACTGCCGAACCGTAGTGTCCTCCGCCGACGAGCGTGCGCTACCGGTTGGCACGCGCGTCACGGCGAACCCGCTGATTACCTGCGGCCATTGCGACTACTGCCTGCAGGGGCGCGACAACCTCTGTTCCAACCGCACCTTGGTCGGCGTGACCCGGCCCGGGTCTTTCTCCGAGTACCTGTCGCACAACGCACGCATATCGCTACTTCAGCAAGGAAACCGATGAAAGCGCTTGTCTACACCGAACCGAACCGCGTCGAGCTGCAGGAACGAGAGATCCCGACATTGGTTGCCGCGGAGGCCGTGTTGCGGATCGACGCCACCGGCATCTGCGGCTCCGGCATGCACGCCTGCCATGGCCACGATCCGCGCCGCCAGCCGGAGCTGGTGCGGCCGCCACGGAGCGTCCAGGCTCGCGTACAAGTGCAACTACGCGCCAGGTCTTGCTGCGTCGCAGCACGAAAAACCATCCTTTAGGTGGGCTGCTCATCCGCCCGCGCCTGTTGCAATGTCTCCACCGCCGATCACAGGCGGACAGGAGACAACGACATGATCGAACTACAGGGCCGCAACGCCCTCATCACCGGTGCGGCGCAGGGGCTCGGCCTTGCCATCGCCCGGTTGTTCGTCGAGCGCGGCGCACGGGTAATGCTGGCCGACATCGACGAGGCCGGGGCTGCCAGCGCCGCGGACGAACTGGGCCCGCAGGCGCGTTTCGTGCCCTGCGACGTCACCAAGGGAGCCGACTGGGCCCGCGCGGTGGAGGCGGCCACGGCCGCCTTCGGCAGCCTCGACACGCTGGTCAACAACGCCGGCATCGAGATCGTCAAGCCGCTGTTCGACCAGAGCGAGGAAGAGGTCGGCCGCCTCATGAGCATCAACGTCATGGGCGTGTTCCTCGGCATGAATCACTCGCTGGGCGCGCTCGCCGCCTCGGGCAAGGGTGCGGTGGTCAACATCTCGTCGCTGGCCGGCACCAACGGTGTGCCGCTGTTCGGCTCCTACGCAGCATCGAAATCGGCCGTGATCCAGCTCACGCGCACGGCCGCGGCCGAGTTGCGCCCCGCCGGCATCCGCGTCAACGCGGTCTGCCCCGGCTTCGTCAGAACCGCGATGGTAGACCGGCTGATCCCCACCGTGGAAGCCATCGTCGGGGTGCCCTTCAACGCGCTGGTTGCGGTGAAGCAATTGCGCCTCGGCACGCCGCAAGAAGTTGCCGAAATGACCGCGTTCCTTGCATCCGACGCCGCCAGCTGGACCACCGGCTCCCACTACATCATGGACGGCGGGCTGTCCGCCGGATTGCTATGAGCAAGCTACTTCTCCAGGACAAGGCGGCGATCGTCACCGGCGCCGGCCGCGGGCTCGGCAAAGCCATTGCCCGCGCGTATGCAGCCGAAGGCGCCAAGGTCATCGTGTCGGACCTCAACCTGGCCGCGGCACAGCGGGTCGCGGCCACGCTGCCGGGCGCCAGCGCCGTGGCCTGCGACGTTCGCGTGCCCGAGCAAGTCGAGGCCCTGGTCGCCGCCTGCGTGCAGCAACACGGCCGGCTCGACATCATGGTGCCCAACGCCGGCATCGCCGCGGTCGCCCCGCTCGCGACGCAAAGCTACGCGCAGTGGCGCGAGGTCACCTCGACCAACCTTGACGGCGTCTTCCTCTGCATCCGCTACGCGGCGCCCGCCCTGATCGCGGCCGGCGGCGGCAGCATCATCACGATGGCGTCGGTCACCGCGAAGGCGGCCTGCGCGCTGATCGGCAGCTATGCCGCGGCCAAGGCCGGCGTGGTGTCGCTCACGCAGACGGCGGCGATCGAATTGCGCGCAAAGAATATACGCGTCAATGCCATCCTGCCGGGTTTCGTCGACACAGAGCTGGTCAGCTCGCACCGGCTCGAGTTCGAGCAGCAGTTGAACATCCCCGACTTCAACGCCGTCATCGCGCAGCGCCAGGGCCGCTACGGCACGCTAGAGGAGGTCGCCCAGCTCGCGGCATTCCTCGCCTCGGAACGCTCGAGCTTCTCCAACGGCAGCGGCTACGTCCTGGACGGCGGCGTGAGCTCGTCCCTTCTCTGATCGTTATCCCCTTCAGGAGCCATTCCATGAGCAACAACAAGAAACCGGTCGTCGTCTATGGCGCCAGCGGCTACACCGGCCGCCTGGTGTGCGAGTACCTGCGCGAGTACGGCATCCCCTTCATCGCGGCCGGGCGTAGCGCGGAAAAGCTCCACGCGGCCATGAAATCCAATGTGCCCGGCATCGAGACCGCCGACTACGAAGTCGTCGAAGTGCAGCACAACACGGAAGCGCTGACCGAGCTGTTCCGCGGCGCCTCCGTGGTGCTCAACACCGTCGGCCCGTTCGCGAAGTTCGGGCCGGAAGTGGTCCAGGCCTGCCTGGCCGCCAACATCTTTGCGAAGCTCGGCGTGCGCAACCGCACGAGCGCGCTGACGCGCGCGCAGGAGAACTCACTGCTCTGATTCGCGAAGTCACGTACCCGGCCTCTTTCGCCGCCTGATGCTGCCTATCAATGCCAGAAATTTGGATGCAGCCAGGCGAAAAAAAGCCCGCAAAATCGCGGGCTTAGATCACTTACTGCCTGTCATTGCCAGGTGGCGCCAGAAAATGCACCAAAAAATGAGGCTCACTCCCACTCAATCGTAGCCGGCGGTTTCCCCGACACGTCATACACCACGCGGTTCAAACCACGCACCTCATTGATGATGCGGTTCGAACAACGACCCAGCAACGCGTACGGCAGATGCGCCCAGTGGGCTGTCATGAAATCGGTGGTTTGCACCGCGCGCAGCGCGACGACGTAGTCATAGGTGCGACCGTCGCCCATCACGCCGACCGACTTGACCGGCAGGAACACCGCGAACGCCTGGCTGGTCAGGTCGTACCAGCTCTTGCCCACCTGCGAAGGCTCGCACATGCCCGCGGCAGCGTCCTGCTCGGTGGCAACCGTGCCACGCAGTTCTTCAATGAAGATCGCATCGGCCCGGCGCAGCAGTTCGGCGTACTCACGCTTGACCTCACCCAGGATACGCACGCCCAGGCCCGGTCCCGGGAAGGGGTGGCGATAGACCATTTCCGGCGGCAAGCCAAGCGCAACGCCGAGTTCGCGGACTTCGTCCTTGAACAGGTCGCGCAGCGGCTCGAGCAGCTTCAGGCCCAGCGTTTCCGGCAGGCCGCCCACGTTGTGGTGGCTCTTGATGGTGGTGGCCTTCTTGGTCTTGGTGCCGCCGGACTCGACCACGTCGGGGTAGATCGTGCCCTGGGCCAGCCACTTCGCGTTGGTCAGCTTCTTGGCTTCGGCCTGGAACACTTCGACGAACTCGCGGCCGATGATCTTGCGCTTCTGCTCGGGATCGGTCACGCCGGCGAGGTGGCCGAGGAACTGCTCGGACGCGTCGATGGCGATGACCTTGGCATGCAGGCGGCCGGCGAACATGTCCATGACCATCTTGCCTTCGTTCAGGCGCAGCAGACCGTGGTCGACGAATACGCAGGTGAGCTGGTCGCCGATGGCGCGATGGATCAGGGCTGCGGCCACCGAGGAATCGACGCCGCCGGACAGGCCGAGAATCACTTCTTCGTCGCCCACCTGCTCGCGGATCTTGGCGACGGCTTCGGCGATATGGTCGTGCATCACCCAGTCAGCCTTGGCGCCGGCGATCTTCAGCACGAAGCGCTCCAGAATGTCGCGGCCCTTGACGGTGTGCGTGACTTCCGGATGGAACTGCACGGCGTAGTAGCCGCGCGCCTCGTCGGCCATGCCGGCGATCGGACAGCTCGGCGTGGAGGCCATCAGCTTGAAACCCGGCGGCAGCTCGGCGACCTTGTCGCCGTGGCTCATCCAGACCTTCAGCATGCCGTGCCCTTCGGGCGTGGAGAAGTCCTGCAGGTCCTTGAGCAACGCGGTATGGCCATGCGCGCGCATCTCGGCGTAGCCGAACTCGCGATGGTCGCTCCACTCCACCTTGCCGCCCAGTTGCACGGCCATGGTCTGCATGCCGTAGCAGATGCCCAGCACCGGCACGCCGAGGTCCCACACCGCCTGCGGCGCGCGCAGCTGATGGTCTTCGTAGGTGCTGGCGTGGCTGCCGGACAGGATGATGCCCTTGGGCGCGAACTCGCGCACGAATTCGTCCGATACGTCGTTCGGGTGAATCTCGCAGTAGACGTGCGCTTCGCGCACGCGGCGGGCGATCAGCTGCGTAACCTGCGAGCCGAAATCAAGGATTAGGATTTTGTCGTGCATGATGGGCGGATGGCGTTTCGTCCGGCACGGGCTCCGGCATCACTTCGGTGCCCGGACCATAACCGGGCGGAGGCGTGACACCGGGCTCGCGCCGGTATTCGGGTGATTGCGGCCGGCGTGCCAGGGGGGCCGCGCCGGCATCCTTGTTTTGCGTCTCTTTTTGCAGCTCGCGCTGCGCGCGTTCTCGCACGCGCACTCGCTTGGCGGCCGGGATCTGCACCGCCGCGAAGAAGGCCATGACCGCGGCCAGCACCGGCAGCCAGATCTTTCCGGCGCCCTGCACCGGCAGGTCGAGCATGAGCATCCAGGTCACGATCAGCAGCGCGCTGGCCAGGTTGACCTGTCCAACCGTTCGCGCTACCGCGACCGTGAGCTGCCCGTTGACGGTCGCCTGCCACAGCAGCAAGGCCAGGCCAACCAGCGCCACGCCGAGCAGTTGCCCGTACATGGGGGGCTGCGGCTGCGGCAATTGCAGCGCGCTGTAAAAGGTCGTGAAAGGCGAAAGCAGCAAGACGGCGCCGAGCAGCAGATTCAGCAAGGCATCGAGGAACAGCACGGCACGCAGCAATACTTTCATCAGAGCTCCTCCGGCCAGGCAATTAGCGTGGCTTGGGGGCGCAGCGTGGCCGGCGAACGCGGCCGCGCTGCGCCCTTGCAGGCTACGCCGGTGGGCGCAGCCGGCGCGCGGCTGGCAGGACCGTCGGGTCCCGCGCAGCCGCCAGTTCATCGAGACCG
Organism: Burkholderiaceae bacterium 16; assembly: GCA_000955785.1. Classification (GTDB taxonomy): domain Bacteria; phylum Pseudomonadota; class Gammaproteobacteria; order Burkholderiales; family Burkholderiaceae; genus Cupriavidus. The sequence goes on from JYOD01000104.1 coordinate 21,449, forward strand.
GCTTAGTCGATGTAGTAGTTCGGCGCTTCCTTGGTGATCTGCACGTCGTGCACATGCGATTCGCGCATGCCGGCGGCCGTGATCTGCACGAACTCTGCGGTGTCGTGCCAGCTTTCGATGGAGCCGCTGCCGCAGTAACCCATGGAGGCGCGCACGCCGCCGCACATCTGGTGGATGATGGCCGTGACCGAGCCCTTGTAGGCCACGCGGCCTTCAATCCCCTCGGGAACCAGCTTGTCGACGTTGGCGGTGTTGTCTTCCTGGAAGTAGCGATCGGCAGCGCCGTCCTTCATCGCGCCCACCGAACCCATGCCGCGGTAGCTCTTGAACGAGCGGCCCTGGTAGAGGAACACTTCGCCCGGCGCCTCTTCGGTACCGGAGAACATGCCGCCCATCATGACCACATGCGCGCCAGCTGCCAGCGCCTTTGCGATGTCGCCCGAGTAGCGGATGCCGCCGTCGGCCACCAGCGGCACGCCGGTGCCCTTGAGGGCTTCGGCCACGTTGGAGACCGCGGTGATCTGCGGCACGCCCACGCCTGCCACGATACGGGTGGTACAGATCGAGCCCGGGCCAATGCCAACCTTGACGCCGTCGGCGCCATGATCGACCAGCGCGCGCGCGGCGGCACCGGTGGCGATATTGCCGCCAATCACCTGCACCTGCGGGAAGTTCTGCTTGACCCAGCGCACGCGGTCCAGCACGCCCTGGCTGTGGCCGTGCGCGGTATCGACCACGATCACGTCGACGCCGGCCTTGACCAGCAGCTCGATACGTTCGTCGTTGTCCGGGCCCACGCCAACCGCCGCGCCTACGCGCAGCTGGCCGCGGTCATCCTTGCTGGCCAGCGGATGCTCCACTGCCTTCTGGATGTCCTTGACCGTGATCAGGCCGCGCAGTTCGAAGGCCTGGTTGACCACCAGCACGCGCTCGAGGCGGTGGCGGTTCATCAGGCGCTTCGCGTCTTCCAGCGAGGCGTCTTCGCCAACCGTGACCAGCTTCTCGCGCGGGGTCATCTTGGCGCGCGCGGGCGCGTCCAGTTCTTCCTCGAAACGCAGGTCGCGGTTGGTGATGATGCCAACCACGGTCTTGCCTTCCAGCACCGGGAAACCCGAGATGCCGTATTGATGTGATAGTGCAATCACATCGCGGATCTTCATGTCGGGGGGAATGGTGATCGGGTCACGCAGCACGCCGGATTCATAGCGCTTTACGCGCGCCACTTCCCGGGCCTGGTCGGCCGGTTTCAGGTTCTTGTGGACGATGCCGATACCGCCAGCCTGCGCCATGGCAATCGCCAGGCGGGCTTCCGTCACGGTATCCATGGCGGCGGATACCAGCGGAATGTTCAATTCGATCGAACGGGTCAGGCGGGTACGGAGCGAAACATCCCGGGGCAGCACCGACGAATAAGCCGGCACGAGGAGCACGTCATCGAATGTGAGTGCTTTCTGGACAAGACGCATAGCAATTCCTCTAGGCGCAAAACCGAATTATACAGGAATGGCACGTTTCTTGACGCGCCTGAGGGTGCCCTTGTTCAAGTCTGCTATGCTCTTCGTCCTTTTTCCGGCATAGGCAAGCAACAATGGGTATCGGCGTACTGTGCGGCCTGCTGGCCGGCGCGTTCTGGGGCATGGTGTTTATCGCCCCCAAGCTGCTGCCCGTCTTCTCGCCCTGGGAACTGGCGATTGGCCGCTACCTCGCTTACGGTCTGGTGGCGTTTATCGCCGCGCTGCCGCTGATGCGGCGCATTGCACGCAAGCTCACACGCGCCGATTGCGTCGCCCTGCTCCGCCAGGCCCTCACCGGCAACCTGCTGTACTACGTGCTGCTGGCCTTCGGCGTGCAGCTGGCGGGGGTGGGCCCGACCTCGCTGATCATCGGCATCCTGCCGATCTCGGTCACCATCATGGGCCGGCGCGACCATGGCGCCGTGCCGCTGTCGCGCCTGATCTGGCCGTTGCTGGTGGTCGCCGCGGGCATCGCCTGCATCAATATCGACCTGTTCGCCGGCGGCGGCGCGCATGGCGCCAGCGCGGGGGGCGAGGCGCTGCGCACTGTCTGGCAGCGCCTCGCCGGCGTGCTGTGCGCGGCCGGCGCCCTGGTGTGCTGGACGCTCTATGCCGTAGACAATGCGCGCTACCTGCAGCGCAATCCGCAATACAGCGGCAATGAATGGTCCGCCCTCTATGGCATTTCCACCGGCGTGGTATCGGTCGTGCTGGCGCTGGCGGGCTGGCTGCTGGCCGGAGACAGCCTGGGCGCCGCCGGCAGCGGCCGCGACTGGCAATGGTTCTGGATAGTCAACGCCGCGGTGGCGCTCGGCGCGTCGCTGATTGGCAACAACCTGTGGAACATCTCCAGCCGCCGCCTGCCACTCACGCTGTCGGGCCAGATGATCGTCTTCGAGACGCTGTTCGCGCTGGCGTATGGCTTTGTCTTCGACCATCGCCTGCCGCGCCCGCTGGAGATCGCCGCCATCGTGTTGCTGATGATCGGCGTGGCCTGGTCGGTGCGCTTGCACGCTATCGACAAGTCTGCATAAACTAGCGGCCAACCCCGGCAGCCAAGGGCGCGTGCGTCACTCGTGGAACGGGGTTTCTGGCCCAGTCCCGCGGATCTCGCCGGACTGCTTGCCTGCTGCCCTACCATCACCGCAGAGCCACCACAACCCACAAGCCATGAAACGATCGACAGCGCCGTTCAAGCTCGCCACGCTCGCCGCCCTCGCCTGCCTCTGCCAGGGAGCCGCCGCCCAGGCGCAATGGCAGTGGCGCGATGGCAGCGGCCGCATGGTTTATAGCGACGTGCCACCACCGCCCTCGGTACCGGTAGCCAGCGTGATCAAGGCACCGGGACGCTTCGCCGGGACCCTGCGCCCGGTCGAGGCTGCGCCTTCGCCAGCTACGCCTGCCAGCCCCGCGGCGATTGCCGCCGGCACCCAGGCCGGGCCCAAGGGCGGTTACTCCAAGGGCAATGGCAAGGCGGAATCCACGCCAAGCGCAGAGGAAGCCTTCGAGAAGCGCCGGACGGCCAGGCTGAAAGCGGAGGCCGACCAGGCCCTGAAGGACCAGGCCGCACAGGAACGGCAGGTACGTTGCGCACGGATGCAGAACTACGCCGCCGCGCTGCAGCAGAACCGGCGCGTCGCCGTGTCGGCGCCGGATGGCTCCGCGCAGCACCTGGATGACGAACAGCGCCAGGCCGAACTGCAAAGGACCGGCGCCAGCCTCGAACAGAACTGCGTCTGAGCGCCGGCGGCGGTCAGCCGCCGCGCAGCCACTTCAGCCCTTCGCGCGTGCCGCCCTGGCGGGTCTTCTGCACGCGCTTGCGGCGCGCCGACTTGGGGTCGGCCACCAGAGGGCGATAGACTTCGATGCGATCACCGGCCCGCACCTGCGTGTCCGGCGCCTTGAGCTTGCTGAAAATGCCGACCCGCATGGTGGCCGGATCCACCTCCGGACAGGCCTGCAGCAAGCCCGAAGCGGCGATCGCGGCGACAATGCTGGTTCCTGGCGCCACCTCCAGCGCTTTCAGGAAGGCGCCGCCCGGTTGGGCGTAGCACACGGAGATGCGTACCGGATGGGCTCCGGCCTCTTCAGCCATTGCCATAGACCGTTTCGGCGCGTTTGACGAAGGCATCGACAAAGGTATTGGCGATCACGTTGAACACCGGCCCGATGATCTTCTCCAGCAGGAAGTTGGAAAACTCGTAGTGCAGGTGGAATTCGATCTTGCAGGCGTCCTCGCGCAGGGGCGTGAAGCGCCAGGAGCCATTGAAGGTCTTGAAGGGCCCGTCTTCGAACACCATATCGATCCGGGTAGGCGGCTCTTGCGTATTGCGTGTGTGGAAGTACTGCTTGATGCCTTTGAAGTGGATATGGATCTTGGCATCGAGCAGCGTTTCGGTCTGCTCGAACACCTCCACGCCACCGCACCAGGGGAGGAACTTGGGATAGTCCTCGACGCGCGTGACCAGGTTGTACATCTGCTCGGCGGAGTGGCCGACCAGCACGGATTTTTGGACGTCTGCCATTATTGGAAGTGATGGCCCGCGCAGGCACCGCCTGCAATATGACGCAGCGCGGAATCCACCGGGGCGGGCCGGTTTGCTAGAATCGCGATTTTAGCCCACGTGCGTGCCGGCGGCATACCGGATGTGCATGGCAGCGGCATGTACGCCGCAAGCGGCGCGGCGAAGACCACCGGCGGGGCACCCGCGGCGCATCGGGATTCCGGCGGGCCAGCGGCATTTCACGCGACTTTGCGGCGTGGCGGCACCGGATCCTTCCTTCGTTCCGGGTGTTTGTTTTTTGGTTTTTTTGTTTTACCTATCTCCATTTCCTCTATCCGGACCGCATGACCATCGCAGAAAACAAGAAAGCCTTTTTCGACTACTTCATCGAAGAGCGATATGAGGCGGGGATCGTGCTCGAGGGCTGGGAAGTCAAGGCGATCCGCGCGGGACGCGTGCAGATCAAGGAAGGCTACGTGGTCATCCGCGACGCCGAACTGTTCCTGATCGGCGCCCACATCAGCGCGCTGAACAGTGCCTCGACCCATATCTCGCCCGATGCGGTGCGTACCCGCAAGCTGCTGCTCAAGGCAGAAGAGATCAAGCGGCTGATCGGCAAGGTGGAGCAGCGCGGCTTCACGATCGTGCCGCTCAACCTGCATTACACGCGTGGACGCGTCAAATGCGAAATCGGCCTGGCCAAGGGCAAGAAGATGTTCGACAAGCGCGAGACCGAGAAGGATCGCGACTGGCAGCGCGAGAAGGCGCGCATCATGAAGGGTGCCGGGAAAGAGTAAGGCTGCAAGACAGTTCAAGCACGCGTACCGGCGCCATGCTCCCCTGTCCCGCCCGCAGGGAGAGGGCAAGCGACCGCAATCGCGGGACGCCCCGCTCCGGCGCCGCCCTCACCCCGCACTCAAGCCCCCTTCTGCTGGCCTTTGACGATCTGCAGCGCGGAAGCAATCATGCTGCTCATCTCGCCGAGGTTGCCCGGCACGATCAGCGTGTTACCTTGCTTGGCCAGATTCCCGAAGGCGCCCACGTATTCCTCCGCGACCTTCAGGTTGACCGCTTCCATGCCGCCCTCTGTGCGGATGGCGCGCCCGATTTTCTCAATCGCCTGCGCATTGGCTTCCGCCACCGCCAGGATGGCGGAAGCCTCGCCCTGCGCCCGGTTGATGGCCGCCTGCCGCTCGCCTTCTGACTTCTGGATCGCGGCTTCGCGCGCGCCGGTGGCCAGGTTGATCTGTTCCTGCCGCTTGCCTTCGGAGGCCGCGATCAGCGCGCGCTTCTCCCGCTCGGCGGTGATCTGCGCCTGCATCGCGTGCAGGATCTCCTTGGGCGGGGTGAGATCCTTGATCTCGTAGCGCAGCACCTTCACGCCCCAGCTCGCGGCTGCCTCGTCCAGCGAGTTGACCACGCTGTGGTTGATGTACTCGCGTTCCTCGAAAGTCTTGTCCAGCTCCAGCTTGCCGATCACCGAGCGCAGCGTGGTCTGCGACAACTGCGTGATCGCCACCACGAAATTGCTCGACCCGTAGGAAGCCTTCATCGGGTCGGTGACCTGGTAGTACAGCACGCCGTCCACCTGTAGCTGCGTGTTGTCCCTGGTGATGCAGATCTGGCTGGGCACATCGAGCGGGATCTCCTTGAGGACGTGCTTGTAGGCAACCCGATCGACGAAGGGCAGCACCACGGTCAGCCCCGGCGTCAGCGTGGCGCGGTACTTGCCGAGGCGCTCCAGCACCCAGGCATGTTGCTGCGGCACGATCTTGAAGCTCTTCGCCACCAGGACGATGACAGCGACAAGAACCAGCAGGGGCAGCAGGCTGCCAAAAAATTCAAACATGGGACCTCCGTGACGGGGTTGGAAAGACGAACTGCAAGAACCTGGAAACAAGCACGGGCGCGGCCCGCACCGCTATCTCGGGCTGACGAACAGCGTGTTGCCGCGTACCTCGACAATGCGGAAGCGCCCCGGAGCCGCCAGCCCATTGGCCTGGAACTCGACGTCCCATTCCGCACCGCGGTAGCGCACCCGTGCCCGCCCGTCAGCCCCCCAGGCCGGCACTTCCAGTTCCTGGCCGATGTCCGGGTTGACGCTCGGATCGCGCTCCGCCACGTCGCGCCGCGCACGGCCGTAGCGGGACCGCCGCAGCACCACGAAGCCGGCCAGGGCCACCAGTGCAGCCAGAATGGTCTGGCTGGCTGCTTCCAGCCCCGCCAGCGCACCGAGCCCGCCTGCCGCCGCGCCCAGCGCCACCATCAGCAAATACAAGGTGCCGAAACCCAGTTCCACGATCACCAGCACCGCTGCCAATGCAAACCAGATGTAATACGGCGCCATAGCCTCCCCTTCGCGTTGCCTGCCTTCATGCCTGTCCGGACCAGGACCGCCGCATCGCGCACGGCCGCGGCCAAAACAAAAAACCCCCGCAGCGCCAGAGCGCCTGCGGGGGTTAGGAACACCTGGCGCAGGGCCGGTGTACCGCTATTGTGACGTCAAATGCCTCAGGAAGCCAGTTGCTTCCAGGTATCGATCACGGAATCGGGATTCAGCGAAATCGACTTGATGCCTTCCTTGGCCAGCCACAGCGCAAAGTCCGGGTGATCCGAAGGACCCTGGCCGCAGATGCCGACGTACTTGTCCAGGCGCAGCGCGGTGGAAATGGCGCGCGACAGCATGAACTTGACCGCCGGGTCGCGTTCGTCGAAGTCCTTGGCCAGCAGTTCCATGCCGGAGTCGCGGTCCAGGCCCAGCGTGAGCTGGGTCAGGTCGTTCGAGCCGATCGAGAAGCCGTCAAAATACTGCAGGAACTCTTCGGCCAGGATGGCGTTGGACGGCACTTCGCACATCATGATGACGCGCAGGCCGTTTTCGCCGCGCTTCAGGCCGTGCTTGGCCAGCAGGCCGATGACCTTCTCGGCCTGGCCCAGGGTCCGCACGAACGGCACCATGATTTCGACGTTGGTCAGTCCCATGTCGTCGCGAACGCGCTTCATGGCCTTGCATTCCATCTCGAAGGCTTCTGCGAAGTCTTCGGAGATGTAGCGCGAGGCGCCGCGGAAGCCCAGCATGGGGTTTTCTTCATCCGGCTCGTAGCGCGAACCGCCGATCAGCTTCTTGTACTCGTTGGACTTGAAGTCCGACAGGCGCACGATGACCGGCTTCGGGTAGAAGGCCGCGCCGATGGTGGCGATGCCTTCGGCCAGCTTGTCCACGTAGAAGGCGCGCGGGCTGGCATGGCCACGGGCCACGCTTTCCACTGCTTTCTTCAGGTCGGCGTCGACTTGCGGGTAGTCGAGGATGGCCTTGGGGTGGACGCCGATATTGTTGTTGATGATGAACTCGAGGCGAGCCAGGCCGACGCCCTGGTTCGGGATCTGGCAGAAGTCGAAGGCCAGTTGCGGGTTACCGACGTTCATCATGATCTTGACGTCGATTTCCGGCATCTCGCCGCGCTGCACTTCGGTCACTTCGGTCTCGAGCAGGCCGTCGTAGACGCGGCCTTCGTCGCCCTCGGCGCACGACACCGTCACCAGCGTGCCGTCCTTGAGCAGGTCGGTCGCATCGCCGCAACCGACCACGGCGGGCACGCCCAGTTCGCGCGCGATGATGGCCGCGTGGCAGGTACGGCCGCCACGGTTGGTCACGATGGCGGCGGCGCGCTTCATCACCGGCTCCCAGTTGGGATCGGTCATGTCGGCAACCAGCACGTCGCCGGGCTGCACGCGTTCCATTTCGGACGGGTCATTGATCACACGGACGCGGCCGGTGCCGATCTTCTGGCCAATGGCGCGGCCGCTGGTGAGCACGGGCGCGGTGCCTTTGAGCTTGAAGCGCTGCTCTGCCTTGCCGGCGGACTGGCTCTTCACCGTTTCCGGGCGGGCCTGCAGGATGTAGATCTTGCCGTCGCGGCCGTCCTTGCCCCACTCGATGTCCATCGGGCGGCCGTAGTGCTTCTCGATGATCATCGCGTACTTGGCCAGCTCCGACACATCGGCGTCGGTGATGGAGTAGCGGTTGCGCAACTCGATGGGTACGTCGACGGTCTTGACGCGGCCGGCTTCGCCCGGCGCCGTGAATTCCATCTTGATCAGCTTGGAGCCGATCGAGCGGCGGATGATCGGCTGCTTGCCCGCTTGCAGCGTGGGCTTGAAGACGTAGAACTCGTCCGGGTTGACCGCGCCCTGCACCACCGTCTCGCCCAGGCCGTAGCTGGAAGTGATGAAGACCACATCCGCGAAACCGGATTCGGTGTCGATGGTGAACATGACGCCCGCGGCGCCCACATCCGAGCGCACCATGCGCTGCACGCCGGCCGACAGCGCGACTATGTCGTGCGCGAAGCCCTTGTGCACACGATAGGAAATGGCGCGGTCGTTGTACAGCGAGGCAAACACGTGGCGGATTTTCTCCAGCACGTCGTCAATGCCGCTGACGTTGAGGTACGACTCCTGCTGGCCGGCGAAGGACGCATCGGGCAGGTCTTCGGCGGTGGCCGACGAGCGCACGGCGAACGAAGCCTCGGCGCCCTCGCGCTCTTCGGCACGTGCGTAGAACTCGCGGATTTCCTTTTCCAGGCGCGGCTGGAACGGCGCTTCGATGACCCAGTTGCGGATCTCGGCGCCGGCTTCGGCCAGGGCCTTGACGTCGTCGACGTTGAGGGCCTTGAGGCGATCGGAAATGCGCTGGGTCAGGTTGCTGTGGGCGAGGAAATCGCGGAAAGCCAGCGAGGTGGTGGCAAAGCCACCGGGCACCCGCACGCCGGCCTCGGCCAGCTGCGAGATCATCTCGCCGAGCGACGAATTCTTGCCGCCCACGGTTTCCACATCTTCCTTGCGCAACTGCTCGAACGGCAGCACGTATGCGCCGTCAATTGCCGGGTTGTTCATAAAAGCCTCAAAACAAAGTAAGAAACCTGTTGCTGACGCCCGGAATATTGTTGGAGTTCTGCTACCGGACGGATCGCTTGGCTAAACAACCCCAGCGTTGTCACGATCGGCGCGCGATCGTGATTGCTGCAGCGCACATTGTTGACAATTCGTGCCCGAATCGTTGCACCAACAGCGCTGGTGGAATTGCTTAGCGAAAAGATCGCCGCTATTCTACCGTGCCGCACCGCACTTTCGCGGAGCGCGGATTCAAAAATATTGTCCTAACATGTCCCAGCCCGACGCTCCCGCTGCACCGCAGGAACCCCAGGAACCGCGTACGGAAGAGCGCCCCGCCATCCGTACGGTCTTTATCGTCTCCGACGGTACCGGCATCACTGCCGAGACCTTCAGCCACTCGATCCTGGCCCAGTTCGAGATGCGTTTCCGCAAGGTGCGCATGCCCTTTGTCGACACGCCCGAGAAAGCACATATCGCGGTCGGCAAGATCAACGAGGCCTTCTACGCGGAAGGGGTGCAGCCCATCGTCTTCACCACCCTGGTCAACCAGGAGTCGAACAAGGCGATCCGCCGCGCCAAGGCCATGATACTGGACATGTTCCAGACCTTCATCGAGCCGCTGGAGAAGGAACTCGGCCTCAAGTCCACCCATGCGATCGGGCGCTTCCACCAGAACGCTGACACCGAGGCCTACCAGAACCGCATCGAGGCGATCAACTTCTCGCTCGCGCATGACGACGGCCAGTCGCACAAGAACCTGGCCGAGGCCGACATCATCCTGGTCGGCGTTTCGCGCAGCGGCAAGACCCCGACCAGCCTGTACCTGGCCATGCAGTACGGTCTCAAGGCGGCCAACTACCCGCTGATTCCCGACGACTTCGAGCGCGGCAAGCTGCCGAGCGCCCTGTATGCGTTCAAGCCCAAGATCTTCGGCCTGTCGATCAATCCGCAGCGCCTGGCCGAGATCCGCAACGAGCGGCGGCCGGGCAGCAAATACGCGGCGCCGGAAAACTGCCGGTACGAGGTCAATGAGGCCGAGGCCATGATGCGTCGCGAGGGCATCAAGTGGCTGTCGTCCACGCACAAGTCGATCGAAGAGATCGCCACCACGATCCTGCAGGAGATCAAGGTGGATCGGGATAGCAATTATTGAAGGTAATTTTTTGAAGGAAACCGGCGCACCGAACGGAGATGAACGGTGCGTCAAAGCCGCCCGATGCGCCCGTCGGTGGTGACTTCCTCTCCCCTCAGGGGAGCGCCCTATGGCATCAACCGGGCCGCCGCTGCCGCACCGCCTCGAACAGGCAGATTGCCGTAGCCGCCGCCACATTCAGCGATTCCAGCCCGCCCGGCTGCGGAATGCCCACCGTACGGCTGACCCTGGCCATCCACTCCGGGCTGACGCCCGCGCCTTCATTGCCCACCACCCAGCCCACCGGACCACGCAAATCGGTGTCGAACACGGCTGCCTGCGCATGCGAGGATGTCGCCAGCAGCGGCACCGCCAGGCGCGGCGCCAGCATGTCCAGCGTGCAGTGCTCGACGATATTCAGGTGGAAATTGGCGCCCATGGCCGCACGCAAGGTCTTGGTGGACCAGGCGAAGGCGCTGCCCGTGACGAGGAACGCATGGCCGATTCCCGCGGCGGCCGCGCTGCGCAGGATCGAGCCCACGTTGCCGGCATCCTGCACGCCGTCCAGGATGATGCAATCGGTATCGATATGCGATGGCAGGTGGCCGGACGGCGTCTCGATAACCAGCATCAGGTCGATGCCGTTGACCACGCCGGCAATCAGGTCGAACAAGGCGTCTGCCAGCAGTACCACGCGTTCGGGCGCGATCTGCCTGAGCAGCGGCGCCACCTCGGCGTGATCGTAGTGCCGCTCCGACACCACGCACTGCACCGGCTGGCCCAGCGCATCCAGATAGGCCTGCGCAAGATGCACGCCATCGAGCACCGATTGCCCGGCCTTGCGGCGGGCATGCGTGGAACCGGTCAGGGCCTTGAGGTGCTTGAACAGCGCGTTGTCGCGCGACGTGACGTGCTTCACGATACCTGCTCCGGGAAAGACGACGGCGGCAGGCCGGCGGCGGGCGCGATGCGCCCAAGCGCGATTGCCTCGCGCACCGGCGCGAACGAGCGCCGATGGTGCGGCGTGGCGCCGTACTGCGTGAGCGCGGCCAGGTGCTGCGGCGTGCCGTAGCCCGAGTGGGCGTCGAAGCCATACTGCGGGTACGACGCGTGCAGCGTCAGCAATTCACGATCGCGCGCCACCTTGGCGAGGATCGACGCCGCCGATATCGCCTGCACCTTTGCATCGCCCTTGACGATGGCCTCGACCGCAAAGCGCACCTGCGGGCAGCGGTTGCCGTCGACCTGCACCAGGTCTGGCTCCAGGCCGGCATCCGCCAGGCCGTGCACCGCGCGCTGCATGGCCAGCATGGTGGCGTGCAGGATGTTGATGGTGTCGATCTCTTCCACCGTGGCGAAGGCGATATGCCAGCCCAGCGCGCGTTCGCAGATCTGCTCGAACAGCGCCTCCCGGCGCAGGGCTGTCAGCACTTTGGAATCGGCCAGGCCCTTGATCGGACGCTCCGGATCAAGCACCACGGCGGCGGCATAGACGGGGCCGGCCAGCGGGCCCCTGCCCGCCTCGTCCACGCCACACAGGTGGCGGACCTGCGCGGCGGTGTCGGCGAGGTCGAAACCGAGTTGGGCCGGATTGCCCTTGGCAGCGGGACGGCGCGCCATTACCCGCCCCTGCGTTGCCGGATCAGGCCGGCGACCACCTCCGAGGCGATCTCGGCGGTATTGCGTTTAAGGGTCTGGTGCATCTGGGTGAAATGTTCGCGCAGAAATGCGGTATTGCCATCGTCGTTCAGCTGCAGCAGCGTCTCGCGCGCCAGCGCCTCTGGCGTGGCGTCGTCCTGCAACAGTTCGGGCACGACAAAGCGCCCCGACAGGATGTTGGGCAGACCCACATACGGCAGGTACCCCTGCCGCTTCATGATCTGCGCGGTCAGCCAGGGCACCTTGTACGAGATCACCATCGGCTTCTTGTACAGCGCCGCCTCCAGCGTGGCGGTGCCGCTGGCCAGCAGGATCACGTCGGCGGCTTCCATGGCAAGGTGCGACTGCCCGTCGATGACGGTCAGCGGAATCTGCGGATACTGCTGATGCAGGCTCTCGACGATCTCGCGCAGCGGCGCGCTGGCGACCGGCAACACGAAGGCAAGATTGCCGTCCATGCCGTGCATGCGCGCCATGGCATCGAAGAACGTCGCCCCAAGGTTGCGCACCTCGGATTGCCGGCTGCCGGGCAACACGGCCACCACGCGGGGCCCGGCCGGCAGGCCCAGCCGCGCGCGCGCGCCCTGCGTATCCGGCACCATCGGGATCACGTCAGCCAGCGGATGGCCCACGTAGGTAGCGGGAATGCCGGCGCGGGCGTAGATCTCCGGTTCGAACGGGAACAGGCACAGGATGTGATCGACCGCGCGTGCGATGGTACGGATGCGTCCGCCCCGCCATGCCCAGATCGAAGGACTGACAAAATGCACCACGGGAATGCCGGCACGGCGCAGCGGCACTTCCAGCCCGAAGTTGAAATCCGGCGCATCCACCCCGATGAAGCACAGCGGCGGCTGCGCGATCAGTTGTTCCCTGATGGCGCGGCGCGTGGCCAGGATCTCGCGCAGCGAGCCCAGCACCTCCACATAGCCGTTGACCGAGAGCGTATCCATCGGCCATTGCGACTCGAACCCCTGCGCCATCATGCGCGGCCCGCCAATGCCGGCGTAGCGTACGGTTTCGCCGAGCCGGGCCTTGAGCCCACCCATCAGCAGGGAAGCCAGCAGATCACCCGAGTTCTCGCCGGCCACCATGGCAATGGTGCCGCGTGTACCCGCGCCTGCTACGTCCCGCGTAGCACCCGTGGCCGGTAGGACACCGTCGACCATGGCGTGGGCCGGCTTCAGCGCACAATGCCGCGCTGCGTGGCGGCAATGAAGTCGAGGAAGCCCTGCAGCGGAACCTTGGCGCTGCCTTCGGCATGCGCGATCAGTTGCGCGATCTCGTTGCGGGCGGCTTCGAAGCTCAGGTCGGACTTGTACAGTACCTTGTAGGCCTGGCGCAGGGCCGCGATCTGCGCGGCGTCGAAGCCACGGCGGCGCATGCCTTCCACGTTGATGCCGTGCGGCGTGGCCTTGTTGCCACCCTTGTCGCCGGCGGCGATCACGAACGGCGGCAGGTCCTGCACCAGTGCCGAGGCGCCGCCCAGCATGGCGTGGTCGCCGATGCGCACGAACTGATGAACCCCGCTCATGCCGCCAAGGATGGCCCAGTCGCCCACCTGCACATGGCCGGCAATCTGCGCATTGCTGGAAAACACCGTATGGTTGCCCACCCGGCAATCGTGCGCGATGTGGACATAGGCCATGATCCAGTTGTCGTCGCCGATGCTGGTCACGCCCTGGTCCTGCACCGTGCCGGTGTGGATGGTGGTGAACTCGCGAATGGTATTGCGATCACCGATCACGAGCCGGGTCGGCTCGTTGCGGTACTTCATGTCCTGCGGCGTGCCACCAACCGAGGCATATGGCCCAATGCGGTTCTCCGCGCCGACGGTGGTATGCCCTTCGATGGTCGTGTGCGCGCCAACCTGGGTACCGCTGCCAAGGCGAACGTTGGGACCAACGACGGAAAACGGCCCGACTGTCACGTCGGCTGCAAGCTCGGCCTTCGGGTCGACCAGTGCGCTGGGATGGATTTGCGTCATGCGTCCTGTCCTATGGTCTGAGATTGAAAAGTTGAACGATCGAAACAATGAACCAACACGTCCAAATTCGCTTTCAGGGCGTAGCGAGCGGCCGTCAGGTGGTGCCGCCCGCAGCGCAGGAACCGGAACGTACATTGGTACGTTAGGATTCCGAGCAGCGGACGGTGCCGCATGGCGACCGCGCAGTAGCCCTGAATACGAATTTTCAGGCGTCGGCTTGTTTGACGGTGCACATCAACTCAGCTTCGCAAGCCACCTTCTCGTCGACGGTGGCAAACGCCTTGAACTTCCAGATGCCGCGGATATAGCGCTCTACGGATACGGTCATGTGCAGCTGGTCGCCCGGCGTCACAACCTGCTTGAAGCGCGCGCCGTCGATGCCGACAAAGTAATAAAGCGAGCCTTCCTTGCGCTCCATGTCGGCGCCAAAGGTCAGCAGGCCGGCCGACTGCGCCAGCGCTTCAAGGATCATCACGCCCGGCATCACGGGGTGACCCGGGAAATGGCCCTGGAAGTACGGCTCGTTCATGGTGACGTTCTTCAGCGTTTTGATACGCTTTTGCGGCTCCAGTTCAAGCACGCGGTCTACCATCAGGAACGGGTAACGATGCGGCAGCAGCTTGAGGATCTTGCGGATGTCGATATCGACGGCGTTCATGATTTTTTCTCTTCGGTATGCTGGATAGAATTGCCGACGTCCTGCCCTTGCAGGCGTTTTTCGAGCTGGATCACGCGCTCGCGCAATTTGCTCAGCCCTCGCAAGGTGGCCGCGGTGCGTTCCCAGTCGCCATGCGGCTGGACCGGGAACACGCTGGTGAAATGACCGCCGGACTTGGTAATGGATTTAGTGATCGACGTGCCACCGGAAACCGTGGTGCGGTCGGCAATGTTCAGGTGGCCGGCAAAGTTGGCCGAGCCCCCGATGACGCAGAAGCGGCCGACCTTGGTACTGCCGGCAATCGCCGCGCAGCCCGCGATCACAGTATGCGCGCCCACGCGCACGTTATGCGCGATCTGCACCTGGTTGTCGAGCTTGCAGCCGTCCTCGATGACCGTATCGGCCATGGCGCCGCGATCGATCGCGGTATTGGCACCCACCTCGACATCGTTACCTAACACCGCGCGGCCGGTCTGGGGAATTTTGACGTATTCCACGCCGCCCGGGCCGATGTCCGGGGCGAAGCCAAAGCCATCGGCGCCCAACACCACCCCGCTGTGCAGTATGCATCGCATGCCCACCACGCATTGATGATAGATCGAGACATTGGCGTAGATCAGCGTGTCGTCGCCAATCTGAGCCCCGGCGCCGACAAAGCCGTTGGCCAGGATGCGCACCCGTTCGCCGAGCCGTGCCCCACTCTCGATCACCACATTGGGCCCGATAAAGCAGGAAGCCGGCACCACGGCATCCGGCGCCACGCTGGCGCGCGGGTCGATGCCGGTACGGTGGTCGGGATTGGCACGGCGCTCGAAGCCCTGCGCGATACGTGCAAAGCACACGTAGGGATTGCGCGCGACCAGCCAGTTGCGGCCGTCGGCCTGGCCTTCAGCCCGGATGCGCTCAAGGTCGGCCGCGGACACGATCACGGCGCCGGCGCCGGACGCCAGCGCCTGTGGCAGGTACAGGGGGTTGGAGAGGAACGAGAGCTGGTCGGAGCCGGCCTGGTCGAGCGGCGCGAGGCTGCGCACGGCGAGGTCGGGATCACCCACAACCTGCGCGCCGGTATCGGTGGCGAGCTGACCCAGTGTGGGTGTTTGCATGGCAGGACTTCCTTGGACGGTGAAAACAGGCAGGCTTACTTGCTGCCGGCGTTCAGCGCTTTCATCACATCGTCGGTGATGTCGATGCGAGGATTGACATAGACGGCTTCCTGCACGATCAGGTCGTACTTGCGCTGTTCTGCAAGCTGGCGGATCACGCGGTTGGCGCGCTCGAGCACCTGGGCCAGTTCCTCATTGCGGCGCTGGTTCAGGTCCTCGCGGAATTCGCGTTGCTTGCGCTGGAATTCGCGGTCGAGATCGGCGACTTCGCGCTGACGGCGCTGGCGGTCGGCGTCAGCCAGCACGGCAGTGTCCTTGTCGAGCTTGTCGGCCATGCCCTTGATCTTCTGGGCCATGTCCTGCAACTCGCGGTCGCGCTTGGAGAATTCCTGTTCCAGCTTGACCTGGGCCTGCTTGGCAGGCACCGAGTCACGCAGGATGCGCTCGGAATTCACCGCGGCAATGCGTGCTTCCTGCGCCATGGCGGGCGCGGCAGCCAGCAGTGCGCCAGCCGTCAGCACGGCGGCCGTCAGGCTCTTGATCAGTGGGAATGTTGTTTTCATGAATACGTTCCTCAATCTTCTATTCTCTATTCTCGCTCAGAACGCGGTACCGATCTGGAACTGGAAGCGCTGTACCTTGTCGGTCTCGTCCTTCTTCAGCGGGAAGCCCACGCTGATCTTGAGCGGACCGATCGGCGACAGCCACGACATGCCCACACCCGTCGAATACTTCAGCTGGCTGAACAACAGCGGCGTGCCTTCCTGGTACACGTTACCAAAGTCGAAGAAGGTGAACAGGCGCAGCGTCCGGTCCACGCCCGAACCCGGCAGCGGGAAGATGAACTCGACGTTACCAATCATCTTGGAGGCGCCGCCAGTCGGGTTGCCGTTCTGGTCCTTCGGGCCCAGCGTGCTGGTCTGGTAGCCGCGAACCGAGCCGATACCGCCGGCGTAGAAGTTCTTGAACACCGGGAACGGCGTGTTGCCGTAGCCATGACCGTAAGCCACTTCACCGTTGAAAGCCATCGTGAAGGCCTTCGACAGCGGATAGAAATACTGCTGCTGGATACTGGCGCGATAGTACTGCGTATCGCCACCGGGCACGCCCACCTCAAGGTTGGCCTGCGTGTAGGGTCCCTTGGTCGGAACCAGCGCGCTGTCGCGCCGGTCGCGGGCCCAGCCGATCGTGAACGGGAAGTTGTTGATCGGGTCGCCGCTGTTTTTGCCGATCTTCGTCAGCCACTGGGTGTATTGGATCGGCGTGTTCACCGAGGTGTAGACCTGGCTGCGCTCGTAGCCGATACCGAAGAACACCGTATCGACTTCCGAGAACGGCACGCCGAACTTGAAGCCACCGCCCATCGACACGATCTTGTAGTCCTGGTCGCCGGTGTAGTACAGCGGCCGCGACGTACGATAGTAAACATCGGTCGAGCGGCTGATGCCGTCGACCGTGAAGTACGGATCGTACTGCGTCAGCGAGATGGTGCGGAAGGACTTCGCGGTGTTGACGTCCAGGCCCAGGCTGGTACCCGAACCGAACACGTTGTCCTGGCGCAGGCCGGCCTGCAGCACCAGCTTGTCCGTGGAGGAGAACCCCAGGCCCAGGCTGATCTGCCCGGTCGGCTTCTCGGTCACGTTGACGTTCACATCGACCTGGTCGGGCGCGCCTGGCACGTCCTCGGTGGTGATGTTGGTATCGGTGAAGTAGCCGGTACGGTTGATACGCGCCTGCGACTGGGTCAGCTTTTCGCTGTCGAACCACGAGCTTTCCATCTGGCGCATTTCGCGCCGCACCACTTCATCGCGGGTCTTGCTGTTGCCCACCACGTTGACGCGGCGCACATAGACGCGGCGGCCCGGATCGACCATCAGGGTCAGCGCGACCTCGCGCTTTTCCTTGTCGATCTGCGGCTGCGGATTGATGGTGGTGAACGCGTAGCCGTAGGTGCCCAGCAGGTCGGTAATGGCCTTGGTGCTCTGGGTCAGCTTCTCGGACGAAAAGACCTCGCCCTTCTGCAGCTTGAGCAGCTTTTCCATCTCGGCCTGCTTGCCGAGCAGTTCGCCCGCCAGGCGGATGTCCGACACCTTGTACTGGTCGCCTTCCTTGATGTTCAGCGTCAGGAAGATGTCCTTCTTGTCCGGCGTGATCGACACCTGGGTCGATTCGATGGCGAACTCGAGGTAGCCGCGGTTCAGGTAATACGAACGCAGCGATTCCAGGTCGGCAGTGAGCTTCTGCTTGGAATACAGGTCGTTCTTGGTGTACCAGGACAGCCAGTTCGGGGTCGACAGCTGCATTTCGTCGCGCAGCGTGCTTTCCTTGAAGGCCTTGTTGCCGACGATATTGATCTGGCGGATCTTGGCCACCGGGCCTTCGTCGACATTGAACACCACCGACACGCGATTGCGGTCGACCGGGGTGATCGTGGTCTGGACGTCGGCGGCATAGTAGCCGCGCGCCACGTACTGGCGCTTGAGTTCCTGCTCTGCCTTGTCGATCAGGGCCTTGTCGTAATACCGGGCTTCGGCCACGCCCACCGCGCGCAACGAGCGACGCAGGGTGTCCTTGTCGAATTCCTTGATGCCGACGAATTCGAGCTGGGAAATAGCGGGACGTTCTTCCACCTGGACCACCAGCACGCCGTCCTCTGAACGGATCTGGACGTCCTTGAAGAAACCGGTGTTATACAGGGCACGAATGGCGTCCGCGCCCTTGTCGTCGCTGAAGGTCTCGCCGACCTTGACCGGCAGGTAGCCGAACACCGTACCCGGCTCGACCCGCTGCAGGCCCTCGACACGAATGTCCTTGACGACGAATGGCTCCGCGGCCCAACTCACTGGGGTCCAGGCCGCGATGATGGCACTCGCCAGCACGCCCAGCGAGATGCGCTTATGTCTGATCAATCTTGATCCCCTCTTTGATTCCATGCAGGATTGGGCTCCGATGCTTCACGGGGCTGCGCCTTGGCTCAGCATCCGGCGCGTGGTGCCAGTGACACCGACACGCCGCTGCCGGCAACCCACGTCTAGCCGCGCGCAAGAAACAGCCGGCTGACGTCGTTGAACAAGGCGAGCGAAGTCAGGAGCAAGACGCAGGCGATGCCGACCTTCTGCAGCACAGCCTGCCAATGGTCTGGTACGGGCCTGCCAGTCAAAAATTCAACGCAATAATACAGCAAATGACCCCCATCCAATACCGGAATAGGTAACAAATTCAATACACCGAGGCTAACACTGACCAACGCCAGGAAGCCGACAAAGGGCTGCCATCCGAGGTGGGCGGCACGCCCGGCGTAGTCCGCCACGGTCAGCGGCCCGCTCAGGTTTTGCAGCGACGCCTGCCCCACCAGCATCTTGCCAAGCAGCTTGAGCGAGAGCGCGCTGGTACTCCACACCTGCCCGATGGAGCGCGTCAGCGCTTCGACCGGCTGGTAGCGCACGGTTTCCATCTCGACCGCCTGGCTCAGCGCGGCACCCAGCTTGCCGGTGCCGGCCGCGGGCGCGCTGGCACCCTCGGTGGCTGGCACCGCGTCGAGTTTCACCGGCACGTCCAGGCGCCGTCCGTCGCGCTCGATGCCGAGCGTGACCTCCGCGCCGGGCCGCGCCCGGACGCCACGGATCAGTTCGCCGGCCTGGGTAAGCGCTTGTCCTTGCCAGGCCACTACGCGGTCGCCCTGGCGCAGGCCGGCGCGTTGCGCCGCTGAATCCGGCAGGACCTCGGTAATGGTGACCGGACCGCCCTTGAGGGCCAGCCCCAGCGTGGCAAGCGGGTCCTGCTCCGGGTTGCCGCCAGTATTCGGCAAGCGCGGCAGTTTCACATCGCGCTCAGCACCGTCGGCCGCGCGCACGTGCAGCACCGCGCTGGCGTCGCCGAATCCCTGCGCGAATATGGCCATGCGCAGGTCATTCCAGGAACGCACCTGCTCGGTCTCGCCGTTGGCCTGCAACGCGAGGACGCGATCGCCCTCCCGCAAGCCCGCCTCTGCCGCGGGCGTGCCTGCGGGCGGCGCCGCGACGATGGGCGCCGCCTCTCGCATGCCGCCGGCAAACAGTACGAAATACAGCACCACCGCCAGGGCAAAATTGGCCAGCGGCCCGGCCGCGACAATCGCGAAACGCTTGCCTACCGGCTGCCGGTTGAACGCGCGCGGCAAATCCGCCGGATCAATGGGCGCGTCATGCTCCGGATCGCTCTCGCGCTCGTCGAGCATCTTGACATAGCCCCCGAGCGGAATCGCGGCGATGGTCCATTCGGTGCGATCGCGCCCCTTGGACACCCAGCGCAACAGCGGCCGGCCGAAGCCGATCGAGAAACGCAACACCTTGACTCCGCACAGGCGCGCGGCCAGGTAGTGCCCCATCTCATGAAAATAGATCAGGATGCACAGGGCAGCGACGAAAGCGATTACGGTTTGCATGGCTGGCAGCTTGTCGTCAGGGGCTTACCGCCCCGATGGCACAAAGGACACACCGGGCGTCAGGCCCGGCAACCGGCGGTCCGGCATTTGCCGGAACACCGCTATTGTCGCCGATCCCGGCATCGCCCCCCGCCGGCTTCAGCACGAGCCAGCGCTATCCAGCAAGGCACCGGCGCGGCGGCGCGCCTCGCGGTCGGCGTCCAGCACGCCCTCCAGGGTGTCGGCGCTGCCTTGCGTGGCCTGCTCCAGCACATCGCCCACAATGCGCGCGATGTCGGTGAACCGCATCCGGCCTTGCAGGAACGCATCGACCGCGACCTCGTTGGCCGCGTTCAGGATCACCGGGGCGACCCCGCCCGCGCGCAGGGCGTCGAACGCCAGGCCGAGGCAGGGAAAGCGCACGAGGTCCGGGGTTTCGAAGGTGAGCGCGCCGGCGCGGGTGAGATCCAGCGGAGAAACGCCAGCGTGCATGCGCTCGGGATACGCCAGCCCGTAGGCGATCGGCGTGCGCATATCGGGGTTGCCGAGCTGGGCCAGCACCGAACCGTCGGCGTAGGACACCATGGAATGCACGATGCTCTGCGGGTGGATCAGGACTTCGATGCGCTCGGCGGGCGCGGCGAACAGCCAGTGCGCCTCGATCACCTCCAGCCCCTTGTTCATCATGGTGGCGGAGTCCACCGAGATCTTGCGGCCCATCACCCAGTTAGGGTGGGCGCAGGCCTCGTCGGGCGAGATATCGCGCAGCGTGGCCGGGTCGCGGGTCCTGAAGGGCCCGCCGGATGCGGTCAGCACGATCTTGGACACACCCGCGCGGAAACGCGGATCGTCCGCCGGCAGGCATTGGAAGATGGCATTGTGCTCGCTGTCGATCGGCAGCAGCGTGGCACCATGCTCACGTACGGCATCCATGAAGAGCCGGCCCGACATCACCAGCGCTTCCTTGTTGGCCAGCAGCACGCGCTTGCCGGCCCGCGCCGCGGCGAGCGTGGGGCGCAGCCCGGCAGCGCCGACGATGGCGGCCATCACCGAATCGACCGCCGGATCCACCGCTACCGCTTCCAGTGCCGCCTCGCCGTAGCCAACCTCGGTCTTGACGCCATCGGCCCGCAGCAGCGCTTCCAGCTCGCCAGCGGCCTGCGCGGTGCCAACCACGGCATGGGCCGGGCGGAACTCGCGGCACAGGGCGGCCAGCTTGTCGACCTGCCGGTGCGCCGTCAGCGCATGCACGGCATAGCGCTCGGGGTGGCGCTTGACCACATCAAGCGTGCTGTCCCCGATCGAGCCAGTGGCACCCAGTACGGTAATACGACGCATATCAGATCAACTCAAAGATAAATGGCCAGCAACGCGGCCAGCGGGAATACGGGCAGCAGCGCGTCGATGCGATCGAGCACGCCGCCGTGGCCTGGCAACAGCCTGCTGCTGTCCTTCATGCCGACCTGCCGCTTGAGCAGCGACTCGAAGAGGTCGCCGACCACGCTGGCGATCACCAGCAGTGTCGAGAGCAGCGTCACGACGGCCAGGCCGTTATGGCCGGCCATGCGCGAAAACCAGGTTGGCGCAAAAGCCTGGGTAGCGGCCAGCGACAGGGCAATCGCCAGGACCAGCGCCCAGCCGCCGATGGCGCCTTCCCAGGACTTGCCCGGGCTGATGGTGGGTGCGAGTTTGCGCTTTCCGATGGCCTTGCCGACGAAATAGGCGCCGATATCGGCCGCCCAGACCAGCACTGCCACCGACAGCAGCACCCCGATGCCCAGCTCGCGCAGGATCAGTGTGGCCTGGCCGAAGGCCGGCAGCATGAACAAACCGAGAATGGCGCCCAGCAGTGTAAAGGCCGGGGTGGCACGACGCACGCCCCGTGCCAGCAAGACCACCGCCACGCCCCAGCAAGCCACGCCGATCTGCAGCAAGAGCGTTAGCGCCTGCCGGCCAGCGGCATCATGCCAGCCAATCAGCGCCACCAGGCAGGCCAGGGCATAGACATAGGGCCAGGGGCCGCGCAGCCCGATCAGGCGGCCGAACTCCCAGCCCGCCAGGATGACAATCACCGCCACCAGGCCGGCCAGCGCCGACGGCGGCGCCAGGAAGAGGATCGGCAGGATCAGCAGCAACAGGCATACGGCGGTGATGACACGGGTAAGGAGCATGCGCTGCGGAATTCCGGTGAAAAAAAGGAAAACGATCAGGCGGTGCCGGAAAGGCCGGGGGGCGCCACCACTTGCGCGCTGGTACGGCCGAAACGGCGCTCGCGCTGCCGGTACGAGGCAAACGCCTTGTCGAGCTCGGCCGCACCGAAATCCGGCCAGAACACATCGGTGAAATAAAGTTCGGAGTATGCCAGTTGCCACAGCAGGAAATTGCTGATGCGCTGTTCGCCACCGGTACGGATGAACAAGTCCGGCTCGGGCGCATAGGCCATGGCCAGATGCGGGGCGAGTACGGCTTCGTCGACAGCCTCCGGCTCGAGCATGGGCGAGCGCGCCAGCATCTTGCGCATCGCCTGCAGCAAGTCCCAGCGGCCGCCATAATTGGCGGCGATGGTCACTGTCAGCCCGGTGTTGCTGGCCGTGCGGGCCTCGGCATCGGCGATCAGCTTCTGGATGCGCGGGCTGAAGCGGCCCAGGTCGCCAACCACCCTCACCCGGATGTTGTTGGCGTGCATCTTGACCACCTCGCGGCGCAGCGCGGTCATAAACAGCCGCATCAGGAACGAGACTTCATCGGCCGGGCGGCGCCAGTTCTCGGAACTGAACGCGAACAGGGTCAGGTACTGCACGCCACGCGCCGCGCAAGCCTCCACCACCGCCCGGACTGCATCCAGGCCACGGCTGTGGCCGGCAACGCGCGGCAGATGCCGCTGGGTCGCCCAACGGCCGTTGCCATCCATGATGATGGCAACGTGACGGGGCACATAGGTGGATTCGGGGACGCTGAGCGTGGAACTGATGTGATGCATGATTGGAAACGGTAGCGGACACAGCGGCGGCTTGCAAGCCGCCGCACTTTGCGTCACACCGTCATGATCTCCTTGTCCTTCTCGGCGACCATCCTGTCGATTTCGGCAACGAACTTGTCGGTCAGCTTCTGGACGTCGTCCTGGCCGCGGCGCTCGTCATCCTCGGAAATGGACTTGTCCTTGACCAGCTTCTTGAACTGCTCGTTGGCATCGCGGCGCAGGTTGCGCACGGCGATCTTGGCGCCCTCGGCCTCGCCCTTGACGACCTTGGCGAGTTCCTTGCGGCGCTCTTCGGTCAGCATGGGCATCGGCACGCGGATGGTTTCACCCATGGTGGACGGGTTCAGGCCGAGATCGGCATCGCGGATAGCCTTCTCGATGGCGCCGACCATCTTCTTTTCCCACGGCTGCACGCTGATGGTGCGGGAATCGGCCAGGCCGACGTTGGCCACCTGGCTGATCGGCACCGGCGAACCGTAATAATCCACCTGGACATGGTCAAGCAGACCCGTGTGGGCACGACCAGTGCGAATCTTGGCCAGGTCGGCCTTGAACGCTTCAATGGTCTTCACCATCTTCTGCTCGGCGCTCTTCTTGATGTCAGCGACGCTCATCTTTACCTCCAAAAACGGGTAATCATGATCCCGGACGCCGGGATCGAAAATGAATCATTCTACTCTTTGCCGGACCGCATGCCACTCCTGGCGGCCGCGCACCGGCGGCTGGGCAGCGATCAGACGTGCACCAGCGTACCCTCGTCCTCGCCAAGGATCACGCGCTTGAGCGCACCCGGCTTCACAATCGAGAACACCTTGATCGGCAGCTTCTGGTCACGGCAAAGGGCAAATGCCGTGGCATCCATCACCTGCAGGTTGCGCGAGATGGCCTCGTCGAAGGAAATGGTGGTGTAGCGCGTGGCGCTGGGGTCTTTCTTGGGGTCGGCCGTGTAAACGCCGTCCACCTTGGTTGCCTTGAGCACGATCTCCGCGCCGATTTCCGCGCCGCGCAGGGCTGCCGCGGTGTCGGTCGTGAAGAAGGGATTGCCGGTGCCGGCGGCGAAGATCACCACCTTGCCCTCTTCCAGCTGGCGGATGGCGCGCGGGCGGATGTAAGGCTCGACCACCTGGTCCATGCGCAGGGCCGATTGCACACGGCCCACGATGTCGGCGTGGCGCATCGCGTCCTGCAGCGCCAGCGCATTCATCATGGTGGCCAGCATGCCCATGTAGTCGGCCGTGGCGCGGTCCATGCCCGCCGCCCCGCCGGCCACGCCGCGGAAGATATTGCCGCCGCCGATCACCACTGCGACCTGGACGCCGAGCCTGACGATCTCGGCAATATCATTGACCATGGCCTCGATGGTGGAGCGGTTGATGCCGAAGGCATCATCGCCCATCAGGGCCTCGCCGGACAATTTCAGTAGGACGCGCTTATAGGCTGGCATATTGATCCCCGGAGCTGGTTCGGCTCGCACGAGCGAGCCGGATATTTGAATGCGTGCGGCACGGATCGGCGTGCCGCCGCTGTAAAAGCCGGTTTTCGGGGTGGCCTGCTCCTGCACGGCAAACGCACGGCAAGTCAGACGACCGCGGAAACGGGCTACGACGCCCGCGCCGCACGGGTAGGCGTGGCGCGGTCATTTGTGCCGAGGGGCACCTCACGGTGCCCCTCGGCATTATACGGCGGCCGCCGGGGCACCCTGCCGGGTACCCGCCTGGCCGCCAGGACTTCAGGCCTTCTGGGCGGCTGCCACCTGGGCGGCCACTTCGGCGGCGAAGTCGTCCTGCTTCTTCTCGATGCCTTCGCCGACCACGTACAGGGTGAAACCCTTGACCGTGGTGTTGACGGACTTGAGCATCTGCTCGACGGTCTGCTTGTCGTTCTTCACGAAGGTCTGGTTGAACAGCGACACTTCCTTCAGGTACTTCTGCACCGAACCGTCGACCATCTTGGCGACGATTTCAGCCGGCTTGCCCGATTCGGCAGCCTTCTGCTCGGCGATACTGCGTTCCTTGGCGATCAGCTCGGCGGGCACGTCGGCGGACGACAACGACACCGGCTTCATCGCGGCAACGTGCATGGCCACGTCCTTGGCGGCGGTTTCGTCGCCTTCGAACTCGACCATCACGCCGATGCGGGTGCCGTGCAGGTAGGCTGCCAGCTTGCCACCATTTGCGTAGCGCACGAAGCGGCGGATCGCCAGGTTTTCGCCGATCTTGCCGATCAGGGCGGTACGGGTGGCTTCAACGGAAACACCGTCGATTTCCAGCGCCGACAGCGCGGCCACGTCGGCCGGGTTCTGCTTGGCGACCAGTTCGGCGACCTTGGCCGAGAACGCCAGGAAGTCGTCGTTCTTCGACACGAAGTCGGTTTCGCAGTTCAGTTCCACCAGCGCACCGGTGTTACCGTCGATGTACGACACGACCACGCCTTCGGCGGTGACGCGCGAAGCGGCCTTGCTGGCCTTGTTGCCCAGCTTGACGCGCAGCAGCTCTTCAGCTTTTTCCAGGTTGCCGTCGGCCTCGGTCAGGGCCTTCTTGCATTCCATCATCGGCGCGTCGGTCTTTGCGCGCAGTTCTGCCACCATGCTTGCGGTAATTGCCGCCATTTGTCACTCCTTGAATGGTTCGCCCCGGCCTGCCCGCAATCGATCTGGCGGGCCCGGGACCGGAGGTATGCTCAATTTCACCCACGCCAGATCATGCCTGCGGCGGATGACAACAATTCGAAAAAAGGGGGCGTAAGATTCGCCCCCTTGATTGCCGGAAAGCCCCGGCTGCGCGCAGCGCACCGGCCCAGGGGCCGGTCGGCTAGCGGTGATGTGTCAGCTTGCTGTGCGCGCGGTACGGGGTCCTTTCGGCAGCAAGCGCTTAGGCTTCTTCGACTTCGACGAAATCGTCGCCGCCGCGAGCGGCTTCAACCACGTCCTGCACGGCGTTTGCACGGCCCTCCAGAATCGCGTCGGCCACGCCGCGCACGTACAGGGCAACTGCCTTGCTCGAGTCGTCGTTACCGGGGATCACGTAGTCGATGCCTTCCGGCGAGTGGTTGGTATCGACCACGCCGATCACGGGCACGCCCAGCTTCTTGGCTTCGGTCACGGCAATCTTGTGGTAGCCGACGTCGACCACGAAGATAGCGTCAGGCACGCCGTTCATGTCCTTGATGCCGCCGATGGACTTTTGCAGCTTGTCCATTTCGCGCTCGAACATCAGCGCTTCCTTCTTGCTCATGGTTTCCAGCGCGCCGGCTTCCTTGGCGGCTTCCATGTCCTTCAGGCGCTTGATCGAGATCTTGACGGTCTTGAAGTTGGTCATCATGCCGCCGAGCCAGCGGGCGTCGACGTAAGGCATGCCTGCGCGGCCTGCTTCTTCAGCCAGGATTTCGCGCGATTGACGCTTGGTGCCCACGAACAGCACGGTGCCGCGGTTTGCTGCCAGTTGACGCACGTACTTCAGCGCGTCTTGGAACATCGGCAACGTCTTTTCGAGGTTGATAATATGGATCTTGTTGCGATGGCCGAAGATGTACGGAGCCATCTTGGGGTTCCAGAAGCGGGTTTGGTGGCCGAAGTGGCAACCGGCTTCCAGCATTTCGCGCATGGTAACGGACATGAAAATCTCCAAAAGGGTTAGGTCTGAAGGCCGCCCCGACATTCCTGAAAAGGAACACCCCGGATGGACGGACTCGCAATTTCAAACTTCAAACAATTCACAAGCGCCGGGCGCCTGCAAACAAAGCGAACACGCAACAACAAGTAACGTGTCCGGCCTCGCAACCACCAGCCACGCCACCGCATGCATCGCCGGGTGACGAAAAGCCGAAAGAAAGCCAGCCCAAGATTGTAGCAACAAAACAGGACTTCACTCAAGAGGCTAACTATGATGAGAAAGGTGGGCAGCCATCGGAAAGCCCCGGGGCGCCTCGCGCGCCGCCCCGCGCTTGCGCCGCCCGCCCGGACCGCGCCCGCATCCGGCGCAGCCCGTTTTCGGCTGCGGTCGATGCCCGATGGTGCGATAATCCCACTTTCAGATTCGAATTAAGGCGCAGCCAGTGGCTTCGCCGCCACTTTTGCGAGCAGCATGAGCATCCATATCAAGAACGCCGACGACATCGCCCAAATGCGGGTTGCCTGCCGGCTGGCCTCCGAGGTCCTCGACTACATCACGCCTTTCGTCAAGCCGGGCGTCACCACCGGCGAACTCGACCGGCTGTGCCACACCTATATGCGCGATGTGCAGGGCACGGTGCCGGCGCCGCTGAATTATGCGCCCCCGGGCTACCCCCCCTTCCCTGGCGCCATCTGCACCTCGGTCAACGACGTGATCTGCCACGGCATCCCGGGCGAACGCGTGCTGAAGTCCGGCGACGCGGTCAATCTCGATATCACCGTGATCACCAAGGAAGGCTACTACGGCGACACCAGCCGCATGTTCATCGCCGGCGAGGGCTCGATCCTGGCCAAGCGCCTGGCCCAGGTCACGTTCGAGTGCATGTGGAAAGGCATCGCCCAGGTGCGCCCCGGTGCCCGCCTCGGCGACATCGGCCATGTGATCCAGGTCCATGCGGAAGCCGCCGGCTATACAGTGGTGCGCGAATACTGCGGCCACGGCATCGGCAAGAACTTCCACGAAGACCCGCAGATCCTGCATTACGGCCGCCCGGGCACCGGCATGGAGATCCAGGCCGGCATGATCTTCACGATCGAGCCGATGGTCAACGCCGGCAAGCGCGACATCCGCACCATGCCAGACCACTGGACCGTCAAGACCCGCGACCGCAGCCTGTCGGCGCAATGGGAGCACACCATCCTGGTGACCGAGACCGGCTATGACGTGCTGACGGTCTCCGAGGGCACGCAGGCGCCGCCCGCCTTCATTACCGATTCTGTCGCAGCCTGACGCTACGGGCGCCAAAGTTGGCGCCCTTCTTATTTCAGCCGTCCCTTCGATGCCCCCAGCCCCAGCCATGGACGCCACGCCGGAACTCATCCTCGCCACCCGTGTTCGCGATCAGCTCAAAGCCAACAAGCAAGCCGTGTTCGAGGACTTCAACGCGCACGGCCACGTCGGCCAGCTGCTGACGCGCCTGCGGCGCGCGGTGGACAACGCGCTGACTGAAGCCTGGCGCGGGCTGGGCCTGCCGGCGCATAGCGCGCTGGTGGCCGTGGGGGGCTACGGGCGCGGCGAACTGTTCCCGTATTCCGACGTGGACGTGCTGCTGCTGCTGCCGTCGGAACCCGACCAGGACACCACCGAACGACTGGAGAAGTTCATCAGCCTGTGCTGGGACCTCGGGCTCGAAATCGGCTCCGCCGTGCGTACCGTGGACGACTGCATCCGCGAATCGCGCCAGGACGTGACCATCCAGACGTCCCTGCTCGAAGCGCGCCTGCTGACGGGCAACCGCGCGCTCTTCACCGAGTTGCAGGCGCGCTACCAGGCCGACCTGGACCCGCGCGCCTTCTTCCAGGCCAAGTTGCTGGAAATGCGCCAGCGCCATGCCAAATATCAGGACACGCCCTACTCGCTAGAACCCAACAGCAAGGAAAGCCCCGGCGGCCTGCGCGACCTGCAGGTCATCCTGTGGATGACCAAGGCGGCGGGCCTGGGGGATAGCTGGAAAGAGCTGTTCGAGCGCGATCTGCTGAGCGAGCGCGAAGCGCAGGAACTGGCGCGCAACGAGCGCCTGCTCAAGACCATCCGCGCGCGCCTGCACCTGGTGGCCGGACGCCGCCAGGACGTACTGGTGTTCGACCTGCAGACCGCGCTGGCCGAGGCCTTCGGCTACCGCCAGAACAACAACAAGCGCGCCAGCGAGCAGCTGATGCGCCGTTACTACTGGGCGGCCAAGGCGGTCACGCAGCTCAATATCGTGCTGCTGCTCAATATCGAGGCCATGCTGTTCCCCAGCGAATCCAAGGTGACGCGCGTCATCAACGAGCGCTTCGTGGAACGCCAGGGCATGCTGGAGATCACCAGCGACGATCTCTACGAGCGCGAACCCCACGCCATCCTGGAAACCTTCCTGGTCTACGAGCGCACGCCCGGCGTCAAGGGCCTGTCGCCCCGCACGCTGCGCGGCCTGTACAACGCCCGCACGGTGATGGATGCCGGCTGGCGCAACGATCCGGAAAACCGCCGCCTGTTCCTTGCCATCGTGCAGGAGCCGCAGGGCATCACCCACGCGCTGCGGCTGATGAACCAGACCAGCGTGCTGGGCCGCTACCTGATCAACTTCCGCCGCATCGTCGGGCAGATGCAGCACGACCTGTTCCACGTCTATACGGTGGACCAGCACATCCTGATGGTGGTGCGCAACATGCGCCGCTTCGCCATTGTCGAGCACACCCACGAGTTCCCCTTCTGCAGCCAGTTGATGGCAACCTTCGACCGCCCCTGGGTGCTGTGGGTGGCTGCGCTGTTCCACGATATCGCCAAAGGCCGCGGCGGCGACCACTCCAAGCTCGGCACCGCCGATGCGCGGCGCTTTTGCAAGCAGCACGGCATCGGCCGCGAGGATGCCGACCTGATCGCCTGGCTGGTCGAGCATCACCTGACCATGAGCCATGTGGCGCAGAAGCAGGACCTGACCGATGCCGACGTGATCCATGCCTTCGCGCGGGTGGTCGGCACCGAGCGCTACCTGACCGCGCTCTATCTGCTGACCGTGGCCGATATCCGCGGCACCAGCCCCAAGGTGTGGAACGCGTGGAAAGGCAAACTGCTGGAAGACCTCTACCGTATCACGCTGCGCGTGCTGGGCGGTGCCCGCGTCGATCCGCATTCGCTGTGGGCGCAACGCAGGGACGACACGATCGCCCAGCTACGGCTCAAGGCCTTCGACCCGGAACTGGGCAAGCCGCTGTGGGCCCAGCTCGACGTCGCCTTCTTCCTGCGCCACGATGCGCGCGACATCGCCTGGCTCACGCGTCACCTGTACAACAAGGTGGACAGCCCCATGCCGGTGGTCAAGGCGCGCCTGTCGCCCGCCGGAGAAGGCCTGCAGGTAGCGGTCTACGTCAAGGACCAGCCCGACGTATTCGCCCGCATCTGCGGCTATTTCGAACGCAAGAGCTTCTCCATCCAGGAAGCCAAGATCCACACCACCCGGCACGGCTACGCGCTCGATACCTTCCAGGTAACCGATCCGGGCATCAGCAGCGATGCGAGCGGCAATTACCGCGACATCATTGCGCTGGTGGAGCACGAACTGGCCGAGCGCCTGCAGCAGCAGGCCGCCCTGCCGGAACCCACCCAGGGACGGCTGTCGCGCCAGTCGCGCAGCTTCCCGATCAAGCCGCGTGTCGACCTGCGTGCCGACGAGCGCGGCCAGTATTACCTGCTGTCGCTCTCGGCCAACGACCGCACCGGTCTTTTGTACGCCATCTCGCGCGTATTGGCCAAACATCGCATCTCGGTGCATACCGCCCGCATCAACACGCTCGGTGAGCGGGTGGAAGACGTTTTCCTGGTCGACGGCAGCCGCCTCGCCTCGGATAACAAACTGCAGTTACAGCTCGAACAGGACCTGCTGGCGGCGCTGGCCATCTAGGCCGGACGCCCCACATAGAAGATATGACCGATAGCAATTCGCCCAAGCGCAAGACGCTGGGCATCAAGGCCGCCTCCGAAGGCAACGCCCGCAAATCCGGCGCCACCCGGCCGGTGCGCGTGTCCGACCTGAACCGCGGGCGCGTACGCGCCGTGGTCGACGGCATCAAGCAGGCACAGGAGCGCGCCGGCGGCGGCGAGCGCTCGCGCAAGAAGGTGGAAGACGGTGCCCAGCGCCCGCCACGTGGCCCGCGCATCGGCGAAGGCCAGGACCGTCCCCGCCGCTTTGCCGGCGAAGGCGACGACCGTCCGCGCCGTTTCGGTTCCGGCGAAGGGCAGGATCGTCCGCGGCGCTTTGCTGGCGAAGGCAATGATCGCCCGCGCCGTTTCGACTCCGGTGAAGGCCAGGACCGCCCGCGCCGTTTCACCCCTGGTGAAGGCCAGGATCGCCCGCGCCGTTTCACCCCCGGTGAAGGCCAGGATCGCCCCCGCCGTTTCGGCCCCGGCGAAGGTCAGGATCGTCCCCGCCGCTTTGCTGGCGAAGGTAATGATCGCCCGCGCCGTTTCGACTCCGGTGAAGGCCAGGAGCGCCCGCGCCGTTTCACCCCCGGCGAGGGCCAGGATCG
>JYOD01000104.1:52514-150312 GCA_000955785.1 Burkholderiaceae bacterium 16
CCCCCGGTGAAGGCCAGGATCGTCCGCGCCGTTTCGCCCCCGGCGAAGGCCAGGATCGCCCCCGCCGCTTTGCTGGCGAAGGCAATGATCGCCCGCGCAATTTCGGTCCCGGTGAAGGTCAGGATCGTCCGCGCCGCTTCGCCCCCGGCGAAGGCCAGGATCGCCCGCGCCGCTTCGGCCCCGGTGAAGGTCAGGATCGTCCGCGCCGTTTCGGCCCCGGCGAAAGCCAGGATCGTCCGCGCCGTTTCGGCCCCGGCGAAGGCCAGGATCGTCCGCGCCGCTTTGCTGGCGAAGGCAATGATCGCCCGCGCAACTTCGCCCCCGGCGAAGGACAAGACCGTCCGCGCCGTGCGCACGATGCCGGCCAGGGCACGGGCGTGGAGCGCGCCGCGCCCGCGCGGCATGCGCCCCAGCCCAGCTCCGATGGCCTGGTACGCCTGTCCAAGCGGATGTCGGAACTCGGCCTGTGCTCGCGCCGCGAAGCCGACGAATGGATTCCGCGCGGCTGGGTGCTGGTCGACGGCCAGCCCGTCACCGAACTCGGCTCCCGCATCAGCCCGGACGCCAACATCGAGATCCACCAGGCTGCCCGCTCCGAGCAGGGCGAACGCGTGACCGTGCTGCTGCACAAGCCCGTCGGCTACGTGTCGGGCCAGGCCGAGGACGGCTACGAGCCGGCCGCGGTGCTGTTCGCGCCGGAGAACCAGTGGGAACTGGATCCCACCCGCAAGCGCTTCGCCCCGTGGCAGCGCAAGAGCCTGGCCCCCGCCGGCCGGCTCGACATCGACTCCACCGGCCTGCTGGTGCTGACCCAGGACGGCCGCGTTGCGCGCCACCTGATCGGCGAAGACTCGACGGTGGAAAAGGAATACCTGGTGCGGGTGAGCTGGGATTCGCCCGAAGGCCTGGTCGAGCGCGATATCTCGAAAGTCTTCCCCGCGGAGCTGATCGAGAAGCTGCGCCACGGCCTGTCCCTGGACGGCGAGGCGCTCAAGCCGGCCAAGGTCAGTTGGCAGAACGAGGAGCAACTGCGCTTCGTGCTGCGCGAGGGCAAGAAGCGGCAGATCCGCCGCATGTGCGAACAGGTCGGCCTGCGGGTCGTGGGCCTGAAGCGCGTGCGCATGGGCCGCATCGTGCTGGGCGACCTGCCGGTCGGCCAGTGGCGCTTCCTCGGCGCGTTCGAGAAGTTCTGAGCGCCTTGCCCTGAACGCTGGCGGCCAGGTGGCCGCCAGCGTTCACACTACTCGGCGCGTGTCAGCGCCCTGCCCCACTCCCATCGCCTCATAGCTGCGGCGCCCGGCAGGCCGCGCCATCGGCATTGGCCGTCTCCGCCAGCCCGAATACCGCCTTCGCCCCGCATTGCGAGCCAAGCATGCGCCCCTGGTTATGGCCGACGCCGACCACCTCGAAGGCCTGGTGGCGAACCGGAGGGCGCTGGCTGCCCAATGGGGCGGCAAGATAGCGCTCGTAGCGCAGGTAGCCGCGCGCCCGCTCCAGCCTGGTCGGGCCTTCGGCTTCGGCGCCGCATGCCTTGTCGAGCACGCGGTGGTTGGGGTCGTTGTCTTCCGTCCCCACCAGATAGGTCACCTGGCGCTGCAGATAGCGGCGGAACAGCGCGTCGCCCGTCGCGCCGCGCGCATACGGCACCACGTCGCGCATGCCGTACCGGTATTTGTCGTAGTCCGCGCAAATGGCCGTGTCATAGCGTGCGAAGCCCTTTCCGCTCGGGCGCTCCGGCGTGAAATAGAGATACGACGAAGGATTCGCCACCACGTAGCGCAGGTCGATACCGCCCGCGCGAATGCGCTCGTCGACATTGTTCAGTACCGCATAGCGGTGCACCAGTTGCGCGCCGCCCGAATGGCCGGCAATCGTCACGCGGGTCACTGCGGGAAAGCGGCGCTTGTCGGTCACCATGCCGACGAGATCGTCCAGCACCTGCAGCGAACTGGTCGAATACGGTGGATTGACGGCATCCTCGCCACCCATCCAGCCCTGCACGCTCCAGATCGGCATATGGTCGAAGACCTTGCCCAGGGCCGCGTCCGGCGTGCCGGGGAAGTTGGGCGCCAGCAGCAGCACCTCGTCGGGATTGCGCCCGGTTTGCCTGAGCAAGTCCGCGCCGGCGGCGAAGTAATCGTCGCCGTTACGCCGCAGCCCATGCTGGACAAAGATCACCTCGCGGATGCCGCTCAGATCGCCGTCCAGCGGATGGTTGGCATAGACCGGGAAATCGTAAATCTGCGCGCCCGTGCCAAACTCTACGCGCTGCCATTGGGGGGCCGCCGCGGCGGTTGCCGGCCTGGCCTGCGCGGCGGCGTTGTCCACGCCGGGCGCCGCGCAGCCGAACTGCGCTGCGGCTGCGAGCGCAAGCAGCGCGATCGGCGCGCAATGCCCACGGCGAAATATCCTCATCTCCCGTCTCCTGATACCGAAGCGGCGCAACGCCTGGCCGCCGCTCCATTCTCGTTGGTGAAGTCGCACCACGCTGGGAAGAGCGGCGACGGGAAGTCCCCCCGCCGCGCCGGGCGAAGCGATCAGTCGTCGCTATTGGGGGGCAACTCGGGGAACAGTACCTCGGTAAAGCCGAATCGCGTAAAATCCCGCACTCGCATGGGATAAAGGATACCCTGCAGGTGATCGCATTCATGCTGCACCACCCGCGCGTGGAAGTCCTCCGCCACCCGCTCGATACGCGCGCCCATCATGTCGAATCCGGTGTACTTCAGCCGGGTATAGCGAGGCACCACGCCACGCAAGCCCGGCACCGACAGGCAGCCTTCCCAGGCCTCGTCCTGCTCCTCGCCAATCGGCGTCAGCTCGGGATTGATCAGCACGGTCTTGGGCACGGTCGGCGCATCCGGATAGCGCGGATTGCGATCGAAACCGAAGATCACCACCTGCAGATCCACGCCGATCTGCGGCGCGGCGAGGCCGGCGCCGTTGGCGTGATCCATGGTGTCGAACATATCGTCGATCAGCAGCCGCAACTCCGGCGTATTGAAGCGCGTGACCGGGCGCGCTACCTGCAGCAGGCGTGGGTCGCCCATCTTTAGAATGTCACGGATCATCCTTGATCTCCGGTTTGAATCTCGGCCAGCAAGGCCAGCATGGCGGCCTCGTCAAGCACAGGCACGCCAAGCGCCTCGGCCTTTTCCAGTTTGCTGCCGGCTTCCGCGCCGGCCACCACGTAGTCGGTCTTCTTCGACACCGAACCGGCCACCTTGGCGCCGGCGGCTTCCAGCATTTCCTTGGCGTCCTCGCGCGACAGCGTGGGCAGCGTGCCGGTCAGCACGAAGGTCTTGCCGGCCAGCGGCGCGGGCGCGGCGCGCGCCGCCGGTTCGCTTTCCTGCCAGTGCACGCCGGCCGCGCGCAATTGCTCGATGACTTCCACATTGTGCGGCTCGGCAAGGAAGTTGGCGATCGACTGCGCCACCACCGGGCCTACGTCGTTGACCTCCAGCAGGGCGGCTTCATCGGCGGCCAGCAGGCCATCCAGCTTGCCGAAGTGCTTGGCCAGGTCCTTGGCCGTCGCCTCGCCCACATGGCGGATGCCCAGCGCGAAGATGAAGCGGTTAAGCGTGGTCTCACGCGACGCTTCGATGGCCGCCACCAGGTTGGTGGCCGACTTGTCGGCCATCCGGTCCAGCGCGGCCAGCTTGGCGACGCCGAGCTTGTACAGGTCGGCGGGCGTATGCACGATGCCCAGGTCGACCAGTTGCTCGACCACCTTGTCGCCCAGGCCCTCGATATCCATGGCGCGCCGTTGCGCGAAATGCAGCAGCGCCTGCTTGCGCTGCGCCGCGCAGATCAGCCCGCCGGTGCAGCGCGCGATCACCTCGCCTTCCAGCTTTTCGATATGCGATCCGCACACGGGGCACGTTGTCGGCATGACAAAGGCGCGGGCATCGGCGGGCCGGCGCTCCGGCACCACCGCCACCACTTCCGGAATCACATCGCCGGCGCGCCGCACGATCACGGTATCGCCGATATGGACGTCCTTGCGGCGGATTTCGTCCTCGTTGTGCAGCGTGGCATTGGTCACGGTCACGCCGCCCACGAACACCGGCGCCAGCCGCGCCACCGGCGTGATGGCGCCGGTGCGGCCAACCTGCACTTCGATATCCTCGACCACCGTGGTCATTTCCTGGGCGGGAAACTTGTGCGCCAGGGCAAAGCGCGGCGCGCGCGACACGAAGCCGAGCCGCTCCTGCTCCGCCAGCGCGTTGACCTTGTACACCACGCCGTCGATGTCGTACGGCAAGCTGGCGCGGCGCTCGCCCACGCCACGATAGAAGTCCAGCAGCCCCTCGGCGCCGCGCACTACCGCGCGTTCCGCGCAGACCGCCATCCCAAGCCCGGCAAACCAGTCGAGCATGGCGCTATGCGTATCGGGGCGCGGCGCGCCCTGCAGTTCGCCCAGCCCGTAGGCGAAGAACGACAGGGGGCGCCTGGCGGTGATGCGTGGGTCCAGCTGGCGCAGGCTGCCGGCAGCGGCATTGCGCGGATTGACGAAGGTCTTTTCGCCCGCCTCGGCCTGCCGCGCGTTGAGCTTGTCGAATTCGCGGCGGTACATGAAGACTTCGCCGCGCACTTCCAGCACCGCCGGCGCCGCCCCGCGCAATCGCAGCGGAATGGCCTTGATGGTGCGGACGTTGACGGTTACGTCTTCGCCGGTTTCGCCGTCGCCGCGCGTGGCGGCCTGCACCAGCCGGCCGTCTTCATAGCGCAAGGACATGGCCAGGCCGTCGAACTTCAGTTCGCTGGCATATTCCACGGCATCGGCGGACCCGAACAGGTCGGCCGTGTCCTCCGCCGGCGCGGTCCGCCCCAGCCCCTGTGCGCAACGGCGGTCGAAAGCCACCACATCTTCGTCTTCGAAGGCGTTGTTGAGCGACAGCATCGGAATGGCGTGGCGCACCGTGTCGAAAGCCGACAGCGGCTGTCCGCCCACGCGCTGGGTGGGCGACTCCAGCGTCAGCAAGTCGGGATGGGCCGCCTCGATGTCCTGCAGTTCTCGGAACAGCGCGTCGTATTCCGCATCGGGAACCGACGGCGCGTCGAGCACGTAATACTGATAGTTATGCCGCTCCAGCTCGGCGCGCAGCCAGTCGGCGCGCGCGGCGGGAGAATCGCCGGCAGGTGCGGGGGCTTGCGCCGCCGCACCTTCTCGTTGGGAACTCATGCTGAATGACCGGATCCGATGTCGTACTGCTGTTTCAGAGACTGAACAAACGTAGCGTCACGGGCGAGCCCGCGGGCATTCCGCGCGCCTCGAGCTTGTCGTAGAGCGTTTGCAGCTGGCCGAAGATGGCGACGAAGGACGACTCGCTCAGCGGCCGCATATTGTCGTCGACCAGTTGCGCGCCCATGCGCTGCGCCAGGCTGTAGCCATACTCGCACACCGTCTTGAACGGCTTGGTCGCCTGCGCCGCCGACGGCACGTCGAGCAGCAGCGTGATCTGGCGGCCAGCCTTGGCCGTCAGATCGTCGCGCAGGAAGTTGGTGTCGCCGAACTGCAACGTGAACAAGGCACGCTGCACGCCATCGGCGCCGGCCTGATAGCGGGTAAAGCGGGTGCCGTCGCGCGACAGCACCAGGCCGTCCTGGGTCGCCACAGTCTGCACGTAGGCGGCCGACCACGGTGCGCCGTCGGAGATCACATTGACGCCAAGCTGCACGTCGCAGCTCGCGGCAAACCCATCCAACTCGCGGCCGTTGGCGACCGTCTCGCTCATGTCGGGCAGCTCGGCAGACGCATCGAGCGACTCCGCCAGCGCTTCCACCGCGTTGACGAACTCGGAAAACTCGAGCGCATTGAGCGCCCCGCCCCGGTTGGCGAGTTGTACCGCCACCTGCAGGTCTTCGTACTGGTGACCGGCGGTGACCGCTTCCCAGGCATTGGCCTCGGCGCGCAGGCCCTCGATATGCACCTGCTTGGTCCCCGCGCGGCGCAGGCGGCCGGTGAGCGGCAGGATGCGGTCACCGGAGCTCTTGCGCTCCAGGTGCAGCGGCACGATGCAGTCGATCAGCGGATCAATCACCGCGGGCGTGGGCTGGCCATCGGGGACGGCGGGCTCGACATAGGCTTCCTTGCGCGACGCGGCTTCCTGCTGCGCGAACGCGTGGTCTTCGCCTTCCTCGTGCCCTGCGTGTTCGGCATGCCCTGCGTGTTCGGCGTGCCCTGCATGTTCGGCATGCGCCTGCGCCACCGGCTGGCCAGCCGCGGCTTGCACACCTTCGGCGTCCGCTGGCTTGCGCGAGGCGGCATGGCCGGACGCCGGCGCGGCGGCGATGGCGACTTCCTCGGCAACCACTTCATCGGCATCCGCCGAACTGGCGGCCATGCCCGCCGCCACGGCGGCGGCGTCCAGCGGCGAGCCCGACAGCGTGGGCTCGCGCCGCTCGACGACATGCGCGGCCGGCGGCTCGTGCAGCTTGGCACTGACTTCCGGCGTCACCACCGGGCTGACCACCGGCTCGCGCATCGGCGGCAGGTCGTCCTCGGGCTGCAGCGCGCGCGGGCGGCGCGCCTTGCGGATCTGCCATTGGTTATAAGCCACCACCAGCAGCAGCAGGACAATGCCTGCCACGATAAGGGCAGTCTGGAGCGTCATGCTGCCTCCGCCATCGACATCGCTGCGTCCATATCCACGGCGACGATACGCGAGACGCCTTGCTCCTGCATCGTCACGCCAATCAACTGGTGTGCCATTTCCATTGCGATTTTATTGTGGGAAATGAAAACAAACTGGGTCTTGTCCGACATGCGCGCCACCATATTGGCGTAGCGCTCGGTATTGGCATCGTCCAGCGGCGCGTCCACCTCGTCAAGCAAGCAGAACGGTGCCGGGTTGAGCTGGAACATGGCGAACACCAGCGCAATCGCGGTCAGGGCCTTCTCGCCGCCAGACAGCAGGTGAATCGTCGAGTTCTTCTTGCCTGGCGGCTGCGCCATCACCTGCACGCCCGCGTCGAGGATTTCGTCGCCGGTCATGATGAGCTTGGCCTGGCCGCCGCCGAACAGCGACGGGAACAGCTCGCCGAAGTGGTGGTTGACCTGGTCGAAGGTCCCCTGCAGCATCGCGCGAGTTTCCTGGTCGATCTTGTGGATCGCGTCTTCCAGCGTGGTGATGGCGTCGATCAGGTCGGCCGATTGCGCATCGAGGAAGGTCTTGCGCTCGCGCGCGGCCGCCAGCTCGTCCAGCGCCGCCATGTTCACCGGCCCAAGCGCGTTGATGGCGTTGTTCAGGCGGGTGACTTCGCCTTGCAGGTAGGAAGGCTTGAGGTCCGGGGTCAGCTTCTCGGCCAGCGCGGTCTCGTCCACCTCGGCGGTGGTCAGTTGTTCGCTGAACTGCTCCTGGTTCAGGCGCGCGGCCTGTTCCTTGAGCTGGTACTCGGTGATGCGGTCGCGCAGCGGCTGCAGGCTGCGTTCCGCGGCCAGGCGCTGGTCGTCGTACTGGCGCAGTTGCGCCGACAGCGCGTCGAGCTCGGTGCGGGCCAGGCCGAGCTTTTCTTCCTTCTCGGCGCGGCGCTCCAGCGCGTCCTGCAGTCCGGTGTGCGCGGTCTGCTCGTTGATGGTTTCCAGTTCGGCGCGCGCGTCTTCCAGCGACTGGGCAAGGCGCTCCGACTGGTCGCCGGCGGTTTGGATATTGCGGCGCAGCTCTTCGATGCGGTTGGCGAGATTGCGCTCGGCGAACAGGGCTTCCTGCGCCGCGCGCTCGAAATCGCGCAACTGGTGCCGTGCCGAAGACAGCTTGCTGTCCAGCGCCTCGAAGGCCATCTGGTGGTCTTCGTGCGTGGCCTGCATTTCGGCCAGCGCGGCGTCGTGATGCTCGAAGCTGGCTTCGGATTCGGCACGGATGGCGCGCTGCTCTTCGATCTGCACGCCGATTTCCGCCAGCTCCTCGCGGATCTGGCCGCTGCGCGCGGCATAGCGCTCCATGGCCTGCGACAGCTTGAGCACGTCCATCTGCAGCGCGTGCACGCGGCGGGTGGCCTGCTCGCTGCGCCCGCGTGCCTCCGTCAGAGCGGCGCTGGCCTGGGTGTAGGCTGCTTCGGCGCGTACCGCCTGGCTCTTGGCCTCATCCGACAGCAGCATCTGGGCGCGCGCCTGCTTCTGCAGGTTCTCGATTTCCTGCTCGCGGGCCAGCATGCCGGCCTGCTCGGAATCGGCAGCGTAGAGGTGGACCGAGCTGCGGCCCACCAGGTGGCCCTCGGCCACGACAAAAGATGCGCCTTCCGGCAGCGTGGCGCGCTGGGCGAGCGCCGAAGCCATGTCGGTGGCGGTATAGACATCGGCCAGCCAGTCTTGCATCACGGCCCGGATGCCGGGCTCGGTGATCTGCACCAGCGCCATCAGCGGGCGCAGGCCGGCGGGGGTTTCCTGCGGGCGTGCGGCCGGCGGCGGCGAGTAGAAGGCCAGCTTGGCGGGCGGCGCGTCGGACAGGAAGGACGTGATCCAGTCCAGGTTGGAGACTTCGAGCGCGGCGAGTTTTTCGCGCAGCACGGATTCCAGCGCGCTTTCCCAGCCCGGCTCGATATGGATCTTCTTCCACAGGCGCGGCAGTTCGGCCAGGCCGTGCTTGGCCAGCCAGGGCTGCACCTTGCCTTCGGTCTGGACGTTTTCCTGGAGCTGCTTCAGCGCGGCCAGGCGTGCTTCCAGCGACGCGATCGCCGCGGCCTCGCTCTGCACGCGTTCCTGCGCGCTGCGACGCCCGGCGTCCAGGCGCGGCACGCTTTCGGCGGAATCGGCCAGGATGGCCTGCGCTTCTTCCAGCACGGCTTCCTGCTCGGCCAGTTCGGCGCGCTGCTCTTCCAGGCGGATTTCATCCGGGCGGTCGAGCCCCTTCTCCTCGCCGGACAGGCGCTCGCGGCGCTGTTCCAGCTGCTGCAGCATCTGGTCGGCGCTGCGCTGCTGCGCGGCTTCGAGCTTGAGCGCCTGCTCGGCCTGCATGATGCTGGCGCGCTGCTCGTTGGACAGCGTCTGGGCATCGCGCCACTGGGCTTCCAGCGTGGGCAACTCGTCGGTCTTGTGCGCCACCGCTTCCTGTGCCTCGACGGTGCGGCCTTCCGCCACCGCCAGTTCTTCCTCGGCCTGCGCGAGCGCGTCGGTGGCCTGCTCGGCCTTGCCCTGCCACTGCTCGCGCTGCGCGGTCAACGCGGCGATCTGCGCCTGCACGCGATTGCGCGATTCCACCACATAGCGGATCTCGGCCTCGAGCTTGCTGACCTCGGCATTGGCTTCGTACAGCGCGCCCTGCGCGGTGTGCATATTGTCGGACGAAGCATAATGCGCGGCGCGCATGGTTTCGAGTTCGGCCTCGACATGGCGCAACTGCGCGGTCTGGGCTTCGAGATCGATCTGCGCCTGTTCGATGGCCCGCGTGTGCCGTTCCTGCTCGGCCTGCGCCTCGCGCTTGCGCAGCAGCCACAGCAGGTGCTGCTTTTCCTCGCCGTCGGACTGCAGCGTCTTGAAGCGCTGGGCCACTTCGGCCTGGCCTTCGAGCTTGTCCAGGTTGGTGCCGAGTTCGCGCAGAATGTCTTCGACGCGGGTCAGGTTCTCGCGTGTGTCTGACAGGCGATTTTCGGTCTCGCGGCGGCGTTCCTTGTATTTGGACACGCCGGCGGCTTCTTCCAGGAAAATCCGCATGTCGTCGGGCTTGGCCTCGATGATGCGCGAGATCATGCCCTGCCCGATGATGGCGTAGGCGCGCGGCCCCAGGCCGGTACCCAGGAAGATGTCCTGGATGTCGCGGCGGCGCACGGCCTGGTTATTGATGTAGTACGAGGACGTGCCGTCGCGGGTCAGCACCCGCTTGACGGCGATCTCGGCATATTGGCTCCATTGCCCGCCGGCACGCCCCTCGGGGTTGTCGAACACCAGTTCGACGCTGGCGCGCCCGGCCTGCTTGCGGGCGGTGGAGCCATTGAAGATCACGTCCTGCATGGACTCGCCGCGCAGCTCGGAGGCGCGCGACTCACCCAGCACCCAGCGCACCGCATCGATGATGTTCGACTTGCCGCAGCCGTTGGGACCGACGATGCCGACCAACTGGCCGGGCACTTGAAAATTGGTGGGATCGACAAAGGACTTGAAGCCCGCCAGTTTGATCGAGGACAGTCGCACGGTTGGTCGTGGGGTATTTAGCGTAATGCAGCGTTCAGGAAGCCGGGCCCAACGAGAAGCCAGGCGACGCGTGCCGCTTGCGCCCCATGCCTGGCTCTTGTGCCCGATAGTTGGCGCTAATCATACCATCGTGCCTTCCGCGTCCGCGCGCTTTCCGGGCTAAGCGGAAGCCATTTCCCAATGGTGTTTGAGCCATTTCCGATGCACCTTGTACAGTCCCCGCCCCAAACTCCGGGGTGACGTTTCGCATGCAAGGGAGCGCTTGTACTGCCGGAAACGACACTGCCTTGTGCACCCTGCGGGAAACTTCTGAGGGTTAATGCTAGTCTGTTCACTGTCAGCGTGATCTTTGATGCCCATTGCGCCCCCTCATTCCGAGGCCAGTACGCCATCTCTCGCCGGTACAACGCGAAGCCTGCCTCGCTACTCTTCTGGGAGTGTCCAGCATGACCGCCTACACACCGGCGACATCACACGAAAGCTCGCCCGGCCCGGCTGCCGATCCCACGGCAAAAGCGCTGCCCTGGTCTCTCAGCCAGATCGATTTCGGGGCGACCGACATCGCCCGGGTGCGGCCCGATCGGGAGTTGTTCTACCTGCTGGTGTCTGCCTCCTTCGTAGAAAGCGGCTCGGACACTTACGCCGGCAATCTGGCTGGCTATTACGCCGCCCATCCGGAGGCTTCCGGCTGGCTGTCCGAACACTGGGAGGCCGAGGAGCTGCAGCACGGCTTGGCACTGCGGCGTTACGTGGAACATGTCTGGCCGGAGTTCGACTGGGAACGCGGTTACGCGCGGTTCTTCGAGGAATACCGCCACACCTGCTCGGTGGACAACTTTGAGCCGTCGGAAGCACTTGAAATGGCCGCCCGATGTGTAGTCGAAACCGGCACTGCGGCGCTCTACCGCGCGCTGGAGCAAGCCAGCGACGAACCAGTGCTGCGCAGCCTGACGCGCCGCATCGCCAACGACGAAGTGCGCCACTACAAGCACTTCTACCGCTACTTCAACAGCTTCAACGCCGCGGAACGGCTCGGCCGCCTGCGCGTGCTGGGCGCGCTGGTGCGCCGCCTGCTGGAGATCAAGAACGAAGACGCGGAGATCGCACTGCGCAATGTGCTGCGCATCGAGCGCGGCACCGAGCATGTTCCACAGAAAGACGTGCGCAAGCTCAATTCCAGGGTCAGTGCGGTAATCCGGCGTAACCTGCCGATCGAAATGACAGTCAAGATGCTGTTGCGCCCGCTGCACCTGCCCGCGGGCGTCGAACGCGCGATTCGCAGGCCGCTGGTGGCGGTTGTCTCGCGGGCGATGCTTTACTAAGCCTTTACCAGGCCAGGCCGCTGGCTATTGCGGTTGCAGCGCCGGATCCCCGGCACCACCCTCGCCGC
Organism: Burkholderiaceae bacterium 16; assembly: GCA_000955785.1. Taxonomy (GTDB): domain Bacteria; phylum Pseudomonadota; class Gammaproteobacteria; order Burkholderiales; family Burkholderiaceae; genus Cupriavidus. Next base: position 64,034 of record JYOD01000104.1, read on the forward strand.
CGGCAGTGCGGGCCCTGGTGCGGTGCACCAGCCCGGACAAGGCGCCGGCTGCCACGATGCACAGGCCACCGGCGGCTTCCTTCCAGCTCAGCGTCTCAGTCGCCAGCCACCACGACGACACCGCCGCGATCACGATCTCGAACAGCATCAGCAGGGATACCCGATTGGCTGGAAGGCGCTGCAACCCGTACTGGACCACTGAATTGCTCAGGACCAGGGTGGCGGCCAGGCCCAGCATCAGCACCAGGCCGCCCCAGCCGATCACCGGCGCCAGCGCGACGCCGCCCGGTTCCAGCCAGAGCGCGCAGGGCAAGCCGACCGCGGTGCAACCCAGGTAGACCATGACGGTGCGCACGCGCGCATCCATTTCCGGGTAGAGCTGGCCGGCTCGGCGCGACAGCACGTTGTTCACGGCGAATCCCATGCCGCCGATCAGGCCCGACCATTCGGCGGCATGCGTCGGCAGCGGCAGGCCGACTTCCGGCGTCCACAGCATCAGGCCCGCGCCGAACAGCGCCAGCGCCACCAGCAGCAAACCGGCCGTGGACAGCTTCTCGCCAAGGAAGGCGCGGGCGAACAAGGCGGTCCACACCGGCGTCAGGTAGAACAGCAGCAAGACCCGCATCACATGGCCGTTGACGCTGCCCCACACGAACCCGGCGTTGGTCACGCCGGCCGCCAGCCCGATGGCGACAAACAGCCACGACCAGCGCAGGCCACCCAGGTGGCGCGCGAAAGCGACCAGTGCGATCAGCGCGGCCAGCGCGCTGACCAGCGCCGCCGCCGTCATGCCGCCCAGCCCCCAGCCTGCCAGCAGCCGGTACGGAAACCAGGCGATACCCCAGACCGAGGCGCCCAGCAGGATGGACAAAGTGGATTTGAAGGCATGCGGCTCGGAACCGGCCGGGGCGCTGGAAGATGCAGGCGAAGCAGGCAGATTGCTCATAAAAGCGAGATAGGGCCGCCGGGTGGGCGGCCTGTTTGTATTCGGTATCGGAAAATCGTCCAGGGACACACTGGCGCTCCGTCCATCGGCAACCGGCATCGGGCCGGACGGGTGACTACAGGCGAGCGGGGCTTGCATCATGCCGCGCTGATGAACCGCATGGCGATCCGGCGCGCCGCCAGGCCTTTGCGGGCGCACGGGACAGCCTGGCAATCCTTTATAATGACCGGCTTTGAGCTTGGCCCTACCGGCCTGAACCTGACCGTGAATCCCCGCCTCGACCTGCTCCAGCCCTATCCGTTCGAAAAACTGCGCGTGATGCTGGCTGACGTCAAACCGAACGGCGCGTTGCCCGCGATCAGCTTCGGCATTGGCGAACCCAAGCATCCCACGCCCGAATTCATCAAGACGGCGCTGTCGGAGTCACTTGCGGGACTGGCGAATTATCCCACAACGGCAGGTTCGGACGCACTACGACAGTGCATAGCCGCGTGGCTCCAGCGCCGCTACGGCCTGCCGGCGGTCAATGCCGCCACCCAGGTCCTGCCGGTGACCGGCTCGCGCGAGGCGCTATTCGCCTTCGCCCAGACCGTGGTCGATGCCAGCCAGCCTGGCGCGCTGGTGCTCTGCCCCAATCCGTTCTACCAGATCTACGAAGGCGCGGCGCTGCTGGCCGGCGCCACCCCGGTGTTCGCCAACAGCGACCCGGCGCGCAATTTCGCCCCGGCCTTCGATCGCATCTCCGCCGACACCTGGGCCAGGGTGCAACTGGTCTATGTGTGCTCCCCTGGCAACCCGACCGGCGCCGTGCTGTCGCTGGAAGACTGGCGCGAGCTGTTCGCGCTGTCCGACCGCCACGGCTTCGTGATCGCCTCGGACGAGTGCTACTCGGAGATCTATTTCAAGGAAGGCGAGCCGCCATTGGGCGCGCTGGAAGCGGCGCACAAGCTGGGCCGCGCCGAAGGCACCCATCCCTTCGAGCGGTTGGTGATGTTCTCCAGCCTGTCCAAGCGCTCCAATGTGCCCGGTCTGCGCTCGGGCTTCGTGGCGGGCGACGCCGCCCTGCTGAAGAAATTCCTGCTATACCGTACCTATCACGGCGGCGCCATGAACCCGGCGGTGCAGGCAGCCAGCGTGGCAGCCTGGAACGACGAGGCCCATGTGCGCGACAACCGCGCCGCCTATGTGCGCAAGTTCGCCGAAGTCACGCCGATGCTGGCCGAAGTGCTGGACGTGGCCCTGCCCGATGCCGGCTTCTACCTGTGGGCGGATGTTTCGCGCACGGGACTGACGGATACTGAATTCGCCGCCCGCCTGCTGGCCGAACAGAACGTCACCGTGCTGCCGGGCAGCTACCTGGCGCGCGAGGCCGACGGCATCAACCCGGGCGCCAACCGCGTGCGCATGGCGCTGGTGGCCACGCCCGGGGAATGCCTGGAAGGCGCGCGCCGCATCGTCGCCTTCTGCAAGTCGCTGGGCTGAGCCCCGCGTGCAAGCCACACACTGAGTTTTGTTGTAGACAACGATCAACCACTGAAAACACGCATATGACGCAAGCACTGCAAGCCCTGATCGACCAGGCATGGGAAGACCGCGCAAGCCTCTCGCCCAAGTCCGCCCCCAACGACATCCGCGAAGCTGTCGCCACCGTGATCGGCCAGCTCGACACCGGCGCCCTGCGCGTGGCCGAGAAGCAAGGCAAGGAATGGATTGTCAACCAGTGGATCAAGAAGGCCGTGCTGCTGTCGTTCCGCCTGGAAGACAACGCGCCGATGTCCGCCGGCGGCTTCGCCCAGTTCTACGACAAGGTACCGACCAAGTTCGCCAACTGGACCGCTGACGATTTCGCCAAGGGCGGCTTCCGCGTGGTGCCCCCGGCCGTGGCCCGCCGTGGCTCGTTCATCGCCAGGAACGCCGTGCTGATGCCGTCGTACGTCAACATCGGCGCCTACGTCGATGAAGGCACCATGGTCGACACCTGGGCCACCGTCGGTTCCTGCGCCCAGATCGGCAAGAACGTCCACCTGTCCGGCGGCGTCGGCATCGGCGGCGTACTCGAGCCGCTGCAGGCCAACCCGGTCATCATCGAAGACAACTGCTTCATCGGCGCGCGTTCGGAAGTGGTGGAAGGTGTGATCATCGAGGAAAACTCGGTGATCTCGATGGGCGTGTACCTCGGCCAGTCGACCAAGATCTATGACCGCGAAACCGGCGAGATTCACTACGGCCGCGTGCCGGCCGGCTCGGTGGTGGTGGCGGGCAACCTGCCGTCCAAGGACGGCAAGTACAGCCTGTACTGCGCCGTGATCGTCAAGAAGGTGGACGCGCAGACCCGCGCCAAGACCAGCCTGAACGACCTGCTGCGCGGCGACTGATTTCGCCGGCAGTAAAAAAGGGGAGCAAACGCAAGCCGGAACCGCGCGCGCGTGCGGCCGGTCTGACCGGGAATGCCGGATCAGACTAGCACTCCCCTTCCCCCGCTTCCCAACGGTGCCCGCTCCACGGGCACCGCCGCCGGCCTGCGCTGGCCCGCCCTTCGCAAGCGACTCATGGCCCTGGACCCGACTACCGTCACCACCGTTCTTTCGCTGTTGCCCACGATCCTCGAACAGGCCAACAAGACCATCGAGAAGATCAAGAAAGGCAAGCGCAAGGATGGCGGCACCGACATGCCCGGCCCGGACTCGCGCGATGCGGCCGCCCGCATCGCCGACCTGGAAAACGCCGCCATGCAGCAGGCCGAGGCCGTCAAGCTGCTGGCCGAGCAACACGCCATCACCATCGAGGCGCTGCGCCGCGAGGCCGCACGGCTGGACCGCCGGCTGCGCCTGATGACCGCGGTGGCCATGGCCGGTTTCGCGCTGGGCCTCGCCGGCCTGGTGGTCGCCCTCAACCTCTTGCTGCGCTAGCCCCGGCTGGCCCCGAATTCGCCATGACTGTCCTGCTCTACGGCATTCCCAACTGCGATACCGTCAAGAAAGCCCGCACCTGGCTCGAAGCCAACGGCGTGGACTACACCTTCCACGACTTCAAGAAACAAGGCGTGGACGAAGCCATGCTGCGCGGCTGGCTCGCGCATGTGCCGCTGGCGACCCTGCTCAACCGCAAGGGCACGACCTGGCGCGCGCTGTCGGACGCCGACAAAGCCCGCGCCGAGCAGGAAGCCGGCGCGATTGCCCTGATGCAGCAAAGCCCTTCGCTGATCAAGCGGCCGGTGCTGGCCCACAAGGGCAGCGTCAGCGTGGGGTTTTCGCCGGATAATTACGCCAGCCTCTTTTAAGCCCGATGGCAGCGCCAGGACATGCGCGCTGCCAGGATGCAAGACTCGAACAATGCACCCCGCCGGATTCCGGCGCCACGTGCCTCCTCGCTGCCACCATGAACCCCACACTCGCCCTCACCGAAGACCTGATCCGCCGCCGCTCCGTCACGCCCGCCGATGAAGGCTGCCAGGCCGTGCTGGAGACACGCCTGAAGGCGCTCGGCTTTGCCTGCGAAGCCATCGTCAGCGGCCCGGACGATTTCCGCGTGACCAACCTGTGGGCCGTCAAGCGCGGCACGCGCGGCCAGGACGGCAAGCTGCTGGCCTTCGCCGGCCACACCGACGTGGTGCCCACCGGCCCGCTGGAGCAATGGGGCTCGGATCCCTTCCTGCCCTCCCACCGCGACGGCAAGCTGTACGGCCGCGGCGCCGCCGACATGAAGACCTCGATCGCGGGCTTCGTGGTGGCCGTGGAGGAGTTCGTCAAAGCCCATCCGGATCACGCCGGCTCCATCGCCTTCCTGATCACCAGCGACGAGGAAGGCCCCGCGCATGACGGCACCGTCAAGGTGGTCGAAGCGCTGAAGGCGCGCGGCGAGCGGCTTGATTACTGCGTGATCGGCGAGCCCACCTCGGTCGACACGCTCGGCGACATGGTCAAGAACGGCCGCCGCGGCTCGCTCTCGGGCAAGCTCACCGTGAAGGGCGTGCAAGGCCATATCGCCTACCCGCACCTGGCGAAGAACCCCATCCATCTGGCCGCGCCCGCGCTGGCCGAACTGGTCGGCGAGCGCTGGGACGAGGGCAATGAGTACTTCCCGCCGACCACCTGGCAGATGTCGAATATCCACGCTGGCACCGGCGCCACCAACGTGATCCCGGGCCACGTCACCATCGACTTCAATTTCCGCTTTTCCACCGCCAGCACGCCCGAGGGCCTGAAGGCGCGCGTGCATGCCATCCTGGACCGACACCAGCTCGAATACGACCTGGCCTGGACCCTGGGCGGCGAGCCCTTCCTGACCGCGCGCGGCGATCTCTCCGATGCGCTGGCCGGTGCCATCGCGGCGGAAACGGGCGTCAAGACCGAGCTATCCACCACCGGCGGCACCTCGGATGGCCGCTTTATCGCCAAGATCTGCCCGCAGGTGATCGAGTTCGGGCCGCCCAATGCAAGCATCCACAAGATCGACGAGCACGTGGAAGTGCGCTTTATCGAACCCCTGAAAAACATCTACCGCGGCGTGCTGGAACGTCTGATCGCCTGATCGCCTGATCACGTCATCGCCCGAACACCCGGATACAAGAAAGAAGCTATGGCCACACCCTCCCCCCTGCGCACCGTGCGCGACCTGCTGCGCCTGGCGGTCTCGCGCTTCACCCAAGCCAAGCTGTCTTTTGGCCACGGCAGCGCCAACGCCTACGACGAAGCCGCCTACTTGGTCCTGCACACGCTGCACCTGCCGCTGGACACGCTCGACCCCTTCCTCGACGCGCGCTTGCTGCCCGAGGAAGTCGAGGCCGTGCTGAACGTCATCGAGCGCCGCGTCACCGAACGCGTGCCCGCCGCCTACATTACCAACGAGGCCTTCATGCATGGCCTGCGCTTTTACGTGGATGCGCGCGTGATCGTGCCGCGCAGCTTCATTGGTGAACTGCTGCAGGAAGGGCTGGAACCCTGGGTTGGCGACAGCGCCGAAATTGGCCCGGTGCTGGAACTGTGCACCGGCTCCGGCTGCCTGCCCATCGTCGCCGCGCATGTCTGGCCGAAGGCCCGCATCGACGCCGTCGACATCTCGCCGGATGCGCTCGCCGTAGCACGCCGCAATGTGGCGGACTACAAGATGACGGACCGCATCAGCCTGTACGAGGGCGACTTGTACGCGCCGCTGCCGGCCGGCGCCAAATATGATGTGATTCTCACCAACCCGCCCTACGTCAACGAAACCTCCATGCAAGCGCTGCCGGCCGAATACCAGGCCGAGCCGCGCATCGCACTGGCTGGTGGCGACGACGGCATGGACGTGGTCCGCGGCATCATCGCTGGCGCCAAGACGCACCTGAACCCCGGCGGCGCGCTGGTGGTGGAGATTGGCAACGAGCATGCCAACGTGGAAGCGGCATTCCCCGATCTGGAGATCGTCTGGCTGCCGGTCAGCGCCGGCGAGGAGCAGGTGTTCCTGCTGACTTATGAGGCGCTGCCTGGTTGAAGGCTCGCTCAAGACACGGCCGCAGATTCCTGCGGCCTTTTTTTCTTTGCAGCACCAACGGCGCTACCAACGGCGCTGCCGTTACGGCTCCGCGCAGTTTTCACGGATCAAAACCGGCGGAGGCGGCAACCAGCCTGACATGGAGGGGCCATGTCAGCTTTTGAGCGACCGCCCCCCGCGCAAAAGAACACCGTATGGCAAGGCAGTTCAACGGCCAACACCGATCAAACGGCGAGCGATCGCTGCCGCCGGATAGTTTGCCGATACCATCACCACCCCGCCAATCCCCTCAGCACCGCCTCCCTGACCTGCTCGACCACGCTCTCGCGCCAGTCATCCGTATCCCCATAAAAGGCATGCCACATCGCCTGCCGAATCAGGTTCCGCTGGCCTTCGTCCGCCTCGGGATGCAGGTGCAGCCAATGATCGCCACGTAATGCCTCCAGTACCTCGGTGACAGGCAAGGTGCCGAACTCAAGTGCGATGCCGTTGTACGCCAGCGTCGGCAAAGTCTCTGGCACGGCCATCCAGGCCATGCCGTTGAGATTGGCCGATGCCGACGAGCCGTCGTAGATCGAAGTGACATTGCTGCCCCAGATGGCGCGCACCTTGCCGATTTCCTCTTCGCGGTCCGGACCCATATAGATAGGCTCGCCGTAGCCCCAAGGCCCCAGACCGGTATGCAGGTCGATCCAGCGCAGGGCTTCGCGCCCGGCACCGAAGCGCGCCAGGACGCGGCGCAGCGTGTAGTTGCTCCACGTTGCCTTGTTGCCGCCGAAGAACAGCCCTTCAGGCGCCTGATACTGGCCGGCGCTCACCGCCGCCTGGTACCAGGACAAGCCCTTCTCGGCCACGGTCTTCATCAGCGCCCCCTGGGCAGCCTCGGAAGGCGGCCACTGCTCGGGCAGCAGCATGGGCGCCACTTCGGCGTACGGCGCGTTCTCCGGCAAGGGCCTGGTGAAATCCATGAAATTGCGGTTGAGGTCGACATTGTCCTCATTGACGCGCCGCATATGCGAGAAGCCGTAGGGATTGACCGCATGCACCATCAGCAGCGCCACGCCGGCATCGGCGCACGCCTGCAGCAACGCGGCGTCGCCCAGCATGGCGACCTGCGCCCCTGAACCGCAGAAACCCTCCACGCCATGCATGCCCGAAGTCACCATCAGGAAGCGCCTGGCCTCGGCTTCGCCGACCCAGGCCGCATCCATGGCGAGTTCCTCGCCGGCGCTGCCGCGCTTGGTGGGATGGGGAAAATCGGTCAGCGTCGCGCCGGCGGCACGGGCGGCATCGCGGAATTTCTGCCTGGCTTCGGCATAGCTGCGGGAAAAGCTGGTGTGCAGGGACATGACAGCAGATTTCGCGCTTGGCGAGGAGTGAGGGTGCCGCTATTAAACGCCAACTTGCCTGCCAATGCCATCCGAAGCCACCCGAAGCCGGCCAGCTAGCCCTTTGCGCCCTTTGCGCCCTTTGCGCCCTTTGCGCCCTTGGGATCCGCCGGCGGGGTCTCGCGCAGCAACAGGGAGCGGAAGGCATGCGGATGCACCTGGATGCCGGCGGCGGCAATCTGTGCCGCGGACAGCACCAGATGCCGCGCCAACCAGTCATGGATGCTGCGCAGGAACCGGCGTTGCTCCAGCCGGTTGGAATCCCTGATCACACGCTCCAGCTTGACGTGGGCGGTGTAGACATCGAGCAGGTTGATACTCTTGAGCTTGGGCGGCGTGGTAGCGCTGCGCTCGATGGCGAGAATGCGCTTGACCTGGGCATCCGGCAGTTCGCCGCTATGTAAATAGACCTGATAGACCTCTTCCAGCGCCGGAAACCGCACGGTTGGCTGTACGCGAGGGACGCCAGCCACCTTCTCCATGCGCAGGACCAGGTAGCGGATGGCGGCCGCGCGACGCAGCGCGGCGTCGCCAGCCTTGCCGCCACGTCCGCCGCCGGCAGCGGCTCGCGCGCGCACCACGGCGGGGGTAGGCGCCTCGAATTCCTCGTTGTCCGCGGCGGTGGGCTCGGGCAGGGGCTGGCCCGCATCCCGCTCCGTGTAGTCGGGAACCAGGTCGAGCGAGCCCGGTTCAGCCAGCACGGCACGCGCGCAGGCTTCGCCGAAGGGGTGCTCGTGGCCCTGCGCGTCACGCAGGATATAGGCCTGCCCGTTGCCGAAGCCGTGATGCCGGCCACGGCCGACATGCTGCCGGCAGCGCGTGCCGGTTTCGACGAAATCCTTGCGTACGGGGGTCCAGCTCCCGTCGTTGACTGCGATCATGAATCTGCGTGTGCCTGCGGTTGCCCGCGCTTGCCGGTCCGGGCCGGTGCGCTGCGTGATGGATGCTGCGGGATGCTGCGAACGGCCCGCCACCTGCGGCGCGCCACCCGCTATTGTCCACCATCGCGCCAGCGCCGGCCATGCAGGCCGGCCAATGCCCTACTTCAGCATGAACGACATCGCCGACAGGCAGTTCAACATGCGCACGGCCGCCTGCACCGAGGCAGCCTCGAACACCAGCGTGACGCCGTCCATGCGCTCCAGCGTGGGCCACTGGCAAAACAGGTCGGCGAACGCCGGGCTCTGGGTCTGCAGGCGGCAACGGATCGGGCCTTCGATCTTCAGGGGGCGCCCGTCCGCATTGCGCACCGCCAGTTCGGCGGCCGCCGCGATGGCCTCGCGCGAGGCGGCAGGCGACAGCGTGGTGCCGCTGCCGTTGCCGCCGGCTTCCTTGGTCTGCACATAGCGCACCCACGGCATCAGCGGGCGGGTTTCATTCACGAAGACATCGTCGCCGCTGGCGATCAGCACCGGCACGCCAAATTCGCCCGCCAGCGCGCCGTAGAGCCCGGCCTCGCCCAGTTCCTGCCCGTTGAGCCAGATACGGGCGAACGCGCCGCTGTTGATGGTGTGCGCCAGGATGCCGCGGCTCTGCGCGCGGCCGTGGTAGCCGATCATGAAGACGCCGTCGCAGCCCTGCACGCCGGCCATCATGCCCAGGTAACGCGGCTTGCCCAGCACCAGCCGCGCGCGTGGGTCGAGCTGGTCGGGGAGCAGGTTGCGAAAGCCACCGTGCGAATCGTTGACCAGCACATCGGTCGCGCCGCCCGCGAAGGCGCCCTGCACGGCGGCATTGGCCTCGGCCGTCATCCAGGCGCGGGCGCGTTCGTACTCGCCGTTGCCGGCACGCGTCTGCTCGGGATGGAAAACCCCGGCTACGCCTTCGATGTCGGTGGAAATCAGGATCTTCATGGCTTGTGGAGATTCAGTTCGTCGGTGCCGTGCGCTGCAGCCATTGCGGCAGCCCGGGCATCAGTTCGCGCAACGCGACACGCTGGTGCCCATCGCGGCCACGCACGGTTTCGGCCTGCCACAGCGCATGCAGGATGGCCTGCTCAACGCTGTCGGCGGCGGCATGGAACAGCGCATCGAGCCTGGTTTCATGCAGCATGGCCAGCGCCGGCATGGACGCACCGGCTTGCTGCGGCACGGTGTAGGCGGTGGAAAAAGCCAGCGCGATGTCGCCCGAACCGTGGCCGAATACCGAGCCGGTACGCGCCAGGCCCGCGCCCGCGCGTAGCGACAGGCGGCGCAACTGGCGGGCGTCGAGCGGCGCGTCGGTGGCGAGGATCATGATGATCGAGCCCTTCTCCGGCCCGCACTCCGCCGGCGCTTGCGTATGCGCCTTGAGCCGTTCTGCCAGCACGCCGCCAAGGCGCGCGCCGGCCACGGTGAAACTGGGCAAGGTGCCGAAGTTCGCCTGCACCAGCACGCCCACATGGTATTCGCCCGCCTGGCGGGACGCTGAGCCGATGCCGCCTTTCAGCCCGAACGACGACATGCCGCGCCCTGCCCCGACAGCGCCCTGCGCGAAATCCACGCTGGCCGCGGCGCAAGCCTGCGCATAGTGCGCCTCCTGCACAGCCATCGCCTGTATGTCGTTCAGGTAGCCGTCATTGCACTCGAACACCAGCGGGTTGACCGTGGGCCAGGCGCGGCCGATCTCCGGGTTGGCTGCAATGGCCTGCCGGATCTGCGCCTGCGACAGCGCGCCCACGGCAAAGGTGTTGCTCAGCGCGATGGGCGTCTCCAGCACGCCGAGTTCTTCTACCTGCACCAGGCCCACGCTCTTGCCGAAGCCATTGAGCACGGTCGCGGCGGCCGGCACCTTGTCGGCGAACAGGTTGCCGCCGTGCGGCAGCACCACCGTCACGCCGGTCTGGCAGGCACCGTCTGCCAGCGTGCACTGGCCGACCGTCACCCCCGGCACGTCGGTGACGCTGTTGCGCGCGCCGGCTGGCAACGCACCGATATGCGGCATGCATCCGGACATCTGCGTGCGTTCCTTAGCGCCGGTCGATCTTCGGATCCAGCGCGTCGCGCAGGCCGTCGCCCAGCAGGTTGAACGCCAGCACGGTCAGGAAAATGGCAAGGCTGGGGAAGATCGCCACGTGCGGCGCGGTCACCATGTCGGCGCGGGCTTCATTGAGCATCGCGCCCCACTCCGGCGTGGGCGGCTGCGCGCCCAGCCCGAGGAAAGACAGGCTGGCCGCGGTGATGATCGAGGTACCGATACGCATCGAGAAATACACCACGATGGACGAGATGGTTCCCGGCAGGATGTGCCGCATCAGGATGGTGAAGTCGGATGCGCCGATGCTGCGCGCGGCTTCCACATAGGTCAGGCGCTTGAGCATCAGCGTATTGCCGCGCACCAGGCGGGCAAAGGCCGGGATGCTGAACACCGCCACCGCGAAGATCACGTTGGTCATGCCGTTGCCGAGGATGGCCACGATGCCGATCGCCAGCAGGATGCCGGGGAAAGCGAAGAGGACGTCGGAGATACGCATCACGATGCGGTCCCACCAACCCTCGTAGTAACCGGCCAGCAAACCCAGCACGGTACCGACGATGGCGCCGATGATGACCGAAAAGAAGCCTGCCGCCAGCGAGATGCGGGCGCCGGCCAGGATGCGGCTGAAAATATCGCGCCCGAGCGAATCGACGCCGAACCAGTGCGCGGCGGAGGGGCCGGCATTGAGCGCGTCATAGTCGAAGAAATTCTCCGGGTCGTAAGGCACCAGGTGCGGCGCGAGGACCGCCACCGCCACCAGCAGCAGCACGAACACGCCGGCGCCGAGCGCCAGGTGCTGCTTGCGGAATTTGCGCCAGAACTCGGTCCAGGGCGTACGCACGGCTTCTTGCGTGGCGGCTGCGGCCGGGATGGCGTTGTCGCCGTTGGCGGGCGTCGAAAGCTGGGTCATGCCGGCCTCACTTACTTGTAACGAATGGCGGGGTTGATGACGGTGTACAGCACGTCGACCACCAGGTTGATCAGGATGAACTCGAGCGAGAACAGCAGCACCTCGGCCTGGATGACCGGGTAGTCGCGCATCTCGACCGCGTCCACCAGCAGGCGTCCGAGGCCAGGCCAGTTGAACACCTTCTCCACCACGATCGAGCCGCCCAGCAGGAAGCCGAACTGCAGGCCCATCATGGTCACCACGGGAATCATGGCGTTGCGCAGGCAGTGCTTGGCCACCACCAGGAACTCGCCCACGCCCTTGGCGCGCGCGGTGCGCACGAAATCCTCGTTCAGCACTTCAACGAAGGAGGCGCGGGTGAAGCGGGCCATCACGGCGGCCACCGCGGCGCCCAGCGTGATGGACGGCAAGATGTAGTGCTTCCAGGTATCGGCGCCGATCGACGGCAGCCAGCCCAGCTGCACCGAGAACACTTCCATCAGCAGCATGCCGAGCGCGAAGGCGGGAAAGGAAATGCCCGACACCGCCAGCGTCATGCCGAAACGGTCGGGCCAGCGATTGCGCCAGACCGCAGAACTGATCCCGATCACCATGCCGAAGATCACTGCCCACACCATCGAGGCCAGCGTCAGGTACAGCGTCGGCATGAAGCGGTCGCCGATTTCCTCGCTGACCGGGCGCTTGGTGCGCAGCGAATTGCCGAACTCCCAGCGCAGGGCGTTCGAGAAGAAGTTCACGAACTGCTCGGGCAGCGGCTTGTCCAGGCCGAGATCGCGGCGCACCAGTTCCACCGTGGCCTGGTCAGCCTCGGGGCCGGCCGCGAGCCGGGCGGGATCGCCCGGCAACAGGTGGACGAACAGGAACACCAGCACTGCCACGATCAGCAATGTGGGGATCACGCCCAGGAATCGTTTAAGAAAGTAGTTCAGCATGAAGCACCGGATGATTAGAGACCGCGGGCCGCCCGCCCTGCCCCCGCATCTGTGGGCAGGCGGCCGTGCACGGCTTACTGCGCTGTACTGCAAAGCGATGGCTGGGAGCGTGGCGCCTGCTTGTGGGACGCGCCACGCGTCGTGCCGATACGCTTACTCTTACTGCTTGATATCGATCTCGTCGAAGCTGAACGAACCGTCGGGCATCACGTAGGCGCCGGTCAGGCGCTTGGCGCGCGCGAACAGCACCTTCTCGGTCACCAGGAAGGCCCAGGGCGCATCCTTCCAGATGTGTTCCTGCGCATCCTTGTACAGGCGGGCCTTCTCGCCGCGGTCGGTGGTGCGCAGCGCACCGGCGATGTCGGCGTCGACCTGGTCGTTCTTGTAGTAGGCGGTGTTCAGCAGCTTGGGCGGCATCGACTCGGAAGCCAGCAGCGGGCGCAGCGCCCAGTCCGACTCGCCGGTCGACGACGACCAGCCCACGTAGTACATGCGCACCCCGGCGTCTTCCGGCTTCTGCACGCTCTCCACCTTCTCCACGCGCTGGCCGGCTTCGAGCGCCTGCACCTGCGCCTTGATGCCGACCTGCTGCAACTGCTGCTGCACGAACTGGATCACCTTCTGCGCGGTGGTGTGGTTGTAGGCGGACCACAGCGTGGTCTCGAAGCCGTTCGGGTAGCCGGCTTCCTTCAGCAGCGCGCGCGCCTTGGCCGGGTCATACGGCCACGGGCCCAGCTTCTCGGCATAGTCCACGCCCGCGGGCACCACGCCATCGGACGGCGTGGCGTAGCCGGCAAACGCGACCTTGGCCAGCGCTTCCTTGTTGATGGCGTAATTGATGGCCTGGCGCACCTTCGGGTCGTTGAACGGCTTGACCATGGTGTTCATGGTCAGGTAGCGCTGGATGATCGACGGCGAGGCGATCAGGTCCACCTTGGGGTTGCCCTTGAGCACGGCCGCCTGCTCGAACGGAATGCTGAAGGCAAAGTCCGCTTCGCCGGTCTGCATGATGGCGGCGCGAGTGTTGTTGTCCACCACCGGCTTCCAGGTGATGGTGTCGATCTTGGGATAGCCGGTCTTCCAGAAACCGGCGAACTTCTTGCCTTTCAGGTGATCGGGCTGTTTCCACTCCACGAACTCGAACGGGCCGGTGCCGACCGGGTGGAAGGCGATGTCCTTGCCGTATTTCTGTAGCGCGGCGGGCGAGATCATCACGGCGGACGGGTGGGCCAGCACGTTGATGAACGGCGAGAACGGCTCCTTCAGCGTGACCTTGACGGTGTTGGCGTCGACCACGTCGGTCTTGGCCACGCGGTTGAACAGCGTGTAGCGCTTGAGCTTGTTGGCCGGGTTGGTGACGCGGTCGAAATTGGCCTTGACGGCGGCGGCATCGAAGGTGGTGCCGTCGTGGAACTTCACGTTCTTCTTCAGCTTGATGGTGTACGTCAGGCCGTCCTTGCTGGCTTCATAGCTCTCGGCCAGCACGTTGATCAGCTTCATGTCCTTGTCGAAGCCAAACAGGCCCTGGTAGAAGGACTTGGTGGCAGCTTGCGACAGCGTGTCGTTGGCGTCGTACGGGTCGAGCGTGGTGAAGGTGGAGTACACCGCCATCACGGCATCCTTGGCGGCAAAGGCGGGACCTGCGCCGAGCGCGGCCAGGGCCAGGCCACCGGCGATCAGCTTCGAAGGGACCAAACGGGACATCATCGATTCTCCTTGGGAAATTCTTCGGTTCATGCTTAGGTTCAATAAGCGCCGCCAATGGCGTGCCGGGCTACAAAATGATGGGAAGCGGCGTTGCCGCCAACCGCCACCAGCGGCTGCACCAGCGGCTCGTCGCCGAGCGCGCGGATCGGGCTGGGCATCTCGTCCGAGAGCGGCTCGCGCTTGAGGTGGCGGCGCGCCGGATCGGCGATCGGCACGGCCGACATCAGCTTCCTGGTGTACGGGTGCTGCGGGTTCTCGAAGATCGCGCGGCGCGGGCCGATCTCGACGATCTGGCCCAGGTACATCACCGCGACGCGGTGGCTCACACGCTCCACCACCGCCATGTCGTGCGAGATAAACAGGAACGCGATGCCCAGTTCGCGCTGCAGGTCGAGCATCAGGTTGACGATCTGCGCCTGGATGGAGACATCGAGCGCGGAGACCGATTCGTCGGCCACCACCACCTTCGGGTTGAGCGCCAGGGCGCGGGCGATGCAGATGCGCTGGCGCTGGCCGCCCGAAAATTCATGCGGATAGCGCGAGGCGTGCGCCGCAGGCAGGCCGACCTTCTCCAGCAGCCACGCCACCCGTTGCTCGGCCTCCTTGCCACTGGCGACCTTGTGCACCAGCAACGGCTCCATGATGGAGTAGCCCACCGGCACGCGCGGATCGAGTGAAGCGAACGGGTCCTGGAAAATGAACTGGATATTGCGGCGCAGGGTCTGCAGGGCGCCGCCGCGCATCTGGCTGATGTCCTGCCCGTTGAACTCGATGGTGCCGCTCTGGCTGTCGACCAGGCGCAGCAGCGAGCGCCCCGTGGTGGACTTGCCACAACCGGACTCGCCCACCAGCGCCAGCGTCTCGCCGGGGTAGAGGTCGAAGCTCACGCGCTCCACCGCATGGACGCGGCGCGCCACGCGGCCCAGCAGGCCGCCCGGCACGTCGAAGCGGGTCACCAGGTCGCGCACGCGCAGGATGGGCGTGGCGTCCGCCGGCACCGTGTCCTGCGGCACCGGCGCCACCGGCCCGCCCTCTTCCAGTTGCACCAGCGGGAACTTGGCAGGCCAGTCGGTGCCACGCATGGCGCCCAGCTTGGGCACGGCGGACAGCAGCGCGCGGGTGTACGGATGAGCCGGCTTGCCGAACACCTGTTCGGACGTGCCCTCCTCCACCTTCTCGCCGCGGAACATCACCAGCACGCGGTCGGCCACTTCGGCCACCACGCCCATGTCGTGGGTGATGAAGACCACGGCCATATCCATCTCGGCCTGCAGGTTGCGGATCAGCTGCAGGATCTCGGCCTGGATGGTTACGTCGAGCGCCGTGGTGGGTTCGTCGGCAATCAGCAGCGCCGGCTTGCACGACAGCGCCATGGCGATCATCACGCGCTGGCGCATGCCGCCGGAGAGCTGGTGAGGGAAGCGGTCCAGCACGCGGCGCGCTTCGGGAATGCGCACGATCTCCAGCATGCGCAGCGCTTCGGCGCGCGCCTCGGCGCGGCTCTTGCCCTGGTGCAGGCGGATCGATTCGGCAATCTGCTCGCCGACCGGGAACACCGGGTTGAGCGAGGTCATCGGCTCCTGGAAGATCATCGCCACGTCGCTGCCGCGCACGCCGCGCATGGTGGCGCCGTCGGCCGCGGCAAGATCGAGCACCGCGCCGTTGCGGCGGCGCAGCGCCATGCTGCCGCTGGCGATCTTGCCGCCGCCGTGTTCCACCAGGCGCATCAGCGCAAGGGAGGTCACCGACTTGCCCGAGCCCGATTCGCCCACCACGGCCAGCGTTTCGCCGCGATCGACGTGGAAGGACAGGTTGCGCACCGCGTCCACCGTGCGCTCCGAGGTGGAGAAACGCACGCTGAGATCGTTGACGGAAACCACCCGTTGCGGTGGCAGGACGATGGTCGACTTGGAAGAGGATGCAGCCACTGGGCCCCCTTAGTGCCTAGGTTGATGCTTTGCTTGTTGCTCTGCTTTGTGCTTTGCCTGGTGCGATGCGGATGTCGTGCCCTGGCACGCTCACCCGTAGATCCACACATTGGCCGCTTCGCCCACCCGGGCGAAACCGCGGTACATGCCTTCGGTGTTGAAGGGCAGCGTGACGTTGCCTTCGCGGTCCACCGCGATCAGGCCGCCGCGTCCGTTGATGGCGGGCAGCTTGTCCATCACCACCCGGCGCGCGGCTTCCTCCAGCGGCAGGCCGGCGTAGCGCATCTGCGCCGCCACGTCGTAGGCGGCCACCGTGCGGATGAACATTTCGCCGGTACCGGTGGTGGAAACCGCGGCCACGTCGTCGGCAAAGCAGCCGGCGCCGACGATGGGCGTATCGCCCACCCGGCCCACCTGCTTGTTGGTAACGCCGCCGGTGGAGGTCGCCGCGGCGAGGCGCCCTTGCGCGTCGAACGCAACGGCCCCTACCGTGCCGAACTTGTTGTCCGGGTCGATCGGCTCGGCGGCCAGCGTGGCGGCATCGTGGTCCAGCAGGGTCATGCCGCTGGCGGCGCGGGCGCGTTCCCACTGATCGGTGCGCGCCTGCGTGAAGTAGTAGCCGGGCGCGACAAGCTCCAGGCCCTGCGCTTGCGCAAATGACTCTGCGCCCTCGCCGGCGAACAGCACGTGCTCGCTCTTTTCCATGACCGCGCGCGCGGCCAGCACCGGATTGCGCAGCCGCTTGACACAGGCCACGGCGCCAGCGCCCAGCGTGGCGCCGTCCATGATGGCGGCGTCCAGCTCATAGGTACCGGCGTGGGTCAGCACGGCGCCCTTGCCAGCATTGAACAGCGGGCAATCCTCAAGCAGCCGCACGGCCTCGGTCACGGCGTCGAGCGCGCTGCCGCCATCGGCCAGCACACGCTGGCCGGCTTCAAGCACGGCGCTGAGCGCGGCGGTGTATTCGGCCTCCTTGGCGGGGTTCATGGCGGCACGGGTGATGGTGCCGGCGCCGCCGTGGATGGCGATGACTGGGGTGTTCATTGGATTCACGATGCGTTCGGGGTAGTGTTCTTGCGGCGCGCCGGGGCACGCCTGGCGCGGCCTTCGGCAGCCTCGTCCTGGCGCGGCTCGCGCGCGTCGCGCCCTTGTCCGGGCGGGGCGCCGTGCAGCCACGGCAGCAGGAACTCGGTCATCTCGGCGGCCGCCTTGACGGCATGCGCGGCGCGGTAGGCCACGGCGCCGCACAGCGCTTCGATGTAGGCGAGCACCGCGGCGTCCGAATTGGCGGAAAGCTGGCGGCCGGTATGCGCGTACAGCGCGATATCGGCGAGCGACGCCAGCGGCGAGGTGGGTCCGTCGGTCAGCGCCAGGATGCGCGCGCCACGCGAGCGGGCGCGCCGGGCGATGGTCACGGTGTCATACACGTAGCGCGGGAAACCGATCACGATCAGCAGGTCGCTGCGCTGCAGCTTGAACAACTGGCGCGCGGCGGTGGAGGCGCCCCCGGCACCGGATACCGAAATCACCGTGCGGCAGGACATGTCCAGCCCATGTTGCAACAACCCGGCGAGAAAGCCGCTGGCGCCGAAACCCACCACGAAGATGCGCTCGGCAGCCAGGATGGCCTCCACCGCGCGCTCGCAGGTCTCGGCGTCGAGCGCACGGCGCGAGGCTTCCAGGTTGCGCACGTCCTCTTCCAGCGAGGCGGCGAACACTTCGGCCACCGTGGCCGGACGCGCCAGTTCGGTGCGTAGTTTCTCAACGGGTGCAAGGGTGGCTTCGAAACCGCGCACCAGTTCGGCGCGAAATTGCGGAAAGCCCTCGAATCCCAGCGCGCGTGCGAAGCGATTGGCGGTGGCGACGGACACCTCCACAGCATCGGCGAATTCGTCGATACGCATGGTGGCAGCACGGAACGGGTTGCCCAGCACGTACTCCGCCATGCGCTGGTGCGCCGGCGTCAGCGTGGGCAGGGCGCGGGCAATACGTTCCGTGATTGAAGCGCTGCCATTGCTGCCGTTAAGGGCAGCCTTGCCGGGAGAGCCTTGGGTACCGCTGGACATGGTGCGTGCTTTTGGTTGGTTGGAGATGCGCGCGCCGGAAACCAGGCCTTCATCCGGTGCGCATCGATGTAAATAAATTTACACGCAAAGCGCGTGCCATGAAAATAGAGTTTTACCAGCTCAAGGGTTTTCACCTATGACCACTATCGGCTGACCTGGCTCCGTGCGGCGCACAATCCACATTAATGAAGGACTGGCTCGCAGCGCGTTGCGCGTTCCGGAGGTATCGGCATACGAAGCGGCTACAATGCCGGGTTGCCCCGTGCCATGCCGGGGCCGGATTGACCGAACGCCCAGACTTGCCCTTCTCCAGCCTCTCCCTTCCGTGATCCGAATCGACCAGCTAGTCCTCCAGCGCGGCACCAAGGTGCTGTTCGACCACACCAGCGTGACGCTGAACCCCGGCGAGCGCGTCGGCCTTGTCGGCGCCAACGGCAGCGGCAAGTCGACCTTGTTCGCCATGCTGCGCGGCGAGTTGCAGGCTGACGGCGGCGACGTGGCGATCCCGCCGCAGTGGCGTACCGCCCATGTGGCGCAGGAAACCCCGGCCGTGATGCGCAGCGCGGTGGAATACGTCATCGACGGCGACACCCAGCTGCGCGATATCGAAGCGCGCATCGCCGCGGCCCAGGCCAGCGGCGATGGCACCGCGGAGGGCGACGCCCACGCAGCGTTTGCCGACGCCGACGGCTACACCGCGCCGGCGCGAGCCGAAGCGCTGCTACTGGGCCTGGGCTTCACGCTGCCGCAGGTGTCGCAGCCGGTGGCCTCCTTCTCGGGCGGCTGGCGCATGCGGCTGAACCTGGCGCAGGCGCTGATGTGCCCGTCCGACCTGCTGCTGCTCGACGAACCCACCAATCACCTGGATCTGGATGCCATCGTCTGGCTGGAAGACTGGCTGGCGCGCTATCCCGGCACGCTGGTGATGATTTCCCACGATCGCGAGTTCCTCGATGCGATCTGCAACGTCACGGTGCATATCGAGAACCAGCAGCTGCGCCGCTACGGCGGCAACTACAGCCAGTTCGAGACGCTGCGCCTGCAGCAGATGGCCTTGCAACAGTCCGCCTACTCGCGCCAGCAGAAAGAAATCGCCCACCTCGAGTCCTTCATCACCCGCTTCAAGGCCAAGGCCAGCAAGGCGCGCCAGGCACAGAGCCGGGTCAAGGCGCTGGAGAAGATGGAGCGGCTGGCGCCGGTGCATATCGCCGCGGGCTTTGCCTTCGAGTTCCGCGAGCCGGATTCGGCGCCCAACCCGATGATGGTGCTGGAAGGCGTGGACTGCGGCTATCCCGCCCCCGCGCCGGATGCGCCGCCCGTGACCATCCTGCATAACCTCACGCTATCGATCCAGACCGGCCAGCGCATCGGCCTACTGGGCGCCAACGGCCAGGGCAAGTCGACGCTGGTGAAGACGCTGGCCGGTTCGCAGGAAGCGCTGGCCGGCACGCTGCGCCTGGGCAAGGGGCTGCAGATCGGCTATTTCGCCCAGCACCAGCTGGAAACGCTGCGCGACCAGGACTCGCCGCTGCAGCACCTGGCGCGGCTCGCGCCGGACACGCGCGAGCAAGAGCTGCGCGACTTCCTCGGCAGCTTCAATTTCCGCGGCGACATGGCCACCGCATCGATCGAGCCGTTCTCCGGCGGCGAGAAGGCACGCCTGGCGCTGTCGCTGATCGTCTGGCAGAAGCCCAACCTGCTACTGCTCGACGAACCGACCAACCACCTGGACCTCGACACCCGCGAGGCACTCACCATGGCGCTGGCGCAGTTCGAGGGCACGCTGATCGTGGTCTCGCACGACCGGCACCTGCTGCGCGCCACCACCGACCAGTTCATCCTGGTAGCGGACGGCACCATCAAACCCTTCGACGGCGACCTGGACGACTATCGCGACTGGCTGCTGCAGCAAGCCGCCGCCAAGCGCAACGCGGCCAGCGCCTCGCACGCGCCGGCGGACGGCGATGCCTCGGCCACATCGAACGCCAACCGCCGCGACCAGCGCCGCGCCGAAGCGGACGAACGCCAGCGCCTGACGCAGTTGCGCAAGCCGCTGACCAAGGAACTGGAAAAGGTGGAGAAGCGCATGGCCGTGCTGCAGCAGGCCAAGACCGAGATCGACGCCTTCATGGCCGACGAGACCAGTTATGCGGAAGCCAACAAGGCCAGGTTGATGGAGATGCTCAAGCGCCAGGGCGAGGTCGGCGGCGAGCTGGACACGCTGGAGGAGCGCTGGCTCGAACTACAGGAGCAGATCGAACAGATCGTGTAAGCGTGCGAGAGATGCCGGGGGCGCCAGCCCCCGGGAAGCGCGCGCCGGCAGCAGCCGGCCGCGCCAGGCAGATCAGCGGAAGTTCTTCTCGCGCCGGATCATGCCCACCGCCAGCGTGGCGGTCAGGATAAACAGCCAGATCAGCGACCACGCCGGGATCGACAGACCGAAGATCGGGGGCAGCGGCGTGGTGCACATGCCATCCGAGAAGAACACCTGCGGCAGGACCTTGGCCGTGGGCAACTGGTTGACCCAGTTCTCCAGCGGATCGATGCCGCAGCTGGCCTTGGGATTCAGCAACAGCGACACGTGATAGCCCGCCACCGCGATGCCAGCCACACCGGACAGCATGCCCAGCCCTTGCCACAGGCTGCGCGTGTTCTGCGCGATGGCGGCCAGCAGCGAGAACACGCCGATTGCCACGAAGGCAAAACGCTGCATCACGCACAGCGGGCACGGCTGATACCCCTCGACATGCTGCAGGTAGAGGGCATAGCCGACCAGCCCGAAGGAAATCGCGGCGATCAGCAGAAAGAAACTACGGGAATTGGCTTGCATGGCTCACTAGCAAAAAAATGGCCGGGCGGCACCCGTCGAAGCGCTAGACAGGCACCGCGAGGCCCTCCATCGGTGCGCCGGACGGCGTTGCCGTCCGCGCAATACGAGGCACATTATTACCGATTTTGCGAAAGATGCCCCCACAATCCCGCGCGACGGGCCCGACGCCACTTGCGGCGGATTGACGCAGGCCGCGATGGCACCGCGCGGCGCGCAGGGCCACGCGCAGGCGCCCGCACAACAGGCTGGCGCATGGCTCGCGCAAGGTGGGGGGAAACCGCCACAGTAAGCGGCCAGCCTCCCGCGAGCGCGCCGCCCTCAGGGTGCGCGGAAGTTGCCGGACAGCGATTGCCAGCGCTGCGCTGACATGCGGTACAGCCAGTGCAACAGCAGCGGGCTGTCTTGCGCGACCGCAGGGTGCTCGAAGGTGCCGTCCGCCACCATGCCCAGCCGCTCCATCACGGCGCGGGAACGCACATTGACCAGCGGGGTGAACGAGACGATCTCCGCCAGCGCCAGCCGCCCGAAGCCAAATTGCAGCGCAGCCCGCGCCGCCTCCGCGGCATAGCCCTGCCCCCAATGCGCCCGCGACAGGCGCCAGCCGATTTCCACGCAGGGGGAGAACGGCAGCGTCGCGGCAGGTTCATGCAAGCCGACGAAGCCGATAAAGGCGCCATCCTCCTTGCGCTCGACCGCCCAGAAGCCCCAGCCGCGCGCGGCGATCAGCGACTGGCAACGCAACGCCATGGCGTCGCTGGCGGCGCGGTCCAGCGGCGCCGGCAAGCACGCCATCACCACCGGATCGGCATTGAGCGCGGCAAAGGGCGCGAAATCCGCCTCGCGCCACTGGCGCAAGCGCAAGCGCAAGCGGGCAGTTTCCAGGACGACCGGCTCATTACCGGCCGCGCCTGCCAGGGAAGTCTGTCGATCGGGCATGTTGACGATACCTCCCAGCCTAGCGCGCGGCCGCTCCCTGCCCGGCCTGGCTGCGCTCGTAGGCTTTCAGCGCCTGCGCGTCCTGATGGCTGACGAGCTCGCAAATCAGCAGCGTCTTGCCCGGCAGCGCAGCGCTTTCGCGCGCCACGATGGAAACGGTGCCGAGACCGGGCAGAGGCTGCTGAGCGGCCGGCAGAGCGCGGGTAAAGCCCTTGGTGGCGGTGCCCAGCAAGGTCGAAGTCTCCTGCTTGAGCTGGTAGCGCGCGGCCAGCGCTTCGGCCTGCCGGCCCTGCACCAGCACACCCACTGACGTACCGGCGAACACCACTTCATCGCTAGCGAAGCCGTCCTGCACGATGGGCTGCGGCAGCCTGTAGATGGCCGCGCCCAGCCTGGACAGATCCGGCTTGGCGAGCTTCTCGGCGGCCTCGTAGAGCGCGGTGGCGGTCTTCGTCGTGTAGGGCGGCTTGCACAGCGCTGCGTCAAAAAACGGCCTGGCGCCATCGGCCGCGGCCGCGGCCCCGTGCAGCAACGCGGCGCCGCAGCCGATCGCGGCGATCATGCCGTGGTGGCGATGGACGTTGAAAATGCGCATGGATGAACTCCGATTGAAAAAGTGCTTCGGAATATACCCAAAGTTGCCACTGGAGAGGGTCGGGAAAGGGCTGGCGCCCTCACTCCAGGTGCCGGACCCGGTCGATTGCCTGTTCCAGCCGCTCCACCGCCATCACCTCCAGCCCGTCGATCTTCTGCTTGGGCGCATTGGCCTTGGGAATCACCGCCATCGAGAAGCCAAGCTTGGCCGCTTCGCGCAAGCGTTCCTGCCCGCGCGGGCTGGGCCGGATCTCGCCGGCCAGGCCGACTTCGCCGAAGACCACCAGCCCGCGCGGCAGCGGCTTGTTGCGCATGGAGGAATGGATAGCCAGCAGCACCGCCAGGTCGGCCGCCGGCTCGGAGATCTTGACCCCGCCCACGGCGTTGAGAAACACGTCCTGGTCGAAGCATGCAATGCCGGCATGGCGATGCAGCACCGCCAGCAGCATGGCCAGCCGGTTCTGCTCCAGCCCCACGGCCAGGCGCCGCGGGTTCGGCACGTGCGCGGTATCCACCAGCGCCTGCACCTCCACCAGCAGCGGCCGCGTGCCCTCCTGCGTCACCAGCACGCAGGAACCGGGCACCACCTGCTCGTGCTGCGACAGGAACAGCGCGGAGGGATTGCTGACGCCGCGCAGGCCACGCTCGGTCATGGCGAACACGCCCAGCTCGTTGACCGCGCCGAAGCGGTTCTTGAAAGCGCGGATCAGGCGGTGCGAGGAATGCGTGTCGCCCTCGAAATACAAAACGGTATCGACTATATGCTCCAGCACGCGCGGCCCGGCCAGGCTGCCGTCCTTGGTCACGTGCCCGACCAGGATGATGGTGGTGCCCGTGCTCTTGGCGATGCGGGTGAGCTGGGCCGCGCACTCGCGCACCTGGGCCACCGAGCCCGGCGCCGAGGTCAGCGCCTCCGAGAACAAGGTCTGGATCGAATCGATCACTGCCACCTCGGGCTTCTCCGCCTCCAGCGTGGACTGGATCTTTTCCAGCTGGATCTCCGCCAGCAGCGCCAGGTGCGGACTGTCGACACCGAGGCGCTGCGCGCGCAATGCAATCTGCGCGCCGGATTCCTCGCCGCTGACGTACAGCACGCGCCGTTCCGCGGCCAGGTTGGCCAGCGCCTGCAACAGCAGGGTGGACTTGCCGATGCCGGGATCGCCGCCGATCAGCACCACGCCGCCGGAAACCAGGCCGCCGCCCAGCACGCGGTCGAACTCATCGATGCCGCTGGAGAAACGCGGCACGTCGGCGGCGTCGATTTCCGACAGGCGCTGCACCATCGCGGAAGCCGCCAGCGGCTGGAAGCGCTTGGCCGAGCCGGTTTCCGCCACGGTCTCCACCAGGGTGTTCCATTGCTGGCACTGCGGGCACTGGCCTTGCCAGCGCGGCGAGGTACCACCGCATTCGGTGCAGGTGTAGACGTTCTTGGGCTTGGCCAACTGGAGTCCTCGGGAATGGGGGGATATGAGATACCGCGGGTGCAGGCAGGCGGGCAACACATCCCGCGTGGGCGAGCCGCGCCGTCAATGCGGAGCACATGCGCGGCCCGGAGCCGCCGCGGCCTGCCCGCGAACGGACCGGCCGGGCTGGATGTGGCAGGCGCTCCGCGCGGCCGCTCAGGCCAGTGCCGGCTGCTCCGGCGCGGTCAGCGTCGCCACAGTCACCGGCACGCGGGGCGACAGTGCGCACATCAGCTCATAGCCCACGGTACCGCTGGCGGCAGCGACGTCGTCGATCGGCAAGCCCTGGCCCCACAGGGTCACGGGACTGCCCACCTTGGCCTTGGGGCAAGGGGTCAGGTCGACGCAGATCATGTCCATGGAGACCCGGCCCACCAGACGGGTACGCACGCCGTCGACCAGCACCGGCGCCGGGTTGTCGCCCCAGCCCGCCGCATGCCGCGGATAGCCGTCGGCATAGCCGCAGGCCACCACGCCGATGCGCATCGGCCGCTCGGCCTTGAACAGCGAACCGTAGCCAACGGTATCGCCCGGCTGGAGGTCCTGTATCGAGATCAGCTCGCTGTGCAGCGACATGGCCGGCTGCAGGCCGAAGCTGGACACATCGGCCACCTGGCCCGTGGGCGATGCGCCGTACAGCACCACCCCTGGCCGGACCCAGGCGCGGTGGGCCTGCGGATGCCACAGCGTGGCGGCGGAGTTGGACAAGCTGGCCTCGCCCGGCAGGTTCGCGGTGGTGGCGTCGAACACTTCCATCTGGTGCGCGATGCCGCGCGCGCTGTCGGCGTCCGAGAAATGGGTCATATGCACGATACTGCCCACGCATGAGAGGGTCCGCGCACGCTCCCAGGCTGTCCGGTATTGCTCCGGGCGAAAGCCCAGGCGGTTCATGCCCGTATTGAGCTTGAGCTGGATCGCCAGCGGGCCCTTGGGCCGCGCCACTTCCAGCATGCGGAGTTGTTCGTCGCAGTGCACCACGGTGGTGAGGCGGTACTGCTCCAGCAGGGCCACATCCTGCGGCTGGAAGAAACCCTCCAGCAGCAGGATCGGGCCCTGCCAGCCCAGCTCGCGCAACAGCACGGCTTCGTTCAGGTCGAGCAGGCCGAAACCGTCGGCGGCGCGCAGGCCGGCGAAAGCACGGCGGATGCCGTGGCCATAGGCGTTGGCCTTGATCACGGCCCAGACCCGCGACTGGGGTGCGCAACGGCGCACAACGTCCAGGTTGTTGGCCAGGGCCGGTTGGTGGATGACGGCGTGAATGGGTCTTGGCATGAGATCGCTTCTAGAGGCTTGCGGCGCGGCGGCGCGGCTGGGGTCCTGGCTGTCTGGCTGGAACGCGCCCGCCCGATGGTTGCACCATATCCGGGAAGACCCGGTACGCGCGGCACGTTGCACAGACGTTATTTGAACACATTGGAGCAAACATTTAGGGAATCGCGGCGCGCTTGCGTTGTCCAACCGGCGTCCCGTGGATGCTCGGAATCGCCTTATTTTCGTGTTATAAAGCCGGACGTTCCGGCCATGTTTTAAAAGTGATGCAATATGTCAAACACGGTCAGGCAAACTGCGCGGCACTCCCGGGGTTGGCACGAGCATCACTTTGACAACAACGCGGGCCCAGGTTCCCTACAGGCAACAACGGCGCCGAGCGGCGCGCTGGTGCCAGTCACGCACGGTAATAGCGATGGAGATAGAGTCCAAAGTATGAAGAAGGGTTTTTATACCATCATGGCGGCGCAGTTCTTCTCATCGCTGGCCGACAATGCGCTGCTCATCGCCGCCATCGCCCTTCTCACCGAACTGCATTCCCCGCCGTGGATGACCCCGCTGCTCAAGTTGTTCTTCGTGCTCTCCTACGTCGTGCTGGCCGCCTTCGTGGGCGCCTTCGCCGACTCGATGCCCAAGGGCAAGGTGATGTTCATCACGAACACCATCAAGATCGGCGGTTGCGCCATCATGATGTTCGGACTGCACCCGCTGCTGGCCTATGGCATCGTCGGGTTCGGCGCGGCGGCCTACTCGCCCGCCAAGTACGGCATCCTCACCGAACTGCTCCCCCCCGAAAAGCTGGTGGCCGCCAATGGCTGGATCGAAGGCCTGACCGTGGGCTCGATCATCCTCGGCACCGTGGTGGGTGGCGCGCTGATCTCGGTGCATATTTCGCAACTTCTGCTGGGCATCGACGTACCCGGCGTCAATACCGGCATCAATACGCCGGCCGAGGCTGCAATGGTGGTGATCATGCTGTTCTACGTGATCGCAGCCATCTTCAACCTGTTCATTCCCGAGACCGGTGCGCGTTACCCGCAGCAGGAAAAGAACCCGATCAAGCTGATTGCCGAATTCGCCGACTGCTTTACCGCGCTATGGCGCGACAAATTGGGCCAGATCTCGCTGGCCGTGACCACGCTGTTCTGGGGCGCCGGCGCCACGCTGCAGTTCATCGTGCTGAAATGGGCGGAGAAGTCGCTCAGCCTGAACCTCTCACAAGGCGCGCTGCTGCAGGCCGTGGTGGCAGTGGGCGTCGCGGTCGGCGCGATCATGGCGGCCATGCGCATTCCCCTGCGCAAGTCGCTGTCGGTGCTGCCCTTCGGCGTGGCGATGGGCGTGGTGGTGATGCTGATGGCCTTCTACACCAAGAACAGCATGCCCGACATTACGTTCCAGTTCTTCGGCATGCACATGCCGTTGTACATGGCCATCGCCTACGTGTTCCTGATGCTGGTAGGCGGCATGTCCGGCTACTTCGTGGTGCCGATGAACGCCCTGCTGCAGCACCGCGGGCACGTGCTGCTATCGGCCGGGCACTCGATTGCCGTGCAGAACTTCAACGAGAACGTTTCCGTGCTGCTGATGCTGTGCCTGTACGCATTGCTGATCAAGCTCAATGTGCCTATCGGCATCGTCATCGTCGCGTTCGGCATTTTTGTCTGCGTGACCATGCTGCTGGTGATGCGCCAGCACCGCTACAACGTGCGGACCTTCAATTCGCTGGCCATGATCGGCGAAGACAAACACCACTAGCCAGGCAGAGGGCCGGGCACGGCCCTTCACCCCACCGGCCTGGCGATGCGCTGGCGCGCACGCTCTTCCCACCCCGGCGGCACCACGAAGCCGCGCGTACGTTCCCGCCACACGCCGGGCTGCCCCGCCGGTTCCACTTCGCATAGCATCACCGGGGCCTCGCGCCGCCAGTTCTTCTCGTGGTGCGTTTCGGCAAAGCGCTGCGCCAGGGCCTCCTGCACCGCCTCTGGCGTCTCCGTATGCGCTTGTGCCACCCTGGCCGGCGCCATCCATGCCGAGCGCGGCAGCCGGTACCAGCGCGATCCTTCTCGCTTGTGCGCCCAGTCCGACCAGTCCTGCAAGGTAGACCACCAGCCATGCAAGTGGTCGGGCGCGATTCCCAGATCGCCGATGGCAGCCGGCACCACGCCGTCCCGGTAGAACAGCCACCCGAGCAGGTAGACCTCGCTGCGATCGACCGGCCGGCCCAGTAGCGCACGGGCCTCCGGCGTATGCGACAGCGGCAGCTGGCGGCGCACGATATGTTCGAGCTTGTCGCCCAGCCGGTCCACCAGGTTGGGGCCGACGAAGCAATGCCGGTCCAGCACGGCGTTGCCGCCCCCGCCACCGCGCGGCCCGGCATTCGCGAGGGGCTCGACCAGCAGGTAGAACTTGGCCGCCATCTCCCAGTGCACGGTGGCGCCGCTGGCCACGTCTCGCCAGACAAAATCCAGCTCTCCAAGCGTTTGCACGCCATGGGTGCCGGCGCGGCGCACCGGCAGGTTCGCCGCGAGCAGTTCCAGTCCCTCGGTGTGTTCCAGCGTGAATTGCAGCAGGCGTTCCGCGTGCCGGCCCAGGCGCAGGCTGGGCGCGGGCGACGGACCACGCACGCGTTGCTGTTCCTGGCCAAGCGCCAGCTCGGCAATGGTGGGCGGCAGCGAGCCGGGATCGGCAGCCGGCAGCCAGCGCTGCCAGGCGGCTAGTGCCCCTTCCGGCCAGCGCGCCAGGGCCGCGTGCGAAAGCGCCGAGCCGTTGAGGATGGGATGGGCCGCCTCAGCTTCGGGCAGGAACGCGAGCAATGGGGGCGAAAGCGAGCACCAGGCGAGTTCGCGCAGGCGCTGCGAGGCGGCATGGCGCCAGAGCGGCGCCATCTCGATGGCGCCGCCGGGGCTTAGCGCGAAATCAGGCCTTGGCTCCCGCACGGTCGTGCACCTCGCGTGCCAGGCACAGGTCCTCCCAGGCACGCGCCTTGTCGGACAAGGTGCGCAACAGGTAGGCGGGATGGTAGGTCACCACCACCGGGATGCCTTCATAGCTGTGGACGGTGCCGCGCAGCTTGCCGATCGGCGTGGTGGTGCGCAGCAGGGACTGAGCGGCAAAGCGCCCCAGCACCACGATCAGCTTGGGCTGGATCAATGCGATCTGGCGCTTCAGGTAGGGTTCGCACTGGGCGACCTCTTCCGGCTCGGGATTGCGGTTGCCGGGGGGACGGCACTTGAGCACGTTGGCGATATACACATTGCGTCCGCGCGCCAGGTCCAGGGACGCCAGCATATTGTCGAGCAGCTTGCCGGCCTGGCCGACGAAGGGCTCGCCCTGCTTGTCCTCGTTTTCGCCAGGCGCCTCGCCGATCAGCATCCATTCGGCCTGGCGGTCGCCCACGCCGAACACGGTCTGGGTGCGGCCGTTGCACAACTGGCAGTCCATGCAGCCCGAGACGCGCTGTTCGAGCGCGGTCCAATCCAGCGCTGAAATGGCGGCGGAACGCGCATCGGCGTCCACACCCGGTTGGGCTGCCGGCGAGAGATCGAAGCCGCTTTCCGCAGGGGTCGCGACGGGCAGCCGGGGAGGAAGACGGACCGGTGCCGGTGCCGGGACGGGCCCGGCATCCATGTCTGGCCCCCATGCGGAAGGCGCCGCCCCTGCAACCGCGTCGTCCGCGCCGCCTTCGGCTGGCGCGTCGACAGCCGCAGCGCGCATGATGACAACCTGCGCGGCTTCCTGCGCGGGCTGGTCGTCGTGATCCAGGGCATCCTCACCGACGGTGGCGGAGGCGTCCGCGGCCGCTCCGGGTGGCTCGGCGGCCTCCGGCATGGCTGGGGCGCGGCGCAGCACCCATTCATCGGCGATGCCGAGCACTTCGAGAAACCTGGCGCGGCGGCTCATGGCATGGCCTCCACAGGCGCCCAGGCGCGGCGCAGTACCAGCGCATCCTCCCGCGCATGGCCCGCGGCCGGGTAATAGCCCTTGCGCCGCCCGATCTCGGCAAAGCCCGCCTGGCGGTACAACTCGATCGCCCCGACGTTGGAGGGCCGCACTTCCAGTAGCATGGTGTGCAGGTGATGCCCGTGCGACGTGGCCAGGGCAACGGCCAGCAGCAGCCGGCCCAGCCCGCCACGCTGGCGCACCGGGTCCACGGTGATATTGAGCAGGTGCATCTCGTCGACCACCGGCATCAGCACCGCATAGGCAACCAGCACGCCGCCGGGATCCCGCAAGGTCAGGCCAATATGCCCCGCCTTGACGGAATTCTCGAAATTGCCGCGCGTCCACGGATGGCTATAGGCCCTGGCTTCGATCTCCGCGACGGCTTCGACATCCAGCGCGCTCATGCGGCCGATGGTCCAGCCTGCCGGTATGTTCGGCATCACCGGCATCTCGGGCCACGCGCAGCCGGCGCCGGCTCCCTGGCCAGAGCCGGGACGGGCCGCGCCGTCGGCGGGTGGCAGGTTGCGCTCCACGCTCACGGCTGCTCCCCCGCTGCGGCCAGCGAGGCGCGCTGCGCCGCCGCGGCCTGGCGCTCGGCGATGGTCTGGGCAACCTTGTCGCGCAGGTAGATCGGCATGGCGTCCGCCGCCGCGACGGTTTCATTGCGTGCCAGCGCGCGCAGGGCAATCGATACCAGCGCCGGCGCGGCGGGCAAGGCTTCGGGCACGCTTTGCTGCGCCATGCCCGTGGCCTTGAGGCGCTCGCCAAACACGGCAGCGGCGCTGCCGGCCAGCCAGAACGGCCCGGCAGGCAGGCTGACGGCCTCGGGCGGGCACACCTGCATTTCGGTCGCCGCCTGCCACTCGTGTGCGCCGGCGTCCCAGCAGAACGCGCCCGCATAGGCTTCGTCCATGCGCGCATCCAGGGCAACCAGCACCGACACGCCGGGCGGCAAGGCGGGCATCCCCTCCCCGCCCAGGCGCACGCGCTCGGCACAGGCCATCAGCGAATTGACGGGAATCACCGGCAGGTCGGCCCCGAAGGCCAGCCCCTGGGCCACGCCGCAGGCGGTGCGCAGGCCCGTGAAGGAGCCCGGCCCGGCGCCAAACGCGATGGCGGCACAATCGGACAAGGCGATGCCGGCCTCGGCCAGCAGCTCGCCGGCGGCCGGCAACACGCGGGAAGACGAGCGCGGGCCGGTATGTTCATGACGAACCAGGCACTCAAGGGCGCCGCCATCGGCAAGGCGCCCGAGCGCGACCGAACACCACTCGGTGGAGGTTTCAACTGCAAGAATCCAGGACATGGCGAGATTGTATCCGGAGCGACCTCAAAAGCTGAACTTGCGCGCGTCCGGGCCAACCCACAACCGGGCGCCCCATCCCCGCGGACTGAAGTGTTCTTCGGTTTCATTCAGCGCCAACGCACGGTGGCGGGCGCTATCATCGCGGCTCACGCGCTTTGTCCCCCAACGCTTCCCCTTCAAACCCATCCAGGAGAATCCCATGAGCGACCTGCAGGCACGCTTCGCCCAAGCCCAGCTCGACGTCAAGCAACTGACCGAGCGCCCCAGCAACATGACCCTGCTGCGCCTGTATTCGCTGTTCAAGCAAGGCAGCGAGGGCGACGCCCACGGCGACAAGCCGGGCATGACCGATTTCGTCGGCCGCTACAAGTTCGAGGCCTGGGAGACGCTCAAGGGCACGGCCCAGGACGACGCCAGGGAAAAATACATCGCGCTGGTGGAGGAGCTGCGCAGCGGCACCACCGCCTGAAGCCGGACCGCCCCCCCGGTTCCCCTAGGCCTGCACCGCGTCGGACAGCGGCCTTGGCCGGATCCGCCAGGCCGCCAGGATCGCGGTGGCGATAACCAGTCCCACCGCGAGGAAGGTCTCGTCGAAGGCGCGGATGCGCGCGGCGGCGTCGCCTTCCGGGCCGAGCACCGCGCCCTGCGCCGCCAGCCGCCATTGCAGCCCCACCCCGGCCAGGCTCACGCCGATGGCGCCACCCAGTTGCCGCAGGAAGTTGATACAGCTGGAGCCCTGCGCGATCAGCGAATAATCCACGCCGCGCATCGCACCCAGCGTCAGCGAAGGCAGGATGCAGCCCAGCCCGATGCGGCCGAGTATCGCAAACCCCACCAGCAGCAGGTAAGGCGTGGCCTTGTTGCCCATCGCCATCAGCAGGAAGGAAGCCGCCAGCAGCGCGAGGCCGAAGGACACCTGCCAATGCGGCGCGACGCGATTGGACAGGCGTCCAGACGCGGCGATGGTCAAGGCCAGCGCGATGCCCGCAGGCAACAGCACCAGGCCGGCGCGCGACGGCGTATAGGCCAGCGCCATCTGCATATAGACCGGCAGCAGGTAGGTGGACCCGAACAGCCCCGCGCCGTAGATGAACGCCACCACCGCCCCGGCCGCGAACTGCTGGTAGCTGTACAGGCGCATATTCATCAGCGGATGGGCGGCGCGCAACTGCCACAGCACGAACACCACCAGCATCAGTACCCCGAAGCCGGCCAGCGCCAGCCCGGCCGGCAGGCTTTCACGCATCTGCACCAGCCCGTTGAGCAAGCTGACGGTGGCAATGCCGGCCAGCCCCAGGCCCTGCCAGTCGAGCGGCTTGCGCTCGCCCATCATGGCGGAGTCCACCGCCATGAAGCGCCGCGCCATCCACAGCCCGATCAGCGTCAGCGGCACCACCACGAAGAAGATCGAGCGCCAGCCGAAGGCCTCCACCAGGAAGCCGCCCAGGCTCGGCCCCAGCGCCGGCGCCAGCACCACGCCGAAGCCGAACAGGCTGATCGCCTTGCCCTGCTCGCGCTCCTCGAACACCCGCAGGATCAGGATATTCGGCAGCGGCTGCAGGATCCCCGCGGCAATGCCCTCGGCCGCCCGCATGGCGATCATCACGCCGTAAGTCGGTGAGAATCCGCCAACCAGCCCGCCCGCGCCCAGCAGCAACAGGCTGCCCAGGAAGGTGCGGCGCAGGCCATAGCGGTTGAGCAGCCAGGGGGTCAGCAGCATCGACAGCGTCATGGCGATCATGAAGCTGGCCGCCACCCACTGCGCGCGCTCCTGCCCCAGCACGAAATGCCGGCTCAGGTCCGGAATGGCCACGTTGACGATGGTCGACGACACGATCGACGAAACCGTCCCCAGCATCAGCGTGAGCAGCACCAGCCAGCGCAGGCGGCTGCCATAGCGCGCCCGCAGCGATTCCCGGGTCGGCCCGCCCGGCTGCCCGCCGGGGGCAGGCGACGAAGGCTGCCCGCTCACCCCAGCCGCCCGAGGGCCGCCAGTTCGCGAATTTTGCGTACGGTGTCGAGGTCGGCCTCATGGTAGGCCGACTTGACGATCTCGGCGTAACGGTCATCGCCGCTGTCGTCCACCGCGGGCATGGTGGTCTCGTAGATAAAGCGCAGCAGCAGCGCGCCAGGGCCCGGCGTCTCGATCGCCATGGTCAGGGTGCCGCCTGCGTGTTCGTCCGTGGGAGCGGTTTCATAGCGCACCACGCGGCGCCGCTCGAAGACCACGCGGTCGCGGATCGTGGCCTTGCCGAAGTGCAGCTTGCGCTCGACCCAGTCGTCGCCCCGTTCCACGATTTCCGCGCGGTCCAGCCCCATCACAAACAGCTCGGGCTCGGCACTGCGCAGCACCAGCCCTTGCCAGAGCTGCTCCGGCGTAAGCATGTCCAACTGGATATTTCGTGGATCGTTGATCTCCACCAGGTGCTCGAAACGCAACTTCACTCTCCCAATCTATTGTTAGCCGATATTATGAGGGTTTCCGAGCCAAGGTTCGCAGCAAAACTTCCGCGCCCGGAACCATGTCGCAAAGCTGCCAATGCGGCTTTTTCCGACGCTTCCCGCCAGTCCTGCCCGCCCCGGAGAATGCCCATGAGCCATCCCCCGCTGTCCGCTACCGCTCCCCTCGACAGCGCGTACGCCGACCCGCTCCAGGTACTGGTCTATGCCGACTCGCTGTCGTGGGGCATCGTGCCGGGAACGCGGCAGCGCCTGCCCTGGCCGGTGCGCTGGCCAGGGCGCCTGGAGCTTGCCCTGAATGTGGCGAACGGCGCGGCCGCCGGCGGCCTGCGCCCGGTCCGCATGCTCGAAGACTGCCTCAACGGCCGCCGCACGGTCTGGGACGACCCTTTCAAACCCGGCCGCAATGGCATCCAGGGCCTGGCGCAGCGCATGGAAATGCATTCGCCGCTGGCCCTGGTCATCCTGATGCTCGGCAGCAACGACTTCCAGTCCATGCACCCGCACAATGCCTGGCATGCCGCGCAAGGCATCGGCGCCCTGCTCGACGCGATCCGCGGCGCGCCCATCGAACCCGGCATGCCGGTGCCGCCGGTACTGGTGCTGGTGCCGCCCCCCATCACTACGCCGCGCGGGCCGCTGGCGCCCAAGTTCGCCGGCGGCGAGCACAAATGCGCCGGGCTGGCGCAAGCCTTCGAGGAGGTCTGCCGCGCCCGCGGTTGCGACTGGTTCGACACCGGGACGGTGATCCGCAGCAGCGAGGTCGACGGCGTGCACCTTGATGCCGCCGACCATATGGCGCTCGGCGATGCGCTGGCGCCCGTCGTGGCCGCGCTGCTGGCGCCGGCGCGCGCCTGAAGGCCCCCCCCCCGGGCGCCCTGCCAGCCTTGCGCGGCACAGGCGCCGGCTACAACACTCCTGACAGCATTTGTCAGGAGTGTTGGCGCACAATCCGCTCCTCACTCAGCGGGGGGTTTCTGGCAAGCGCATGACTCACCATCCGCATCCGGCACGCACGTGGCGGCAGGCCGGAACACTCCGGAGTGATATCGCCCCAATTTAAGCAGGAGGCAGCGATGCAATTGCTGGTCAATATCGATGTCGACGACCTCGCGCGCGGCATCGGCTTCTATCAGCGCGGCCTGGGACTGCGCCTGGCGCGCAAGCTGTTCGACGGAACCGTGGCAGAAATGGTGGGCGGCGCCACGCCCATCTACCTGCTCGCCGGGGCGCCAGGCACCTCGCCCGGCGCACGTGCCGACGGACGGCGCAACTATCGCCGGCGCTCGATGCCGGTACATCTCGACTTTGTGGTGGAAGACCTCGGAACCGCCATCGAGCGCGCGCTGGAAGCCGGCGCCGAACTCGAGGACTGGCCACTGGATTTCGCCTGGGGCCGGCAGGCCATGCTGTCCGATCCCTTCGGCCATGGCATCTGTTTCATCGAGTGGAAGGGCGAAGGATATGTTGCGGCTACGGACGGGAAACGAGCCGTGGAGGCGGCCTAGCGGCTCTGCCGCAAGCGCAGTTCGCCGGGGCACGAGCCCCTTCCGAACTGTCGCAAGGAAATTTCTGCGAGTGGCCATCGCGGCGGGCCGCCATCCATAAAAGTGGATATGCAAGCGCAGTTTGCTTCGTTGGTGGCGTGGCGAGCTTGTTCTATCGTGTCTCCGGTGCAAACAACGAGACGACAACGAGAAGACAACGCTGAGCTTGCCAGGGACATCGCCGGTCAACCTGCCGGCCGTGTTCCCGCGGGCTCCAGGCCCAACCGGACCGCCCGGCGCATCGCCGCCGGTCCACCTCGCCAAATCAAGCATGTCCACCTTCGGCCCGGATCTGACCGATCCCTTCGTCGCCCGCGCAGTGGTGCTGCGCGAGGCCTTCCATACCGATGCCGCGCAGCGCGACAAAGCCGGCGGCCGGCCCACCAGGCAGATTCGCCTGCTCAAGGAAAGCGGCCTGCTGGCGGCCGGCATTCCGGCGGCTTACGGCGGCGGTGGCGCTTCGTGGCTGTCGCTGCTGCGGGTCGTGCGCGAGTTCGCGCGCACCGATGGCTCGCTGGCCCACCTCTTCGGCTACCACCACCTCCCCGTGCATACCGTGCTGGCGCGTGGCGCGCCGGAGCAGAAAGACCGGTTCCTGCGTGAGGCCGTGCAGCAACAATGGCTATGGAGCAATTCGGGCAATGCCCTGTCGAAGACCTCCGGCGCCCGGCGCGCGCCCGGCAACGATGGCTGGATAGTCACCGGCTTCCGGCCCTTCTCCAGCGGCACGCATGTGGCCGACGTGATCCAGGTCGCCTGGGAAAACGAACTCGGCCAGCGCCTGACGGGCATCGTGCCGGCGGAACGCGCCGGCATCGTGATCGAGGATGACTGGGACGGCATCGGCCAGCGCCAGACCGGCAGCGGCACTGTCACCTTCAACGGCGTGCTGGTGCGCGACGACGAACTCCTGGGCCAGCCCGACGATCCGCTGACGCCCTTTGCCTCGCTGGTCACGCTGCTGCAGCAAAGCGTGCTGCTCAATGTGTTCGTCGGCACGGCGCAGGGAGCGCTGGACGAAGGCCGTGCCTATACCGCCACGCAGTCGCGTCCGTGGATCCACTCGGGCGTGGCGCGCCATGTCGACGACCCGTGGGTCCAGCGCAAGTACGGCGAACTCGCCATCCGCACGCTGGCGGCCACGGAACTGGCCGACCGGGCCGCGCGCAGCCTTGACGCGATCTACCGCCATGGCCCGGCGCTGACGCCGGAGCAGCGTGGACGCGCGGCGATCGAACTGGCCACGGTCAACCTGTACGCGGGGGAAACCGGCCTGGCCGTTTCCAGCGAGATCTTCGAGGTCATGGGCGCGCGCTCGGCCACCAACGCCAACGGCTTCGACCGCTTCTGGCGCAACGTGCGCACGCATACGCTGCACAACCCGGCGGAATACAAGAAACGCACGGTGGGCACATGGCTGCTCACGGGCGAATTCCCCTCCCCTGCCGTGTACCGCTGACTTTACCGATCACCCGGTATTCCATTGATTCATTCCATTGATTCCCATGAGCCGCGACCGACTGTTCCTGCTGCAACCCGGATTCACCGACCCCAAGCAACCCGGCGAACGCTACGTCTGCCCGCATTGCCTGGCCATTGAAGGCTTGCTGGCCTCGGACCCGGCGCTGGCCGGGCGTCTCGACATCACGCGAGTGCCCTTCGCGCGTCCGCGCCAGACGGTGATCGCCGTGCTCGGCGAGGCGCACCAGGGCCTGCCCGCGCTGGTCCTGGACGACGCCGCGCCGGCACCCGCCGATGCGCAAGCCCTGGGCGAGCTGCGCTTCGTCACCGACAGCCGCCGCATCCTCGAACTGCTGGCCGAACGCCACGGTTTTGCCAAGGTGCACTGAGCGCACCAACCGGAACGCCATCATGACCGCTAACGTCGCTTACCTTCATGCGCTGGAAGATGCAGCGCCCGCGCTGTTCGAACCCGACACCGGCAACCCCTTCGTCGCGCGCGCCGTGGCACTGCGCGACGGCTTCGCCGAAGACGCCATCGCGCGCGACCAGGCCGGCGGGAAACCGCTGGCACAGATCCGCTTGCTCAAGGAGCACGGCCTGCTGGCGCTGCTGCTGCCGCGCGAGCATGGCGGCCAGGGCGAGTCCTGGTCGACCGTGCTGCGCATCACTCGCCTGTTCGCGCAGGTGGATGGCTCGCTTGGCCATCTGTTCGGCTATCACTACAGCAGCCTGCTGAGCCCGCGCTTGCGCAATGCACCAGAGAAGGCGGCCAGCCTGTGGCGCCGGTCGATCGAGGGCAACTGGTTCTGGGGCAATACCGCCAACAGCTTTTCCAACAGCCTGTTTGGCCGGCGCGACGGGGAGTGGTTCGTGCTGGACGGCTACCGCCCCTTCACCTCCGGCTCGCATGTCGCCGACTTCCTGGCGATTGCCTGGGAGGATGCCGAAAGCGGCGAGCGCCGCTTCGCCGCGATTCCCGCGGACCGCGAAGGCATCGTGATCGAGGATGACTGGGACGGCATCGGCCAGCGCCAGACCGGCAGCGGCCACGTCACCTACCACGGCGTGCGCGTGCACCAGGACGAGGTGCTGGGCGAGCCCGTGCCGCTGAATCCCACCGGCGCGCCGCCCGAGCCCTACCGCACGGTTACGCCGCTGCAACAGCAAAGCGTATTGCTCAACGTGTTTATCGGCACGGCCCAGGGGGCGCTGCGCGCCGGGCGCGAATACACCGTGCACCAGTCGCGCCCGTGGGTCCACTCGGGCGTGGAGCGCCATGTCGACGATCCCTGGGTGCGGCGCCAGTACGGCGAACTCTGGGTCAGGACCCAGGCTGCCACCGCGCTGGCCGACCGCGCGCTGGCGGCGCTCGACGGCGTGCACGCGCGCGGGGAAAAGCTCACCGCCGAAGAACGCGGCGAAGCGGCTGTCGCCATCGCGGCAGCCAATGTGCTGGCCGGCGAAGTCGCTTTGCAGGTCTCCAGCGAGATCTTCGAAGTCACCGGCGCACGCTCGGCGGTGCGCAAGGTTGGCCTGGACCGCTTCTGGCGCAACGCCCGCATCCACACGCTGCACAACCCGTCGGAATACAAGACCCGCAATGTAGGCCGCTGGGTACTCGGCGAAGGCCATCCGGAACCGGGGACATTCCAATGAGCGCATCCCTTGCATCGCGCCGGCCCCGCCGGCTTCACCTCAACATCAACATCCTGCATTCGGGTTTCGTGCCGTCAGCCTGGCGGCTGCCCGAGAGCGACCCCGGCGCCTTCGCCGATGTGCGGCACTACATCCGCGTGGCGCAGATCGCCGAGGCCGGCAAGCTCGACGCGGTCTTCCTGGCGGATAACGCCGCCATCGTCGACCAGATCCACTTCCGCCCGATCACCGCGCTGGAGCCGACCGTGCTGCTGGCGAGCATCGCGGCGGCGACCACGCATATCGGCCTGATCGGCACGGCGTCCACCAGCTACAACGAGCCCTATAACATCGCGCGGCGTTTCGCCACGCTGGACCACGTGAGCGCCGGGCGCGCCGGATGGAATGTGGTCACCACCGCCGACGCGCCCTCGGCGCGCAACTTCGGGCGCGACGCGGCGCCGGATCACGCGCAGCGCTATGCGCGCGCTTCCGAGTTCACCGCGGTCGTCAAGGCGCTGTGGGACAGCTGGGAGGACGATGCCTTCGTCGGCGACAAGACATCGGGCCGCTTCGTCGACCCAGGCAAGGTGCTGCCGATCGCGCACCATGGCGAGCATTTCTCGGTGCAAGGACCGCTCAACCTGCCGCGTTCGCCGCAAGGCCATCCGGTGGTGGTGCAGGCAGGCGGCTCCGCGGACGGCCGCGAGCTTGCGGCGCGCCACGCGGAAGCCGTGTTCTCGGCCTCGCAATCGTTCGAGGAGTCGCTGGCCTACGGGCGCGAGCTGAAATCGCGCGCGCAGGCGCTGGGGCGCGGACCCGATGCCGTGCAGGTGCTGGCGGGGCTGACCACCATCATCGGCGCAACGGAAGCACAGGCGCGCCGGCGGCGCGACGAACTGGTCGACCTGATCCCGTGGGACTACAGCCTGACGCGGCTGGCCGGCACGCTGGGCATTGCGCCGGACCGCCTCAAGCTCGACGAACGCCTGCCCGCCAGCCTCGCCCTGCCCGCCAATGGCAACCATACCTTCTTCAATGCCACGCTCGCGCTGGCGCGGCGCCAAGGCTATAGCGCGCGCGAACTGATCCGCGAGCTGGCGGGCGGCGGCGGGCACCGCGTGATCGTCGGCACGCCGGAGCAGATCGCCGACGACATCGAGCACTGGTTCCGGCACGGCGCGGCCGACGGCTTCAACCTGATGCCGGATGCATTGCCCGGCGGACTGCAGGATTTTGTCGACGGCGTGGTGCCGATCCTGCAGCGGCGCGGCATCTTCCGCACGGAGTACGAAGGCAGCACGCTGCGCGGGCATCTGGGCCTAGCACGGCCGCAAGGGCGGCAAAACGCCCGCGAGGCGGCCTGACACCGACATTGACATCAGCAAGACGCGAGACAATCCATCATGGCTCAACGTAGCGGTTTCCTCAGCCTGGGTGCCTTCCTTTACCCCAGCGGCCACCATATCGCCGCCTGGCGCCATCCCGACGCCAAGGCCGACGCCGGCATCGACTTCAGGCATTACATGGCGCTGGCGCTGGCCGCCGAGGCGGCGAAGTTCGACCTGATCTTCCTGGCCGACGGCGTGGGCACGCGCGGCGACGATACCGAGTTCCTCAGCCGCACCGCCCACAGCTACCAGGCGCAGTTCGAACCCATCACCCTGCTATCGGCACTGGGCGCGGTGACGGAGCGCATCGGCCTGGTCGGCACGGCGTCGACGAGCTTCAACGAGCCCTATCACGTGGCCCGCAAGTTCGCCTCGCTGGACCACATCTCCGGCGGCCGCGCGGGCTGGAACCTGGTTACATCATCGAGCGAGCACGAAGCGCGCAACTTCAACCGCGACCACCACCTGGCGCATGCCGAGCGCTACGAGCGAGCCGCCGAATTTGCCGACGTGGTCACCGGCCTGTGGAACAGCTGGGAAGACGACGCCTTCCTGCGCGACAAGGCCAGCGGGCGCTACTACGATCCGGCCCGGCGCCATGTGCTGCGCCACAAGGGCAAGCATTTCTCGGTGCAGGGGCCGCTTAACGTTTCGCGGACGCCGCAGGGCCACCCGGTCGTGGTGCAGGCTGGCTCATCGGAAGCCGGCAAGGAGCTGGCGGCCCGCACCGGTGAGGCTGTGTTCACGGCGCAGCAGACCGTGGAGGACGCGGTGGCGTTCTATGCCGACGTCAAGGGGCGGCTAGCCAGATACGGCCGCGAACCGGACGATCTCAAGATCCTGCCCGGCGTGTTCCCGGTCGTGGCGGAAAGCGAGAGCGAAGCCCGGGAGAAATTCGAGCAACTGCAATCGCTGATCGACCCCGTGGTCGGGCTGGCGCTGGTATCGGGCCTGAGCGGCGGCTTCGACCTGTCCGGCTATCCGCTCGACGGGCCGATTCCCGAACTGCCCGAGACCAACGCCAGCAAGAGCCGCCAGCGCCTGGTGATCGATCTCGCACGGCGCGAGAACCTGACCATCCGCCAGCTCTACCAGCGCGTGGCCGGCGCGCGCGGCCACTGGCAACTGGTCGGCACGCCCGTTCAGATCGCGGACCAGCTCGAAGAGCGCTTCCGGAAATTCGGCGCCGATGGCTACAACATCATGTCGCCGGTATTGCCGGGCGGGCTCACCGATTTCATCGCACTGGTGCTGCCGGAATTGCGCCGCCGCGGCCTGTTCCGTACCGAGTACTCGGGCAGCACGCTGCGCGAACACCTGGGCCTCAAGCGCCCCGCGCATCCCGCAGCCTCCTCACCCGCCACATCCACCATTGCCGCTGCCGCATGACCACTACGTCCTCCCTCCCCGCATCCGATCCGGATTTCCTCGCGCGTGAAACGCTGCGCCTGCTCGGACCCGCACCCGACAACTGGGTGCCCGGCCATGCAGGCATCGACCACAATGTAGCCATCGTCGGCGGCGGCCAGAGTGGCAGCGCTTATGCCTTCGCGCTGCGCCGCGCGGGCATCGGCCATGTCACCATGCTCGATGCCGCGCCCGACGGCACGCTGGCCGGCGTCTGGCGCACGCGCGCCCGCATGCAGAAGCTGCGCACGCCCAAGAACCTGGTCGGGCCTGAACTCGGGCTGCCTGCGCTGGGTTTCCAGGCATGGTACGAAGCGCGCCACGGCGCCGAAGCCTATGCCGGCATCGACCGCATTCCGCGTCTTGCCTGGGCCGACTATCTCGACTGGTACCGCGGCTTTCTTGGCGTGCAAGTGCGTTACGGCACGCGGGTTGTGCATATCGAGCCTGTCACCGGCGGCCCGGTGGCTCACTTCCGGCTGCACCTGGAAACGGACGGAGCGCCGCGCATCGAAACCGCGCGCAAGGTCGTCCTGGCCAATGGCGTGGCGGGCAACGGCGCCCCGTTCGTACCGGCCGTGTTATTGCGAGCCGTAGCTGCGGGGCTAGCGGCGCACACCGCCGATGCCATCGACTTCGATGCACTGCGCGGCAAGACCGTCGCGGTGCTGGGCGCTGCCGCCTCGGCCTTCGACGCCGCCGCCGTGGCGCTGGAGTCCGGCGCCGCTGCGGTACACATGTTTGCGCGCCGCGACCATATCGCCGCCACGCCGGTATCGCGCGTGCGCGCCTATCCCGGTCTCTACGACAACTACCACGCCCTGCCCGACGCCACGCGCTGGGAGCAGGCCATCCGCTACCGCCGCGCCGGCTCCACGCCACCGGCCGATTCGGTGGAGCGGGTGCTCAGGTTCCCGCAGTTCCGTTTGCACCTGAGCACATCGCTGTCTTCCGCCGAGGTGGAGTCCGGCCGCATTGTCGCGCAGGCCCGCGGCGAAACCCTGCGCTTCGATTTTGCGATCGCGGGCACCGGCTATGTGGTCGATCCGTCAGCGCGTCCGGAACTCGCCGATATCGCTTCGCACATCCTGCGCTGGCGCGACCGCTACCAGCCGCCGGCCGATGCTCGCGACGACGAACTGGCCGCCTCGCCCTACCTCGGCAGCGGACTCGAGTACCTGGAAAAGACGCCAGGTGCCACGCCGTGGCTGCGCGACATCCACGTGCACAACCCGGCTGGCTTTGCCAGCGTCGGGGTACCGTTGGGCGACGTGCCCAGCATGCGCCGCGATATCCCGGCCTCGGTCGCGCGTATCAGCCGGGACCTGCTGCTGGCTGATCTGGCGCTGCACGAGCAGAGGATCCGCGGGGATGTGCCGGCGGATTTTGGCGCGGAGCTTTATGCGGGTGCGCTGTGGAAGCCTGCGAATACAGCGCTCGCAGCCGCGTGAGGCGACTGATGGAGAGGACCCGCTTTTCAGAACGTCGGCAAGATCGCATCAACGCAGGATGCTGCCGGCCGCGTCGCCTCCCTCCGCGTGCCCCCCAAAAAAAGAAAACCCGCAGCGCCAGGCTGCGGGTATCTTAACGCCGAGTCAAAAACCCCGGCCAGTCTACTGCAACGGCCCGTTCAGATTTCCTCGTACAGCGGCAGCGTCAGGAACTCGGCAAAATCTTCCGACGTGGACATCTGTTCGAAGATTTCGCCGGCGCGGTCATAGGTCCTGGTGTCGCCACCGACGAACTCCTTGACCTTGGCCAGTTCTTCCGGGATCAGCGCGCGCACCATCTCTGCGGTCACCTTGCGGCCGTCTTCCAGCTTGCCCTTGGGCGAGCGGATCCACTGCCACACTTGCGAGCGCGAGATTTCGGCGGTGGCGGCGTCTTCCATCAGGTTATGGATGGGCACGCAGCCGTTGCCGGCCAGCCAGGAGCCGAGGTAGTGGATGCCGACGTTGATGTTCATGCGCAGGCCAGCTTCGGTGATCGGGGTTTCCGGCTGGAAGTCCAGCAGGTCCTTGGCGGTCACGTTGACGTCGTCGCGCTGCTTGCCGAACTGGTTGGGCGCGTCGCCCAGCACTGCCACGAATTCCTTCATGGCCGGCTCGACCAGGCCCGGGTGAGCCACCCAGCCGCCGTCGTAGCCGTCGGTGGCATCGCGCT
The DNA here is from genome assembly GCA_000955785.1 of Burkholderiaceae bacterium 16. Lineage (GTDB taxonomy): Bacteria > Pseudomonadota > Gammaproteobacteria > Burkholderiales > Burkholderiaceae > Cupriavidus. The sequence goes on from JYOD01000104.1 coordinate 106,745, forward strand.
TCTTGTCGTTGATGATGCCTTGCATGGCGATGGCGTTCTTCTCCGGATCGTTCTTGATCGGGATCAGTGCGCTCATGCCGCCGATGGCGGGCGCGCCGCGCTTGTGGCAGGTCTTGAGCAGCAGCAGCGCGTACGAGCGCATGAACGGCGAGGTCATGGTGACCTTGGCGCGGTCGGCCAGGCAGAAATTCTTGTCAACCTTGAACTTCTTGATGCACGAGAAGATGTAGTCCCAGCGGCCGGCGTTCAGGCCAGCGCTGTGCTCGCGCAGTTCATACAGGATTTCTTCCATCTCGAAGGCGGCCAGGATCGTTTCGATCAGCACGGTCGCCTTGACGGTGCCTTGCGGCAGGCCGATTTCGTTCTGGGCCATGACGAAGACGTCGTTCCACAGACGGGCTTCGAGGTGGCTTTCCATCTTCGGCAGATAGAAGAACGGGCCGGCGCCGCGTGCGATCTGTTCCTTGGCGTTATGGAACAGGAACAGCGCGAAATCGAAGATGCCGCCGGAGACGCGCTGGCCGTCGATGGTGACGTGCTTTTCGTCCAGGTGCCAGCCGCGCGGGCGCACTTGCAGCGTGGCGATCTTGTCGTTGAGCTTGTAGTGCTTGCCGTTCGAGTCCAGCGTGAGGGTGCGGCGCACGGCGGCCTTGAGGTTGACCTGACCCTGCAACTGGTTGTGCCAGTTGGGGGTGTTGGAGTCCTCGAAGTCGGTCATGTAGCTGTCCGCGCCGGAGTTGAACGCGTTGATGACCATCTTGGCTTCGACCGGGCCGGTGATTTCCACGCGGCGGCAATGCAGCGCGGCGGGCACCGGCGCGACCTTCCAGTCGCCTTCGCGCACGCTCTTGGTTTCCGGCAGGAAGTCGGGCAGCTCGCCGGCGTCCAGGCGTTTGGTGCGCTCGACGCGGGCAGCCAGCAGTTGCTGGCGGCGCGGCTCGAAGGCGCGATGCAGTTTGTCCACCAGGGCCAGGGCCGCCGGCGTGAGGATATCTTCGTAGGCCGGCAGGATTTCGCCGGTAATCTTCATGCCCGCAGGCAGCGTGATGGCCATCAGTGTTCTCCTGTGTTCGATGGTTTGTTTAGGGTGCCCGCTGTCAAACCGCCGCACCGCGGGTGCGGGCGAATTCGAGCAGGTCGTTCATGTCGTGCCCGGTGCCGGAGGGACTCACATCGAGCTGCTCCGCCGGATGGCCGGCACGATTGATCCAGAACGTGGTGTAGCCGTACCAGGTGGCGCCGCAAGCGTCCCAGCCGTTGGACGAGACGAAGAGGATTTCCCCGGCCGGTACGCCGAAGGCCTTGGGGCCCAGCGCGTAGGCGTCAGGCGCGGTTTTGTACATGCGCACCGCATCCACCGACAGCACGTGGTCGAACAGCCCGTGCATGCCGGCGCTCTTGACCGAGATGTCCAGCATCTCGGGATTGCCGTTGGACAGGATGCCCAGCGGCAGCCCGGCGGCCCGCAGGCGCTTGAGCGCCCCGAGGTTCTCCGGGAAGGCAGACAGGCAGGCATATTCCTTGAGCAGCTGCGCCTCCGCGGCGGGGTTCAGCACCAGTTGCAGGCGCTCGGCGGCATAGCGCAGCGCGTCCACCGTGATCGCCCAGAACGGCTTGTAGTATGCGCCGTCGGGAGCGGCCAGCGAGCGGATGCGGGTGTAGTCGATCTGCCGCTCGCGCCACAGCAGCGCCAGCGCTTCGCCCTTGCCCGGAAACAATTGCTCCGCGCGCGCGGTGACGGAATACACGTCGAACAGCGTGCCGTAGGCGTCGAAGACGACTGCGCGGATCTTTTGCATGAGCTGAAGCGGTTCCCCTGGGCAAACCCGGCAGGCCAGCGCATTGCGTGGGCCTGTACACCAATGAATGCATGCATTGTAGGGAGGCGTTGCGGTGCGGCAAAGTCGGCCCGGGTCACTTGATCTTTTACTTTTACCCCACTAATCTTTGCGAACGCTGTAAAGAATAGGCACCAAATCCACCCCATTGCTTCAAGCCCCCCGATTTTTGGGCGGCATGAGGCACAAAACTGGCGAATACTGTGGATCATTTCAAGCAATTGGAGACGTTCGTCTCCGTGGCCGCGCGCGGCAGCCTGTCGGCGGCGGCGGCGGCGGAGGGCGTGGCGCCTGCCATCATCGGGCGCCGCATCGATGCGCTGGAAGAGCGCCTGGGCGTCAAGCTGCTGCTGCGCACCACCCGCAAGATCAGCCTGACCTTCGAGGGCTCGGCGTTCCTGGAAGACTGCCAGCGCATCCTCAACGACCTGCACAACGCCGAAGCCAGCGTCTCGGCCGGCGGCGTCAAGGCCAGCGGCCACCTGCGCGTGACCGCGCCGGCTGGCTACGGACGCAAGCATGTGGCGCCGCTGGTGCCGCTGTTCATCGAGTCGCATCCGGATGTGACCATTACCCTGGACCTGTCCGACCGCGTGGTCGACCTGGTCAACGAGGGCTTCGACTGCGCCATCCGCCTGGGCGACCTGCCCGATTCCAGCCTGGTCTCGATCCGCCTGGCCGAGAACCGGCGCGTGGTAGTGGCCTCTCCCAATTACCTGTCGCGCCACGGCGTACCCGCCCTGCCCGAGGACCTGACCCGCCACAATTGCCTGGCCTTCGGCGCCAGCGCCAATGTGCAGCGCGGCTGGTCCTTCCAGCAGGAAGGACGCCCCCTCACCGTCAAGGTAGGCGGCACCATGGAATGCTCCGATGGCGCGGTGCTGCACGCCTGGTGCCTGCAAGGCCACGGGCTGGCCTGGCGCTCATGGTGGGAGGTGGGGCAAGAGATCGCGAGTGGCCGGCTGATCACCGTGCTGGATGAGTTCCAGGCGCCGCCGATCGGCATCCATGCGGTCTTTCCGCAGCGCAAGCACTTGCCGCTGCGCGTGCGGCTGTTTATCGACCACCTGAAGAACACCTACGGGAATCCGGCGTACTGGCGGCGCGCAGAACAAGCTTCCGCAGCCAGGCAGCAACTGGTGGTCAATCAGTAATTTGATATAAGGCAATGACGCATGAGCCACCCCTGCCTACAATGAAATCCGACAGGTGCCGTGCGGCCTGCCCCCCCACCACCCGTTAAACCGCGTCCCTAAGGAGTCCAGCATGTTCAAGCACATCCTGCTACCCACCGACGGTTCGGAGCTGTCCAAGAAAGCCATCGACGGCGCGCTGGAACTGGCCAAGACGATCAATGCGCGGGTCACCGCCTATGTCTGCCTGGAGGAATATCCCTACACGCCCTTCAGCGAGATCGTGGTGGAAGCGCCCCAGGCCTTCAAGGACCGCATCGAAAGCCAGGCCAAGCTGTACCTGAAGGAAGTGGAAACCGCAGCCAGGGCCGACGGCATCAGCTTTGACGCCGACATGAGCACCTTTGCCGTGCCCTACCTGGGCATCATCGACGCGGCCGAGCGCCATGGCTGCGACGTGATCTTCATGGCATCGCATGGCAGGCGCGGGCTCTCCGGCCTGTTGCTGGGCAGCGAAACGCAGAAGGTGCTCACGCACACAGACATTCCGGTCATCGTGTATCGCTGAGCGCCGGCACGCGCCATGGCATGAGGCGATGGAATTCAAAAAGGCTGGCTGCCCGTCGGGGCAGCCAGCCTTTTCAACCTTCCGTCCTTCCGTCCAACCGGCTGCGCCGGTTGTGATCAGCTGGCCGACTTGATGCGGTCTTCGATATGCTTGGCGCGCTCTTCCGAGCCCGGGTGCGACGAGAACATGCTCGACTTGCCGCCGTCCAGCTTGGCCAGCTTCTGGAACGCCGAGACCAGGCCGCGGGTATTGGCCTTGTTCTTGGTCAGCACGTCGAACGAGTAGTCGTCGGCGGCGCTCTCCTGCGTTTGCGAGAATTGCGCGTTGATCAGCTGCTCGCCCAGTTCGCCCAGTTGCGAGGCCGACAAGGCAGCCACGGCGCCATTGCCGCTGGCGGCCAGCGCGCCGCGCGCCGCCATGGCGGCGTATGCCACCTGCATCTTGTTCTTGGTGTGGCCCAGGGCCACGTGACCCAGTTCGTGGCCAACCACGCCGCGCACTTCGTCGTCGGTCATCATGTCCATCAGGCCGCTGTACACGCGCACGCAGCCGTTTGCCATGGCCCAGGCGTTGACGTCCTTGGTCAGGTAGACCTTGGCATTGACGTTCGGCACGCCGGCCGACTGCACGCCGGCCATGATCTTGGTCAGGCGCTTGGCGTAGTTGCTGCTGGGCGCAGCAATCTTGTTGGTGCTGTCGAGCTCGGCGCACGACTTGTCGGACATGGTCTTGACGTCGCCGTCGCTCAGGGAGGCCGCCTTGAACAGCGACGTGCCGGCACCCATCATGCCGTCGACATTGGTGCCGGCGCAGCCGACCAGAATGGCGGAAAGACCGGCGATGGCCGCCAGGGAAAGTTTGTGCTTCATGCTTGGTTTTCTTCTTGGAATGTGCACCGGCTGGATTGCCGCCAGTGATCTTTATGGATATGCGCCGGTGACAAACCGGCAACCCTGCTGCGTGCCTCTTTTGACACACGGGCGGAATCATATCGCTGAAATCATTCCAAGTGAACTGCATATGTCTTAATCGCTACAGATACAATTTTTGACATTTCTCGCACCCCGGCCGCATCTCCCCTGCCGGTCCGGGCATCCACCAGGCGCCAGAAAGCAAAAAACCGCGCCGTCCCCGAGAGAGACCCAGCGCGGCGCCTAAATGAAGGGCGTGATGGTCGCACGCCCTCCAGGTGACCAGCTATTGATCTGAAGATCCGAAGATCCGAAACATCAGGCCACTTTCTTGTCGTCGAAGAACTGTTCGTCTTCGGTCGAACCCTTGAGCGCGGTAGTCGACGACTGGCCGCCTTCGATGGTCTGGGTCACTGCGTCGAAGTAGCCGGTGCCGACTTCGCGCTGGTGCTTGACGGCGGTGAAGCCCTTCTCGGCCGCCTTGAACTCGTTTTCCTGCAGTTCGACGAAGGCGGTCATCTGGTTGCGGGCATAGCCATAGGCCAGGTTGAACATCGAGTAGTTCAGCGAGTGGAAGCCAGCCAGCGTGATGAACTGGAACTTGTAGCCCATGGCGCCCAGTTCCTTCTGGAACTTGGCGATGGTGGCATCGTCCAGGTTCTTCTTCCAGTTGAACGACGGCGAGCAGTTGTAGGCCAGCAGCTTGCCAGGGAACTTGGCGTGGACGGCTTCGGCAAACTTCTTGGCGAATTCCAGGTCCGGCTTGCCGGTTTCGCACCACACCAGGTCGGCCACTTCCGCGTAGGCCAGGGCGCGGGAGATCGATTGCTCGATGCCGGGCTTGGTGCGGTAGAAGCCTTCCACCGTGCGCTCACCGGTGCAGAACGGGCGATCGCGCTCGTCCACGTCGGAGGTCAGCAGGTCGGCGGCTTCAGCGTCGGTACGGGCGATCACCAGGGTCGGCACGCCGGACACGTCGGCAGCCAGGCGCGCGGCGGTCAGCTTGGCGACGGCTTCACGCGTCGGCACCAGCACCTTGCCACCCATGTGGCCGCACTTCTTGACCGAAGCCAGCTGGTCTTCGAAGTGAACGCCGGCTGCGCCCGCGTCGATCATGGACTTCATCAGTTCGAAGGCGTTCAGCACGCCGCCGAAACCGGCTTCGGCATCGGCCACGATGGGCGCGAAGTAGTCGGTGTCGCCCTTGCCTTCGCTCCACTGGATCTGGTCGGCGCGCTGGAAGGTGTTGTTGATGCGGCGGACCACTTGCGGCACCGAGTTGGCCGGGTACAGCGACTGGTCGGGATACATTTCGCCGGCCAGGTTGGCGTCGCCAGCGACTTGCCAGCCCGACAGGTAGATGGCCTTGAGGCCAGCCTTGACCTGTTGCATGGCCTGGTTGCCCGTCAGCGCGCCCAGCGTATTAACGAACGGCTCGGTGTTCAGCAGGTGCCACAGCTTTTCGGCACCGCGGCGGGCCAGGGTATGCTCGATCTGCACGGAGCCGCGCAGGCGCACAACGTCATCGGCGGTGTAGTGACGCGCGACGCCCTTCCAGCGGGGGTTGGTATCCCATTCCTTTTGCAGATTCTTTGCTTCGGTTTCGCGGGACATTTCACTCTCCTAGTGATTGAGACGGGTATGGCATAAGAAACTTGCGACAGGCTTGCCGGACCATGGTGCCGAGCTTGCCGACCGGTGCGCTTCGGGGGCTGGTTTGGAGGCCGGGTCCTGCTGCCTCGCCACCCCTGTTTTTTTGCGCTTCAAGTCATGTGTCTTATATAAGAGTGTAGGGAAACGTCCCGCGTCGCAACAGCACGGAATGCAGTCGTTGCTGAGTTTTTTTCCTGTTTTTAATCAATAGCTTACGCAGAACATTTCACGATACGGCAAGCTGTTTTCCATCATGAGAAACGGCAGTTGTGCCTCGCATCTACATTTTTTGCCGCGCAAAACACCTTTCCGCATTGTGAAAAATGAACGGCCGGCAGTGCCGGCCGCGATGCTGCCCAAGGCGGAACGCATCCAGCACCGCCCCTGCGGTCCTACGCAGGCGGATTTGCCTCGCGCTCACGCCGGTAAGCCACCCAGTCCCCGGAGGCAATGCGCGGCAAACCCGCCACCGCGTCCTCCCCCACCGGGTACAGCAGGCAGCGCACGGCCTGGCCGCCAGCCGTCACCACCCGCTCCTCGCGAACGAACAGCGTGGCCTGGCCCGGATAAACCTCTTCGATTTCGTCGAGCACCGGCACCAGGGCGGCATCCACCTCGTACAAATCGCCAGCCACGCCGGGGGCGCCTGCATCCAGCACCAGGCCGGGATAGGTGCCGAAGTCATAGAGCCGGCCCGGCACGGTGGCGCCGCCGAGCAGGCGCGGCGCGGCAATGCCGTGCTTGCGCGCGGCCGCGTTGAGGTCGTTGACTTCGCCCGCGCGCAGGGTGCCGTAGACAAATACCACCGGCATGCTCAGCCCTCCAGCTTGCTGTCCGCCACCAGCACGCCGTCGGCGTCGGCATAGATCCAGTTGCCGGGCCGCACCACGGCGCCGGGCATCTGCACCGTGACCTCGCGCTCGCCCACATTGCGCTTCTGGCTTTTCTGCGGATGCACGGCCAGGGCGCGCACGCCGATATCGCAGACCGCAAGCTCAGCGCTATCGCGCACGCAGCCATTGACGATGATGCCGGCCCAGCCGTTTTTCTCGGCCAGCACGCCAAGGTTGCCGCCCACCAGCGCGCCGCGCAGCGAGCCGCCGCCGTCGACCACCAGCACGCGGCCGTTGCCGGGCGACTCGAGCGCTTCGCGCACCAGCGAATTGTCCTCGAACAGCTTCAGCGTGGCGGCCGGGCCGGAAAACGCGGCGCGTTTGCCGAAATGGCGGAATACCGGCGCCAGCACGTGCAGCGAGCCATCGGCCAGCCGTGCCTCATTGGCGTCGCACAGATCGGTGGTAGCAAAGCTCATGAAGAACTCCCTGATCAGAAAGGTGGAAAGAACAGGTTAGACGAGACGAGGCGATGGCGGCCCGCCTCAGGACGCGCCCCGCGCGGCCAGCGCCTGGTCGCGAATGGCCTGCAGCGTGGTGCGCGGCGTGATCTGTTCCGGATCGATGCGGATCTCGATCAGGCTGGCAACCGGTGCGGCCAGCGCCTCGCGCAAGGCCGGCTCGAACTCTTCGTTGCGGGTCACGACGGCGCCACGCGCGCCATAAGCCCGCGCCAGCGCGGCGAAATCCGGGTTGCGCAGTTCGGTGCCGCTCACATGGCCGGGATACTCCCGCTCCTGGTGCATGCGGATGGTGCCGTACATGCCGTTGTTGACGACGATGATGATCACGGCCGCGCCATACTGCATCGCCGTGGCGAGCTCCTGGCCATTCATCAGGAAGCAGCCATCCCCGGCCAGCGCCACCACCGTGCGCCCTGGAAAGGCGATCTTGGCGCCCACTGCCGCGGGCACCCCGTAGCCCATGGCGCCGCTGGTCGGCGCAAGCTGGCCGCGGCCGCCGCCGGCAAAGGGGCGATAGCGGAAATAGCGGTGCAGCCAGCTAGCGTAGTTGCCCGCGCCGTTGGTCACCACGGCATCGGCCGGCAGCACGGTATCCAGCGTGCGCACGATGGCGGCCATGTCCACGCCCTGCCCGGTATAGGGCGGCGGTGCCAGGTAGGCTTCGTAACCGGCGTGCGCCGCGGCGGTCCATGCCTGCCAGCGCGGCGTGGCGGGGGCATCAAGCTGGGCCAGCCGTTTCGCGATGGCCGGCATAGAGGCCTGCACCATCAGGTCGGCCTGGTAGACGCTGCCCAGTTCCTCGGCGCCCGCATGGACATGGATCAGGGCCTGCGCCGGCCGCGGCGCGGCCAGCAGCGCATAGCCCCCGGTGGTCATCTCGCCCAGCCTCGGGCCGATGGCAAGCACCAGGTCGGCGGCGCGGATGCGTTCGGCCAGTTGCGGGTTGATGCCGATACCGACATCGCCCGCATAGCTGGCGTGGCGGCTGTCGAACAGGTCCTGGAAGCGAAAGGCGCAGCCCACCGGCAACTGGAAGCGCTCGGCAAAATGCTGCAGGTCCTGGCAGGCCTCGGGCGTCCAGCCGCTGCCGCCGGCAATCACGAAAGGCCGCTCTGCGCTGGCCAGCATACTGGCCAGGCGGGCCAGATCGCCCTCGCCCGGCCAACTCATGACGCGCTGGTAGTGCGCCAGCTGCGTTACGGCAACCTGCTGGGTCAGCATGTCCTCCGGCAGCGCCAGGACCACGGGGCCGGGCCTGCCCGAGGTAGCGGTCTGGTAAGCGCGCGCGATGTATTCGGGAATCCGCTCGGCCCGCTCGATCTGCGCCACCCACTTGGCCATCTGGCCGAACATGCGGCGGTAGTCGATCTCCTGGAAGGCCTCGCGATCGGCAAAATCGCTGCCGACCTGGCCGATGAAGAGAATCATCGGCGTGGAATCCTGGTACGCCGTATGGACGCCGATGCTGGCATTGGTGGCGCCTGGGCCGCGTGTGCAGAACGCCAGGCCGGGCTGCCCGGTCAACTTGCCGCAGGCTTCGGCCATGACCGCCGCGCCCCCTTCCTGCCGGCAGATCACGAAGCGCAGGCGGTCGCGCCGCGCATGGAAGCCGTCGAGCACCGCCAGGTAGCTCTCGCCCGGGACGCCGAACGCCAGCTCGGCGCCGTGCGCCAGCAGCGCATCGACCAGGATATGGCCGCCCTGCTGGAGCAGCGGTACCCCGTCGGGGGCGGCATGGGACGGCGTGGCGGCAGGATTGACCATGGGCGGAGGACAAGTTGATGGTTCCGTGCGGAACCGTGGATCAGGAATTCGGTAACAGCACCGGGGGGCAATCGAGGCCGGAAGCGTGTCAGCCGGCGGCCGCGCGGTTGCTCCCCGCATCACGGCGCGAGCGGTTGCCATTGCCCACCGTGACGGCGGTGAAGATCGCCAGCATCTGGAAAGCGCCGATCATGAAGAAGACCCAGCTCGGCCAGCGCGCATCCATCAACATGCCGAAAAACAGCGGTCCGCTGGCCAGTCCGATATCCAGGCCGGAGTAGACCACGCCATAGACTCGCCCGGTGGCCCCGGCCGGCGCGGCGGCGCGCACCAGCAGATCGCGCGAAGGCCCGGCCGTACCCGCGCCGAAGCCGATCACGCCCATCAGCACCGGCACCATCACGGCCGGCAGCACACCCAGCCCCACCACGATGGCGACAAAGCCCGACAGCGTGAAGCTCATCGCAATCAGGCGGTCGTGGTTGCTGGTGCGTCCCGCGGCGAAGCCGCCCACGATCATGCCGCCGGCGCTGCACAGCATGTAAACGGTGTAGGACGCCGTGGCCAGCGTCAGCGGCATGCCGTAGAGCTGGGTCAGCGCGGTCGGCGCGAAACTCTGGATGCCGGAGAACGAAAAGGTGGTGACCAGGAAAAAGGCCCAGCAGATCCACACCTGCGGCAACTTGAGAAACGCCAGCATGCTGCCGCCCGCCTTGGCCGCGGCCTGCCTGGGCGCCGCGCCGGCTGTGCCGCGCGGGTCGAGCACGTGCCGGAAGGCCAGCAGCACCGCCAGCACGCCGAAGGCCACGGCCGAAGCGCAGGCGAGCGCGGTGCGCCAGGTGCTGAACTCGGCAATGGTCACCAGGAAGATCGGCGCGGCGGCCCAGCCAAGGTTGCCCGAGATACCGTGCACCGAGAACGCATGGCCCAGCCGCGGCTGCGACACATGTTTATTGAGCAAGGTGAAATCGGCGGGATGGAACACGCCATTGCCGATCCCCGCCACGCCGGCGCCAAGCAGCAGCATCGTGTAGCTGGGGCTGACCGACAGCAGCAGCGCCGCCGTGCCCAGCAGCCCAAGGCCGCCGAACAGCACCGGCTTGGCACCGAAGCGGTCGACCACGAAGCCCGACGCCGTCTGCACCACGGCCGAGACGGCGAAGAACACCGTCATCAGCAAACCCAGTTCGGCATAGCTCAGGCCAAACTCCGCCTTGATCCATGGGAACAGGGGCGCCAGCAGCAGGTGGAAAAAGTGGGAAACGCCGTGGGCCAGCCCGACCAGGCCAATGACCTGGGCATCGTGGCGCAACGGATTGCGAATGGGATCGAGAGCGGCGGCAGTCATCGGGCGGCAATCTTGCTGGACTTGGCGCGCCGGCCACTGCTGCCTGACCCGGTCACGGACCAGGGGCGCGCTGCGAATACCGCATCATAGAGTAAAACCACCCTCGGCAGGGGTGCCCTGCCCGTTACATCTGCTTGAACAGGTAGGCATATTGGCGAGCCACCGGCAAGGTCTCCGCGCGATTGCGCAGCTTCAGCGCGAGCCGGCCGAGCGACTGGTTCACGGCACTGGCCACGCAGTCGATATTCACCACCGTGCCGCGATGGATCTGCCAGAAGCGCTCCGGATCGAGTTGTTGCGACAGTTCGCGCAGGCTGGTGCGAATCAGCGCCTCCCCGCTGGCGGACACGACGTTGACGTACTTGTCTGTCGCCTCAAGGTAGATCACTTCATCCACCGGGATGATGCGGATTTCCTGTCCGACCAGCGCCTTGATGAAACGCAGGTAGCCGTGCTGGGGCGAGCCCGCGGGGGCGTGCAGCGCTGGCGCGCCGCCCGGTTCCAGCGTCTCGAGCCGGGCCAGCAACTGCGCCAGGCGATCGGTGTCGAGCGCGGAGCCGCCCTCCTCGCTCGCCTGCGCATGGGCCGCCAGCCTTGCCTTGAGGCGGTGCACGGTGGCCTCCAGCCGGTCGGGCTGCACGGGCTTGAGCACGTAGTCGACCGCCTCGCGCTCGAATGCTTCCAGCGCGAACTGGTCGTACGCCGTGACGAACACCACCAGGGGCGGCGGATCGAACGCCATCAGCTCGCGCGCCACGTCCATGCCGCTCATGCCCGGCATGCGGATATCGAGAAACGCCACCTGGGGCGCGTGCTGCCGGGCCGCCTCCAGCGCGGATACGCCGTCGTGCACCACGGAGACGACCTGCGCCTCGGGCCAGAGACTGGACAGTTCGGCATGCAAGGCGCGCGCGAGCAGCGGCTCGTCGTCAGCGATTAACAAGGTCGGGGACATGGAAGCGGCAGTAATGAAGCGGATCGTTCGGAACGGCGGTTGAGACCGGGGCGGCTGTGGCAGTCAGCCGCCTCAGGGATGAGAAATGCCATGCGCGGCACGGGTAACGGGGGCCATCCCGAGTCCGGCAGGGGCGCCGGCAGGCACCGGCGCAGGCGCCGGCACGGGAACTGCCGCCGGCAGCCGCACGACGGGCAAGGTCAGCCGGACGATCACGCCGCGCGGCGTGTTTTCTTCCATCTGCATGCTGGCCGACGCCCCGAAAATACGCGCCAGCCGCTCGCGCACATGGGTCAGGCCCAGGCCGGAGCCCTTGGTCACGGCATGCCCGAACCCCACTCCGGTATCCTGGATCACCACCTGTACCGCGTTCTCGCCCTGCGCGCGCGCCGACAGCACGATGCTGCCGCCACGCATGCATGGCTCGATGCCGTGGGTGACCGCGTTCTCCACCAGCGGCTGGATCAGCATGGGTGGGATCTCCACTTCCGCCAGCTCGGGCGGCAGTTCGATCTGATAGCTCAGGCGCGGGCCGAAACGCAGCGCCTGGATGTCGAGATAGCTGCGCAGCAGCTCGAACTCCTGGCGCAGCGTGCATTGCTCGGCGCGCGTATGCGACAGCGACATGCGCAGGAAGCCGATCAGCCGCTGCAGCAGCCGCCGGGCGGCCTGCTGGTCGGTGGCGATCAGGCAATCCAGGTTGGCCAGGGAGTTGAACAGGAAGTGCGGCTCGATCTGCGCCTGCAAGGCCATCAGCTGCGCGCGCACCAGTTGCTTTTCCGCCTCCTCGCGCTGCAGGGCGTCAAGCGCGGCCTGCCGTTCCAGATGGGCGAGCTTTTCCCGCGACCAGTAAAAATAGATCATGCTGGCCGAAGCGAGCATGCCTACCACCAGGCACATGCGCAACGTGTCGGCGGCTTCCTCGAAGGACTTCGCCGGCTCGTTGAGGATGATGCGCGTCGCCCAACTGCCCATGATCACGCCAAGCGGCACGGCAATGGCGGTCAGGCACAGGAAGGGCCAGCGCCTGGGCCGCTCGTTCCACCAGATCAGCACGCGGGCGACATCGATCAGCAGCCAGATCGACAGGCCGATCAGGTGGCTATAGACGAAGTTGTGCCACAGCGAGCCGCCGGTACGGAAGCCATAGTTGAGACTGACGGCGATCATGGTGTTGATGCAAAGCACGAACAACAGGTCGCGCGCGAGGATCGAGATCCGGGAAGGAATGGCGGCGGGACAACGAGCTAGCCGATCCAGCGATTTCATGTGGGCAAGGCCTCCCTGCGCGACGGGGAAAATGGCGCCGGTCCTGCCAACGCTACCGCGGCCGCAGGACAAGTCGGGGATGACTGATTGCTATTGTAATAGCCGCTCATAAGCTCTGGCACCCATTGCCCGGTCCGCGTGTGCGCTGGGTCACCTTGCCACCGGCGTCATTATCGTCATCGCCGGCCACACGGCCGTGCAATGCCGCCCACCATTGGCCCGACAAGACAAAGCGCGGAAACGTGATCCACTGCTCGGCCAGGATGCGCAGCGCGATATCGAGCGGCCCGGCGAACGGTTCGGGCCTGACAGCCTCAAGCCGGTGGGCGCGGCCTTGCAGCATCATGGACAAGGCCATGCACAGCACGCCAAGCGCCACCGCCGGGACGGAAAGCGCCAGCGCGCCATAGAGGAACAGCACACTGCCGGCCATGAACATCGGCACCGCGACCATGTGCAGCAGCAAGCTGCGCGGGTGATTGTGATTGCGGGCGTAGCCGCGCCACTGCCAGCGCAGCAGCCCTTCCGGGCGCGCGCTCATTGCTCCGGCCCGCGCCGGTCGACACGGCGCCAGGCGAAGCGGCGCACGAGCAGGATTGCACCCACGGCGATCAAGAGCACCGGCCATCCTTCGGGGACGATATAGGCGGGCAGGATGCCGCTGTTTTGCGCCAGGAAGGTCGCGCCCAGTGCAATCAGGATGATCGGGACAATCAGCCCCCTGCCGCTACGGCCTCGTTTCATCGCGCTCTCCTCGTGCGGGACTCGCGCACCGTCGATAGTGCGGTGCATCATTGCCATGTGACGGCATGTGCATTCCGCCACGGACTGTAGGGACTTTACGCCGACAAAGTTCGGGACGGAAGTGGCGTGCGACGAATGGAGAGCGGAAGGCGCGAAACGCGAGGATGCGGCGCCACCGGCACCGCAGGGCCCCGTGTCCCCGAGGTCTTCAGGCCTCGACCACCTGCCCGCCCGCGGGTTCGGACAGGGCGCTGGTGAGGGTGTCGCGCGACAGATGCGGCGCGAACATGTTGATAAAGGCATGGGCGTAGCCACGCAGGTAGGCCCCGCGCCGCACCGCCACGCTGGTGGTATTCGGCTCGAACAGGTGGTCGGCCGCAATCCGCACCAGCCCGGCGTCCTTGCGCTCGTCATAGGCCATCGAGGCGACGATGCCCACGCCCAGGTCCAGTTCCGCGTAGGTCTTGATCACGTCCGCGTCCATGGCGGTGAGCACAATCTCCGGCTGCAGGCCGGCGTCGGCGAAGGCGCCATCGATCTTGCGGCGCCCGGTGAAGCCGGCGTCATAGGTAATGATCGGGAAGCCGGCAATATCCTCCAGCGTCGGCTCCGGCAAGTGCGTCAGCGGGTGGTCCGGCGATACCACCAGGACGTGGCGCCAGGTATAGGCCTCGAAGGAAGTCAGGCCCGCCTCGCTTGCCACCGCCTCGGTGGCGATGCCGATATCGGCCTGGCCGGTCAGCAGCAATTCGACAATGTGCGCCGGCGAGGCTTCCTGCAACGCCAGCGTCACATGCGGATAGGCGCGGCGGAAGCTCTGCACCACCTTGGGCAAGGCGTAGCGGGCCTGGGTGTGCGTGGTGGCCACCGTCAGGCGGCCGGTATGCCGGCCGGCGAATTCGTCTCCGGCCTGGCGCAGGTTCTCCGCCTCGAGCAGCAGGCGCTCGACGATGCGCACGATTTCGCGGCCGGGCTCGGTCAGGCCGGTCAGGCGCTTGCCATAGCGCTCGAAGATCTCCACCCCGAGTTCCTCCTCCAGCTCGCGGATCTGGCGCGACACGCCGGGCTGCGAGGTGTAGAGGGCATTGGCAACCTCCGTCAGGTTGAATTGGCGGCGTACCGCCTCGCGGATCGAACGCAGCTGCTGGAAATTCATTGTACGGCTCCCGCCGGGGCAACATTGGCCCTGGCTTGTGATTGTGTTTGTGTATGTGCCTGGGCTGCAGGTTGAGGCTGGACGAAGACACGCAACTGGCGCGGCCGCACCGCCAGCAGCTCGCCTTCGCGGAAGCCCTGGTGGCGGAAGCGTTCGAGTGGCAGCGCCACCTCGATCACTTCCTGGGTGTCTTCGCGCTCCAGTTCGAGCTGGGCCACGGGGCCCAGCGTCAGCGCGCGACGCAGCGTCACGGCAATGCCGTCGGCGCCGGGCGCGTAGCGCTCCAGGTCGAGATCGTGCGGGCGGACATAGGCCACGGCGTCGCCGGCGGTTTCATGGCCGCTGCCGATGACAGGCAGGATCGAATCGCCGGTGTGCAGCAAGCCGCCCCGCTCGCCCACTTCCAGCCTGCCGTGGAACAGGTTGACGTTGCCGAGGAAGCCGAACACGAAGGGCGTGGCCGGATGGTTGTAGACCGCCTCCGGCGTGCCCGCCTGCTCGACGTGGCCACGATTCATCAGCACGACCTGGTCGGCGACTTCCAGCGCCTCTTCCTGGTCGTGGGTGACGAATACGCTGGTCACGTGCAGTTCGTCATGCAGGCGGCGCAGCCAGCGGCGCAGTTCCTTGCGCACCTTGGCGTCGAGCGCGCCGAACGGCTCGTCGAGCAGCAGCACGCGCGGTTCCACGGCCAGCGCGCGGGCCAGCGCAATGCGCTGGCGCTGCCCCCCGGACAACTGCGGCGGATAGCGGTCGGCCAGCCAGTCGAGCTGCACCAGTTCCAGCAGCGAGCGCACCTTCTCGCGGATCTGCGCCTCGCCCGGACGCTCGGCGCGCGGTTTCACGCGCAGACCGAAGGCCACGTTCTCGAACACCGTCATGTGCTTGAACAGTGCGTAGTGCTGGAACACAAAGCCGACCTGGCGCTGGCGCACATGCTGGTGCGAGGCATCGCGCCCTTCCAGCAGGATCTGGCCATCGTCCGCCCGCTCAAGACCTGCAATGATGCGCAGCAAGGTGGTCTTGCCGCAGCCCGACGGCCCCAGCAGCGCCGTCAGCTGGCCTTCGTCGAAATCGAGCGTGACATCATCGAGCGCGACGAAATTGCCGAAGCGCTTCTGCACATTCTTGACCTGGATGCTCATGATGCCTGTCCTTGCAATTTGCCAGCGGCCGAATTCCCGGGCGCAAAATTTTCGTCTTCCCTGTGCTCGCCGCGCGCCCGATATTCCACCAGCGTCTTGATGCCGAGCGTGACCAGGGCCAGCAGCGTCAGCAGCGACGCCACTGCGAAGGCTGCCGCGAAGTTGTACTCGTTGTAGAGAATCTCCACGTGCAGCGGCATGGTGTTGGTAAGCCCGCGGATGTGGCCCGACACCACCGAGACCGCGCCGAACTCGCCCATGGCCCGCGCATTGCACAGGATCACGCCATACAGCAGGCCCCAGCGGATGTTGGGCAGCGTGATGCGGCGGAACGTCTGCCAGCCCGAGGCGCCCAGCACGATGGCGGCCTCTTCTTCCTCGCTGCCCTGCGCCTGCATCAACGGAATCAACTCGCGTGCGACGAACGGAAAGGTGACGAAGATGGTCGCCAGCACGATGCCCGGCACCGCGAACATGATCTTGATATCGTGTGCCTCCAGCCACGGACCCAGCCAGCCCTGCGCGCCGAACAGCAGCACATAGACCAGGCCCGAAATCACCGGCGACACGGAGAAAGGCAGGTCGATCAGCGTGATCAGCAGATTCTTGCCGCGAAAATCGAACTTGGCGATGGCCCACGCCGCCGCCACGCCGAACACCACGTTGAGCGGCACCGCGATGGCCGCCACCAGCAGCGTGAGCTGGATCGCGGCCACGGCATCGGGCTCGACCAGCGAATCGAAGTAGGTCTGCACTCCCTTGCGCAGCGCTTCGTAGAACACCGAAGCCAGCGGGATGAACAGGAACAGCGCGAGGAACACTACCGCTATCGTGATCAGGGTGTAACGCACCCACGGCGCTTCGCCCGTGGCATCCCGAAAACGCGCGGCGGGGGCGGAACGGCCGCCCAGGCCCTGGGTAACGACGCCGGCCATTTCAGTTCTCCTTGTCCGGCGCCACGGAGGCGCGCACTGCCTGGTGGTGACGGCGCGTCCACGCTTGCAGCAGGTTGATCGGCAGCAACAGGGCAAAGGAGATCACCAGCATCACCACCGCCACCGCGGTGGCGCCCGCGTAGTCGTATTGCTCCAGCTTGGAATAAATCATCAGCGGCGCGATCTCGGAGATCATCGGCATGTTGCCGGAGATAAACACCACCGAACCGTACTCGCCGGTGGCCCGTGCGAACGACAGCGCAAACCCGGTCAGCAGCGCCGGCAGGATGGTCGGCAGGATCACGCGGAGAAACGTCTGCAGACGGGTGGCGCCCAGGCTGGCGGCGGCCTCCTCAAGTTCCTGCTCGGCATCCTCCAGCACCGGCTGCACCGTGCGCACCACAAAGGGCAGCCCGATGAACGTCAGCGCCACCACCACGCCCAGCGGAGTGAAGGCGACCTTGACGCCCAGCGGCTCCAGGTAGCGGCCGAGCCAGCCATTGCCGGCATACAGCGCGGTCAGCGCGATACCGGCCACCGCGGTGGGCAAGGCGAACGGCAGGTCCACCAGTGCATCAACCAGCCGCTTGCCGGGAAATCGGTAGCGCACCAGCACCCAGGCCACCACCAGTCCGAACACGGTATTCACGATGGCGGCGATCAGCGAGGCGCCAAAGCTGAGCTGCAGGGAAGCGACGACCCGCGGCGCGCTGATTGCGCTCCAGAACGCCTCCCAGCTCATCGTAAAGGTCTTGAGGAAGGTGGCCGACAGCGGGATCAGAACGATCAGCGTCAGGTAGAACAGCGTGAAGCCCAGCGAGAGGCCAAAGCCCGGCAGCACGGTAAAGCGCTGTTTGCTTGGCCTGGCGGGCGCGCGCTTGCGCGCCTGCGGGGCATCCGGCCTCGCCGGGGGCGGATTGTCCGCCAGGGAAATCGAGGGTGGCATGTTGTCTCGTCTGTGCCGTCAGTGTCGTATTCACCACCCGGAGAAGGATTTCGGCGAAGGCTCGGGCCAGAAATCCGGGAAGCGGGGGTGGCTTCTTTATGACGCCGGCGCATAACGCACCGGCCTACGAGACAAATTCTGCAGATCCCGCCTTATAAACAGAACGAATCTTTACGTATGTTCTTAGGCGTTTTAGATATAAGGAAACGTGGACGACACCTCGACACCTGTTTCCCAAGGCTCGGTGCGGTCGTCAGACGGCCCGGCGCTGCCGTCGGCCTCGATGCGCTGTATCAATGTAGCAAGCAAGGCCAGCCCTTCGGGCCACTGGTCCAGCCCGGAATCGGCATTGATGTGGCCTGCCAGGCCCGCGTCGTGCAACTCGCTCCCCCATAGCGTGCCCCAGCTGAAGGCGGTGCGCTGCTGCATCCAGGGATCGTTGCGGCTGGCGACAAGAATGGTGGGAAACGGCAGCCGGTGGGCCGGCAGCAATGCCGCCACGCCGAACTTGTCGGGGTCGGCTGGCGCCACCAGGAGGGCGCCAGCGATGCCCTCGGCGTCCAGCGCTGCCTGGCGCAAGGTGGCCAGGCAGCCGAAGCTGTGCGCCACCAGGATGGCCCCGCGCGATGCCACGCGCTGCGCCCGCATCACGCTTTCCGAGACGCGCTCGGCCCACAACGGCAGGCTGGGGCGCGACCAGTCGTGCTGCTCCACGCGCTGCCAGTCCGGAAAGCGCTGTTCCCAGCGGCTCTGCCAGTGGCCCGGCCCGCTGCCGTGCAAGCCCGGCACCGTCAGGATCTGCAATCCCTTGGGCACCTTCAGCCGCACGTCGGCGGCGCGCCCGCCGGCGCCCGCCGGCCTGCCGCGCTGGTTCGGCACGGCAGGCCTCTTCGTCTGCGTCATATCGGCTCCTTGCTGAACTCCATCGGGACGCGGCCGGATCCGCTCCGGGCCGCCCCGCCCTCGAATTCCTCATTGCCTGCGTCGCCGCCGCCAGGCTCCGCTTGCAGCACGCGCAGGTTGCGCGCGCTCACGGCCGAGCCGGTGAAACTGCCCTGCCCCAGCGCGATGCCGGCTGCCTGCAGCCGCTCGGCGTTCTCGGCGTTCTCCAGCCGGCGCCCGATCAGGGTCACGCCGGCGCTGTCCGCGCTGGCCTGCAACCCGGCAAGCTGGCGGTCGGTCCAGTTGCGGCGCATGTCCAGCTTGAGCCAGTCGGGCAAGGCGTGCGCCATCAGCGCACCCGCCTCGGCCGGGTCAGATGCCTGCAGGCTGACGGCAAAGCCGTTGCGGCGATAGTTGCCCACCACATGCAGCAGCAGCGGCAGATCGTCGTTGGCGCTGGCCGGTACCTGGATCACGAACCGTTCGAGCGGCAGTCCCAGCGATTGCAGCGCGCGCCGGAAGGCCGAGCCATGATCGTCGGCCACCGCCGCCAGCAGCCGGTTATGCACATTGAGCACCAGCTTGCGCTCGCCATCGGCGGCGAAATAATTAATGGCGTGCACCAGCCGCGAGAGACGGTCCAGCGACACCAGCGAGGCATCGTCCGCCGCCATCGCGAACAGCTTCCACGCCGCCAGGCCTACACCGTCGCCGGCATAGGTGCGCAGCGTGCCCTCGTGCGCCACCACGTCGCGGCTGGACAAGGTGATGAGCGGCTCGAAGGCACTGGTCAGCGAACAGTTGTAGAACTGGCCCTGCACCTGCCCACGCTCGTCGCGCCAAAGTTGACGATCGCTCTCGGGCCGGCGAGGCAGCCCTTCCAGGTAATGGGTGAGTGCCGCCAGTCCCGCGCCTGTTTCGTTCGCGCTTGCCATTGCCATTTCCTTTGCGTTGCGCTTGCGCCTCGGGCGAGGCTTCAAAGCTTGGCCAGGGACACCTCGGTAGCCTTCACCAGGGCAACGACTTCGCTGCCGATGGTGAGGCCGAGATCCTTGACCGAGCGGGTGGTGATGACCGAGGTGACGATGCCGGCCGGCGTCTCGACGTCGACCTCCGAGACCACCGGGCCTTCGATGATGGCGGCTACCTTGCCGCGGAACTGGTTGCGTACGTTGATCGCCTGAATGCTCATGATAGAAGTTCCTTTGCGTGAGTGAAAATGAAGATTGCGTAAAACTTTGATTCAGCGCCTTGCGTGGTGAACCGGGATGAGTGACGTTGCACGCTCACACTTGCCGCTGCTACGCTGCGGGTTGCACCGGGCTCATGCAATTGCGCCGGCACGACCGTTGTCTCTAATTTGTTTGCAACCTGGTTTGCTGCCTTGCCTTCTGCGTCATCCGCCAGCCTGCCTGCACTCGCTTATCCGGCCGTTTGCTTGAGCTAGACTGCCCAGCGCACCGAATCGGCCGTGCGCGCAACCGACCAGTCCACCGCGGGCGCCAGTGCCTGGCCAGACCCGCCGGCGTCGCCCGCCACTGCCTCGTCGCGTTGCATGACCCGCCGCAGCACCACATCCTCCAGTTGCGCGAAAGCGGCCGAGCCTCGCTGGCGCGGTCGTGGCAACGCCACGCACTGGTCCAGTGCAATGCGCCCGTCTTCGATCAGCACCACGCGGTCGGCCAGCGCTACCGCCTCGGAGACATCGTGCGTGACCAGCAGCGCCGTAAAGTCCAGGCGTTGCCACAGGGATTCGATCAGCCCCTGCATCTCGATGCGCGTCAGCGCGTCGAGCGCGCCCAGCGGTTCGTCCAGCAGCAACAGCCGCGGGTGATGCACCAGCGCGCGCGCCAGAGCGACGCGCTGGCGCTGCCCGCCCGACAGGCGCGCCGGCCATTCGCCCGCGCGCTCGGCCAGGCCGACCTGGCCCAGCACCCTGGCGGCATCGGCCAGCCGTGAGCGAGGCAGGCCCAGCGCCACGTTGTCCAGCACCTTCTTCCACGGCAGCAAGCGTGCGTCCTGGAACATCACACGGACCGCCTCGCGCTGCTTGCGGCCCGGGCCATCGTCAAGCGTCACGGCGCCGCCGTCGCTGTCTTCCAGGCCCGCCACCAGCCGCAGCAAGGTGCTCTTGCCGCAGCCGCTGCGGCCCACGATGGCCAGGAACTCGCCGGGGGCGGCCTGCAGGTCGATGCCGTGCAACACCTCGCGCCCGCCGTAGCGCTTCACTACCTGCTGCACGCGCAGCGACAGTCCGTTGGCGGCTTTGCTCGCCGGCACTTCCGCCAGCGCAGCCTGTTCGATCGGGTTGCTTTGCATTTCGTGTTCTCCTTGGGCCGCGGGCTCAGTGCGCCTGGTAGCCGGGGTGCCAGCGCAGCCAGAAACGTTCCAGCCCGCGCGACAGCAAGTCAGCCAGCTTGCCCAGCAGCGCGTAGAGCAGGATGCCCACCAGCACCACATCGGTCTGCAGGAACTCGCGCGCATTCATGGTCATGTAGCCGATGCCCGACTGGGCCGATATGGTCTCGGCCACGATCAGGATCACCCACATCAGGCCGAGCGAGAAACGCACGCCGACCAGGATGTTGGGCAAGGCACCCGGCAGGATCACCTCGCGGTAAAGGCGCCAGCCCGACAGGCCGTAGCTCTTCGCCATCTCGATCAGGCCCGGATCGACCGAACGGATACCGTGGTAGGTGTTCAGGTAGATCGGGAAGAACACGCCCAATGCGACCAGGAACAGCTTGGCTGTCTCGTCGATGCCGAACCACAGGATCACCAGCGGAATCAGGGCCAGCGTGGGAATGTTGCGCACCATCTGCAGGGTGCTGTCGAGCAGCGTCGCGGCCGGACGGAAGGTGCCGGTGAGCAACCCCAGCAACAGCCCGAAGCCGCCACCGATGGTGAAGCCAAGCACGGCGCGCCAGCTGCTGACCCACACATGGCGCCACAGCTCGCCCGTGATGGCCAGGCCCCAGGCAGCCTTCACCACATCGAAGGGCGCGGGCAGGATGCGATTGGACAGCCAGCCGTACTGTGAAGCCAGCTGCCACACCACTATCAGCAGCACTGGCACAGCCCAGGGCGCAGCCGGGCCAAGTACCTTGTTCAGCCAGTCGGCGCGGCGCGGCGCGAGCGTGAGGGGAGCGGACATGTCGGCCTCCTTCAGCGCTGCGCCGCGCGCGGCACGATGCCGGTCGCCATGACTTCCCCGAAGGGCCCCGACAACACCTTGCCCGGCAGCTTGTCGCGCACGGAACGCGGCAGCAGCGGGAACACCAGTTCGGCGAAGCGGTAGGCTTCCTCCAGGTGCGGGTAGCCGGACAGCACGAACGTATCGATACCCAACTCCGCATACTCCTGCATGCGCGCCGCCACGGTGTGCGGATCTCCCACCAGCGCGGTGCCCGCGCCGCTGCGCACCAGGCCCACGCCGGCCCACAGGTTCGGGCTGATCTCCAGCTCCGCGCGGCTGCGCTCGCCGCCGCCGGCATGCAGCGCGGCCATGCGGCCCTGGCCTTCGGAATCCATCCTGGCGAACACGGCCTGCGCGCGCGCCACGGTATCGTCGTCGAGCTTGCTGATCAGCTTGCCGGCGGCGGCCCAGGCTTCGTCATCGGTCTCGCGCACGATCACGTGCAGGCGGATGCCGAACCTGACCGAGCGCCCATGGCGCGCAGCGCGCTGGCGCACGTCGGCGAGCTTCTTCGCCACCTCGGCGGGCGGTTCGCCCCACGTCAGGTAGGTGTCCACCTGCTCGCCCGCCAGCTCATGCGCGGCATCCGAGGAGCCGCCGAAATACACCGGCGGATGCGGCCGTTGCAGCGGCGGGAACAGGACTTTGGCGCCCTTGACCCTGAGGTGCCTGCCTTCGTAATCGAGTTCGGCGCTTTCATGGCTGGCGGCCAGCACCTCGCGCCAGATGCGGATGAACTCGGCCGAGGCTTCGTAGCGTTCGGCGTGGTTCAGGAACAGGCCGTCGCCCTCCAGTTCCGACGCGTCGCCGCCAGTCACCAGGTTCACCAGCAAGCGGCCACCCGAGAGACGGTCGAAGGTCGCCGCCATGCGCGCGGCCAGCGTGGGCGCCATCAGGCCGGGGCGCACCGCCACCAGGAAGCGCAGGCGGCGGGTGACCGCGGCCAGCGTGGAGGCCACCACCCAGGGGTCCTCGCAGGAGCGCCCGGTGGGAATCAGCACACCTTCGTAGCCCAGCGTATCGGCGGCGGTGGCGATCTGCTTCAGGTAATCGAGATTGACCTCGCGCGCCCCTTCCGAGGTGCCGAGGTAGCGGCTGTCGCCGTGCGTGGGGATAAACCAGAAAACTTGCATGCCTTTGCCTCTTCAGCTTGTCTTGTTGATCTCGTCCATTCGGTATGACCGCATCGCGGGATCCCGCGCAGGCACAGTGCCTGCCGTCGCGGCGTGCATGGCCGCCGCCCTGCCCCACTTCGCCGTGCCCAGGCCGAGCGCGAGCAAGACGGCGCCCATTCCGCCAGTGAGCAAGGCCACGATCAGCACGTGGCGCAGGCGAGCGCGGCGCACAGCGTGGCCCTGCTTGCCAGCCTCGTTCAACGCTGTGCCTGCCAGGCGGCATCCGCCGCATCGGCCGGCTCCTCCGCCTGCGCGCGGCCGGGCAGCAGCGCATAGGCCAGACCCGTGGCTGCAACCAGCGCTGCCAGGACCAGGCGGCGCTTCAGGTTGCCGGTACCCGCAACGCGCTGGCGTCGCGCGCCGTTGCCGGCTGGTGTTTCCTGTATATCGCGTTCGTCGGGATGCTTGAAAACTGCCGAGTTCATATCGATGTTCCTGTGCAAGATGCAAACGCGATCGCGCCGGCAGCGTGCGGGTGCACGCTCCCCCGCCGCCCTGCAAGGCAGACGCCGCAGCAATCACGGATAAGGCTGGTTCACCCCGGGCGGCGCTCGCGCCCCCCGCATCAACTCAGGCGGAACATCGCTCGGCCGGCACAGGGCGCAGCGCGGCACGACCGAAGGTGCCAGGCAGTACGTCCGGCGGCAGCAGGTCCAGGAACGTCTTGAGCAGGCCGCCATAGGCAGCCTTGTAGACCGGGGTGGCAAGGATCACCACCTGGGCCTCGGCCACCGCGCGGATGGCGGCAGCGATATCGGGATCGTCCACCCTGGCCGCCAGCAGCGCCGCGGGCGGAAGCTCGCGCAGCGCCAGGTGACTGGTGCGTTCGCCGGCGGCTTCGAGCCCGCTGCGCAGATGCGCAAGCAGGTGCCCGGAACGCGACGGGGCGGACGGACTGCCGGACAGGGTCAGGATGGGCATCGGGCTTCCTTCTCAACTGAATGGCGCGGCGGACGCAGTTCGCGCCCGCCCATGCCGCTGATTACTTCTTGCCGGGCTGGTAGACCTGGTCGAACGAACCACCATCGGCGAAGTGCGCTTTCTGCGCCTTCTGCCAGCCGCCAAAGGCCTCGTCGATGGTGAACAGCTTGACCTTCGGGAAATTGGCCGCGTACTTGGCCGCAATCTTTTCCGAAATCGGACGGTAGTAATTCTTCGCCGCGATTTCCTGGCCCTCGTCGGTGTACAGGAACTGCAGGTAGGCCTCCGCCACCTTGCGCGTGCCCTTCTTGTCCACCACCTTGTCGACCACCGCCACCGGCGGCTCGGCCAGGATCGAGATCGACGGCGCAACGATGTCGAACTTGTCCGGACCCAGTTCCTTGATCGCCAGGATCGCCTCGTTCTCCCAGGCAATCAGCACGTCGCCCAGGCCGCGCTCGACAAAGGTCGTGGTGGCACCGCGGGCGCCGGAGTCCAGCACCGGCACGTTCTTCAGCAACTGGCCGACAAACTCCCTGGCCTTCTGCTCGTTGCCGCCCGGCTGGCGCAGCGCGTAGCCCCAGGCAGCCAAGTAGTTCCAGCGCGCGCCGCCCGAGGTCTTCGGGTTCGGCGTGATCACCTGCACGCCCGGCTTGACCAGGTCGTTCCAGTCCTTGATGCCCTTGGGGTTGCCCTTGCGCACCAGGAACACGATGGTCGAGGTATAGGGCGACGCATTGTGCGGCAGGCGCTTCTGCCAGTCCGCCTTGAGCAGACCCTTCTCGGCAATGGCATCGATGTCGTAGCCCAGCGCCAGCGTGACCACATCGGCATCCAGCCCGTCGATCACCGAACGCGCCTGCTTGCCCGAGCCGCCGTGCGACTGGCGGATGGTCAGCGCGTCGCCACCCTTGGCCTTCCAGGCCTTGGCGAAGGCGGCATTCACGTCCACGTACAACTCCCGCGTCGGGTCGTACGAAACATTCAACAGGTTGGTGTTGGCCCAGGCGGGGTGGGTGGAACCGATCACGGCCAGTGCCGCGAATCCGATGGCCAGCTTGCGAATCATCTGTCTTGCTCCCGTCTTGTCGTCGTGAATTGGCGGCTGTGCGCCTCGTTTCATGGCCTTCCTTGTGTGGGAAGGCTTGTGCCAGGGAAGAAGACTACCGAGGGGGCTATGTGAAAGGAACGAATGGTTTCGCCGATCCTTGCACGTTTTCCGCATAAGATTCGGCGGAAATATGGACATGCCGCAGGGGTACTGTCGAAACCGTCAGTCCTGCTGCGAAGTCCAAGAGACTGGCGCACCGCCCAACACACCCGGGACCCGCATGCGCCGCGCTCCCATCATCCCTGCGGGGAACATCTCGCCGAAAAGCGTCATCGCCCATATCCCTGCTCTCTTTAACAACGAGAGGCTGCGGGGGCCCGCGTGCTACAGGTAGTGCCGAAGGTTGGCCGTCACAATGCAAATGCGTACAATTCTCATTTGCAAGTCATCCGTTGGTGTGAAGACAGATCACCCCACGGTATAGCAACCAAGGAGCTTTCCGCGGGAAGCCCTTGGCATAGCGGAATGCCGTGGCTGCCATCCACGCGACGCCAAGTGCCTGAAGCTCCTGGATCCATTGAAGGTCCGTTCCGCCGGCAATGGGCCGCTTGCCCGGGATACAGCGATTTCGAAGGCTGGGGCGTCGTTGTCCGCACCGCACCTCAAGCTGCCCGGTTTTCGTATTCAGCACCACTCATTGATGCCAAACGTGGAGAGACATAGCCTAACCTCAGCATCACCACCCCAGTAGATTGAATTGTCGAATCCTTTAATCTGTTTCAACAAACATATTCCATGATTTCCAACTTATCTAGCATGAAAAATCTTATCCTCAACTTGATATTATTACAAACCATTACCCAGGCCATTGCCAGCACAACCGTCGATCAGATTGGCCGCCACAAGGAGAAGTTGGCCAACACCAAAAACTTCTCCCTCGGGATGGTTGGATTTTCCGGACACATCAGTGAAAACGAGAATATCTACAGAAAAATACTAAGAAGCGAATTCGCAAAGGATATTTTTACAGACATAATAAGATCCGAGGAATCCACGAATGAAGCAAAACTCTATGCCGCGTGTGGACTTCGCACGCTATCGCCTCCCCTATTCAAGAAGGAAACCCTCAACATCCTTCAAAAGGACGGCTCAGCCAGCGTATTGAGGGCAGATATCCTTAACTAGGAGAAAATGACAGATCTAATCGAATCAATTGAAAAATACGGCTGCAATCAAATATCGAAATAAGAAAGACAGACATAAATCACTTGCCGAAACTGGCCTACAACTGGCAGCAGCCATGAACTTAGACGGCGACGCCATGTCCACCAACCTCCCATCCTGGCGCGATCACATAGCGCGCGGGCATCGGCAGCGTCCAGCTTGTGTCACCATTGAAGGTGGGCAGGTCATTCTTGTGTTGCTTGCAGAACGCCACCAGGTAGTCCAGCATGACGCTTGCCGAAGTAGGGCTGCGCCTTATTCCAAACACACCGGCGCATTTGCTAGCATCTGCCATCGTCTCGCCGGCCCGATCCGGCCGGCCACCCGTCCCACCTGTAACTGGTTCCAGACGTCACCAGAATGCCTCGCTTTCCGGGCTAAATGCCTTTTGAAGTGAAACGCAGCAAAACAAGACCAATCCGGGAGAAGACAGACCATGAACACCAGGACACTGAGCATGCTTGCGGGCGCCGGGCTATGGCTCGCCTCTGGCGCCGTGCTGGCGCAGGGCAGCGGCCTTACACGTACCCTTGTCGGCAAGGAGGACGTTTCCGTGCCGGGGCGGGAGGCTGTGGTGGCACGGGTGGAGGTGGCGCCCGGCGCCTATGCGGGACGGCATACGCATCCGGGCGACGAGGTCAGCTACATATTGGCAGGCCAGGCCGAACTCCTGATCGACGGGCAACCGCCGCGGGTCGTCAAGGCGGGCGAGTCGTTCGTGGTTCCTGCCGGGGTCATGCATGACGCGCACAATCCCGGCACTGCGCCGGTCAGCCTGGTCGGCGTGTATGTGGTCGAAAAGGGCAAGCCGCTCGCGACGCCCGCGCCCTGATATCGCTATCGCTGCATCGAGGCACGTTTGTCTCCGCCGCGATGCAGCGCACGGTCGATCGGATGGCAACTGGTTGCGCGCGGGATCGATGAGCCTGCGCGTCCCGCGTGAGGCTCACCTCAATAAAAAAGCCCGCCCCACTTGCGTGGCGCGGGCCAAGTTTCCGTATTCTGGAAACGGGTAGACAAGTCATGAAGAGCGCCCCCGCATCTCCATGACGGAAACCATCTTATCCGGACTGACCGTTGTGGCACTTGACCCATGTCAAACGGACCGCACGTGCCGGAGAACCCCCTCTGCAGGCACGATTTCCGTGGGCGCGGCCATCGACCGGAGATGGCCTACGCCGCATCGTCCAGCTTGACCGCAAAGCCGCGCTGTACCCCTGGCCGGGCAAACAAGGCGTCGTACCAGCGCCGGATGTTGGGAAAGCGATCGAGCGAAACCTGATGGCGCTCATGCCGCCATGCCCACCCGAGGATCGCGAAATCCGCCACGGATAGCTCGCCCGCGACGAATTCCACTTCCGCCAGCCGCCGGTCCAGCACGCCGTAAAGACGGTTGGTTTCCTCTGAATAGCGCTTGAGCCCATAGTGCCGGTCGGCCTCCGACTCCACAGTGCGGAAGTGATGGACTTGTCCCGGCATGGGCCCGAAACCGCCCATCTGCCACATCAGCCACTCCAGTACCGGTACCCGGTCGCGCAGGGATGCTGGCAGGAATTTGCCGGTTTTCTCGCCGAGGTAGAGCAGGATCGCGCCGGATTCGAACACGCTGATCGGCTGGCCGCCGGGACCATCGGGATCGACGATGGCCGGAATCCGGTTGTTAGGGCTGATGCGCAGGAAGTCCGCCTGGTGTTGCTCGCCCTTGGTGATGTTCACCGTCTTGACGGTGTACGGCAAGGCCATTTCCTCGAGCGCGACGCTGATCTTGCGTCCGTTCGGCGTGTTCCATGTGTGCAGGATGATGGTCATGGGAGTCGGTAGGTGATGAGGGGGTTCGCCCTGGCTTGCGCCCGGCTCAGCTCAGCGGCACGCCAACATACTGCCGGAAGCCGGCACGCCCGCCGACGCCGTGGTACCAGCGGTCCAGGTCCGGCGTTGCGGGGCGGTCGATCTGGGCGTCGAGGCCGTACCAGCGGCGCGCGTACGCACCCAGCACCAGGTCAGCCAGCGTGAACGTGCCGCCCTCGAGAAAATCGCGGCCTTGCAACTGCTGGTCGATCATCCGCCACAGGCCCGCCACGGTGGCGGCGTCGGCATTCAGGCGCGCCACGTCGCGCTCTGCCGCCGGCGTTCGCACATAACCCCAGAATACCGGCCTTTCCGCCGGCTGCAAGGTCGAAAGGGACCAGTCCAGCCAGCGGTCCACGCTTGCGCGCACCTTCGGCTCGGCCGGGTACAGCGTGGCGGCCTTCCCGTACTGCATGGCAAGGTAGCGCAGGATCGAATTCGACTCCCACAACACAAAGCCGTCATCGATGAGCGTAGGAACGCGCCCGTTCGGATTCATCGCAAGATACTCGGGCCGGTCGTTGCCGCCGAATTGCATGCCGGCGTCGATCCGCTCGAACGGCAGTCCAAGTTCGTCGCAACACCAAAGCACCTTCTGCACATTGACCGAATTCGCCCTGCCCCAGATCGTCAGCATGCCATGCGTCCCCAGTGAAAACATCTCGTTTGCGGAAGACGTCAACGATACACCAGGCAAGGCCGCGCTGCCGGGACGCCGGGCGCTGGCCGCTGGGCTACCCGGTTTGGATATCGGACTCAGTGCGAGAACAGCACGGGAATCGTCATGGCTTCCAGCAACGTCCGGGTCACGCCACCCAGCATCACCTCACGGAACCTGTTGTGCCCATAGGCGCCGGCCACAATGAGATCGGCTTCCAGGTCGGCGGCTTCCGACAGCAGCCGCTCGCCCGCGTCGGCCAGGGTGGTCACTGGGAGGTTGCATACCGCCGCCGTCACGCCATGCGCCGCCAGCCAGGTCGCGGCGTACTGCGCAGGCGTGTTCCATGGGTCGGCGGCCTTGCCCTCCACCGTGCAAGTGGCAATGGTCACGGCCTCGGCCTGGCGAAGAAATGGCAGCGCATCGTGGATGGCGCGCGCCGCCTCGCGCCCGCCGTCCCAGGCGATCAGCACGCGGCTGCCAACGGTGTTGAACCGGCCCACCCTGGGAATCGCCAGTACCGGCCGGCCACTGGCAAGCACGATGGATTCGACAAACCCCTCGGCCACGAAGGCCGTCGGATCCGCCGGGTCGTCCTGCCCGACCACCAGCAAGTCCGCCAGGCGTGCTTCGCGCTGGCCGATGGCCAGGGGAAGCCCATCGAAAGCCTGCCATTGCGCAGTGATTGGCAACTCTTCCGTCGCGCCCTCGAAGCTGCGCCGCACGATCTCGCCATCCTCCTCGTAACGTGCCTGAAGGGCATCGAGGTAACGCGCTCCGTCGGGCAGCCGGTACACCCACGCGGGCTCGGGACGGTGACAGGCGAACATGCCGACCAGCGTGGCTTTGTGCCTGGCGGCCAGCTGCGCGGCGATTTCGATGCGATGGTATGACCGCCGGCTGGGATCGAGAATCACCATGATGGTGGCGTAGGACATAAGGAGGCTCCCGCCCGTCGGCCGGGCTCGTGATCGGGTCAGAATGCACTGTAGCGCCTGCGCCGCACAGCGCAAGCGCGGCCTGTCCGGTCGTTGCGCCAGGTCAATATGGCCGGGCCGGGGCCATCGGGCAACGCCGTACATGAGAACCCGCGGCAGCGCGAGCCACGCTTCGAAGCCTTCGCAAGGCGCGCAACGGATGTTGGCATTCTGTGAACACCCGGCAGGCACGCCTACATGACGGCCATCCGCCCGTCGGCAAGCAATTGCGAGAACCAGCCGCCTGCCAGCGCGGCCAGTTCCTCGATCGCGGCGGGCTCCTCGAATACCCTGCCCTCGCCCACCACCAGCCGCAGTTGCCGTGGGCAGCGAAGGCTGGCGAACGCCAAGTCATTGATCCGGATGCCTTCCGGATCGCCGGCACCCACCACAAGAAGCGTAGGTACGGCCACCTTGCCCAGGGTGTCGGCGTCGGCCAGGTCCACTCGCCCCGCGGCGAGCACGAGCGTGCGCAAATCCGTGCCCGCTTCTCCCGCCAGCTTCAACGCGACGGCGGCGGCGGTGCCGGTGCCAAAGCAGCCGACGGGCAGCGCCGGCAAGCGCAGCCGCGTGCGAACGTAGCCAGGCACCGCTTGCATCACCGCGCGCAGCCGTCCGGCCAGCATGGCAATATCCTGGCGCTTTTCCGCCCGCATCGGCTCCCTTGGCCCGATCAGGTCCACCAGCAACGTGGCCAGTCCCCTGGCGTTCAGTTTCCTCGCGACATACTGGTTGCGCACAGCGTGGTCGCCGCCCCCGCTGGCATGGACCATCAGCACCAGCCCGGCCGGATTGCCGGGGGCGTCGAGCACGCCGTGAAGCCTGGTGCCGTCGCACGCGATGCCTACCGGCAAGCCATCGGCCAGGGCTCTTGCTCCGATGGCCTCGGCGTGGCGCGATTCGATGTCGCGCCACAGCAGCGCACGGACCTCCGCGTCGTCCACCTGCGGAAAGCGCTGGTAGGCATGGTGGATATCGGGATCCGTCCCGGCTGCCCGCAGGCACACGACCTCGTCGGCGCAGGCGCGGACCACCGCCAGGCCTTTTGGTGCGCCAATGGGAACGGCGCAAACCAGCCTGGCCGGCTGCTGCCTGCGCACGGTATGAATCGCCGCCATCATGGTGGCGCCAGTGCAGATCCCGTCATCCACCAGGATCACAACGCGGCCACGCGGGTCCAGCCGCGCGCGATGCGACGTGTAGATCGCGCATTGTTGCCGCAGCAGATCGAGCTTTGCCAGCCGCTCCTGCGCAAAATGGATGGGATCGGGCTGTCCCCCCGCCGGGCGCTCAACGGCGTAGGTCCAGCCGTTCTCCGTCACGGCGCCAATCGCGGCGACGGCGTTGTCCGGGCCGGTAAGCTTGCTGACCAGCATCACATCGAGATCGCCCTCCAGGGCGTCGGCGAGTCCGCGCCCGACAGCTACCCCGCCCTTCGGAACGGCAAGGATCAGGGGATGCTGGCCACGATAGGCGCGCAGCGCTTCGGCTAGCTGCGCCGCGGCGTCCTCGCGGCTCTCAAAGCGGGCAACCAGCGGATTCATCGATCTGCTCCTCTCCTGTGTGCCGCGGCAGCGCGGCGCGGCTAGCGCCCAGAATAGCCCCCCGGCGGCGACACCACTTGCGCTATGTCAAGGATTGGCAACAGCCGGTCTCAACGTGAAGCGCACCCTACTCACGTGCCCCCTGGATACCAGAGCGGGTTCCATATCAGGCACTGCCAGTTCACCGGTGGTACGTCTGCCGCCGGGAACGCTAGATTCGGCCCTGTACCAGCAATACGATGACGATCAGGAGTACCAGCCCCAATAAGCCGCTGGGCGCGTAACCCCAGTTCCGGCTGTGCGGCCAGGCTGGTATTGCGCCGATCAGAACCAGTATCAAGAGAACTAAAAGAATAATCCCCAGCATTTCGCGTCCTCCTTGACTTCCAGCCGCTGCTTGTCAGGTCACTATATGTGGGAATGAAGCCTGGCAGTTGTCGTGTATCAAGCCGCGCGCAGGCGGGACGGGCAGCGTGCGATCGCGGCGCTGGGCCTGCCTTGCGCGGAGCATCCTGATCAGGACATCGAGTCCATGACGCAAGCCGATGCCCTAAAGGACGGCGCCAGACAGTACACCGACGCCAGCGGTGATGGCCATGGCGAGAGCGCCCCAGAAGGTGACGCGTCCCGCGCCCGAGATTCTGCTGGCACCGCCAACCTGCGCAGCGACGGCGCCTAGCGCAGCGAGGAAGATGAGCGACATTCCCGATACCCATGGCATCAGCCCGCGGCCAGGCGCCAGCCAGGCCACCACCAGCGGAAGGAGCGCGCCGACGGCAAAGCTGGCTGCCGATGCAATGGCAGCCTGGATGGGTTGTGCGCTCAGCGCCTGCGAAATGCCGAGCTCATCGCGTGCATGCGCCGCCAGGCTGTCGTGTGCCATGAGCTGCGCCGCGACCTCCTTGGCAAGACCCGGCTCAAGCCCCCGCTCCACATAAATCGTCGCGAGTTCGTGCTGCTCGGCAGCGGGATCGGCATCCAGCTCTCCACGCTCCCGCCTCAGGTCGGCCTTCTCGGTGTCCGCCTGCGAATGGACCGAGATATATTCCCCCGCGGCCATCGACATGGCTCCGGCCACCAGGCCCGCGATGCCGGTCACCAGGATATTCGCCTGGCTCGCACTGGCGGCGGCGACGCCCAGCACCAGGCTGGCGGTGGAGACAATGCCATCATTGGCACCAAGCACGGCGGCGCGCAGCCAGCCTATGCGATCAACCCGGTGACGTTCACTGTGGCGGGATAAGGACCTCATGATGCAGCGGCCTCCGATGTGGACTGCAGATGACCTGATGATGCTACCTGCGAGGCCTCCCGGTTGCAACGAAGGCCCCCGTTTGCCCGGCCGTGCCTGTGCGTGGATACGCGTTCAGTCGATGGCAAAACGCCGCACCAGCCAGCCCCGCAGCACATAGGTCAGGCAGCAATAGCCAAGGAGGATCGGCAACAGCAGCACCCAGAACACGCCGGGCGGCGCCACCAGCCCCAACGGCGCCGCCAGCGACGAGTACGGCAGCCAGATGCCGGTCAGGCAGATCGCGACGCCGGTGGTGATCAGCGCGGTACTGCCACGGCTTTGTATGAACGGGATCTTGCGGGTGCGAATCACATGGACGATCAGGGTCTGCGACAGCAGCGACTCCAGGAACCAGCCGGTCTGGAACACGTGCTGCTGCGCAGGCGTGCTCGCACCCAGCAGCCAATAAAGCGTGGCAAAGGTGACGTAGTCGAACAGCGAACTGATCGGACCGATGCACAGGATGTAGCGGCCGATCTTGCCGATCTCCCAGCGGCGCGGACACCTGATGGCATCTTCATCGACATTGTCCGTCGGCAGCGCAGTCTGCGAGAAATCATAGAGCAGGTTGTTCGTCAGCACCTGGATCGGCGCCATCGGCAGGAACGGCAGCCAGGCGCTCGCGCCGAGCACGCTGAACATATTGCCGAAATTCGAGCTGGCGCCCATGCGCAGGTACTTAAGCAGGTTGGCAAAGACCTTGCGGCCTTCGATCACGCCGTCGTGCAGCACCAGCAGGCTCTTTTCCAGCAGGATGATACTGGCCGATTCCTTCGCGATATCGGCGCCGCTGTCCACCGAGATGCCCACGGCGGCCGCCTTGAGCGCCGGTCCGTCGTTGATGCCGTCGCCCAGCACGCCCACCACCCGTCCGCGCGCCCGCAGGGCCTTGACGATGGCCGCCTTGTGCGCCGGCGCCAGCTTGGCGAAGAGCTGCGTGCGCTCGGCCAGTTCCCCAGGCCTTGCGGCGAGAGCCCGTCGAGTTCGTGGCCGAGAACCGCGCGGTCCACGTCGATGCCGACTTCCCGACAGATCTTGCGCGCGATCACCGGGCTGTCGCCGGTCAGCACCTTGACCTCGATGCCGCTGCCGCGCAGTGCCGCCAGCGCCGGCGCCGCGCTATCCTTGGGCGGGTCGATGAAAGCGATATAGCCGAGCAGGATCAGCGCGGATTCGTCCGCCACCGAGTAGGGCTGCGTATCGGGCGCCGGCGGCAAGGGCTTGTAGGCGATCGCGATCACCCGGAAGCCATCTTCGTTGAGCGCATTACAGACCGTCATCAGAGTGTGGCGATGCGAGTCATCCAGTGCAATGGCCTGCCCCCCAAGTTCGGCGCTGGCGCAGACTGCGTAGACCTCCTCCACCGCACCCTTGCAGACCAGCAGCCTGCCCCGCGGCCCATCCACCACCACCGACATGCGGCGCCGCTCGAAATCGAACGGCACCTCGTCGATCTTGCGATAGCCGCCCTGTTGCCGCAGCATTTCGCCCACCTCGTCATGGAAGAGCACCGCCTTGTCCAGCAGGTTGTGCAAACCCGACTGGTGGTAGCTGTTCAGGTAGGCGAACTCCAGCACGCGCGCGGTCTCCCGGCCAGCCAGGTCCACATGCTTCTTCAGGATGATGCGGTCCTGCGTCAGTGTGCCGGTCTTGTCGGTGCACAGCACATCCATGGCCCCCAGGTTCTGGATGGCGCTGAGATGTTTCACGATCACCTTGCGGCGCGACATGGCAAGCGCGCCCTTCGCCAGGTTCACGGTCACCAGCATCGGCAGCATCTCGGGTGTCAGCCCCACGGCGACGGCCACCGCAAACAGCAGCGCCTCCAGCCAGTCGCCCTTGGTCAGCCCGTTGATCAGGAACACCAGCGGCGCAAGGATCACGATCAGGCCGATCATCAACCGGGCGAAGCGCTGCAGGCCTTGCTCGAACACCGTGCCGGACGTCTCCTCCGACAGCGAGCGGGCGATGCCGCCGAACATGGCGCGCGGCCCGGTCAGCACCACCACCACGGTCGCGCTGCCGCTGACCACGGCCGTGCCCATCAGCACGATGTTCTCCAGCGTGCCGGGTTCGTCGCCGCTGGTGCTCTCGAGCGCGAATTTCTCCACGGGCAGCGATTCCCCGGTCAGGGCCGACTGGTTGACGAACAGATCCTTCGACGCCAGCAGCCTGGCATCGGCGGGGACAAGATCGCCCGCCGCCAGGTGGACGATGTCGCCCGGCACCAGCGCGCCGATCGGCAGTTCGCTGATGGCGGGCGATGTCCCCGGCCCGGCCCGGCGCTGCGTGGCGGCGGTGGTATGGACCATGGCGCGCAGCGCTGCCGCCGCGCGTCCGGAACGGCGCTCCTGCACCGT
Source organism: Burkholderiaceae bacterium 16 (assembly GCA_000955785.1). Taxonomy (GTDB): domain Bacteria; phylum Pseudomonadota; class Gammaproteobacteria; order Burkholderiales; family Burkholderiaceae; genus Cupriavidus. Next base: position 141,597 of record JYOD01000104.1, read on the forward strand.
GGCCACGCCAACGCTGAGCATCACCATCACCGCGATCACTGCCGCGGCGTCGTAATCGTGGATGGCCGCCGTTACCGCTGCCAGCGTCAGCAGCAGCACATTGAGCGGATTGAGCAGGCGGCGCAGCAGGTCGATCACCGCCGGACGCGGGCGTTCGTGCGCCACCAGGTTGGGGCCATGGCTTTGCAGCCGCAGTTCGGCCTCGGCGTGGGTCAGGCCTTCCGGGCTGGCGTCCAATTGCTTGAGCAAGGCCGCCAGCGGCGTGTTGGCAGCCCGCAGCAACGCATCCGGCATGCCGCAGGGCGCGGGCTCCGGGCCGGCCGGACCGCCGGACGATGCGGGATGCCGGCGGCGCATCCGGCTCACCCTCTCGCCAAGCCACCGGATGGCCCGGACGATCATCACGGCCGCCTTGCCTGCGCTTGCGCGGCACCGGCGTCCCAGCCCCCGCCCAGCGCCAGGAACAATGCCGCGGTGTCCCGCATCCGCTGGAGCCTGGCCTGCAGGTAGCCGATATCGACCCGGTGGTACCCGGCGACCACGCCGCGATGGTCGTTGATCCCGAAATCCTTGCCGCCCACCGTCACCGCAGGGTCCATGACCCGGATGCTCGCGCCGATGTTGTACATCGTCGACGACGACCGGTTAAGCGCGCCGGCGAACAGCGACGTCACCGCGATCATCAGGAACACAGCGAACGTGATCCCGACCAGCAGGCCGGTGAACCTGGCCCGGTCGTTGACGAGCGCCTTGCAGGCGAGCTTGAGAATGCCGGGCACCATACTTGCTCTTCTTTATCAGCGCTCCGCATTGGCCGCGCTGCCGACCGCCATCGCCCAGTCCGGACGGGAAGCATTGGGTAGCGGGGGCGGGCCCCGCGGCAAATCTCGCGCTCCCGCCGTTCAGGGGTGCAGCGGCGCCTGCACGCTGCCGGAGCGCTCGCGCTCACGCTCGTTGTGCAGCACGCTGGCGAGCATGTTCCATTGGGAGCCGAGGGCGTCCACCAGATCATCCAGGGACAGCACGCCAACCACCGTCTCGGCATCCGTTACCGCGAGCCGGCGCACGCCGTGCGCCAGCATCGCTTGCAGCGCGTCGTCCATGCCGGCATCCTTGCCGATAGCAACCACGCCGCGCGTCATCACGTCGGCCACGGTCGCCTGCCCGGGCGCGATGCCCGCGGCGGTGCTCTCCAGCACGATGTCCCGGTCCGTCACGATGCCGATCGCGCGCTGGCCGCCGCCGAAGGGCTCGGTGACCACCAGCGCGCCGACGTGGCGGTCGCGCATCTGCACGGCGGCGTCGCGCAGCGTGCACGTATGCGGGATATGAACGGCGGACAGCGAGCAAATCTCTTCGATCCTCATCATCATTCTCCTGACGTGGCGTGGCGTAGCCGGGCTACACGCGCCCATCAAGCTTCGCGTGCAGTACATCGGCGATGCACAGGGGCTTGCAAGGCACGCCGGACCTGAACTCAGTCTAGCGCCGGGCGCGCGGTCGCCATTGATGCAAATCAACCCGCTTGCCGGCTTTTGCCGCGCCTGGAAGGCGGGATCGTTCCCCGCCATGGCGCCAGGCATTGATAAGGATCAACCGGCGCGCGGGCTCGCTGCCTATAGTTGGAGGTGCCTATGCGCTATCCGCCATTGCGGATACGTCACGCTTCATGCCACCCGTATCCACTTCGACCGAACCAGCCAGGAGAACGCCGTGAACGACCTCAGATCCGCCCTGTCCGCGCACCGTGCCACGCTACAGCACGACATCAACGTCTTGCTGGCCGATGTGCAGGCATTGCTACGCGACACCGCCGCCCTGACCGGCGAGCAAGCCGGCCAGGCCCGTGAGCAGTTTAAGGCACAGCTGGAGGCGCTTCAGCTACGCCTGCGGGATCTGCAGGCGCAAGGCCGCGACCAGGTCCGCGACTGGGCCGACGCCGGCGAGGAGTACGTGCATGCACACCCATGGCGCACCCTTGGCGCGACCGCCGCTGTTGCCGCCGCCTGCGGGGCGCTGTTCGCCCTGGCGCTCGCCCGCCGGAACTGATCACGGATCGCCGGGGCCGATCGCAGCATGGCGCTTTTGGAGCCCCGCTATCACCGCTGGCTCGATATCGGGCTCCTCTCGCTCTCCGCGGTCACGCTGAGCGCGGGATCGCTGCTGTACTGGTTCGAATCGGCCGCGCACGCGCGCGCCGTGTGGCTGACAGGCGTCGTGCCGGTGCTGATCTCGCTGGCAGTCAGCACCATCCTGGCGGCATGGCGCCGCCAGGCCGGCGTGGACATCCTTGCGCTGCTGGCCATCGGCTTCGCATGGTGGCTCGGCGAGCACTTTGCCGCGGCTGTGATCAGCCTGATGCTGGCCAGCGGGCGCGCGCTGGAGAGCTACGCGGAAACGCGCGCCGCAAGCGAGATGAGCGCGCTGCTGCGCCACGCCCCGCGCGAGGCCAGCCGTTACGAACACGGGGAATGGCGGCCGGTGCCGCTGGACCTCGTGCGTCCGGGCGACCGCTTGCTGGTACGCGCCGGCGAAGTGGCGCCTGCCGACGGGACGCTGATCCAGTCCGCCGACCTCGACGAATCCACCCTGACCGGCGAGGCCATGCCGCAGCGCCGCGCGCCGGGCGAGCCCCTGCGCAGCGGCGTGGTCAACGCCGGCGCGCCGTTCGAGATGCTCGCGGGCGCCACGGCGGCGCAAAGCACCTATTCGGGCATCGTCCGCCTTGTCATGGAGGCCCGGCAAAGCCGCAGCCCGTCCACGCGCATGGCCGACCGGTATGCCCTGCTGCTGGTGCCGCTGGCACTGGCCGTGGCGGGCGCCGCCTGGTTCGTAACCGGCGATGCACGCCGGGCCCTCGCGGTGCTGGTGGTGGCGACGCCCTGCCCGCTGATCCTGGCAGTGCCGGTGGCCATCGTCTGCGGCATGTCGCGCAGTGCCAGCCGCGGCATCCTGGTCAAGAGCGGCGCCGCGCTCGAAAGGCTGGCGCAGGGCCGCGTACTGTTCTTTGACAAGACGGGCACGCTGACCGCCGGCCAGGCCCGCGTCTCGGCCATTGAGGCGGCGCCGGGAGACGCGCCCGATGAAGTGCTTCGCCTGGCTGCCTCGCTGGCGCAGGCATCGGTGCATGTGAGCTCACGCGCACTGGTCGCCGCGGCCCGCGAGCGCGGGCTGGCACTGGCGCTGCCGGCCAAGGTCGGCGAGGATCCCGGCGCCGGCCTGAGCGGCATCGTCGACGGCCACGCCGTCACCCTGGGCTCGCTGGCACATGTGGCCAGGGCAACCGTGCCCAAGCCGTGGAGCACGGCCTTGCTGCGGCGCCTGGGCCATGAGGGTGCGTCGGCCGTCTTCCTTGGCGTTGATGGCGCCATGCGCGGCGCGCTGCAACTCGCGGACCAGATCCGGCTCGACACGCCCCGCGCGCTCAGGCTGCTCAGGCAGGCCGGCATCCGGCGCATGGTGATGCTGACCGGCGATCGCGACGACGTTGCGCAGATGACCGGCGCGATGCTGGGCGTGACGGAAGTGCGCGCCCAGCAAACGCCGGCACAAAAGCTCGAGGCGATCCGCGAGGCGCAGCGCCACGACACGGTCATCATGGTCGGCGACGGCGTCAACGACGCCCCCGCGCTGGCTGCCGCCGACGTCGGCGTGGCGATGGGTGCCGCGGGCGCCGCCGCCTCGGCGGCGGCCGCTGACATCGTCCTGCTGGTCGACCGCCTGGACCGCCTGGCTGAAGCCATCCAGATCGCCAGGCGCGCGCGCCGTATCGCCGTGCAGAGCGTGGTGGCAGGCATGGCGCTCTCCCTGGCGGCCATGATCGCAGCCGCCTTCGGCTACCTGCCGCCGCTTGCGGGGGCGCTGCTGCAGGAGGTGATCGACGTCGCCGTGATTCTGAACGCACTGCGGGCACGCAAGGCGGGACCGGACTGGCGGCCAGCGCAGCTCTCCCGGGCCGAAGCCGCGAAACTGAAGACCGAGCACACCCAACTGGGGCAGGTGCTCGACCAGGTGAGATCGATGGCGGATCGCGTTGCCAGCCTCCCCGGTGGCGTCGCCGCCCTGGAACTCGCGCAACTCAACCAGGCACTGCGCCAGCGATTGCTCGCGCATGAGCGGCACGACGACGCCGACCTTTATCCGGAACTGGCGCAACGCCTTGGCGGCAGGGACCCGCTGGCCGCGCTGAGCGGCGGACACCGCGAGATCTTCCGCCTGGTGGGCCTGCTGGAACGCATCGCCGCCGACCAGCCCGCGGACGGGATCGACCTGGAAAGCGCGCAGGAAGTCCGGCGCCTGTTGTATGAGCTGAATGCGATCCTGCGCCTGCATTTCGCGCAGGAGGACGAGTTGTATCACGCGCTGGGCGACGCCTGACGGACTGCCCGCCGGCGCGCCCAGCCTTGCGCGGCATTGCGCTGGATCAAGCGGCAAGCCGCGCCACCGGCAATACTGGAGACACCGGCGCGGGGTTGACATTGGCGGGCAGACTCAGACACGGACCGACTCCACCATGGCTGGCAAACTTATCCCCGGCTCGCTCGCGGCAGCGGCGCTGGCTGGGCTCATCGGTGCCGCACTGCCCGTGCATGCGGCGCAGCCGAATCCTGAAGCCTTGCCCCAGGTACTGCAGGTCAATGGGATCGCCTATGTGTCCGGCGGTGTCGGCGAGGACGAGGCAAAGGCCATGCGCGCGGTGGCCGGCCGCTTCAATGTGCGGCTTGGCTTCTACAGCGCGAAGGACGGCGAGGCCTTGTCCGACGTCACGGTATCGCTCGTGGATAGCGACGGCAAGCGGCGTCTGCGGGTCGTTTCCAGCGGCCCCCTGCTCTATATGCAGGTACCGGCGGGTGCCTATACCTTGCGCGCCCAATACCAGGCCGACAGCCAGGCGCGCCGGTTCACGGCCGGACGGAACGCGGTCAGCTACACCTTCCGCCTGCGCATCAATGAAATGGAAGATGACTGGGTCTATTGCGAGTCGCGGTGTCCGCGGCCCGGCCTGTGATGAGACCGGCAGCATCGCGGTGTGCGCTCCTTGCGTCAATTGCGCGCGGCGGTTGCCGCAGATCAAAGCCGGCGCCAACCATCTGGCTATATTGGAATCGTGCACTCGCCGGATGGCGCAGCCGCCTCGGCGAATCACATCTACCCTGCCGGGCTATCGAAAGGAGTTCACCGTGCAAGCCAATATCGGAACCGTTGACCGGACCCTCAGGATTGTCGTCGGCCTGGCCTTGATCGGCCTTGCCGTCACCGGCACGATCGGCGTGTGGGGATGGATCGGCGTGATTCCCATCCTGACTGGCCTCGTTCGCGTCTGCCCGCTCTACAGCATGCTCGGCGTCAGGACCTGTCCGTCCGCGTGCGGAAAGCCCAACTGACATGGCCCCCATCCCAATACGGAGATTCACATGACAGACCAGACCGATGCCCCCTTCGCGTTCTTCGGCGCCAATTGCGAAGCGGGCCTGCGCGCGCTGACATTGATGCAGGAGAGCCGCGAGCGTTTCCTTGAGATCCAGCTCGACGCCATCCGCCGGGACATCGAGACCACGCGCGAAGTCGGCGAGCAGCTTGCCAATGCCAGCAACTTCGCCGCCTTCGCCACGCTGCCCGTCACCATCCTGCGTAATGAAGCCGAACACTGCGCGCAGCTGATGCAGGCGTGGATGAGTCTCGCCATCCACAACCAGACCGCCATGGTGGAACAGATGCGCGAAGCCGGCGAATCCTGGCAGCGCTGCCAGGCGACGGGCTTGCAGCAGGCGGGGAATACCGCCTCGATGATGGCGCCGGTGCAGGCTTTGTTCGAGAAATTCAGCCAGGCCGCGGCGTTGAAACCCGCGTTGAACGGCACAGGCGCCAAGCCGGCAGACGGCGCCCTGGCCGCGACGCGCAAGAAGGCCATCCATGCCAGCTGACCGCCCCACCGGCATGCCCGCCAATCCGACTTCAGGCCGGATCGCACTGGTGACTGGCGGCCTGGGCGGACTGGGTGAAGCCATCGCGATGCGCCTGCACGACGCCGGCCATCGCGTGGCCGTCACCCATTCGATGGGCAATGACCATGTCGAAGCCTGGCTAACGCGCCAGCGGGCAGGGGGACGCGAATTCAGCGCCTTTGCCACCGACGTGGCCGATTTCGAAGCGTGCCAGTACTGCGCCGCGCAGGTCCTTGCCGAAATGGGCCAGGTCGATATTCTGGTCAACAACGCGGGCATCACCCGCGACATGACCTTCAGGCGCATGACCAAAGCCGACTGGGACATCGTGCTCAGGACGGACCTGGACTCCATCTTCAACATGACCAAGCCCTTGTGCGACGGCATGGTCAGCCGCGGCTGGGGCCGCATCATCAACATCGCCTCGGTGAATGGCTCCAAGGGCGCCTTCGGCCAGACCAACTATTGCGCCGCCAAGGCCGGGATACACGGGTTCACCAAGGCGCTGGCGCTGGAAGTGGCAGCCGGCGGCGTGACCGTCAACACAGTCTCGCCCGGCTACCTGGCCACGCATATGGTCACCGACATGCCCGCCGACATCCTCCAGGCCAGGATCCTGCCGCAGATCCCGGTTGGCAGGCTCGGGCGGCCGGAAGAAGTCGCCGCGCTGATTACCTACCTGTGCTCCGATGACGCAGCGTTTGTCACCGGCGCCAATATCGCCATCAATGGCGGACAGCACATGCAATGAACGCACCCTCGCCGACCAGTGAACTCGCCGCAGCGCCCGAAGTGGAATGCGGCCGCGGCCCCATGGAAGCCGAACGGCACCAGCTCGACGAGCAGGTACGCTCCACCCTGGCCAGCGCCACGCAAGGCATGTCGCTGGCCTCGTTCTGGCTGGCCGGACTGGACTGGGCATTGCACCTGGCGATCTCCCCCGGCAAGGTCGACACCGCCGTGGGACAGTGGATGAGCGGGACGATTGCCGCTGCCGCCGGCATGTGGCCGGGGCCGGCGAGCGCGCAGCCAACGCCCGGCGTGCCGGCGCCGCCTTCCGACCTGCGCTTCGCCGACCCAGCCTGGTCGCAGTGGCCCTTCCATTTCTGGCGCGACGTCTTTCACAACAACGAGGCGCTATGGGATTCGCTGACGCACGGGCTGCGTGGCGTGTCCCCCCACCATGAGCGGATCGTGTCGTTCTGCGCGCGGCAGATGATCGATATCTGCTCACCCGGCAATGCCTGGTGGCTCAACCCCGTGGTGCTGCAGGCCACGGCCGCCAGCGGCGGCACCAACCTCCTGCACGGCGCCCGGCACTGGCTGCACGATATGCAGGACGTGGTGGCCGACCTGTCGCGCGATCCCAGCCTGCGCCGCCCACCGACCTTCAAGGTCGGGCGGGACGTCGCGGTCACACCCGGCAAGGTGGTGTACCGCAATGCGCTGATGGAACTGATCCAGTACTCGCCGGCCGGTGCCAAGGTATGGCGGGAGCCGGTGCTGATCGTACCGTCCTGGATCATGAAGTACTACATCCTGGATCTCCAGCCGCGGGATTCGATGGTGCGCTACCTGGTCGGGCAAGGCCACACGGTATTCATGATCTCGTGGAAGAACCCGGATGCCGAAGCGGCCGGCATGGGCCTCGACGATTACCTGCAACTTGGCATACGGGCCGCCTTGCGCGTGGTCGGCGAACGCTGCCCCGACGCGCGCATCCACGCCGCCGGCTATTGCCTGGGCGGCACCCTGCTGGCCATCTGCGCCGCGGCGCTGAGCCGCGACGACGATGGCGCGCCGCTGCAAACCCTGACCTTGTTCGCCAGCGAGACGGACTTCACCGAGCCGGGAGAACTCGGCCTGTTCATCGACAGCAGCGCCTTGTCCACGCTGGACGCGATGATGCACCAGCAGGGCTACCTGGATGGCCCGCAGATGGCCGCCGCCTTCCAGATGCTGCACTCACGCGACCTGGTCTGGTCCCGCATGATGAGCGAGTACCTGCTCGGCAAGCGGCTGCGCCCGAACGACCTGGTGTCGTGGAACCGCGATCGCACCCGATTGCCGTACCGCATGCATTCGGAATGCCTGCACAAGCTGTTCCTCTCCAATGAACTCGCCACCGGGCGCTACTGCGTGGACGGGCGGCCCGTGGCCTTGTCCGACCTGCGGTTTCCGGTGTTTGCGGTGGGCACCGAACATGACCACGTGTCGCCGTGGCGCTCGGTCTACAAGCTGCATCTGCTCACCCCTGCCCCGCTGACCTTCCTGCTTACATCGGGGGGGCACAATGCCGGCATTGTCTCCGAACCTTCGCACGCTGGCCGGCGATATCGGGTGGAAACCCGTGACGCCAATGCGCCATATGGCAGTCCGGAACGATTTCTTGCCAGGGCTGAGCGGCATGAAGGGTCGTGGTGGCCATGCTGGCAAGCGTGGCTGGCGGCGCGTTCGACCGGGCGGGTTGGTGCGCGGGATGCGGTGCCTGGTGCGCTTGCGGAGGCGCCTGGGGGTTATGTGTTGGAGCGGTAGTGGATGGATTTGATGGGGGAATCGGGGTGGGGGTGAGTGCTCGTGCATATCTTCAACTTCAACTTCAACTTCAAAGGCCTAAAGTCAAAGGCGGTTTCGCCCCCCGCAGGGGGGTGAAACCGCCTTTGCTTTGACTTTAAGCCTTTGACTTTGGGGCCTGTACGGGATTTTGTGTGCAGGGCATAACATGTCGACAAGGAGCATGTAATGCCCTGCAAACCAAAGGCCATACCCAG
>JYOD01000105.1 GCA_000955785.1 Burkholderiaceae bacterium 16
GTGTGGGAATCCCCTGCCTTTATTAGGCAGGGGAGGACGTCAAAAGTCTCTCCTTTGCAGAATGGGACGAATGGGACCATACCGCTAATCCACTATTCCATCACTATTCCACTATTCGACTACTGGCGGGCATTGCCTGCAATCGGTAAGTTCTCCCGGACAGAGAGTAATGCAAGCAAGCGATTCGCGTGAGGCTCCCGCGCTGGCCGGCACCGTTGGCCGATATTGCGAAACCACGCCCCGGCCCGAACTGCAGGCGCATTTCCAGTGTGTATGGGCCAGCGCCTTGCCGGCCGGGCACGCCGGGGCGGTCGCCGTGGTGCCGGACGGCTGCGTGGATCTGCTCTGGCGCGACGGCCGGCTGCTTGTTGTCGGGCCGGACATCACGGCGGCCAGGCCAGACCTGGCGCCGGGCGCGACGGTGCTGGGCGCGCGCTTCCAGCCTGGCGCCGCGCCGCACTGGCTGGGCCTGGCCCTGTCGGACATTGTCGGTTGCGAGGTCGACCTTGCCGACCTGTGGGGCCGGCGCGCGCTTGAATTTGCCGGGCGGATGGCCGAGGCCGGCACGCAACGTGCTGAGGTATTCCAGAGCCAGCTGGCGAATCTGGCGCCGCGCATCGCCACCCCGAGCCGCGAGGCGGCAGCCATCTTTTCCCTTGTACAGGCCAATGCCGGCACGGCGGGCGAGACCATTCCGCTGCTGTTGCGCCGGCTAGGCCTCAGCGAACGTACGCTCAGGCGCCGCAGCATCGATCATTTCGGCTATGGCGCAAAGACCCTTGAGCGGATCCTGCGGTTCCAGCGCGCGCTGTCGCTGGCGCGGGCATCGGCGGATGGCGGCCTGGCCGCGCTCGCCGCGGACGCGGGCTACGCCGATCAAGCCCACCTGAGCCGGGAGATCCAGTCGCTATGCGGCATGACCGCGACGGCCCTGTTGCGCCAGCTGCGGGTTTGAGTGGCCGTTTTATTCAAGCTTTTTGGCTGTGCCTGGGCGATCATGGCGCCCATCAATCCAACATCCGACATCAAGGAGTCGCCATGGGAACCAGAGGCCAGGACCGTCAGATCGATAATATTGAATTCAACGTCAGCGACATCGCCCGCTCCAAGGCGTTCTACGGCGGAGTCTTTGGCTGGACCTTCACCGACTACGGCCCTACCTATTGCGAATTCAGCGATGGCCGGCTGACCGGCGGCTTCACCACCGGCGAAGAGGTCCGTCCCGGCGGACCGCTTGTGATCCTCTTTGCCGACGACCTGGCCGAGACCCAGCGCCGCGTGGAAGCTGCCGGCGCCACCGTGGTCAGGCCGGTGTTCTCGTTCCCGGGCGGCCGGCGTTTCCACTTCCGGGACCCGGACGGCTACGAACTGGCGGTGTGGTCCGCGGCATAGGCTTGGCCGGCACTTGAAAGCTGGCGGCGGGCGCGCCGCCAGCAGATGTTCGCGTTTTCCCGTATTGTGTTGGCTTGCCATGGTTTGCGCCGTTTTTTCGCCGTTTTTCCCCATTTCGCGCGCATTAACGATGCTCCATGTATCAAACAATAGCGAGTAGCTTGTAGCGGCAGGGCGGTGGCGCATCGGCGCGGTCCGGCCGCGGCGGTAACCGGTGAAGACAGTGTCGAACATTACGGATTCCAATCCCCCAGCCCGTGCCGCGGATGCAGCCATGACGCCGCTTGAACGCCGCGGCATGGCTGCCATCCTGGTGGCAGTCTCCCTCGCCACGCTCGATACGGCGATCGCCAACACAGCACTTCCGGCCATCGCGGCCGACCTGCACGCGACGCCCGCGGCATCCGTGTGGGTCATCAATGCCTACCAGCTTGCCATGGTGGCCACGCTGCTGCCCTTCGCCGCGCTCGGCGGCATTGTCGGGCACCGGCGCGTGTACCTGGGTGGACTGCTGCTCTTTATCGCCGCTTCAGTGGTCTGTGCGCTGTCCTGGTCGCTGCCGACGCTGGCCGCCGCCCGGCTGCTGCAGGGCGTCGGCGCGAGCGCCATCATGAGCGTGAACGCCGCACTGATCAGCGCGATCTTTCCGCCGCACCGGCTGGGGCGAGGGGTCGGGCTGAATGCGCTGGTGGTTGGCGTGTCGTTCGCGGTCGGGCCCACGGTGGCGTCGATCATCCTTTCGCTCGGACCCTGGCCGTGGCTGTTCGCCGTGAACCTGCCCATCGGCCTGCTGGCGCTCTATATCGCATGGCCCGCGCTGCCGCAGACGGTGCGCGGCGCGCATCGTTTCGACCGTGTCGCGGCGGGGCTGAACGTGGTGATGTTCGCCTCGCTGATCTTTGCACTGGGGGAGGGCGCGCAGCGCGCGCCGCTGCATCAGTCGCTGGCGGCGGTGGCACTGTTCCTCGTGGCGTTCGTGCTGCTGCTGCGCCGCGAGCGCGGCCATCCCGCGCCGATGCTGCCGATCGACCTGCTCAAGCGCCCCATGTTTGCGCTGTCGACCATGACCGCGATCTTCTCGTTCGCAGCGCAGGGGCTGGCCTTTGTGTCGCTGCCGTTCTATTTCGAGAGCGTGCTCGGGCGCAGCCCGATCGAGACCGGATTCCTGATGACGCCGTGGTCAGCGGTCGTCGCGCTGATGGCGCCGCTGGCGGGCCGGCTGTCGGACCGCTATCCGCCGGGTTTGCTCGGCGGCGTCGGGCTGGCCGTCATGTGCATGGGCATGGCGTCGCTGGCCTTGCTGCCGGCGCATCCCAGCGCGCTGGATATCGGCATCCGCATGGCCATCTGCGGCGCGGGCTTTGGCTTCTTCCAGTCGCCGAATCTCAAGGCACTGATGTCTAGCGCGCCGCGCTCGCGCAGCGGCGGCGCCAGCGGCGTGATCGCGACCGCGCGCCTGCTCGGCCAGGCCACCGGCGCGGCGCTGGTAGCGCTGAGCTTCGGCATCGCGGGACGCCACGGGCCCACGCTGGCGCTCGGGATCGGCGCTGGCTTCGCCGGCGTGGCCAGCATTGCCAGTGGTCTGCGGCTGATCACGCGGGATACCGGCGCGGCTGCCATGCAGCCGTCCGGAGAGTGACCGGCCCCCCGTAGCCACCGGGGCCGGCCACGATGACGGCCGGCTCAGAAGCCCACCGGCGCGTGGGGCACGTAGGGGGCTTCCAGCGCGGCGACCTCGGCGCCGGTCAGCCCGAGCGACAGCGCTCCGACGGCATCCTCGATATGGTTCGGCTTCGACGCGCCCAGGATCGGCGACGTGATCCCCGGCTTCTGCGCCAGCCACGCCATTGCTACCTGCGCCGGCGGTACGCCGCGCGCCTGCGCAATGGCGTGCACCTGCTCCACTACCTTGCGGTCCGCCTCCTCGGTATGGCGATAGAGCGACCTGCCGAACGCGTCGCTCTCCTCGCGGGCGCTGCCGGCCTGCCACGGCCGCGTCAGGCGGCCGCGCGCCAGCGGGCTCCACGGCATCACCGCGATGCCCTCGGCGGCGCACAGTGGCAGCATTTCGCGTTCTTCCTCGCGGTTCAGCAGGTTGACGTGGTCCTGCATGCTGACGAACTGCGTCCAGCCATGCAGGCGCGAGGTGTAGATCGCCTTGGAGAACTGCCAGGCATACATTGACGAAGCGCCGATATACCGCGCCTTGCCGGCCTTGACTATGTCATGCAGCGCTTCGAGGGTTTCCTCGATGGGCGTATGCGGGTCCCAGCGGTGGATCTGGTACAGGTCGACATAGTCGGTGCCCAGCCGGCGCAGGCTGTTGTCGATCTCCGCCAGGATGGCGCGGCGCGACAGGCCCGCCCCGTTCGGGCCGGGACGCATGCGGCCATGCACCTTGGTGGCGATCACCACGTCGTCGCGGCTGGAGAAGTCCTTCAGCGCACGGCCGACGATTTCCTCCGAGGTGCCGTCGGAATACACGTTGGCCGTATCGAAGAAGTTGATACCGGCTTCCAGCGCCCGCCGGATCAACGGGCGGCTGGCTTCCTCGCCAAGCGTCCAGGGGTGGTTGCCGCGCTCCGGCACGCCATAGGTCATGCAACCCAGGCACAGCCGCGATACCTTCAGTCCCGTCGAGCCAAACCTCACATAGTCCATCTCGCCTCTCCTCCGATGTCATCGATACCGGCCGCCGGCAGCGGGCCTTCGGCACAATCCGGCATGGTATGCGAATTCCGGCGAGGACGAAGGCGCGGCTTCGTGCCCGGCGTGGTACTGACCCCGGGAACTTGCAGGACAGGCAAGTTTTCGTTAGCGGGTTGTCGACTGATCGTGCAAATACGCCTTCGCTTCGGCTTCGGTCTCATAGACATAGGGCGCGAGCCCGCGTCGGCCGAGGGTGTCACCGAGCTTGGCGCGCATAAAGGCGCTGGTGGTGAAGCGGGTCACACCAATATAGTAGCGTTGCACCATTTCCTCGATCATTTCGACATAGGCGTCTTCCACACTGCGGTCGAGTACGAATCCTTCGTAGTTGACCACGGTGTAAACCTTGTGGCCTAGCGGCTCGCAGATGCGGCAAACCTGCGTGCGGATCGCTGCTATGTCTTCCGGGCGCTTCACCTCAAGTTGCTCGAAGTTCAGGAACAGGATGTTCTTCGCACCATCGTAGTTGAGCCGTGCTTCCAGCGGCAGGCGCAAGACGTCCGCGCGCAGTCCCATTGGCTCGGGGCGGAAGAGCCGTTCGTCCATCGGCACCGGTGAGCGCACGATCGGTGCGAAGTCCATTTTGGCGAGAATGTCGCGTTCCAGATCGACGCCGGGTGCAATCTCGATGAGTTCCATGCCTTGCGCGCTCAGCTCGAACACGCAACGCTCGGTGATATAGAGGACCGGCTTGAGGGCCGCGGCCGCGTATTGTCCGGAAAACGTGCGATGCTCGACTTCCTGGACGAACTTCTTTGCCTTGCCATCGCGGTGGATCTGGAGCTTGCCGTCGATGACCAGGATCTCGCTGCCGCCTGCCATGAAGGTGCCAACAAACACGACCTTCTTTGCATTTTGACTGATGTTGATAAAGCCGCCGGCGCCGGCCAGGCGCGGCCCGAACTTGGATACGTTCAGGTTGCCCATGCGATCGGCCTGCGCCAGGCCAAGGAAGGCGATGTCGAGTCCGCCGCCGTCGTAGAAGTCGAACTGGTAGGGCTGGTCGATGATCGCGTGCGGATTGGTCGCCGCCCCGAAGTTCAACCCTCCGGCGGGGATACCGCCGATGACGCCGGGCTCCGTGGTGAGCGTCACGAGGTCGAGGATCCTTTCCTCGTTGGCGACGCCAGCGACACCCTCGGGCATGCCGATGCCGAGATTCACCACGCTATTGGGCTTGAGTTCCATCGCCGCGCGCCTGGCGATCACCTTGCGCTCGCTCATCGGCATCGGCGCCACGCTGCTCGCTGGTACCCGGATTTCGCCTGAGAACGCCGGGCTGTACGGCGTGGCGAATGTCTGCTGATGGTTTTCGGGTTGCGCCAGGACCACGCAGTCCACCAGCACGCCGGGGATCTTTACCTCGCGCGGCTTGAGCGAGCCTCTTTCGGCGACGCGCTCCACCTGTACGATCACCAGGCCGCCGCAGTTGTGCGCGGCCATGGCGATCGCGAGGGCTTCCAGCGTCAGGGCCTCGCGCTCCATGGTGATGTTGCCGTCCGGATCGGCGGTGGTGCCGCGCACAATCGCGACGTTGATCGGGAAGGCCTTGTAGAAGAGATACTCTTGATCGCCGATACGCATCAGCTCGACCAGATCCTCGGTGGTGCGTTCGTTCAACTTGCCACCGCCAAAGCGCGGATCGACAAAGGTCCCCAGTCCGACCCGCGAGAGATGGCCGGGCTTTCCGGCCGCGATATCGCGGAACAAATGGGTGATCACACCCTGTGGCAGGTTGTAGGCTTCGATCTGGTTGCCGATCGCGAGCTGCTGGAGCTTCGGCACCAGGCCCCAGTGTCCGCCGATCACGCGCTTCACCAGTCCAGGCAGCGCGAGATGGTTCAAGCCCCGTTCCTTGCCGTCTCCCTGCCCGGCGGCGTAGACCAACGTCAGGTTGCCGGGCTTTGTGAGGCTGACTGGCGCCTCGTCATCCTGCGCCAGGCAGAGTTCCTGGATGGCGATGGCGATTTCTTCTGCGAAGCCGATGCCGACGAAGCCGCCGGTCGCCACCGTATCGCCGTCGCGGATCAGGCGTACGGCTTCGCGCGCGGAGACTAGTTTTCCGTTCTCGCGCGAGTGGATGGCTGGCAATGGACCATTCGCGCTTGCTTGCGTGCTCATTTTCTCACCTTGTCCTTGGCGGGAATATCAGTTCTTGCAGCCGTTTCAATAGAGACCAGTCAGGTAGTAGAAGGCAATCACGAAGAACACCGCCAGCGTCTTGATGCAGGTGACCGCGAATATGTCGCCGTAGGACTGGCGGTGCGTCAGTCCCGACACCGCAAGCAGCGTGATCACGGCGCCGTTGTGCGGCAATGTGTCCATGCCGCCGCTGGCCATCGAGGCGATGCGGTGGAAGACTTCGAGGGGGATGTTGGCGGCATGCGCTGCGGCGATGAACTGGTCGGCCATGGCGGCGAGCGCGATGCTCATGCCGCCGGAGGCCGAGCCTGTGATGCCGGCCAGCGTGGTAACCGTAATCGCTTCGTTGATCAGCGGGTTCGGAATTGCCTTGAGCGCGTCGGCAACTACCAGGAAACCGGGCAGACCCGCGATCACCGCGCCGAAGCCATATTCCGATGCGGTGTTCATCGAGGCCAGCAGCGAGCCACCCACCGCCGCCTTGGAACCCTCGGCGAACTTCTGGCTCACCGGCTTGAAGGCGAACACCAGCACCGTCAGGATACCCACCAGCAGCGCCCCTTCGACCGCCCAGATGGCGGCCACCTTGGACACCTCGGTGGTGACCGGCTTGGCGGCGCCAGCGAGCGTGAACTCGTGGGTCTTGCCATAGAAACGAGGGATTAGCTCGGTGAATCCCTTGTTCAGTACACCGACCAGGACAAGCGGGAGAATGGCGATCCAGGGATTAGCCAGCTTGCCATGCTCGAACGCTTCGGGTTCGTTGCTATGGCCCTCGCCATAACCTTCGCCGCTGACCGCGGCCTGGCGCCGGCGCCAATTGAGGTAGCCCAGCCCTACCACCAGGATGAAGATGGTGCCGACTACGCCCAGCCAAGGCGCAGCCCAGGTGTTGGTATTAAAGAAGGTGGTCGGGATGATGTTCTGGATCTGCGGCGTCCCCGGCAGCGAGTCCATGGTAAAGGTGAAGGCGCCCAGCGCGATCGTCCCGGGGATCAGCCGCTTGGGGATACCGCCTTGGCGAAACATTTCGGCGGCGAATGGGTAGACCGCGAAAACCACTACGAACAGCGATACGCCGCCGTAGGTCAGCACCGCGCACACCACCACGATAGACAGCATGGTCCGCTCACGCCCCACCAAGGCGATCACCGAAGATACGATGGACTTGGAGAAACCGGACAGCTCGATCACCTTGCCGAACACCGCACCCAGCAAGAAGACCGGAAAGTAGAGCTTGACGAAGCCGACCATCTTGTCCATGAACACGCTTGTGAACATCGGCGGCACTAGTGTCGGGTCGGTCAGGAGCACCGCACCGAGCGCGGCGACCGGCGCGAACAGGATCACGCTGAAGCCGCGGTAGGCGACAAACATCAGAAAGAAGAGGGCGGCCAGGACGATCAGGAAGCTCAGCACGTTGTTCTCCATTTCGATGGCGGGTCCGGCGCGACGCCCCTGCAGGGCATCAACATTGTGGCAGGCGCGGGGGGCAGTTGCCCTA
The DNA here is from genome assembly GCA_000955785.1 of Burkholderiaceae bacterium 16. Lineage (GTDB taxonomy): Bacteria > Pseudomonadota > Gammaproteobacteria > Burkholderiales > Burkholderiaceae > Cupriavidus. The sequence continues at coordinate 7,748 of JYOD01000105.1, forward strand.
GTAGCAGCCGCCAGTATCAATCGTCAGGTTGAGCATGTCATGCTCGAAACCCTTGATCAAATGCTCGTCCTCCAGGATCAGTTCCTCCAGGACGTCGTTGTTGGACAGCACGCCGATAACCCGCTGGGACTCGATGACTGGCAGATGCCGGATCCGCCTGGCGTGCATCAGCGCCAGGCACTGTTCGCAGGTGTGCTCGGGCGTGACATAGACAATCTGCGTGGTCATGATTTCGCAAACCTTGGTGTCGCTGGCGTTGCGGCCGGCCAGCTCGACTTTGCGGGCATAGTCGCGCTGGGACAGGATGCCTGCAAGGTTGTCGTCTTGCAGCACCAACACGGTGCTGATGTCTTTCTCAGCCATGAGCCGCAGCGCCGTTAGCACCGAGTCATTGGGTCCGATCGAGATCACGTCGCGAGGCTTCTCGGACAGAATCTGGCGGGCCGTCTTTCGCTTTTTGTTCATCGTCGTCTCCGGTAGAAGCTTGCGCACGGCGGCGCCCCGCCCTTCGTTGGCGGCAGGAGCAGGTTTGCCGAATTGCCGAGTCTTGAGGCTGGCCACGGCAGCGATCTGTCTGGCCGTCATCTGCTTGGCAAAGGGTGGCGTATCTGCGAGCGCATCGCGATTCCTGTTCTAACCCTGTCGTCCGACGTGGATGGCTGGGGAATGCGATGTGCTATCCATCAGAATAGTCCTCACAGGCGGCGCAGGGTGACTATGATTCCTACGATGCTCCCCGGATCAAAGAGGCGTCGGTAATTGTGCTGATAAAGTTACATATAACGCCTCCGGGACAGGGCATGGCGTCTGAGGTAAGGCCTGGTCTCGTAACGTGCTGCGCATCGTGATATTGCCCAATCGGCGTTGATTTGGATCCTGCGGGTATTGATCTGCCATGAAAAAAGCCATTTTGGGTGCTGCGTTGGTAGTGTTGTCAGCCGCCGCTCAGTGCGCCGCTCATGTGGCCGCGCCCCTTGGACTGGAGCTCGGCAGAGCCACCTGCTCCAAGTTGTCGGCGGGGGAGAACGACGTTAAGGGGACCTCAGGTTGGGCAGGCGGCCCAACGTTCACGACCCAGGATGTGGGGCGTTACCACATCCCTGGGCTCGCGCGCGTAACGATCAATTGCGACGCCAAGGACAAAGTAGCTCTAGTCTCCCTGACCTTCAACAAGGGAGCGGGCGCGAAAACGCTGCGGGACGTCGAGAGCGAACTCGACGGCAAATTCGTCTCTGCTCGCAAACAGCTTCCTGGTTCCGGCAATGGCTACGCCGAGTGGATGGCCGTGAATGGCAGCTTGGAGATGATTTACGCACCGGACAATCCACAGTTCCTGGTGGCTTACTGGGCTGCGGGCGCGAAGGAAAAATACTTTGCCTACAGCGCAATCAAGGGCAGGAAACCCGCTCCGGAGCAGCGCGGCCGGTTGTAACCGCTGGTCGACGGCAGCCTCCGCGATCTTGCGACCGGTGTGTTCGGCATGCACCTGCGCTTTCACGCGTGCTCAGTCATCGCAGAGACCGCAAGGGCAGAAGAACCCAGTCGGGCCCCTTGAGACCGTCCTGACACGGATTGCCAGCAGGTGCTGACCGTGAACGATTGGACATCCACTGGCTCTGCTGATCGAGCAAACGCTTCAATCGCCATAGCCCAGCACGCCGCATCGCAGCACCCCGCGGTTTCCTCCCTCGAGGATTGTTCGACGCCTGCCCACACGCGCCGCTCCCTCTCACAGTCCTGCAGACGAGGGCAGACATCAAACAATCCTTAACAGTTTCAGGCAATCGACCCATGGTAGGCCAATGACCGAATTGGCCGAACAGCGGCCGTCCAACCCGCAAATCCGGATTTTCGTTCCCGAACTGAAGCGGTGCCATGCAGCGCATTCAGCCCGCGCTGCCGACCCTTGGAGTGCTTCGCGGTTGAGCGAAGCAGACGGTTGAGTCACTGCCCCTGCACTTGACGCAAGGCTTCGACAATGAGGGCCACTGCAGGAGACGAATTGCGGCTGGCGTAGTACAGGTGGTATCCGGGGAAGGTCTGCGACCAATCATCCAGAACCGAGACCAGGTGCCCTGCGGCGATGTGCTCGCCGACGGCATCGTCGGGAACCCACGCCAACCCGTGCCCGGCCAACGCCGCAGCGACGACCATGTCTCTCGAATTGAACACCAGCCGCCCCGTGACTTGCGCATGGATGCTCTTGCCGCGCCGCTTGAACTCCCACGGCAGCAGCCCGCCGTGGGAAGGCAGGCGCAGGCAGAGGCAATCGTGCTCGGTGAGATCCTGCGGAGTACGGGGTCGAGGATGGCGCACGAAGTAGTCGGGGCTTCCGACCACAACCATGCGCATGTCCGGCGCAATGCGCATCGCGATCATGTCTTTGGCCACATCGCCGCCCAGACGCACACCGATGTCGAAGCGCTCCGCCACGATGTCGATGAAGCGGTTGTCGCTGCTGATCTCGACCTTGATGTCGGGGTACTGTGGCAGCCACGGCTGCAGCCTGGGCCAGAGCAGCGTGCGTACCGCATGCTCGGTCGCGGTGATGCGGACGGTGCCGGCCGGCTTCCCGCGCAGCTCGCCCAGCACCGCCAGCTCGGCTTCGATGTCCGCGAAGCGCGGGCCGACAGTCAAGTAGAGCCGCTCCCCCGCCTCGGTGGGCGACACGCTGCGCGTGGTTCGGTTGAGCAACTTCAGATCAAGCCTGCGCTCCAGCGCGCGAACGGTCTGACTCAGTGCGGACTGCGTCACGCCTAACTGCGCAGCAGCGCGCGTGAAGCTGCCAACGCGCACGACGGCTGCGAACGCCGCCAAGTCGTCGTATCGTGCCATTGATTAGCAGGCCTTATGACCTCATGTCGATTCAGCAGTATAGTCATTCAGTGCTCCTATGCCTAGAGTTCACGTCATCGTCCTGACAACTCTCGAAGGAAATTGACATGAAGCAACGCACACTCGGCCGCACCGGCCTGTTTGTCTCCGAACTCTGCCTGGGCACCATGACCTTCGGTGGCAGCGGCGTCATCGGGAGCCAGATCGGCGACCTGCAGCAGTCCGACGCCGAACGCCTTGTGGGCCAGGCGATCGACGCCGGCATCAACTTCATCGACACCGCCGACGTCTACGCGGGCGGTGTGTCGGAGCAGATCACCGGCCAGGCGCTGAAGAACCTGAAGGTGCCACGCGAGAACGTGGTCGTCGCGACCAAGGTCTTCAACGAAACCGGGCCCGGACCCAATTCCCGCGGCGCGTCGCGCGGCCACATCCTCGACGGCGTCAAGGCCAGCCTGAAGCGGCTGCAACTCGACCACATCGACCTGTACCAGATCCACGGCTTCGACCCGGCTACGTCGATCGAGGAAACCGTGCGCGCGCTCGACCAGTTGGTGCGCCACGGCCATGTCCGCTACGTCGGCGTGTCGAACTGGGCGGCCTGGCAGATCGCCAAGGCGCTGGGCATCGCGGAACGGCTGGGCCTGTCGCGCTTCGAGTCGCTGCAGGCGTACTACACCGTTGCGGGGCGCGACCTCGAACGCGAGCTGATCCCGATGCTGAAGAGTGAAGGTGTCGGCCTGATGGTGTGGAGCCCGCTGGCCGGTGGCTTGCTCAGCGGCAAGTACGGGCGCGAGCAGCGAGGCGAGGAAGGCAGCCGCCGCACCACGTTCGATTTCCCGCCGGTGAACCGCGATCGGGCCTACGACTGCATCGACGCGATGCGCCTGATCGCGCAGGCACATAGCGTCTCGGTGGCCCAAGTGGCGCTGGCCTGGCTGCTGCACCAACCGCAGGTCACCAGCATTATCGTCGGTGCCAGGCGGCCCGAACAGCTCGCCGACAACCTGGCGGCCACAAACGTAACGCTGAGCGCCGATGAGCTTGCGACCCTGGACGAAGCGAGCCGCCTGCCGGCCGAGTACCCCGGCTGGATGTTCGAGCGTCAAGGCGAGGTTCGGCGCAAGCAGTTGCTGGAGGCGCGCGTGCGCGATCGCTGAACGGCACGACGAGTTCCTGACGCTGTCGTGGTTCCTCGAGTGCATGGACCGCATCAACCGCGCCATGCAGCGACCGAGGCCGGAAGGGACCTCAGCCTGCCACTACCCCATCGTCTCTTCCCGACCCTTCTTGAGACGTCCGTTGCGTCGCCCAACGAACGGCAGGTGCAGGATGTGGAATCAACCGGTCGTTGACAATGACCGGCGCAGGCAATCCATCGGCCAAAGTTTGCCGTTGGCCTATCGGCCTCAATATCTCTGATCGAGGCGGTATGACGGGGGCGGTCGTGAGCTGCCAAGTCAACACGAACTGAAAGGCGTACAGCGGCCGGTATTTCTGTCCAGTCGCCCGTGAGGGCGGTTCGGGCGGTTCAGAAGCGAAACACGGCGCTCAGCACAGGTCCTTTGAGCGTGAGCCTTTGTACCAGCTCGCTGCCACTCATCTCGTAGGTCAGGTAGCGATAAGACAACTGGATGTCTCCCCATCTGGCGGCGTACGCCACACCGGCGGAGGCTTGCATGGTGTATTCGGACGTACCGGTGCCAACGTCGGCGTAATACGGCACGTACCACCTGCCATTGCTGCCGAGATTGATGCGCCCCCGCACACCGATGATCCCGTCCACGATATTAGCCGTCCGCGAGACACTGCCTTGCCGCGCCAACGTCGCGCCCTGGTCCGTGAACGTGGCAGACAGCGTCCAGCTCGCATGCGCACTGAGGTTCAGGTACCGGAGCCCGCCGAACGGCTCGACAGTCCCTCCAGGCGCACGGATTGCCTTATAGCCCGCGGCAAGCTGGAACAGCGCCCCGCTCATGCCGCTGCCTGCATCGGTCGCCAGGTCGCGTGGCACGAAGACGCTGGCGCCGTTCCCGCCGCTGACAGACTTGAGATTGGTTTGCTGCTGGCTGAAGTCGAGGTAGATCGCGTCCGCGAAGACAGTCCAGTTTCCCTTGCTGGCCTCGGCCTGCAGCATGAAAAGGAACTGTAGGTTCTGGAGATAGCTGTCGGGCCCCGTTCCTACGTCGAGGATGCCGCCGCCGGTGGACGATGATCCGGAGAAGCGCAGTGCGCCGCTGACGTTGGGAAACCAAAGGTAGGGGGCGATGGCAAACTGCCAGTCATCCGGATCGGGCGCTGCGGCCTGCGAGGGGCCGACCGCCGTCGCCAGGAGGACAGCAATCACGCCCCAATGCCTGGGTTTTGCCTTTTCCATAGCTTCGCCCCCGTTCGTTAACGTCGACCCCCGCCGCCTCGCCCGCCACCAAATCCGCCACCGCGAGCGCCGCCACCGCGGGCGCCGGACTGAATGCTTGTGTTCCCGCGATTGACGTCGCGCTGCACCGCACTGCCGCTGCTGCCCACGCCCTGGAACCCGTTGTCGCGCCCCCCGGCCGCGTCGCGTCCGCGGAAACCGGTACGCCCGTCCGCCCCGGCCATGCTTCTCCCAAACTTCTCGCGCGAGGCGTTGTCACGATAGGGAACGCCCTGGCGATGGCTCGCGTCGTGCTGCCAGCGGCCACCTTCGGCCTTGCGGGCGTCGAAGTTGCGGTCGATGTTCGTGGCCTTGTGATGCTCGACATGCACGCCGCCTCCGTTCCAGTCGCAATTGCCGAAGATCGCGGCGGCAGCGATCAGGCCGACGCCGAATCCGATGCCGCCAACGAAGGCATCGCCGGGGTAGTAGCCGGGGTAGGGGGGCCAGTAGTAGTAGGGGTATTCGGGATAACCCCAGCCGCCGTACACGATGGCCGGGTCATACGCCGGCACATAGATCAACTGCGGGTCCGCCGGTTCTATACGCACGATCGTCTGCGCCGTGGCCCCGGTGGTGGCCGGCTGTTCCACGATCACGGTCTGCTGCGCATTCGACTCGAGGTGACCGGATTGCCGGGCGCGCGTGCGCAGGCGTTGCACGGCATCGAGCACGTCTTTCTGCTGGGCAAGGAAGGCGTCTCCCAGCTTCTGCGTCCAGTCGAGCTTGTCGTTCATCGGCTCGAGGATCTGCGGAAAGGCCACCAGCGACTTCACGCTGACGTCCCAGGGCTCCTTCTGCACCGCCTTGAGCGCGGCGTCGCCTTTGAGACCGGGATTAGCCTTGAGCCAACGCGCGGCTTTGGCAACTTCCAGCGGATAGGTGGAAGCCATCAACACCTGTGACAGCAGCGCATCCGGGTACAGCGCGATCGGCGCGACCATTGCCTCGATCTCTTCGGCCTTGTAGGGCGCCGGTTGGTTCTGGGCCTGTGCGCCGGCCGGTCCTGGCGGAGACGTGGCCGGTCCCTCCATTGGCGGCCCCGCACTCTGGCAGCCTGCAAGCGCCAGCAGGACGGCACAGGCTGTGGTCAGGCGGCGCGGTGTCATGGTGACACCCTCCTCCAGCCGGGGGCCGGATCAAAGGACTTCATTGCTGCCGCCTTCGCAGCGCTATTGGGCCCTTGGTCGCGCTCATAGATCTGGCCCATGTGGTTGACCATAAAGGTCATCACCCCGGTGTCCCCGTAGCGCACTGGCCACGCCACGACAGCGAAGCCGGCAAACAGCTTGCCGTCGAGCACATAGTCCAGCGTGCCGCCGTGTCCCCGGGGCCCTTGCGCGGTCACGAGCTTGTAGTAGTAGCCGTGGTAGCCCTCATCGCTCGCATTGCGCGTGCCGGCGTCGCGGAACGCGGGCCCGAGCGGGCTGGGTGGTTCACCCGGGCTGGTTGGCCAGTAGAGGCCATCGTGCTTGCCGGGGGAACTCGACAGCTTGCTCGCATAGACCAGCATCTTTTCGCCGTCGTGGGTGGTCTGGGCGTATTCATCCTGCGCGTCGCAGATCGCCTGCATGGTCTGTATCACGGCAAGCTCGTTTCGCCCGATGCGGCGCACACGCATTTCCCTGGCGCCGGCCTGCGTATCGAACTGCCATCCCTTGTCTGACTTGATAAGCGGGACAGGCAAGGTCCAGCCATCGGCGCCCACGGCGATGAATGCATGGTTGTCCGATCTATGGATCGCGTGCGAGGCGGCCCAGGCTTTGTTGAACTTGCCTCGGATTTCCGCGCCAACGGGTGGGATGACGTCACGGAAGTTTTCGCCCAGCAAGCCTTTCATGGCCGGTTCGTTGTCATCCTGGACGGCCTGGCCGAAGGCCATCATCGCCGCCTCAGGGGTATCGAAGTACCGGCTCGCGATGGCGCTTGTCATCCCGAGGCCGAGCAGAAGGGCACAGCTCACCGCGGCGAGGGGTCCCCGCACCATGCCGTGTCTTGTTTTCATGCTTGCGCCTCCTGCACGTGGTGCGCCGCAGCAAAATGCCAAGCCTGTGTCGGCCTGATTGAACAAAGTGTAGTACGAACGACTGGAAAGATATCGTCGCGCCAAATCGGCAAGACGCGCGGAAAGTCCCGGGACCCGTGGGCACGGGCCACGTCCCATGAGATGTCAGCATGCCGCCAAGCGCGAGCGGGATGCCGCTGGCCCAGCCGACATGGCCGACGTGGGCATAGGTCGCCAGCGCCACCACCGCGCCGGGCGTAACCAGCGCCAGGCCTTGCGCCGCCGCCGGCCGATAACCGAACAGCCCCACTAGAGCAGGCGCTGCCACCCACGCTGAAGAACCCGGAGAACGCGTCGCCCACCACGCCGAGCGCCGGGATCCAGCGCGGCGACGTGCGGCTGTGCTGCACGGTGGCTGCGCGCTCGGGCAGCAGGCGCCACAGGAAATAGAACGCCAGGCCGATCATGAAGCCGGCAACGATGCGGCGCAGCAGCACGGCATCGATAGCTGTGGCGAGGCGCGTCGAGGCATAGGTGGCCACGACCGCCGAGAGTCCAAGCACGGCCGCCGGCCGTGCCGTCGGAGGCGGGGACATGTCGGCATGGTCGCGAAGGTATTTGCAACTCCATTCCGCGGGATGCGCCTGGCAGTGCGGCCCCACCTTGCCCAGATCCGCCAGCCGCCAAGTGCCGCCAGGGCGGTAAAACCACCGGCGGAGAAGCCGAAGATGCCGATTCGCTGAGCATCGATGCGCGCATGCGCGGGCCGAGTCTAGTCAGAAAGGTATTCGTTTTACGGGAGGCAAGTTCAGTGGCGCGAGCGAGGCGCCGGCGCCACACTGGCGCTTCTGCCGAAAAGATCATATAAACCATGTCATACGGAAAGGTTATCCGCCTGCCTGCGCGGCTTATGCTACCTATCCAGGCAGGACGGAGACATGCCATGCAGCAACCCGGGCCTTCCGATGCGTTCTAATTGCCCAATTCTTGGGCTGTGTTCCAGTGACGGGGCCAACTCTTCTCTAGGAAGGATCGCAGGATGCTTACAAGACTGAAAGCGGCGTTCCGCTACTTCAACAGCGTGGTCCCGTTCCGACTCGGCCCCGCCCTGATCACGACGGTCGTGCTGATCACCCTGTTGCTGATGCCTGTGCCAGAGGGGCTCAAGCCCAAGGCTTGGGGCCTGGTTGCCATCTTCCTGACAACAATCGTTGCGATCATCCTGAAGGTCATGCCGATCGGGGTTATGGCGATGATGGCCATCGTCGTCCTCTCGCTGTCGCAGGTGACCTCGACCTCGTCCAAGGGGGCGATCGCTGATGCGCTGACCGCTTTCGACAGCCCGCTAATCTGGTTGATCGTGGTGGCCATCCTGATCTCCCGCGGCGTGAAGAAAACCGGCTTGGGCACCCGTATCGGCCTGATGTTCATCTCCCTGATGGGGAAACGAACGATTGGCATCGGCTATGGTCTGGCCACCTGTGAACTGGTGCTGGCGCCCTTCACACCGAGCAATACCGCGCGCGGTGGCGGCATCGTGCATCCGATCATGAAGTCGATCGCCAACGCATTCGACTCGGACCCGGCCAAGGGCACCGAGGGCAAGGTCGGCACCTACCTGGCGTTGGTCAACTATCACGCCAACCCGATCTCCTCGGCGATGTTCGTGACCGCCACCGCCCCGAACCCGCTGGTGGTGGACTACATCGCCAAGGCAACCAATCAAAATCTGCATCTGAGCTGGACGAGCTGGGCGCTGTGCATGCTGCTGCCCGGCCTGCTATGCATGCTGGTGATGCCGCTGGTGATCTATGTGTTGTCGCCGCCGCAGCTCAAGGCCACACCCAATGCGGTGGAATATGCGCACGCCGAAATGGCGAAAATGGGTCCCGTGTCGCCGAAGGAAAGGGTCATGATATTCACCTTCGCGCTGCTGCTGCTGCTGTGGGCCAACGTTCCGGCGATGGTGTTCGGTCCGTTGCTCACGCTGGACCCCACGGTGGTCGCCTTCGTCGGCCTGTTCGTGCTGATCATTACTGGCACCATCGACTGGGACGACGTGCTGTCCGAAAAAAGCGCCTGGGACACCCTGATATGGTTTGGTGCGCTGATCATGCTGGCCGAGCAACTGAACAAGCAAGGCGTGATCGCGTGGTTCTCGAATGGTATGAGCGACGCGATCGTGTCCAGCGGCATCGGCTGGGGCGGCACGGCCGCGATCCTGGTGGCGGTCTTCGTTTTCTCGCACTACTTGTTCGCCAGCACGACGGCGCACATCAGTGCGATGATGCTCGCCTTCCTGACGGTCGGCGTCCAACTGATACCGCCAGCGTATGTGGTGCCGTTCATGCTGCTGATGGCGGCCGGCTCGGCGATCATGATGACGCTGACCCACTATGCGACGGGCACCTCGCCGATCATCTTTGGCAGCGGTTTTGTCACGATGGGAACCTGGTGGCGCGTCGGTTTTGTGATGTGCGTGGTGGAACTGCTGATCTTCGCCGTGGTCGGCAGCGTCTGGTGGAAGGTGCTTGGCTTCTGGTGAGATACCGCAGTGGCCGGTTTGGGCCCAGGCCATCTTGCGCCTATGCAATCAGAAGCGCCTCGTATTCCCCCCGAAACTGTTGTAAGGAACTCTCTACCACCGTCACGGCGCCGTCAATGAGACCGCAGCGACCGCTGCCGGGCAGGATGCGACACAAGTTCTCCAACGCTTCCAGATCGGCGCGCACGCCGCGGCCCGTGTCGATCCGGCTGAGCAATCGCATCAACTGGAAGGTTCCGCCCTTGCAAGGTGGACACTGGCCGCAAGAGCCCTGGGCGAAGAAGCTCACGTACTCGGCGACCTTGCGGACGATACTGGTGCCTTCCGACACGACGATCATGGCACCGGTCCCCAGACGCGAACGCCGTTGACGCACCGAGTCAAAGTCCAGTGCCACATCGAGATCACGCTTCGTCAGCAAGGTGTTGGAAGGGCCGCCCGTAAAGACAGCCTTGAATTCCTTGCCCTGGAGCATGCCACCGCCATGCTCGAAGACCAGGGTCTCCAGACTCGTGCCCATCGGCAGTTCATACAAGCCGGGACGCAGGACGTCACCCGAGAGTGAATAGAGCTTGGTTCCCGCTGCATTCCCAATGCCAAGGCTGCGATACCACTGCGCCCCGTGGCGCAGAATTCCGGGTACGTGCGCCATGGTCTCGGTGTTGTTCACGATGGTCGGCGAGCCATGCACACCGTGTTCAGCGGGATAAGGCGGCTTGCGTCGTGGGAACGGGAATCCGCCCTCGACACTCGCTATCACCGCCGTCTCCTCGCCCCCGATATACAAGCCAGAACTTGGTATGACGTCAAGCGATATCGTGCCGCCGACCAGTCGCTCGAGTTCAGCGAACTGGGCGTGCACCCGCCACTGCTGCACCGCCTGGCGAGCCATATTGAGGGACAACGGCTGATGCGGATTGACGTACAGGACGACATGGTTGGCACGGGTAGCAGCCGCAGCGATGAGCGCACCCTCGATTACCTGATGCGGCGTGTGCTCCAGCAGATAGCGGTCCTTGAACGTACCGGGCTCGTCTTCGTTGCCGTTGCAGATGATGTATTTTTCCCCGGCAGCGGCGGCAGCGACCGGTGCCCATTTGCGATGCGTCGCAAAGCCGGCGCCTCCCATCCCGCGAAGGCCCGCTTGCTCGATTACGGCAAGGATGGCAAGCGGATCGCGCAGTGCCTTGGTTAGTCCCTCTCCGCCGCCGTGTGCAAGCCAGGCGCCCAGGTCTGCGCCGACCCGGACATCGTCCCTCAGGAGAACCTGATTCAGCTGTTCCATAGCGCGCTCCGTGGATCGCTCATCGGACGCCGCCGACCGCTCCGCCCCACTTGCCTCGGCGCAAACCTGCATCGACCCGCAGGTCAAAATGCGCGTAGCCGGGGAAGAGTTGCGGAGCCTTGACATGCAACGGTAGCCCTGCCAGCGTCAATTCCCGCTGCCAGGCGTGCACATGGCCGATTCCTGCGCGGCTGGCCATGACACTCCCCCCCGATTCCGCTGCCTTGGCTCCGGCACGCCGCCCCATGCTCAGGATGTCGAGCAGCGCGTTCCCCATCAACCGGTTGCGCCCGTGAATGCCTCCCGTGACCTCGCCGACGCAATACAAGCCGGGCACGCTCGTGGCGCCATCCTTGTCGATCGCAACGCCACCGTTCTGGTAGTGGAGGGTCGGGTAGACGAGGAAGGGCTCCAGTGCCGCATCGTGACCGCACCGCTGCGCGAGATGGCGCAGCGTCACGAGGCGCTTGGCCAGAATGCCAGGGTTCTCCATTTCGAGCGTCGGCGTGTCGAGGAATACGCCAGTCTGGCCGTCTCGGTCAATTCCACGCCCCTGCGCGCATTCGCGCAGGATCGCCGAGGCCACGACGTCCCGGGGCTTGAGTTCGTCTACGAAGCGCTCACCCTCGCCATTGATCAGCTTGGCACCTGCCGAGCGCGCTGCTTCCGAGATGAGTCCGCCCGCCAGGTGGGCCGGGTAGGCGATGCCAGTGGGGTGGTACTGGAACGAGTCGAGTTCGCGCAGGCGTGCCCCGATCCGATAGGCCAGCACAAGGCCGTCGGCGGTGGCGCCGTAGTGGTTGGACGTCGGGAAAGAATTCAGGTGCAGGCGCCCCGCCCCGCCGGTGGCGAGAATCACGGCGCGCGCGCGCACCAGCACAAAGGTACGCCACTCGAGGTTGTAGATCACGACCCCGGCGCAGCGCCCCCGCTCGTCGGACAGTAGCTCGACCGCGGGGCAGCGGTTCCATACCTCGATGCCGGGATCCAGGTCCACCGCCTCGCGCAGCACACGCATCATCTCCAACCCGGTGTAGTCCCGATAGGAAAGAATGCGCGCCGCCGAGGCGCCACCGGGCTTCTTGCGCAGAAGGTTGCCGCCCACGGGCCGGCCCTCCTCCAGGTCGAACATCACGCCAAGCTGGATCAGCCAGCGAATGACATCGGGGCCGTCCATTACCATCTGCGCAACGAGTTCTGGCTCGCCGCAGAAGTGCCCGGCGCGTAAGGTGTCCTCGAAGTGCAATTGGGGACTGTCGTCCTCTCCGACGGCCGCCTGGATTCCGCCTTCGGCCATGACGGTGTTGCTGTCTCCCAGGCGCAACTTGGTGGCGAGGATCACCTGCGCGCCTTGCTTTGCCGCAATGAGCGCCGCAGCGCATCCGCCACCGCCGCCGCCGATGATCAGCACGTCGGTGCTGGTAACTTGCGCACCCGCAATGTCGATATCGTCGATCAGCGCGTTGGCCTGGAGATAGCGCGCGAGATCCGGCTGACAGGGCTCTCCGCGGTTCACCCCGACGCTCAGCGCGACGTGCGCATTGGGCCCATGGTCGGGGTGATAGCCCTTGAGGAGTTCATCGACAGAGGTGTCATCGGTGCGGACCTTTGGCACCGCACCGGGCCGGTAGCGCTTGCGCGCGTCCTCATAATGGATGCTGGCGGGCATTGCGTTTTTCCGATCAGCGCGGCGGCCGCGCGCCCTGCGCGTCGAAGTCGATCTTCATTTCGCCGCTCTCGATCTGCTGCAGCCGGCGCATCAGATTCGCCGGACGCAGCGACTGCGCCGCGATCATCCGTCGCACAAACAGGCCGAGGTGGTTGGGCCGGATATGCTCGGGGCAGGCCAGCGTGCAGAGGTTACACATGACACACTCGTCGAAGACATCGCTTGATGCAGCCAGTTCGCCCGCCACGGCGAGGTTGACGCCACGCTGGACATCGAGGCCCTTGGGACAGGCGCGATCACAACCGCTGCAGTGTCGACAATGGGAAGCTTCCGGGAATATTTCAGAGATTGTGCGCAGCGCCTGCCAACTGTCGCCAATTTCGTCCATGCGATACCTGTGGCGAGCCGATACGGTGAAGTAATCAAGGAAGGCGACCTGCATACCATCTTCGATCAGCGTCTCGCAACCGAGCGCAGTCTTCACCTCCTGCTCGCCGCTGTGCCGCACCATGACGCGGCATGAACCGCACACTCCCTGCCCCATGCAGCCGACGCCCTCGACAAGCGTCTCGCCCGCGTAAAGGAAGGCCTGCAGGATGGAGCAGTTGGCCGGCGCCTCGACTTGGCGTCCTTCGATGCTCAAGCGTACCAGAACCATCTTGTCGCACTCCGTCGTTCGCGGCGCCGGCGCCACACTGGCGCTTCTACCGAAAAGGTCATATAAACCATAGCATACGAAAGGCCATCAGTCTCCCCCGCGGCTTTTGCTCCACATTTAGTTGGCTCGCGCACGGACTGGCGCTTGGTTCGATTACCCAGGCACGACGGAGGTACGCCATGCGGCAACCCAAGATCGTCATCGTCGGCGCAGGACTGGTTGGCGGGTCGGCGGCCCTGTTTGCAGCGGGGGCCATCCCGAGCGCAGAGATCGTCATCATCGATGTCGCGCGAGTGCGGGCCGAAGGGCAGGCGCTGGACCTCGCCCACGCTGCAGCATTCTGGGGACACAACCGCTTCTATGCCGGTGATTACGAGAACGCGCGCGACGCGGACATCATCGTGATTACCGCCGGCGCCGGTGTGAAGCCAGGGCAGACTCGTCTGGACCTGGCCAGAACCAATGCGGGCATCGCGGCGGAAGTTGTGGATCGCCTTGACCCGCTGGCCCCGGATGCGATCTACGTCATCGCGGCCAACCCCTGCGATGTGTTGGCCGGTGTCGTCTTTGACCGCCTGCGCTGCGCGCGGCAGCGCGTCATCAGCTCTGGCACCTCCCTTGACACCGGCCGCCTGCGGTCGCTTCTCTCTGAGCGGCTGGGGATCGTGGCGCCTGCGATTCACGCCTACGTTCTCGGCGAACACGGCGAATCCGCGCTGATCGCCTGGTCCGGCGCGACGGTCTCCGGCATGCCCCTCGAAATGTTTTTGGCTAAGAGCGGCAAGGAGCTTGGGCCTGCCAGTCGCGATCTGCTCCTGCGCTCCGTGCACGAGGCAGCCAAGCTCATCAAGGAAGGCAAGGGCGCCACCCACTACGGGATCGCTAGTGCTATTGGGCGAATTTGTCAGGCCATCGTGCACAACACCGACCTCATTCTCACGGTCGGCATTGTGCACGCCGAAGTCGAAGGCGTACCAGAGGTTTGTTTGTCGCTGCCGATGGTGGTCAATGGCGGCGGAGCGCAGTTACTGGCTTATCCGGAACTTAACCCCACCGAGCGCGAGGCCCTGCGGCGCAGTGCGCGCATCGTCAAGGAGGCTACCGACAGCGTGCTCCAGGATCGGTAGGGATCGCGCACGCTCCGGACAAGCCGAACATCGCCGCCAGACACAGTGACAAGGCGGTCGGCGCCAAGGAGTCGCAATATGGAATCGAAACCAGTATCTTCGGGACTGCGCGCCGCTTTGGGCGTCAGCATCCTGCTAACCATCGGGCTACCGAGCGCCTTTGCGCGGCAATATTTCGATTCCCCGGAAGCGGCGATGACGGCCTTCGGCGAAGCGGTCATTAGCGGTCATCAATGTTGACGAACCGGCCGTGAAGGGCGTGCTGGGTGCCGATTTCCACGACATCATCCCGCCTGTTGGCGCGGAGATTCACTCCCGGTTCATCAAGGCTTGGGGCGTCTCGCACACAGTCCAGGAAGGGGAGGGCCACGCTTTCATCGGCGTCGGCGATGATGGCTGGACCTTGCCCGTCCCGCTGGTCAAGTCGGCCAAGGGGTGGCAGTTCGACACCCGCGCTGGCGCTGCGGAAATGCGGGTGCGTCGGATTGGCAGGAACGAACTTGCTGTGATCCAGACCATGCAGGCCATCTGCGACGCGCAAGACGAATACGCTCAGACGACCCATGACGGCGGCAAGGTGCTCACCTATGCGCGCAACCTGTCGAGCTCGTCTGGCATGCACGACAGCCTCCACTGGCCAACCGGCGCTGACGAGCCACCGAGCCCGCTCGGGGTGGCCTTCCTAGGCGCCGGCACGCGCAACGCGAGCAAGGACGGCTATTACGGCTACCACTATAAGCTCCTCACCTCGCAAGGGCCTCGCGCGAATGGCGGTGCGTTGAACTATGTACTCGATGGCAAGCTGTTCGCCGGTTTCGCTGTCATGGCCTGGCCCGTCCGCTACGGCAATACCGGAGTGATGAGCTTCATCGTCAACCACATGGGACAGGTCTACGAACGCGACCTTGGCCCGGATAGCGCGGCGAAAGCGGCGGCAACGAATTCCTTTGACCCGGGCCCCGGATGGAGGAAGGTGTCGCCATGATGTTTCGCCATTCCGCCGCAGTCTGTTGCGTCTTGCTCGCGCTTGCCGGCTGCGAGGCCTCCGGGCCACCTCCGACGGTGGTGCCAACTACGTATCCCGGCAGTAGAAGGGAGTGGCCATGATTCGATGGATCAAGCAAGTGCTCCAGATCGTCAGCGCATGCCTTCTCGTCGGCCAGATGCCTGGGTTGGGCAGTGCGCTGGCCCGGAGCCAACCGGCACCGTAAAAGCCGGAAGAACTCAAGGCGCTGGTCGCGCCGATCGCGCTCTATCCGGACCCGGTGCTTTCCCAGGTCCTGATGGCCTCCACTTGAATCCGGCATCAGCGAGCGCCCCACGCGGGTCCGGACCTGGGCGTTGAAGGGGAAAACGCCGGTCATTCAGTTTCATTTCAACTGGAACCACGTGTCGGTGATAGCCGGCCTGAGTCGCACGAACTACCTGTTTCGCTTGTACGACGGCAGCATCAAGAAGGAGCAGGTGGTCGAGTTTCTCAAGGCGCTCAAAGCGCACCTCAAGCAACCGCTGCTGATCATCTGGGATGGCGCCAGACCGCATCGCTCTGCGATGGTCCGCCAATACCTCGATTCCCTCGACGGACATATCCAAATGACCTTCCTGCCACCGTATAGTCTCGAACTCAACCCCGTCGAGTACGTGGGCATGGCTCAAGCGTCATGCGATCGCGAACCTCTGTCCGAACAACCTCGACGAACTGCGGAGCACCGCCCGCAACAAGCTCAAGAGCGCACAACACCGACCGTCGATCATCACGGCCTGCTGGATTCAGGCGAGCTTGTGGTGATGTCATGATTTATGGAAAGCTCAATAGTGTAAACAAAATGCCAACATCGCGCGGCGAGCCGCAGGCTGCAGCCGGATTTTGGTGGCAGTTTCAGTTTGTTCGACGCCTGCTGCGTGCTGCTGTCTTTCCCTTGCGCCGTCCCCCATCTGCGAACATCGGCATATCCCGAAGGATGCAGTGCAACAACGTATCGGCTGCCACACCGAGCGGCCGTCCCGCCTTGACCAACAGCCGCGCCTTGGCAGCTTCCAACAAAGGATGCGCGATTGGCAGCGCAACGAGCTTGCCTGCCTCCAGTTCGCGATAGGCCGCGAATGCGCCGATCAGCGTGACGCCGTTGTTGCGCTTGACAAAGTGGCGCAGCACCGCGAGGGAGTTGGTTGTAAGGGTCGGGCGGATTTGAATGTTCTCGGCGTAGGCGAGCATCTGCACGACCTGCCCGAGGCCGAAAGCGGGCGGCATCAGCGCGAGCGGATACTCGGTGAGTTCGTGCACCTCGACCGATCCGCCCCGCACCGCGAGCGGGTGTCCGGCGTGGACGATCAGAACCACCGGCTGCGACGACGTTGCGATGTACTCAATATCCGGATGTGTCGGTGGATTGTAGGCAAGGCCGATATGAGCGCGGCTCTCGGCCACTTCCTGGAGCACGTTGTTGACCGGGAGGATGTCCACGGTCACATCAAGCTTCGGATAGCGCGCGCAGAAATCGGTGAGTACCTCGTCCATCAGGCCGTCGACGAAACCCTCGCTGGTGGCGATGCGCACTTGGCCGTGTTGCAGCCCGCGCAGCGCCTGCAGGCGGTCTTCGAAAAGCTCCTGCTGGGAGCGGCAGCCGCGCCAGTACTCGAGCAAGTGCACGGCGGCCTCGGTCGGCTGCACGCCGCGTGCGTGGCGCTCGAACAGCGGGGCGCCGATTTCCTCCTCGAGCAGCCGGATCTGCCGCGTGATGACGGACGGTGACGTGTTGATGCTATCGGCCGCGCCACGGATGGAGCCGTGCGTGAGTACCTCATGAAAGTAACGCAAGCGGCGCTGGTTCAGTTCGCGCATGTTGGATTCCCGGTCGACATGTGAAGCGTTGGCTAAAAAGCAACGTTAGTCTACTTAAGTTGCTCTTGCTCTGCTTACTCTTCTGCACGACGATTCACCAATCGACACCGCATCAAAAATATACGCCCTAAGGGAGAGAGACATGTCCGCCATTCCGTCCCCACAAGACCTTGCCGTGCAAGACAGCCCGGCCCGTCAGGCCCTGTACCGAAAGCTGAACTGGCGTCTGTTGCCGTTTCTGCTGCTGTGCTACACGTTCGCTTATCTCGATCGCGTGAATATCGGGTTCGCCAAGCTCCATATGCAGAGCGACCTGGGTTTCTCCGATGCGGCCTACGGACTCGGCGCAGGCATCTTCTTCCTCGGCTATGTCCTGTTCGAGATCCCGAGCAACCTTCTGCTGCCCAGGATCGGGGCGCGCAAGACCATCAGCCGAATCATGGTGCTGTGGGGCCTGACCTCGGCGGGCATGATGTTCGTCCATGACGAGACAACGTTCTACGTGATGCGCTTTCTGCTCGGCGTGTTCGAGGCCGGCTTCGCACCCGGCATGATCTTCTACCTGACCTACTGGTACGGCCAGCAGCGCATGGCTGGGGTGATGGCGATCGTTATGCTCGCCGGCCCGATCGGAGGCATCTTCGGCTCGCCGCTGTCGACGTGGCTGATGACAGGCCTGTCCGGCGCACACGGCCTGGCCGGCTGGCAGTGGATGTTCGTCGTTGAAGGCCTGCCATGCGTGCTGCTCGGCGTGCTCGCACTCAAGGTGCTGGCTGACAAACCGGCCGACGCGAAATGGCTGACTGACAGCGAGAAGCGGATGCTCGCCGCCGACCTGCACACGCCCAGCGGCAGTCATCACTCGTTCGGGCAAGTGGCGCGGGACCCGCGCGTGTACCTGCTGGCATTTGCCTACTTCACCATGATCTGCGGCATCTACACCGTGAGTTTCTGGCTGCCGTCGATCCTCAAGGCCGACGGCGTGACCGATATCATGCAGATCGGCTTGTTTTCGATGATCCCGTACATCGGCGCCGCGATCGCGATGGTCGTCATCGGCCGAAACTCGGACCGCTGCGGCGAGCGCCGCTTCCACAGCGCGGTGCCCGCGTTGGTCGGCGCGGTCGCACTGGCTGCGGCGACGGTCGCAAGCGGCAACCTCGCGGTCTCACTGCTCTGCATGACGATCGCCACGGCGATGATGTGGGCGGCTTACACGGTATTCTGGGCGATTCCGTCGCAATACCTCAAGGGCGACGCGGCAGCGGGCGGCATCGCGCTGATCAATACGATTGGCCTGATCGGCGGCTTCCTGAGTCCGACCATCATGGGCACGATCCGCACGGCGACGGGCAGCATGGAAGCCGGACTGCTGGTCATGGTCGCCCTGATGGTCGCAGGCGCCGCGGTGCTCGTGGCGAACCGGCTGCCCGCGCCCCAGTGCGGCTTGGCGAAAGCCTGACGGCGCTGGCCCGCGGGTCCATAAGCACATCAACACTATTCGCGGCGTTATGCCGCCTGCGCTGACGGCTGTACCGCCGGCGCATCGACCGATTCTTGGAGACACGACCTTGACAACACGTATTTTGATCGCCGGCTTTCAGCACGAAACGAACACGTTTGCGCCATCGAAGGCCGCCTACGCGAACTTCGAGCGTGGCGAGGGCTTCCCGGCCATGGTGCGCGGCGATGACGTGCTGGCGCTACGCGACGTCAATATTCCGGCGGGCGGGTTCATCGCCGCGGCCGAAAGGCGTGGCTGGGCCCTGCGGCCGGTTATCTGGGCGGGCGCAAGCCCGTCGGCCCATGTCACCGAGGACGCCTTCGAGCGCATTGCCGGCGAGATCGTTGAGGCGGTTCGCAGGGGCGGCTTCGAGGCGGTGTACCTCGACCTGCATGGCGCCATGGTCGCCGAGCATACCGACGACGGCGAAGGCACGCTGCTCGAGCGTGTGCGCGCGGCGGCCGGCCCGGCCGTGCCCCTGGTCGCGTCGCTCGACCTGCACGCCAACGTGACCGAGCGGATGCTGCGCGAGGCCGACGCCCTGGTCGCGTACCGTACCTACCCACATGTGGACATGGCCGAGACTGGTGAACGCGCGGCCATGCTGCTCCAGCGCCTGCTCGAGCGGCAGGCAGCGGGCTGCCGTCCGCTGCATCGCGCCGCGCGCCGGCTGCCGTTCCTGATCCCGATCAACGGCATGTGCACGCTGCTCGAACCGTCGCGCGGCATGTACGCGCAGCTCGCGGCGCTGGAGACCGGCGGTGTGGCCTCGCTGTCGTTCGCTCCCGGCTTTCCGGCGGCTGATTTCCCGGAATGCGGCCCGGTGATCTGGGGCTATGGCGACGACGCCACGTCGGCCGACGCCGCAGTGCAGGCCCTCTACGACAAGATGCTGGCCGATGAAGCCGCGTGGCAGGTGCCGTTCCTGTCGCCCGACGACGCGGTACGCGAGGCAATGCGCCTCTCCGACGGTGCCGGCAAGCCGGTCGTCATCGCCGACACACAGGACAACCCCGGCGCGGGCGGCGATTCGAATACAACGGGCATGCTGCGCGCATTGCTGCGCAATGGTGCAAAGGGCGCCGCGATCGGCTTGATCTGGGATCCGGCAACTGCGGCTGCGGCCCATTGCGCCGGCGTCGGCGCGTTCATCGAGGTGGCGCTGGGCGGCGTCTCCGGTGTCCCCGGCGACGAACCGCTCCATGCACGCTTCGAGGTCGTGAACCTGTCCGATGGCGTGTGCCGCTATGACGGCCCGATGATGAACGGCATGCTCGCCAACGTTGGGCCCGTGGCCTGCTTGCGCATCGACGGCGTGCTGATCGTGGTGAGTGGCGGCAAGGCGCAGATGCTCGACCGCAATCTCTATCGCATAGGCGGCGTCGAACCGGAAAAGATGAAGATCCTCGTCAATAAGAGCTCGGTACACTTCCGCGCCGACTTCCAGGACATCGCCCACGCGGTGCTTGTCGCCAAGGCGCCCGGCCCGATGACGGCGGATCCGGCCGATTTGCCGTGGACTCGGCTGGCGCCGGGGATTCGGATGAAGCCAATGGGGAAGGCGTTCTGGGGTTAGGGTTGAGTTCGGGACGGGGGGGCTGCGGGGGAGGCCTTACACCCTCGTCGAACTCTGGCGTTCTGGGTTGGCGCGGCTGGGCTCACAGGTGCAATTCCTGGCGCTGACTCGAACAGTTCGTGTCGCAAGACGCGATCTGCCGCCGTGGCTTTCAAGGATCGTCTCGGGCTGACGTTCGCCTAAGTTCCCAATTGTCGCAGCGCGCTCTCGGTCTCGCATGCCGCATAGCCCGAAGACGCTGGAGCGGCCTGGGCGCAGGCAGGAGCGTCGCTTTATCGGCCACTCCTGCCTTACGTCGTAGCGGTTGCGAAAGGCAGAAGCGGCCGAACTCCGGTCATTCGCAGAGAGGCCAGCGAATGACTGTTAGGGGTCGATGGCGCCGGTCGCGCTGCCCGGGAGACGGGCGACGCGCCGATCGATCTCTCAGCAAGTTGGAGCAACTGATCTAGTTCGAACCCAGCGAAAGTTTAGGGCACGCCCGCGGATTACTAATGCATCACATTGAGGCTAGGTTTGCCCTTGGCTTCACGCCGAAAAGCACACCCGTGCCGACATTTCAAAAGAACCTGTCATGCGCCCCAACGCAATTACGCTGTCAATGCGGCAAATCGACAGATTCAAAAGCAGCGTCGCCCAGCGCGCTGTCCCATTCCCCACCCTCATACCCGCCTGGCAAAGCGCCACAGAATCGCCGACGACGCCAGTACAGGCGCGCATGCCGCAAGCATGGTGTGTGCGATACCGGTGCCGTCGACGAGGAGGCCGCCCGCGCATGCACCCATGGCGATAGATAACTGGAAGTTGGTGACGAACAACACCATGCCGGCCTCGCTCGCGTCCTGCGCGGTCTTGGCCAGCCATACCTGCATCGCCACCGGCATCGCGCCGTAGGCGATGCCCCACACCACCGGCTGAAGTAACACTGCCATCCGATGCGGCGCACTGATTGGCAGCAGCAACATCGGCAGCGCCATTGCCAGGATCGCCACCATCCGACATCTCAGCTCCCCGGATGGATGATCGCGCGACGACACGCTGTTGCCCGCAGTGCCACCAATGTAGGGGCCGCGCGATGTAGCATCAACGGCCCGCGCGGCGCGACACCTGGGACAGATATTCCGAAATGGCCGCCCGATGGCCGCTTGGGCTGCGTGCTATAGTCAGCGCCATAACGCCCCTCGCCTTCCAGTCCCATCGCCGCCACCCGCCCATGGACAAGCTTGGATCCGTCGACGCATTCGTCAAAGCTGCGGAGATCCGCAATTTCAGCGAAGTTGGCAGACAACTCGGTATCTCCTCATCGGCGGTCGGCAAGGCAATATCGCGGCTCGAGGAAAGGCTCGGTGTCCGGCTGTTTCATCGCAGCACCCGCAGCATCACGCTGACCCCGGAGGGCCAGTTGTTCCTGAGTCGCTGCCAGCGCATCGTCGAGGAGCTCGAAGCGGCGGAGGCGGAACTGTCGGCCGCCTCCTCCCCGAAAGGGCAATTGCGCGTGAGCCTGCCGCTGGTGGGCACGCTGGTACTGCCGGTGCTGAGTTCGTTCATCCGGGAGTATCCCGAGATCCGGCTCGAACTCGACTTCTCCGACCGCATGGTCAACATTATCGACGAGGGTTTCGACGTGGTGCTGCGCACCGGCGAAGCGGCGGATTCGCGGCTGGTCGCACGCGCACTGGGACATTACACGCCCCATATCGTGGCGGCCCCGGCCTACCTGTCGCGGCATGGTGTGCCGGCCACGCCCGACGATCTGTTCCGGCATGCCTGCCTGCTGCATCGCTATCCGTCCACCGGCAAGGTGGACAGATGGCTGCTGCGCGATGGCGACAACGTACGCGAGATGGACCTGCCGGGCCTGCTGACGGTCAACACGGTGGAACCGCTGATCGCAATGGCCGAACAGGGTCATGGGCTGGCCTATATCCCGAACTTTCTCGTGAGGCAGCAACTCGAGGACGGCCGGCTAGTGACCGTGCTGTCCGACTATGCGACCGACCGCAAGGTGTTCCGCGCGGTCTGGCCGTCCGGCCGGCACATGTCGCCGAAGATCCGTGTGTTCGTCGACTACATGGCCAAGCATCTGTTCCCGGACAGCAAGAGCCGGCCTGCCGCATCGGCAAAATCGGCTCGCCCCTGACGCCAGTCAGCGCAGCGCCACCTCGCGCCCGTCGCGGGTCGACTGCTCGGCCGCGTCTAGCAGTTCATGCAACCGCACCGCGTCGGCGAACGTGGGCACCTGCCGTGAGCCGGTGCGCAGGTCCTGCGCATAGGCGACATACAACTCGGCGAGCTCCAGCACCGCCGACGGCAGATCCGACGGTGGCAGTCGGTCGTAGCTGACGGGCACATCGAGCCGCTGCATCGGCACATCCTGCCCGCGCGCGCCTTCGATCACGTAGTCGTCGCCGACCCCGCCGAACGCCGAACTATTGGTGATGCGCAGATCGCCCTCGTCGCCGGTGATGTCGATCCGCACGCCCCGGCCATTGCGCTTGCCGGCCTCCACATGCACCGCCACCACGGCATCGCCGGCCATCCGTCCCAGCATCACGAGTTGGTCCGGCGTGGTAGTCGGCAGCACTTCACCGGTTTCGCGGATCGTCACCGACTTGATCTGGTTGATCGCCAGCGCCGACACGCACTCCGGCCAGCCCGTGGCCGTGAACAGCATGTCGAGGAAATGCCCGGCGTAGATCGAGATGGCGCTCGAGAAGTTCTCCACCGGCACGGTCCAGCGCAGTGCCGTGGAGCGCTCGGCGCCGAACGCATTCATGCTGACGTGGATGCGTATCGAGCGGATCCGGCCGACATATCCTTCCTGCAGCAGGTCGCGAAGATGGCGGTTGTGCGGCGCCAGCCGGCGCTGCAATCCGACGGTATGGCGCACGCCGGCCTCGTCCGCCAGCCGCACCAACTCGCGCGACGTTTCCGTCGCTACCGTGAGGGGCCATTCGCAGTAGACATGCTTGCCCGCCGCAATCGCCTTGCGCACGGTCTCGGCGTGTTGCGGGGCGGTGTTCAATACCACGACAAGGTCGACTTCGGGATGATTGACGAGCGCGTCTAGCGTATCCACCACCTCCTGGATGCCATGGGCCTCGGCGGCGGCACGCCCCGCCTCTGGACGTGTGCTCCATAGCGCGCGCAGTGCGTACTGCGGCAGCAGATTCAGGGCTCTCACGTGGCCGTGAATCGCCCAGTTGCCAATGCCGACGAGACCGACGCGAATCGGCGCGTCGCCGCGCTGCTCCTTGCTTGTTGCGGACATGATGTTCCTGTCTTCGAAAATGAATGACAGCTCGACTATAGAGGCCATCGGGCCGCTCGCCACCGACGCCCGGGTCTGAACAGCTCAGCCCAAATGTCCGGAATCGCCGATGCGTGATCGCGCGCGATCCACTATGGACCAGTCTGTCACAGATGCATGGACCGAATCTCCGAGCCAGATCGCCTTCGGCGTCCCAACATTGGCAACATCATCGTTCAGCAAGGATCAATCATGTCCTCCACTATTCGCGCGGCACATGCCGATCGGATTCCCGCGCCCATCTACCTGCTTGCGGTCGGCGCCTTTGCGATTGGGACCGAAGGCTTCATGATCTCGCCGCTGCTGCCCCGTCTCGCGCAGGATCTCAGCGTCACCATCGAGCAGGCAGGCCAGCTCGTGACCGCGTTTGCGCTGGCCTATGGCATCAGCTCGCCGATCCTGACGGCCGCCACGGGTGGCCTCAATCGCCGCACCCTGCTGGTGGCGAGCATGGTCGTGTTCGCGCTGTCCAATGTGCTCGCCTTCCTGGCGCCGGGCTATTGGTGGCTGATGGCCGCGCGCGTGCTGCTGGCGCTGTCGGCCGGGCTGTTCGTGCCGGGCGCCAATGCGCTGGCCGGCGCGATTGTGGCGCCTGAACGGCGTGGTCGGGCCATCGCGGTCGTCAACGCGGGCATCACGGTGGCGCTCGCGCTAGGCGTGCCGCTTGGTGCGGAGATCGGCCATGGCCTCGGCTGGCGCATGACGTTCGCGGCGGTTGCCGCGTTGTCGGCCATCGCGGCGGTAGGCGTGTATGTTGGCGTCCCGCGCGAAATCGGTCAGGGCATCCCCACGGCAACGCTGCGCGAACGGCTGTCGGTCGCGGCACGCCCCGCGGTGCTGGTCACGTTGCTATCGACCACCCTGTGGGCCACGGGCGCCTACACGGTCTACACCTACCTGTCGCCGCTGGTGACCGCGCTCACCCCGCTGCGCGAGAATCAGATCGGCATCGTGATGTTCGCCTGGGGCATTGCCGCCGCGGTCGGCGTGTTCTCCGGCGGCGGCCTCAGCGACCGGTTGGGCCCGCCGCGCGTGATCGTTCCCGCCGTCACGCTCATGGGGCTCGCCTTCTTCAGTCTCGCGCTCGATGCGCAATGGCTCTCGCCCGCGCACGCGCTGTGGCCGGTGATGGGCGCGCTCATGGTCTGGGCCGTCAGCCATTGGGCGTTCTATCCCGCGCAGCAGGCCCGGCTGATCCAGCTTGCGGGCGTGAGCGTCGCGTCGATTGTGCTCTCGCTCAATGCCTCGTTCATGTACATCGGCTTCTCGATTGGCGCCGGCGTCGGTGCCATCGCGCTCAGGCACGGCCCGGTTGGGCATCTCGGCATCGTGGCCGGCCTGCTCGAGCTTGCCTCGGTGGCGGCCACGCTGGCGCTGCTCGTGCGTCGGCGTCCGTCGGCGCGGGCCGCGAGCGCCTGCTGAGGGGAATTTCAGACATCTTGTCTGAAGTGAACCAACGCCAGACACGCTATTTCGCACGTCGCGCTCCACTACAGTTGAGGCACACGCCATCGCGACACCACGCCGCTTCACTTACACCCGAAATCAGGAGTTGATATGTCCAAGCTCTTCACCCCCGTCAAGGTCGGCCCCCACGACATCTCGCACCGCGTTGTGCTGGCCCCTCTGACGCGCATGCGCGCCGAGGAAGGCGCCATTCCCGGCGCGTTGATGGCCGAGTACTACAGCCAACGCACGTCGCCCGGCGCGCTGCTGATCGGCGAAGCCACCATCGCCGCGCCGAACGGCAACGGTTATCTCGGCGCCCCCGGTCTATACGCCGACAGCCAGATCGCTGGCTGGCGCCTGGTCACCGACGCCGTGCATGCCAAGGGCGGCAAGATCTTCCTGCAGCTCTACCATGCGGGCCGCCAGTCGAATGCCGAAGTCCAGCCGGCCGGCAGCCAGCCGGTGGGCCCGTCGGCCATTACGCACGGCGGAGTGGCTTACACCAAGTCCGGGTGGGTCCCCAATACGCCCAATCGCGCGCTCGAAGTCGACGAGATCGCCGCACTGGTCGAGAGCTTCCGGCAGGCTGCCCAGCGCGGTGTGGAAGCTGGCTTCGACGGTGTGGAACTGCATGCCGCCAACGGTTACCTGTTCGACCAGTTCCTGCAGGACGGCAGCAACAAGCGCACCGATCAATACGGCGGCTCGTTCGAGAACCGCGCGCGCTTCCTGCTCGACGTCACGCGCGCGGTGATTTCGGTATGGGGGAGCGACAAGGTCGCCGTGCGGCTTGGACCGAGTGGCTCGTGGGGCGACATGTCGGACAGCGATCCCGAAGGCCTGTTCACCTACGTCGCCGCCGAGCTTGACAAGCTCGGTCTCGCCTACCTGCATCTGATCGAGCCGCGCATCGCCGGCAACATCGAGGATGCAGCGCGCGACCAGCAGCCGGTGGCCGCGCAACTGCTGCGCAAGTTCTTCCGGGGCACAATCATTGCCGCAGGTGGCTTCAACGGCGACAGCGCGGATGCCATCGTCGCGTCGGGTGACGCCGACCTGGTGGCTTTCGGCCGCCATTTCATCGCCAACCCTGACCTGCCCGAGCGGCTGCGTCGCAAGCTGCCGCTCAACCCGTATGACCGCGACACGTTCTTCGGCGGCACCGAAGTCGGCTACATCGACTATCCGTTCCACCGGGAACGGGAGGCCGCCTGAGACGCCGGGTCAGGCATCGCGCCGGGCCATGTCGAGAAATGCATCGATTGTCAGCGTCGGGTGGCCGAACGTCAGGTAGGAGAGATCGATTGCTGCCCGGAGCGCGGCTTCGGTGAAGTCGGCCACACCATCGCTGAGAAACGGGACATGGAAGCCGGCTTCCAGCGCATGGCGGCCGGTGCCCTCCACGCACGTGTGCGACGTCAGCCCGGCCAGCACCACGCGCTCGATGCAGAGGCAGACCCTCGATGTCGAGCCGCGCTTCCTGCTGGCGTCGGCCGAGGCGGCCATCGTATGCGCCCGCATGTACCGTAGCGGGAACAGTTGGCGAAGCAAAGCTGCCTACTCTGGCGGCTCGTGCCCAAAGCAGCACGCCCGTGCTGAATATTATGTCTTCATCGGCCAATCCAGGCGGCCAGGCTGTCCATCGATTTGCGCAAACGACTGCTTGCTCGAGCAGATGCCAGGGGCATTCGGCCTCGGCGGTTTTCCGGATTGTCAATCAACAATGCCATGCGACTCGCGTTCCATATCGTCCGCGACAGAGGCGCGCACAAATCGCATTTGATATTCGCTCGGCGAGAGACCGGTCTTGCGCTTGAACAGTTGTCGAAATGTGCTGAGGTCTCCATAGCCGACGCGCTGGCCGACAACATCGAGGCCGATAGGTCTTGATTCCAGCAATTGTTTGGCCACTTCGATGCGCAGGTTCTGCAGATACGCCAATGGCGCAAGGCCTATTGCCTGCTTGAAACGTCGGTTAAGCGTCCGCTCGCTGACAGCGAGCCACGCGGCGAGTTCACTCAGTCGAAACCCCTGATGAAGGGTGGCCTCCATGCGCTGTTGAGCTCGCGCGACGAGCGGATCGGCATGTCCGTGGTCATCGAGAAGCTTGGCGTAAGAAGCCTGAGAGGTCCGGTTCATGTCGATCAATAGCGACTTGGCGGTCATCGCGGCAAGTTTCTCACCGGCGAATATTTCGACCAACCGCACGGCGAGGTTGAGATACGACGTCACGGAACCGCCCGAGATAATGCCATCTTGCCCGGTCAGGACTTCCTGGGCTCGAAGTTCGACACGCGGATAGCGTCGGGCGAAGTCAGGCGCTTTGGCCCAGTGTGTCGTGGCAACCCGGCCGTCGAGTAGGCCCGCCTCAGCAAGCAGATAGTTGCCGGTGCAGTATGTGGCCAGCACCGCTCCCGCCTTGCGTTGGCGCCGTAGCGCCGAAGACAGCGCGTTCAACTGCTCCCGGCGGCCGATGAACTCATCCATGTTGGAAAAAAACGGGGCCGTAATCAGAACGGCGTCTGCACGCTTACGTGGATCGATCTTGCCGTCCACCACAATGCTCTGGCCCGAAGCAGCCCTGACCGGTTGTCCGTCAAGCGATTCCACGTGCCACGCGAACATGGGTAGAGGGTTGGGCCTACGTGTGACTTCGCGTGCGCTCAGGTGATTGGCAGCGTTGAGGACGTCAATGGTTCCCGCGACGCCGGATGCCAGAATTCCGTCATAGACCCAGATCCGGATCGTGATCATTTGCGTATGTGTCCGATATCCCTCGAATGATGGCAATACTGCCACTTCCGGATTCTCCCGTAAAGCGCGATGATCGCCAAACCGAAACACATGACGAAGGACTGCGACCATGCCAATGATCGACGCGCTGTGGCCAGACGATGCCTTGACGCCTGAAGCGGAAGCACGTTTGGTTAGAGAACTGACTGACATCCTGATCAAAGCGGAAGGCTATGACCCGGGAAATCCGATTGCGCAGGGAGTAACCGTGCTTCATCTCCATCGACCGGCCGCGGTATTCGTCGGCGGGGAACGCTCGAAGGCAGCGCGCTACCGGATCATTCCTTCGGCGCCAGAGGGGCAATACACTGACGAGTCACGTAGAGCGTTGGTTAAGGCAGTCACAGAAGCGGTAGCCCGCGCCGAGAGCCGACCGCTCGAAGAGGTCGCACCGCGCGTCTGGGTTTTCCCGACGGAGATTCCGGACGGTACCTGGGGCAGTCGTGGCGCCATTTACACGCTGCCTGACATTCACGCACTTCTGGCCGGTGAATCCGAACGGCGTGTCGGCGTGGAGCGACTCGCGCGGCGACGGCGCGAGAAGGCACGAATCGCGCTAGGAGCCGCTGTTGATGCCGCCAGCGCTGGAATTGCCAGGTCGTAGGAGCGTTACTCATGACTTGTTCAGCGGGACGGAAGAGGATGCCTGTGCTCGCTGACATCGTTCATACGATCGATTGAGTACCCAACATGAAATTCAACGATACGGCGCCTGTCTTGGCGCCTGCCGGCGGCCCTCCGTTCTGGCTGGCCAGGTTAGCCGAAAATGCGACGCTTGAGGCGACCGTCCTGAAGCGTCCGGTCGAAGGGCGGGCTGACATCCTGTCGGTGATCAAGCACGCGGTCTCGCTCTACGAGTTCCAGCATCACAGCTACAAGGGTGAGACAGGCAACGGACTATACATGGAGTCCTACCGCTCGCAGATTCAGGGCATGCCAATCGAGACTCTGCTCGTGGCGCACCTGAACGAACAGGGTGAGGCCGACTCTGTGGTGATCAACCATCGTCCGCTGAATGCCGCGATGCTGTTTTCGAAACTGATGTGGGAGCGGGTTGACGAGCGGCTCCGTGACCTCTATCTGACCGGACCGGAAGCCGACGCCGTGAATGCAGCCTCGGGTTCGAGTTGATCGACGGTTCACCGCGTGCGCCGACAGGGTTCTCCGTGTATCGCAATGCATCTGCTGCGCGCTCTGATACGCGCACTCACAGAAACCACTTTCCCAGAAACATCCCGGATACGTTGGCGCGCTCAAATACGTCCATAGGGTGGTGAGTCCGCACAGCAACGTAGATACCTCGATCACGCTCGCTGAAACCGGATGAATCGCTGGCAGTCTGGAATTTGTCCTTCAATGCATTGCAAATGCAATATGCAACATGAGCCGAGCATGACGTTAGACATTCAGCACAAAGCCGGTAATGACGTGAGCAGCGAGATTGCGCAGAACTGCCTGCTGACGCGTACGCGGCAGATTTCGCGGGTCTTGACCGCAATTTACGACGACGCGCTACGGCCGTTCGGCATCAACGCCCCTCAGTTCAGCCTGCTCGTGCTTATCGTGGAGCATGAACCACTCAGCCGTTCGGTACTCGGTCGCAAGAACCATCATGACCGGTCGACGCTTACAAGGATTTTGCAACCCCTGATCTCGCAGGGGTGGGTCGCCGAAGGCTTCCCCGGCGGCGATGGCCGCAGTCGCCCCCTGTCGCTCACGGAACAAGGCAAAGCATTGCTCAGCAGCGCTGCGTCCGCATGGTCGACTGCGCAGACAAAAGCGAGAGCCCTGCTGGGAGAGGCTGGGGCCGACGCGCTAATGGGCATCGCGGGCGAGTTGCCGCGTCGCAGGAGCTGATTTTTCTATTCCTAAAGTTGCATATGCAACACCACCACCAGGGGGCGCCTGTGTGCCCGTCTT
The DNA here is from genome assembly GCA_000955785.1 of Burkholderiaceae bacterium 16. Taxonomy (GTDB): domain Bacteria; phylum Pseudomonadota; class Gammaproteobacteria; order Burkholderiales; family Burkholderiaceae; genus Cupriavidus. The sequence continues at coordinate 37,679 of JYOD01000105.1, forward strand.
TATCAGTCAAGGAGTTTGCAATGAAAGTCGTCAAAGCCGCCGCAGTCCAGATCAGCCCTGTCCTCTACAGCCGTGAGGCAACTGTCGAGAAAGTCGTGCAGAAGATCCACGAGCTTGGTGAGAAGGGGGTGCAGTTCGCCACGTTTCCGGAGACCGTGGTGCCTTACTACCCGTATTTTTCCGCGGTCCAGACGGGCATTCAGCTTCTGTCCGGAAATGAGCAGCTGAGGCTGCTTGAGCAGTCCGTGACGGTGCCGTCGCCCGCCACCGACGCAATCGGCGAGGCAGCCCGTAAGGCGAGCATGGTGGTGTCCATCGGCGTGAATGAGCGTGACGGCGGCACCATTTACAACACGCAACTGCTCTTCGACGCTGACGGCACCTTGATCCAGCGCCGCCGCAAGATCACGCCCACGCATTTCGAACGCATGATCTGGGGCCAGGGCGACGGGTCTGGCCTGCGCGCCGTCGACAGCAAGGTCGGCCGCATTGGCCAACTCGCATGTTTTGAGCACAACAATCCGCTCGCGCGCTACGCGATGATTGCCGACGGCGAGCAGATCCATTCGGCCATGTATCCGGGGTCTGCCTTCGGCGAGGGGTTTGCCCAAAGGATGGAAATCAATATCCGCCAGCATGCGCTGGAGTCCGGCTGCTTCGTCGTGAACGCAACGGCCTGGCTGGACGCCGACCAGCAGGCGCAGATCATGAAGGACACGGGCTGCGCGATCGGTCCGATCTCGGGCGGTTGCTTGACCACCATCGTGACACCGGAGGGCATGCTGCTGGGCGAACCTATCCGCTCGGGTGAGGGCGAGGTCATCGCCGATCTTGATTTCTCGATGATCGACCGACGCAAGGCCTTGATGGACTCGGCCGGACACTACAACCGGCCAGAGCTGCTCAGTCTCCTGATCGACCGCACGCCCACCGCGCACGTTCACGAACGCGCCGCGCATGCCAAATCGATCGTCGAACCGGGCCCGGACGGTCTGCACACCACGATCGCCTGAGCATAAGGAGCCAACCACGGCACACCCACGCGCTAACCCCGCTTGCCTTCTTTTGATCAATCCATATGTGTGGAGGTGTACTTTGATAATCATTGCCAGGATGGCCAGTGCGAGGGTGGTCTGTCGCGCAAAGGGCGGCGAATCTGACGGTAGTGGATGTGGAGAACAGCGGGCATTTCATTCAGGAAGAACCCCCCGAGCTTGTCGCCAGAACAATCGATGATTTTCTGCGAGGCGATTATCTGTGATCACTGAATGGATGCGCTGGGAGGCGGCAAAAACAGCACGAAATTCGTCCTCGTATGTGCATATGCATAACCGTCCGACGTGACACCAGACGTGTACGGAAAACGAAATTGCGCAAGCCGCCTCGTCCAGATTTATTTGAACCCAACGAATAGGTAAATGATATGACTAATCAATCTACAGATGATCGCCCGATCCTCGTCACCGGAGCGGCCGGCGCTATCGGTGGCATCGGTCGCCACGTCACCGAAATGCTCCTCGCCAAGGGGCACAAGGTGCGCGCCCTGGTTCGACGTGAGGATGAACGCGCTGAAGATCTGCGCCGGCTCGGCGCCGAGGTCATGGTCGGCGATCTGACCGATCTTGCTTCGATGCATCGCGCGATCGAAGGCTGCTCGCGCATCTATTTCGGCATGTCGATCTCGCCGGCCTATCTGGAGGCCACGGTCAATATCGCAGCGGTGGCGCGCCACCACGGCGTCGAAGCCTTCGTCAACATGTCGCAGATGACGGTCACGCAGATGAGCGTCACGGAGACCACCGGCAGCCCTCAGCACAAGCTCCACTGGCTTGCCGAGCAGGTACTCGCATGGTCGGGGCTGCCCGTCGTCACGGTACGACCGACGGTCTTCCTCGAAGGCTTCTTTCTGCGTCTCGCCGATGCTGGTGTACGCGAACGCGACGAACTGGTGTTGCCGCTAGGCGGCAGCCGAACCTCGCCGATCTCGGCTGTCGATGTGGCGCACGCCGTATCCGTCATCCTCGATGATCCGGCGCCGCACATCGGCCGTGTTTATAACCTGACCGGATATGAGTCGGCCGATCTCGAACACTATGCGCGTGCCTTTTCCGATGCGCTCGGCCGCACGATCCGCTATCGCGATGTGCCGGTTTCGGCGTGGGCCGAAAAGCTCCGGGAGGCGGGCGTGCCAGCGCATCTCGTCGATCATCTCGCCGTGATGGCCGAACTGCATGCGCAGGGACGATACGACCGCATGACCGACGACCTGTTCAGGCTCACAGGCAAAGCGCCGACGAGCATGTACGACTTTGTGAAGCTCCACGCCGGCGAATTCACTCGTGGTGATGCCTCCGCTTAACTAGGGTCAGCGCGGACGTGGATTCAATCTCATGCGGCGGCCGCGCGCTAAACAGGGAGCGAGACGCCCATTGGAGTTGGCGCCCCGATTCCAGTGGACATTGAGTGTTCAACCACTATACTCAGACAAGTTTGGCCTAGAGATTCAGCAGGTCTTAACCGCCAGGTCTGCCGTTAGAGGATCGCGAGCGGAGTGCAATCAGTGGAGTACGTTGCCATAGTGGGGCGTCAACATGATGGTGCTGATACTAGGGCTATTGATCTTTCTGACCGTGCACTCGGTTCGCATTGTCGCTGAGCCTTGGCGCGCGGCGCAGATTGCTCGGTTCGGTCCGAGCGGCTGGAAAGGTCTGTACTCCTTGGCCTCGGTCGTCGGATTGGTATTGATAGTCTGGGGATTCGGGCTGGCTAACGGACACCCCGTGGTCCTCTGGGCACCGCCGATGTGGGCTCGTCACGTCACAGCGTTACTTACCGTACTGGCCTTCGTTCTATTCGCAGCAGCGTACGTGCCTGGTAACCGCATCAAGGCGGTGTTCGGCCATCCAATGGTCGTAGGCGTCCAGATCTGGGCGTTGGCACACCTGCTTGCGAATGGAACTCTGGCAGCGGTCGTGCTATTCGGCGCCTTCCTGGTCTGGGCGGTGACGGATTTCGCGTCGGCGCGCCGACGCGACCGGCCGGCGGGGACGCGCTACCAAGGCGGAGCACTCGCGCGCGATGCCGCTGTTGTTGTCATCGGGCTCGCGAGTTGGGCTCTGGTCGCATTCGTGCTTCACAGATGGTTGGCCGGCGTGCCAGCGTACATCTGAGCGGCGGACCGTCTCACGCACAATGCCGGGAATGCTTTATCGAGACTGGATGGCAGTACCGTGGTACCGCGCATGGAGTCGCGCAGTTGTTGGGGGGCGCTGATATACACAGATCGGCTAACTCGTCCGGCGTCATCTCCGCTTATTGGCTACCCCCGCTTCAGGAATCCGCTTAAGCTCCCTGAACGCAACCGGTTCCCATACACGCATCGCCAGCAGGAGTGCGGTTCCGCGCTTTTCAGTCAAAGGGGCGGCCGCGGATTCGGTGTGCAGCGCTGCCAGTTTGCTGCGCATCCTGTCCAATTCGACCCGCAATTGGGCGTATGCGGACTTCGTCAACATGCCGTGAGCGAAGTTCATGGTCTCGTCGGACCCGTCGAATCCGCTATCCATGAAATCGGGTAAGCCTTGCTGCAAAAAGAATTGACGGATAGGGCCGTCCGGCAACCAATCGAAGTCCCGCGCGACGAGCAGACGTATCCGGTCTCCCGGTTTCAGATGCGTCAGGCCCATCCGGTCCAGCACGAGCAGGTACTTGATGCACTCGGTTTTCGACAGGCGATAGGCCGACACCATGTCTTCCAGCGACCAGTGATTCAGCGCACACACGGCCACCAGCAACAACTTCTCATCCGATACGAGTTGTGCTTCCTGCTCACGCGTGAGCTTATGCAGGCGCGGCGCTGACAACTCTGCTTCTTGCAGCAATTCCGCCATCGTCAGGCCGAGCAGATCGCAGAACTGGGCGAGCCGCTCGACCGTCAGGCGTCCGCCGGCCAGCAGGCGCTTCACGCTAGGTTCCGACAGGCCAAGCGCTTGCGCAACGTCGCGATAAGTCATTCCCGCAGCTTTGAGGCGCTGCTTGATCGTCGCAATGAGTTGAGTAACCTCGGTCATGAAAGTATTGATATGCGATACCAAAAGTATTATTTTAAGCACTTGTTGGAAAAGAAGGTGCGGAATTTGCGACCTCCTCACATACTGCACGCCATCGGAACAGCAAGGAGGCCGGCATGACCATAGGTGCCAGGATGATCAGGACAATCGGTATGGTTGGCATGTGCGCGGGTTCGCGTCCCGCGCTGCGCACGCCTGAACCGCCGGGTGGGTTTTCGGCAGGCGATCTTCAGATTGGAGACCTGGTTTTCATCCGTGTGACCGCACGGCCTTTCCTGGAAGTGGCGAGCGCGACGAACTCATGGACGAATCACGTGGGGGTCGTTGTTGACAACCGGGGCGATGATCCATTGATTGCGGAAAGTACGTTTCCTCTTGCACGGACAACGCCGATGACGTCTTTCCTGAAGCGTTCCGAACGGGGAAGATGCGCGGTCGGGAGACTCACCACACCGCTCAGCGACACGCATCGCAGCATGCTGATCGCGGCAGCCGAGCGCCGGATGGGCACCCGCTACGACACCGGATTCAACGTGAATTCGCGCCGCCAGTTTTGTTCTCGCTTCGTTCGTGAAGTCATCCAGGAAGCGACGGATATCCAGATTGGCGAGGTAGAGACGTTTGCAATGCTACTGCGTAACAACGCCGATCCGAGGCTCGCATTCTGGCGACTCTGGTATTTCGGCCGGATCCCGTGGCAAAGGTGCACCGTCACGCCGGCGAGTCTGCTTCGAAGCCCGCTTGTGCACATTGTCTTCGATACACAGCGGGATGCGCTGCGAATACGGCAACCTGCGGCAACGTAGGGGGCAATCATAGTATTTTCGTTGATTGCCTTTTTTGTTTAGTGCTGGAGCGCCTGGCACCGACCCATACCCGACAACCTTCACCCATCCCCCTCCACCGGCGGCCCCCCCAGCGCCTTGTACAGGGTGGCGACATTAACGAGCCTGTCGAAGCGGTTCCGCGCTGCCGCCATCGCGGCCGTGCGCCGCGTCTCCTTGGCATCGAGCCACGGCTGGAGCGCGGTGGCGCCGGCCCGGTAGCGGGCCGCGGCGAGCCGTTCGGCCCGGCTCGCCGCCTGCAGGGATTCAGCCAGGCGCCGATCCCGTAGTGCCAGGCTGGCATGGCCGGACAGCGCGTTCTCCACTTCGGCGAACGCCGTGTATAGCGACTGGCGATAGCGCACCACCATTTCCCGGTATTCGTTTTGCGAGACCTGTATCGTCAGCCTTGCTTTCTCCCATTGCAGGAAGGGCAGGCTCAGGCCGGCGCCGAGCAGGGCGGTGGGATCTCGCAGCAACGCGGCTAGCGCCGCGCTGCTGGTGCCGACGAGACCGGTCAGCGTCAATTTGGGATAAATGCCGGCGCGCGTAGCGTCGGAGTCCGCAAGAGCGGCGCGCAGGCGCCATTCCGCTTGCCGCACGTCGGGGCGCCTGCCGATCACTGCCGCCGGGATGCCGGGCGCGACGCGCGGCAGCGCATTGGTGGGCAGGCCCGGCGGCTCGGCCGCACGGTGCTCCGGTGGACGGTTGAACACGATGGCCAGGGCCTGGCGGTTCTCGCTGCGCTCCTGGTCCAGTTCGGTGCGTTCGGCGAGCAGCGCGGCCAGTTGCTGCTCGGCCTGCGCCAGGTCGAGTCCGGAGACCGCGCCGGCACGGTAGCGCGCCTCGACGAGTTCCAGCGTGCGCCGCGCGTCCGCGAGGCTTTGGTCGGAGATATCGATCAGCTGGTTCAGCAGCCCGGCACGCCAGTACAGCGTGGCCGTGGTGGCGGCCAGAGTGATCGACGCGGCTTCGAGTTCGGCCGCGCTGGCCCGCGCCTCCCAGTCCGCGGCGCTGCGCAGGCTGGCCAGCCGCCCCCACAGGTCGATTTCGTAACTGACGGTAGCATTGATGGCCGACTGGTCGCGCCGCCCGCCGCCGTCCAGCCCCCATTGGCGCGTAGCCCGACCCTCCGCCGCAAGCTCGGGCAGGCGGTTGGTGCCGGCGAGTCCCGCGAGCAAGCGGGCCCGTTCGAGCCGCAGCGCGGCAATGGCGAGATCGTTGTTGGTCTCCAGTGCCGACGCTACCAGCGCGTTGAGTTGCGGGTCGCCGAAGGACTGCCACCACGCGTCCGGCCCAAGGGTACCGGCGGCAGGCGCGGCAAGCGCTTGCCGTGGCGCATGCCGCCACTGCCGGGGCACTTCCAGCGCGGGGTTTTCAACAGGCGTGCGCAACTCGGCGCACGCACCGAGGGCGAGCGCAATGATCGACAGCGTCATCGACAGCGAGAAGGGACACCTCGCCGGCAGCGTGCGCGGGCGGCTATTCATGGCCAAGCGCCTCGATCGGCTGCAGGCGCGCGGCATTGCGCGCCGGCATATAGCCGAAGACCACGCCGATCAGCGACGAGCACACGAAAGCGCCAGCCACCGCGCTTGCGGAGAACACCATCTGCCACTGCGGCATCAGCAGTGCCAGCACCAGCCCGATCAGATAGGCCAGCAAGGTACCGATGGCACCGCCCAGCATGCAGACCAGCACGGCTTCGGTGAGGAACTGCAGCAGCACGTCGCGCTGGCGTGCGCCGACGGCCACGCGGATGCCGATCTCCCTGGTGCGCTCTGTCACGGAGACCAGCATGATGTTCATGACGCCGATGCCGCCAACCAGCAGCGAGATCACCGCCACCGCCGACAGGAACAGGGTGAGCGCGTGGCCGGTACGTTCCACGGTCTTGACGATGCTGTCCATGTTGTAGGTAAAGAAATCCTTCTTGCCGTGGCGCTGCGTCAGCACGCGCTCGATGCCGTGCTGCGCCGCCGCGCTGGGCTGGCCGTCGCGGATGCGCACGGAGACTTCGTCGAAATGCGCCCGGCCAAACAGGCGGCTGCCCGCCGTGGTGTAGGGCAGCCAGATGTTGAGGTTGCTGCCGTTGTCGTCGAACATGCTTTTCTTCTCGCGCGCGACGCCAATGACCACGCAGGGCAGGCTGCCCACCAGCACGATCTTGCCCAGCACCGGCGTCACGTTGCCGAATAGCTTGCGGCGCGTCTTTTCGTCGATGACCACCACTTGCGCGTGCTGCCGCACCTCGTCTGGCCGGAAGGGCGCGCCCTGCGTCATGCCAAGGCCGCGCACGCGGAAGAAGCTCGCGCCCACGCCGTGCACGGAGGCATTGACGTCGGTGTTGCGGTGCCGGAGCCGCTGTACCTTGCTGGTGATTGGCGTGGCGCTGTCCACGTAAGGCAGCGCGTGCAAGGCGTCGATATCGCTTTCCACCAGGGTGCGGATGCCGGCGGCGCGGTCGTCGCCAAAGTCGGCGCCCGGAAAGATCTCCAGCGTGTTGGCGCCGATGGCGCGGATATCGTTCATGACATAGCGCTTGGCGCCTTCGCCGATCGCCACGATGGACACCACGGATGCGATGCCGATGATGATGCCCAGCATGGTCAGCGCGGTGCGCATGCGATGCGCCATCAGCGCGCCCCAGGCCATGGCGAACGCCTCGGTGAATCCATGCCACGCGCGTGCGCGCCGCGGCGGGGCGTCGCCGCCGCCATTGGCCACTGGCTCCGGGGCCGGCGATGGCGGGGCATTTCCCTGCCCGGCGGCCGGCGCGGGTGCCGGCCGGTTGGCGCGGTCGGCCACGATACGGCCGTCGGCGATCTCGATGATGCGCCCGGCGTTGCGCGCGAGCCCCATGTCGTGCGTCACGATGATGACAGTGTGGCCGAGCGCATGCAGTTCGCGCAGGATCGCCAGGACTTCCTGCCCGCTGTGGCTGTCCAGCGCGCCGGTGGGCTCATCCGCCAGGATGACCTGGCCGCCGTTCATCAGCGCACGGGCGATGCTCACGCGCTGCTGCTGTCCGCCTGAGAGCTGGGCGGGGCGATGGCCGGCGCGGTCGCCAAGGCCGAGCCGGGCCAGCAGCCGGACCGCGCGGGCACGGCGCTCAGCGCGGTCGGTGGCGGCGTAGATGGCCGGCACTTCCACGTTGTCGGCAGCGGATAGCCGGGCCAGCAAGTGGTAGCGCTGGAAGATGAAGCCGAAGCGTTCCCGGCGCAGGCGCGCCAGCGCATCGTCGTCCAGCCTGGCGACATCCTGGCCGGCTACCAGGTAGCGCCCGGCGCTGGCCTGGTCCAGGCAGCCAAGGATATGCATCAGCGTGGACTTGCCTGAGCCGGAGGCGCCGACGATGGCTACCATCTCGCCCGCGCAGATGGCCAGGCTGATCTGGCGCAGGACCGGAATGTCCTGGTCGCCGGCGCGGTAGCTGCGCTCCACGTGTTGCAGCAGCAGCAGGGGCGCCTGTGTCATGGCTCCCCCTTGCCGGCCATGGCGCTGGCATCGCCCGTGATGACGCGATCGCCTTCGACCAGGCCGGAGAGCACCTGGGCGTGCGCGTTGTTGGCGAGGCCGGTGCGCACTTGCACGGTCTCCACGTGCTGGCCCGCGCGCAGCACCCGTACCGCAACCGTGCCGTCCTTGTCGCGCGTGCCCAGCGCCGCCAGCGGGACCAGCAGGGTGTTCCTGGCCTCGCCCAGCATGATCGCGACCTGGGCCGTCATGTCGATGCGCAGCTTGTGCTCCGGATTCGGCACGTCGAACAGCGCGTTGAAGAACACGGCGTTATTGATCTTCTCCGGCGAGGGCTGGATGGCCTGCAGCCGCGCATGATAGCGCCGGTCCGGCTCGCCCAGGATGGTGAAGTAGAGCGCCTGCCGGTCGCCGATGCGGATCACGTCGGCTTCGGACACCTGCGCCCTGACGGTCATGGCGCTCAGGTCCGCCAGTTTGAGGATGGTCGGCACCTGGTAGGACGCCACCACGGTCTGGCCCTCCAGCGTATTGAGCGCCACCACCTCGCCATCCATCGGCGCGACGATGCGGGTATAGCCAAGATCGATCCGCGCCGACTCGGCCTTAATGCCCAGTTGGGCGATGTCGGCATCCAGCGCGCTCAGTTCGGCCTGCAGTGCGCGCAGGTCGGCCTCGGCGATCTCAAGCTCCTGGTGCGACGCCGCCTCCTGCGCCTGCAGGCCGCGCTGGCGTTGCCAGTTCAGGCGGGCTTGCCGCAAGCGCGACAGCTTGGCCTCCCGCCGCGCCTTGCCGCTGGCCAGTGCCGCGTCGGCCTGGCGCTGGGCGTTCTCCAGCAGCACGGGATCGATCTGCGCCAGGAGCTGGCCGCGTGTGACCTTGTCCCCAAGCTTGACCTTCAGCGATTTCAGCTGGCCGTTGACCTGTGCGCCGACCTCGACCTGGCGCACGGGTTGCAGCACGCCATTGGCCAGCACGGAGACCTCCAGGTCGCCGCGGGTCACGAGCGCCGTGATGTACTCGGGCTGCGTGGCCGGCGTCAGGTGCCAGAAGGCCAGCGCGGCCAAGGCAGATAGCGCAGCCAGCGCGGCCATGATGGGGCGCCGGAGACGCCTTGGTTCTTTAGACATCTGGTTGGAGTGCGTGATGGAATGGCAGGCCCGCATTCTCGATGCCAGACGCGGCGATGTCTGTGGGATTTCCATTTTTTACTGTATGAAAGTGTGCCAAGACGTGATTGTTTGTCTTTGCCCCTGCCAAGACCGGTAGCACGGGCGGGAAGGCGCGGCCAGTGCCTGCACACTTATGCACAAAACAGGAATATTTTCTAATCATTATTTATGGATTTATATGTATCGTGACCGGTCATTTATTGGGAATCATGAATGCCTATGTCAATGAATAATGCGATGTGCGAAATCCGGATGACGGGCCGGGCGGGTGGCACTAAGGGAAAGATGAAATGGCGCGGCGTTCTCTGCGTGGCTTTGTCCATGCTCGGCGTGCCGGAGATGGCAAATGCAGCGGATCCGCAGCCTCGGTTCTTGCCGGGCGCGGTCAGCATGCATCTGGGGCTTGGCGACGGCTACAAGCGCATCGCGCTGAATTGGGAAAGCTCGCCGTTATGGAGCCACCAGTTCAGCGGGCGCTGGGGCCGCCTGGACCTGACCGGCGAGCTTGGCGTGTCCTACTGGTGGGCGAACGGCGCCCGCACGCCCGCCAACGCCTGGCAAGCGAGCGCCATTCCGATGCTGCGCTGGTGGGTGAGCGAGCGGATCTACCTGGAGGCAGGGGTGGGCCTGACGGCATTCAGCGGCGCGAGCTTCGCCGGCAAGCAGATCAGTACGGCCTTCCAGTTCGGGGACCATGTCGGCCTGGGGTATCAGGTATCGCGAGCGGATCGCATCGGGTTCAGGTACTCGCATTTCTCCAACGCGGGCATTAAGCGGCCCAATCCCGGGCTGGATGTCTTTCAACTGACCTACACGCGCAGTTTCTGAGCGGGTCAGCCCGGTTGCGCAGCCGCTTGCGCTTCGGTGTCCGGCAAGGCGTACAGGGCGGGCAGCGTGATCACGAACCGCGCGCCGCCCGCCTCGCCGCCGCCAAGCGACACCTGGCCGCCATGCGCCATCGCGATGCGCCGGACGATCGCCAGGTCCAGGCCAACGCGGCTGAGGTGCCTGTCGCCGCTGGCTTCGGTGCGATGGAAGGGCTCGAAGATGCACGCGCGCTCTTCGGGCGGTACGGCCGGGCCGTCGTCCTCGACCACGAGGGACAGGGTGCTGGAGGCATCGGTATGGGCCTCGATGACGACGGTGCCGCGCGCGTTGCGGATCGCATTGCGGCAAAGCTTGAGCAGCGCCCGCGCCACCAGGCGGGGGTCACAACGGTGGCGCGCATACGGGCGGCTGTTGCGCACATGCAGGACCAGCCCCCGGTCTGCCGCATCCCGGGCAACGACGGCGACAACACCGTCGATCATCTCCGCGCTGGTGACCAGCGTTGGCCTCACGGGCGTCGCGCCTTGCTCCAGCTGGCCGAGCGTGAGCAACTCTGTCACCAGTTCGTCCAGTTCCCGCACGTCCACGCGCAGCTTTTCGAGTCCCCGGGCGCGCCGCGCCGGGTCTTGCTTTCCGTCGCCGGACTGCAGCAGGGCAATGCCAAACTCCAGTCGCGTGATCGGCGTCTTCAGTTCATGCGAAATGCCATGGATCATCTCGCGCTGCTGCAGGACCGAGGCTTCGATGCGGGACGCCATGTCATCGAACTGGCGGGCCAGCTGATAGACGTTGGAGCGCCTGGACAAGCCGGCGCGTGTCGAGAGCTTGCCACTGCCGAATTGTCTTGCCGCCTCGCGCAAGGCATTGAGTTCGCGCCAGTGATAGAAGAGCCAGGCAATCACGGCGAGCAAGGTGGTGCTGGCGAGCAGTGCATACGCAATGAGCTCGATATTGGTGTAGTCCAGATTCCGGTTGCTCATATGCAGGATCTGGCCATCGCGCAAAGGCAGGTAGGCGTCGTCGCCGTCCGTGCCGAATACCAGCTTGCCATCGCGCAGGTCGCGCAGCCGCCGCTCGCCAAGATGGCCTGCCGCGTCCATGCCGATCAGGGCGAAGCCCTCGCTCGCATGGTCTTGCAGCCTGGTCAGCGCGGCCCGGCGCCGGTCGCCTTCGTACCGCTCCAGATAGAGGGAAAGCAGGTAGCTGTAGCTTTTTTCCCTCTCGCGTTCCGTCTCGCTGAGTTGCTGGTGGTAGGCCGGGATCAGCACGTGGTCGATCGCGGCGAGCCCGGCGGCTACGCCAAGGATCAGCACCAGGTAGAGCTTGAGCAGTGAGCGAACCATGGATTCATTGACTCCTTCCTGCCAGGCAGGCTGGCGAAGATCCCCGCTGCGGATCGTGCCGGGCCGGCGCTGGCTATTGTGAACGGAATTGGGTACGTCGGAAGCGAGGCGAGGCTACGCGATCGCCGTCTTGGGCGATGCGATTCTAGCGGCGATCAAATTGCCAATTGGCGCCGAAATAAACTTCAGACAGATCCGCACAATTCCGCACATATTCGCGTCACTTTCAAACAGACACCGGTAGCCCCCCGTCCCTAAACTCTGGGGCTTGATCAAAGGGCCATGGGTGAAAAGAATGTTTGGGACATACGTAAGGACCGGCGCAATTCTAGCTAGCGGAATCAGTTGTGCCGGCGTGCATGCGGAGAACGTCTACACCGTGGGGTTGGTCGCTGGCGCGGCACCGCGATACGAAGGCAGTAACGAATACCGGCCGGTGATCGGGCCGCTGTTCAGCGCTGATTTCGGCAACGGGTTTTTTGTCAATCCGCTACGCGGGGGGATTGGCTACGGTCATAAGTTTTCCAACGGCATGTTCGCCTCTGTCGGCCTCGACTATGACGTGGGGCGTACCGACCGCAAGCGAGTCGATTTGCCCGGTTCAGACTACCTGAAAGGCATGGGCCGAATCCCCGGATCGTTCATGGGAGCGTTCCAGGTCGGCATGCCTATCTATGGCGACGCCACGCTCAGCATCACCCTCGATGCGCCGCTGACCAACAGGGATCGCGGGCTGAGCGGCCATATCGACATGGACGTGCCGGTGTACAAGGCCGGCCGGCATCTGGTAAGCATCAGTCCCAGCCTGCATTACGGCTCGCGGCGCTATACGCAGACCTTCTTCGGCGTGACCGACGCGCAGGCTGCCAACAGCAGCTTCCGACCCTATTCCACCAAGGCGGGTTTCGACCGCGCCAGCCTGTCGCTGTCCTGGGGTTATGATATCTCTCGCGCCTGGTCGGTGCACACCATTGTCTCGGTGAGCCGCCTGCTGGGCGATAGCGCAAACAGCCCGATTGTGCAGTCCAAGCAGTCGTATGTCGGACTGACTTCACTCAATTACCGTTTCTAGCATCACATCCGGCTTTCATTTGCCGAGGGAAGACATGACGCCGCGAATCCCCATCCTGATGTATCACCAGATCGATGCGCCGCCGCCTCGCGGCACGCCGATGCGCGGCCTCGTGGTGGCGTCGCGCGACTTTGCGTGGCAGATGCGCCTGCTCAAGCTGATGGGGTATCGCGGCCTGGCGTTGTGTGACCTGATGCCCTACCTGCGTGGCGAGAAGGCCGGCAAGGTGGTCGGCATCACGCTGGACGACGGCTACCGGAACAACCTTGAGCATGCCCTGCCGGTGCTGCAGCGCCATGAATTTACCGCGACCTGCTATGCGGTCAGCAGCCTGGTCGGCAAGACCAATTCCTGGGATGCATCGATCGGCGTGCCGGAGAAGCCGCTGATGACGCTGGACGAACTACGTACCTGGACCCGGGCCGGCATGGAGGTCGGCGCGCATACGCGCACTCATGTGGACCTGACCCGGCTAGGCACCGTTGCCGCGCGCGACCAGATCGAAGGCTGCAAGCACGAGCTGGAGTCCACGCTGGGCGTGCCGGTGCGGCACTTCTGCTATCCCTTCGGCGAGTTTGACAAGCGCGTCGTGGGCCTGGTGCGCGGCGCCGGATACCAGAGTGCCGTTACCACGCAGCGCGGCCGCGCCGCCGTCGGTGGCAACCTGTTCGGCCTGCCGCGGGTGTTGGTTTCGCGCGCCTCGCATACCGGGCAGTTCTTGCTGAAGCTCGCCACCACTTATGAAGATCAACGCGGCAAGGAGGCGGTTCGCCATGAAGCAGCTTGAGCCATATCCGGAGCCGGCCTCCGGCCAGTTGCGTGTGCTCTTGCTCAACTCGCTGCTCAACGGCGGTGGCGTCGATTCCCACACGCTTTCACTGTGCCGGGCGTTGCAGCTTCAGGACTGCGAAGTGACCCTGGTAGTGCCTTCCCGCGCCCGGTGGATCGTCGCCGCGCAGGACATGCCGGGCGTGCGCGTGATGGCACTGGGCGCGAAGCGCGTCGTCTGGCCACTGATCCTGACGCGGACGATCCGGGAGCAGCGGATCGATGTCATCCACGCCCACCATGGGCGCGACTATTGGGTAGCGATCCTGGCATGGATGCTGTCCGGCCGCAAAGCGGCGGTGGTGGTGACCCGCCACCTGATGACCCAGCTCAAGGAAAGGACGCGCCGCTACCTTGCCGCGTTTTCCAGCGTGATCGCGGTGTCGGACGCGGTGCAGGAGTCCCTGCGCCTGGTGGACCCGGATCGCACGCTGCGGCTCAGGCGCATCTATTGCGGCATCGATACCGAGCGCTTCCGCACTGTCGCCATGCGGCGCCAACGCGTCCGGCAGGCCCTTGGGCTGCCGCGGGATGCCTTGATCTATGCGTTGATCGGCGGGGCGCAGCAGCCGGACGGAAAAGGGCAGTGCTACTTCGTCAAGGCGGCGGGGCAGGTGCTGGCACGGCACCCGAACGCGCATTTCCTCTGTGTCGGCGAAGGCGACCTGATCCCGCAACTGCGCCGGGAGGCCGACGCCCTGGGCCTGGCGGGACGCATCCACTTCCTCCCCTTCGAGCAAGATGTGCCGTCGCTGATGCAGGCGATCGACGTCCTGGTGCATCCGCCCGTAGGCAGCGAAGCGCTGGGCCTGGTCATCCTGGAGGCATTGAGCTGCGGCAAGCCGGTGATTGCCACGGAACTGGACGGCATTCCCGAGACCTTCATCGACGGCGACCACGGGGTCCTGGTGCCGCCGCGCGACGCGGGTGCCCTGGCCGGCGCGATGTGCCAGCTCGCGGCGGACCCGATGCGCGCGGCGCGGATGGGGCGCCGCGGGCGCCGCTGGGTGGAGGCGAATTTCTCGCTCGGGTCGCTCGGACGAGAAACGGTGGAGTTATACCGGGACTGCTTGTCCGCGCCGCGGCGTGGAGAGCGGGGCGTCCATTAAGAAGGGCGGCGGCGATCCGCATCATGGCCGTTCCAGCGTGGTGCGTTCCGGCACCATATCGGGGCCACTCGTCTATACTTGTCAGCATGCTAACAATTTGGTGAATGGAATGTCCACCGCGAAACGTCAAACGGCGCACACCGCGCCCCCGGTCGAGGATCAAGCGCCGTCCGAAGAGGACCCGGCCAAGGAACTTCTCTGGGCACGGCCAGGCTTTCTCGTGCGCCGCCTGCACCAGATCCACGTGGCCATGTTTTTCGAGGAATGTAAGTCGGCGAGCATCACGCCGGTGCAGTACGCCATCCTGACGGTACTATCGGTGCTGCCGGGGCTGGACCAGACTTCGCTGGGGCAGGAAGTGGGCTTCGACCGCACCACCACGGCCGATGTGGTGCGCAGGCTGGAAGAGCGCGGCCTGGTCGAGCGCAAGGACAATCCGGCCGACCGGCGCACGCGTCACGTGCACCTGACCAAGGAAGGCCAGGAGGTGGTGGCGTCGCTGCGCGCCGACATGGAGCGCGCGCAGGAGCGCATGCTGGCGCCGTTGCGCCCGGCGCAGCGCAAGGTGTTCATGGACCTGCTGGCGACGCTGGTGGAGGCCAACAATGACTACAGCCGGACGGTGCTGCGCATCATGTAATGCGCTGCGCGCACCGTGCGCGGGTTACACCGGGTAGACCAGGTCGTTGGCGATGATGGTGGTGTCGTACACGACCTGGCGCTCGGCCAGCAGCAGCTTGCCCTGGGTGCGGGAAAAACGGTCGTGATAGGTGCCCGCCATGTGGATGGTGGTGGGACCTTCGACCAGCGTCTGCAGCAGCAGGAAGCTGGCTTGCGCATGGATCTCGCCATACGCGGTTTCCTCGGTGACGCGGGTGTTGGTGACAAGATGCAGCATATGGCGCGGCGCGAACATCTGGGTGCGCGCGATCGCCACCGCGCGGTCGTGCATCATGCCGCGGCCTTCAGCGTAGACCAGTCCCACGGGCATGCCGAGTTCCACGTTCTCCCTTGCTGTGATGCGGTAGATGCAATCCTCGGTAAAGAAATCCGGCCACGATTCCACCAGGCCGGCATCGAGCACGGCGCAGTATTCGGCGTGGAAGGCATCGATCTCCATGCGCAGCGCCTGCGCGCGCGCGGGCTCCAGCTTGCAGGGGCGGTAGAGGGTATGAGCCGTCGGTGTCATGGTTGGTGTCATGCTGTTCAGAACCCCATCACGCTGCGATAGTATTGGTACATGGCGCGGATCGCGGATTCCGAGATCAGCGAGTTGGCGGTGCCGACGTGGCCGGGGTCCAGTTTCAGCACGTTGCGGTCGGTGCTGGAGCGGCGCACGCCTTCCTGCACGAACTTCATCGCTTCGTTGTCTTCCAGGCCGAGGAAGCCGGCCGGTCCCATCAGGTTGCCCTGGCGCAGGCGGTGCCGCGTCATCTCCTCGCTGTCGTCCTCATAGCCGAACATGGTCCATTGCATCAGCATGCTGTCCGGGCCGTTGGGCACGATCTGGCGCACGCCCAGCGTATTCATCTCGCGCTGCACGATCAGGTTTGGCCAGATGGTCTGCATGGTGACGGACCACGGCGAGTCGAACTCCTTGATGTATTCCAGGAAACGGTCGTCCCGCAGACGCATGCCCTCGTGGTACGAGCGCATTTCCTTCTTGTTCTCTTCGCTCACCGCGGCGTACTTGTCTTCCTTCTTGGCCGAGGCCATGGTGCCGTGGCGGCCGTGCACCGGGTCGGCGATCATGGCGGAGTCGTTGCCGGCCACCAGGAGGCCGAACACCACCAGGAAGGAATGCAGCAACGTGGCGTGGTAGGGGTCTTTCAGGTTCTCGTGGTACATCTTCCAGTTGCACGGCAACTCATTCTTGTAGTACCCGAGGATCTTGAGCGGCTTGCCGTTGAACACCACGTCGAAATCCTTGAGGATCTCGGGCGTCAGGTACTCCTCCAGGCTCTCCATATCGCTGGCGTAGGAGGCGAAGATCACGCCGTTGCGCGTGGCCACCTGCAGCTTCACCAGGCCGTGGTCTTCGTTACGGAAGTCCTTGGGCATGCCGCCGGCGCGGTTGACGCCGCGCTTGAACGGGACGCCCTGCAGGTTGCCCTTGAGATCGTAGGACCACTGGTGATAGGGGCACACGAACTCCTTGGCATTGCCCTGGCCGTGACGGCAGAACTCCGCGCCGCGGTGGGCGCAGCGATTCTCGAAGACATTGATCGAGCCGTCCTCGGCGCGCGCCACGACGACTGGCGTGGGCCCGACATAGGAACGCTTGAAGTCGCCGGAGTTGGGGATCTCGGCCTCCAGCGCGACGAAGTTCCACGTGCGGCCGCGGAAGATCTTTTCCAGTTCCATGTCGTACACGGCGTTGCTGGTGTACACCCAGTCCGGGATGTAATGCAGGGCGTCCTCCGGCCACTGGCAGGCGGCCAGTTCGGCATCCTTGGCGCGCGGCGTGCGGTTGATGACCGCGTGGGTCTGGTACATGTCGGCTCCTCGTTCGGGATCGTTCAGGATTGGGTCTGGCCCGCGAGCGCGGCGGCGGCCTCGCGTACCGCTTGCTTCAGGGGCAGGGCGGTGTTGCAGAGCAGGCCGATATCGCAGGCGGTGCGTTGTTCGATCAGGTTGCGGAGCTGGCGCAGGTCGCCGCCCGCATTGACGGCGATAGCGTGGCGCAGTTGCGCGCTGGCCATGCCAAGCAACAGGAACCTGGGGGCGTCGCCGTCCGCCGTGCCGTTGCCGCGCAGGGTGTAGCACAGCGTGGGGTCCACCGCGCCCAGCATCTGGATGTTGCAGCCGAGCTGGTCGGTCCAGAACCAGGGCACGGCGGCCGGTGCCGTCTCCACGCCGAGCATGGCTGCGGCGGCGATGCGGGCCTGCTCGTTGGCGTTCTGCCACGACTCCAGCCGGACTTCCTGGCCAAACAGCGGCTGGTACTGGCTGGTGCAATCGCCGGCGGCGAACACGCCCGGCGCGCTGGTGCGGCAGTGCGCGTCGACCTGGATGCCGCCGTTGCCCGGATGGAGCGCCAGCCCGGCGGCGCGCGCCAGGCCGGCATCGGGATGCAGCCCGATGGCGACCACTGCCAGCGGTGCGTGCAAGGCGGAGCCGTCCGTCAGCGTGACGACAACCCCGTTCGTGGCCGGCGGGATCGAGGCGATCCCGCAGCCCAGGCGCAGGTCGATGCCGAGGCTGCGCACGCGCTGCGCCAGCCAGTCGGAGAATACGGCCGGCACGGCGCGCTGCAGCAACCGTGGCGCGGCTTCGATCACCGTGACCTCCAGTCCCGCCGCGCGGGCGGTGGAGGCCGTTTCCAGCCCCAGGAAGCCGCCGCCGATCACCAGCACGGAGCGCTCCCGGCGCAGCGCGGCGCGCAGGCCACGCGCATCGGTCAGCGAGCGCAGGTAGTGCACGCCCGCCATGCCTTCCGGCAAGGCGGGCAGGGTGCGGGGACGCCCGCCGGTGGCCAGCAGGCAGCGGCTGAAGGCAATCGCCTGGCCGTCGGCGCAGCGGGCCGTGCCACTGGTGGGGTCGAGCGACGTCACTGTCGTGCCCAGACGCAGGTCGATGCCCTGCTCGGCATAAAAGCCCGGCGCGTGCACGCCGATGCGTTCGTCCTGCTGCTCATCCGCCAGCACGGCCTTGGACAGCGGCGGGCGCTCGTAGGGCGCATGGACCTCGCCGCCGACCATGACGATGCCGCCGTCATGGCCCAGCGAGCGCAGCGCGGCTGCCGCGGTGGCGCCGGCCTGGCCGGCGCCGATGATCAGGATGGGGGCGTCTTGTGGCATGGCGGGGGCTCAGGCGGTGACCATGAGGTCGACCATCACGTCGCTGTCCACGATCCTGACCGGATAGACGCGGATGGCCTGGGTGGCAGGCGCGCACATGGCTTGCCCGGTGCGGATGTCGAAGCGCGCCTGGTGCAGCGGGCATTCGATGCAGCCGTCTTCCAGGTAGCCGTCCGACAGCAATGCGTACTGGTGCGTGCAGACATTGTCGGTGACGAAGTATTCCCCTTCGCTGCGGTACAGCGCCAGTTGCGCGTCCCCGAGCGTGAGCGGCATCACTTCATCGTCCTGAAGCTGGCCGGTAGTGGCGATCTTGGTCCAAGCCATGATGCATCTCCTTTAATCAGTATGCTGAGTATTAATGATCAGTGTACTGATTTAAATTGCCGACTGAATCAGCGTTAACCCTTGGCTGTGGTCGAGGTGGCGGAACGGCCGTGGAAGGCGGGCGCAGGCCGCGACAGCGCCGCCCGGCGGGCTAGCAGCGCCTGCATCTCGCCCATGATCCCGCGCCGGAAGGTAAGCACGCAGACCACAAAGATCAGGCCCGTGACCATGCTGACCGATTCGCCCAGCGTGTTGAACCAGTCCACGCCCGTAAGCGCGGCCAGGCTGCTGCCGAAATCACCCAGCTTGTTTTCCACCGCGACGATCACCAGCGCGCCCAGAATGGGCCCTGAGAGGGTGCCCATGCCCCCCACCAGCGTCATCAGGATGACCGATCCGGACATGGCCCAGTGCACGTCGGTGAGGGTGGCGAAGCCGAGCACCAGCGTCTTCAGAGCGCCCGCCAGCCCGGCCAGCGCCGACGACAGCACGAAGGCCAGCAGCTTGAAGCGGTCGGTGTCGTAGCCTAGCGAAATGGCGCGCGGCTCGTTCTCCTTGATCGCCCGCAGTACCTGCCCGAACGGCGAGTTGACCACGCGCGCGATCAGCAGCAGCGCGGCACCGGCCACGGCAGCCGCCACGTAGTACATGGTCAGGTCGCTCTCCAGTGAAACCAGCCCGAACAGGGTGCCGCGCGGCACCGCCTGCATGCCGTCCTCGCCGCCGGTGACGGGCGCCTGCAGGCAGAAGAAGTAGAACATCTGCGCCAGCGCCAGCGTGACCATGGCGAAGTAGATGCCCTGGCGCCGGATCGCCAGCGCACCGAAGGCGAGGCCGAGCAGCGCGCCGAAGGCCGTGCCGGCCAGCAGGCCTAGCTCCGGCGTCGCGTGCAGCGATTTCATCACGTAGCCGCAGGCATAGGCCGCGCCGCCGAAGAAGGCGGCATGGCCGAAGGACAGCAGGCCGGTGAAGCCCAGCAGCAGGTTGAAGGCACAGGCAAAGAGGGCAAAGCACATCAGCTTCATCGCCAGCACCGGGTAGGCGCCGAGGAAGGGCGCCAGCGCGACGGCCGCCGCCAGCAGGGCGATAGTCAGGCTCGCGCGTGAGTCGTTGATCATCATTTTTCCTTTCCGAACAAGCCGGCGGGGCGCACCATCAGCACGCACACCATGGCCACGAAGACGACGGTCGCCGAGGCTTCCGGGTAGAACACCTTGGTCATGCCCTCGAATATGCCCAGGCCGAGGCCGGTGAAGATGGAGCCGAGGATGGATCCCATCCCGCCGATCACCACCACCGCGAACACGGTGATGATCAGGTTCTGCCCCATCAGCGGCGAGATCTGCATCACCGGCGCGGCCAGCACGCCGGCAAAGGCGGCCAGCCCCACGCCGAAGGCATAGGTCAGCGTGACCAGCAGCGGCACGTTGATGCCGAATGCTTCCACCATGCGGGGGTTCTCGGTGCCGGCGCGCAGGTAGGCGCCGAGCTTTGTCTTCTCGATCACGTACCAGGTCACGAAGCACACCGTGAGCGAGGCCACGACGACCCAGGCACGGTAGTTGGGCAGCACCATGAAGCCCACGCTGGTGGCGCCGCTCAGCGCCTCGGGCGTGGCATAGGACAGGCCGGACACACCGTAGGCCGAGCGCAGCAGGCCTTCGATCAGCAAGCTGATGCCCAGCGTCAGCAACAGCCCGTAGAGGTGGTCGAAGCGGTAGAGGCGGCGCAGCATGGTGCGTTCCAGCGCCACGCCCAGCGCGCCGGCAACCAACGGCGCGAGCAGCAGCATCAGCCAGTAGTTAAGGCCGAGGTAGCTCATGCCCATCCATGCCAGCACGGCACCCAGCATGAACAGGGCGCCATGGGCGAAATTGATGACGTTGAGCAGGCCGAAGATGACCGCCAGGCCGAGACTGAGGATGGCGTAGAACGAGCCGTTGACGAGGCCGAGCAGCAACTGGCTCAGCAGGGCGGGCACAGGTATGCCAAAAAAATCCATAGCGATGGTTCCTTACACGCCGAGCAGGGCGTTGAGCGTGGGCATCTTGCGCCCGAGCGCGCTGGCGTCGAAGCTCTCCACCATGCGGCCGTGCTCCATCACATAGAAGCGGTCGGCCAGAGGCGCGGCGAAGCGGAAATTCTGTTCCACCATCACGATGGTGTAGCCGCGCTTCTTCAGGGTGGTGATCATTCTTGCCAGTGTTTGTACGATGACGGGCGCGAGGCCTTCGGAGATTTCATCGAGCAGCAGCACGCTGGCGCGGGTGCGCAGGATGCGCGCGACCGCCAGCATCTGCTGCTCGCCGCCCGACATGCGGGTGCCCTGGCTCTTGCGGCGCTCCCACAGGTTGGGGAACATCGCATAGATCTCGTCCAGCGGCATTGGCTCGCGGCCCGCCGTTGCGCCGTCCGGCTTGAACACCGGCGGCAGCAGCAGGTTCTCCTCGCACGACAGGCTGGAAAAGATGGCACGTTCCTCCGGGCAATAGCCAAGCCCCAGAGGCGCGATGCGGTGCGTCTTCATGCCGATGGTCTCGGTGCCGTTGACGCGGATCGAGCCTTTGCGGGCGCCGACGAGCCCCATGATGGCGCGCATGGTCGTGGTGCGGCCCGCGCCATTGCGGCCGAGCACGGTGACCACTTCCCCCGGATCGACGGTCAGGTCCACCCCGTGGAGGATGTGGGACTCGCCATACCAGGCGTGCAGGTCCTTGATCTGCAGGGCAGGGGTTGGGTGGGTCATGGCGTTGCCTCCGTCAGCGCGGCATCGGCCGTGCCCATGTACGCTTCCATCACCTGCGGGTTCCGCGCCATTTCCTCGTAAGGCCCTTCGGCCAGGATGGCGCCGCGCTGGAGCACGGTGATGCGGTCCGCGATGGATGACACCACACTCATATTGTGTTCGACCATCAGCACGGTGCGTCCCGCTGAAACCTGCTTGATCAAGGCGGTTACCACCTCCACGTCTTCATGCCCCATGCCTTGCGTGGGCTCGTCGAGCAGCATCAGTTCCGGGTCCATGGCGAGCGTGGTGGCGATTTCCAGCGCGCGCTTCCGCCCGTACGCCAGTTCGGCGGTGGGCAGGTCGGCAAAGCCTTCCAGGCCGACGGCCTTCAGCAGCGCTATCGAGCGGTCATTGAGTTCATCGAGCGAGCACTTGCTTTTCCAGAAGTGATACGCGGTGCCCAGCTTGCGTTGCAGCGCCACGCGCACGTTTTCCATCACCGTGAGCTGCGGGAACACCGCCGAGATCTGGAAGGAGCGGATCACGCCCTTGCGGGCGATCTGGGCCGGGCGCTCCCGCGTGATGTCCTCGCCGTTGAACAGGATGGCGCCGGCGGAGGGCGTGTGGAACTTGGTCAGCAGGTTGAAGCAGGTGGTCTTGCCGGCGCCATTGGGCCCGATCAGGGCGTGGATGGCGCCGCGCCGTACCCGCAGGTCGACCCTGCTGACGGCGGTGAAGCCCTTGAACTCCTTGGTGAGTCCGCGGGTTTCAAGGATTACGTCAGCCTGGCTCATGCGTGCTCCGCGTCAGTGTCATTGCGTGTCGGCATCGCGGCTCACTTCTTCACGAGCGCGCATTCGCTTGCGGATAGCGGGCGGAACGCCGCGTCGCCGGGAATGGTGCCGAGGTATTTGACGAGATCCCACGGGCCCTTCGACTCCGCCGGCGACTTGGCCTGCGCCAGGTACATGTCATGCACCATCCGGCCATCCGCGCGCACCTTGCCGCCATGCACGAAGTCATCGTTGACCACCAGGGCGCGCATCTTTTCCGCCACGGCCGGCCCATCCACCGTCTTGGCCGCCTCGATCGCCTTGAGGTAATGCAGCACGCCGGAGTAGACGCCGATCTGGCCATGCGTCGGGTAGGCCTTCTGCTTGGCGAAGAAGCGCTCGACGAAGGCCTTCGACCTGGCGTCGAGATCCAGCTTGAACGGGTCCACATAGGTCAGACCCTGCGCCACGCTGGGCCCCAGGCTCTTCAGGTCGGTGATGAAGGTCGAGGGCGCAATCACGGTCTGGCCGCCTTTGATCAGGCCGAATTCGCCGGCCGCCTTGACGCCGTTGATCATGTCATTGCCCGCGTTGGCCAGCACTACCACCTTGGCCTTGGACGCGGACGCCGCCACGATGGGGCTGCTGAAGTCGCTGGCATTGAGCGGGTGCTTGGTGCTGCCGATATTCTTGCCGCCGCTGGCATCCACCTCTTTGCGGAAATCCGACTCCAGCGACTGGCCGAAGGCGTAGTCCACGGTGATGTAGTACCAACTGCTCTTGCCGTCGGCGATCAGGCGCTTGACCAGCGGCGCCGATACCGAGTAGGTATCCCAGCCCCAATGGAAGCCGGTGGGCGAGCAGTTCTGGTTGGTCAGCGCCATGGCGCCGCCCGTCGAGACGATATTGATCTTCTGCTTTTGCTTGGCGATTTCCTGCACCGCCAGCGCGGTGGAGGAGTTGGGGAAGTCGATCACCATGTCCACGCCATCGGTATCGAACCAGCGGCGCGCCAGCGACGAGGCGATATCCGCCTTGTTCTGGTGGTCGCCCGACAGCACGGTGACCGGCTTGCCGAGCACCTTGCCGCCGAATTCCTCCACCGCCATCTGCGCTGCGAGCACCGAGCCGCGGCCCGAGAGATCGGCGTAGGAGCCGGACATGTCGGTAATCACGCCAACCTTGACACCGCTGGCATCCGCCAGGGCGGCGGTGCCATACATCAGGGCGATCAGGGCAGGCACCAGGGCGATGCGTCGGGCTTTGTGCAGAGACTTCATGGGGGCGCTCCAGACAGGGTGAATGAACAACGGAAAGCAAGAAGAAGAGGGGGCAGGGCCCGGCCGTGCATCGTTTGCGTACCAGCGGCATCGCCTTGGTGCAATGTTCAGTATGCTGACTATAAAGCGCAGTGTACTGAGCAAATTCCGGGCCAGGTGCCATGGCTGGCCGGCTCAGGTATCCAGGTCGCGGCCCCGCGTTTCGGGTACGAACACCATGCCGATCACAAACGCGAGGGCGGCGATCGAGACCGGATACCACAGGCCAAAGTACACATTGCCGCTGGACACGTTCATCGCCGTCACCACGAAGGACAGCATGCCTCCGACCCAGCCGGCGCCAAGGTGGAAGGGCAGGGACAGCGAGGTGTAGCGGATGCGCGCCGGGAACAGCTCCACCATGAACGCCGCCAGCGGGCCGTACACCATGGCGAGGAAGAGGATGGGAATCAGCAGCATCAGGAACAGCATCGGGCGGTTGATGGCCGCCGGGTCGGCGCGCTCGGGCCAGCCTGCGGCAAGCAGGGCCTGCCTGATTGCCTTGCTCTCGAAACCCTGCAGCGTGGCGTCGCCGATGCGCAGCTCGGGCTGCGGCCGGCCCTCGTCCTGGATGAATTCGTAGCCCACGCCGAGATCCGTCAGGTAGCCCTTGGCCTTGTCGCACGCGGATACCGGCTCGGCAAACAGTCGGAAGTGGCAGTCGCCGGCGCGCAGTTGCACGGTGTTGCGCTGCTGGAACCGTTCGAGCGCCGGATTGGCGTAATGCGTCAGCGCCTTGAAGATGGGCTGCGTGGTGAGGGCGGCCAGCAGGCAGGCGGCCATCATGATGTGCTTGCGGCCAATCCGGTCGGACAGCCAGCCGAAGAACAGGTAGCAGGGCGTGGCGATCACCAGCGCAATGCCGATCAGCAGGTGCACCAGTTCCAGCGGCACGTGCAGCGTCTTGTTGACGAAGAACATGGTGTAGAAATGCCCGGTCCCGAAGATGGCCCCGAGCCCCGAAGCCACCACGAACAGCAGCAGCACATATTTCAGGTTGGCCCAGTTCGTGAAGCTGTCCAGGATGGGCGATTTCGACGTGTTGTTGCCGGCCTTCATGCGCGCGAAGATCGGCGACTCGTGCAGCTTGCCGCGGATATAGACCGATACCACCAGCATCAGGAAGGACACCAGGAAGGGCAGGCGCCAGCCCCATTCGCGAAACTGCGCCTCACTCAGGAAGGTCTTGAGCAGGTACACCACCAGCAGTGAGGAGAGCAGGCCGAGGGTGGCCGTGGTTTGCAGCGAACTGGTGTAGAGGCCGCGCTTTTCGACCGGCGAATGCTCGGCGACGTAGGTCACCGCGCCGCCCACCTCGCCGCCCAGCGCCAGCCCTTGCAGCAGGCGCAACAGGACCAGCAGGATGGTCGCGGTGATGCCGATCTGGCCATACGTAGGCAGCAACCCGACGCCCACGGTGGCGATACCCATCAGCAGGATCGTCACCAGGAACGTGTATTTGCGGCCGATCAGGTCCCCCAGCCGGCCGAACAGCAAGGCGCCGATGGGGCGCACCAGGAAGCCCGCGCCGAAGGTGGCCAGGCTGGCGAGGAAAGCGGTGGTTTCGTTGCCGGGCGGGAAGAACAACGCGCCAAAATAGACGGCGAGCGCCGCGTAGATGTAAAAGTCGTACCACTCCATCAGCGCCCCGAAAGACGATGCGAGGATCACCTTGCGCTCTTCCCTTGTCATGCCTTGCTTGCGCGCGGCGGCTCT
This sequence comes from Burkholderiaceae bacterium 16, assembly GCA_000955785.1. Classification (GTDB taxonomy): domain Bacteria; phylum Pseudomonadota; class Gammaproteobacteria; order Burkholderiales; family Burkholderiaceae; genus Cupriavidus. The sequence continues at coordinate 63,062 of JYOD01000105.1, forward strand.
GTCACTGGTCAGGCTGATTGTCATGGCCGTATTTCTCCTGGGGGCGTCCCAGCTTGTGCGTGTGTGTGCTTCACACTGTCAGCATGCTGAGTAATTTCAATCAGTGTACTGAGCAGAATTTGGGAGTGTTATGGGGGTTAACCCTTTTGACTCCGGCTAGACATTCCACAACCTCGTTGCTATATTAAAAATGCTCAGCATACTGAGTAATTAAGCAGGCAAGCCTTCGCAAGGACAACGGCACGCGCCTTCCCGCCCCCGTCTCAAGGCCTGCATCGAAGCACGCCCCACCACATCAGGAGTCGCCACAGCATGACGAGAATACGGAAGATTGCCCTGGAGGAACACTTCATGGCCCCCGGTTTCCAGACCTATTCGAAGGGATATCTCCAGCATATCGATGCGGTGGTGATGGCCGATCTCGCGAAGCGCCTCGCCGATTTCGACGACATCCGCATCGGCGAGATGGACCGTGCTGGCATCGATTTCACCGTGCTGTCGCAGACCGGTCCCGGCGTGCAGGGCGAAACGGACCGCGCCGCCGCCGTCGGCCGCGCCCGCGAGAACAACGATTTCCTGGCTGCGCAAGTGGCGCGCCATCCCACCCGCTTCGCTGGCTTTGCCGCGCTGCCGATGCACGATCCCGTGACGGCGGCGAATGAGCTGGAGCGCGCGGTGAAGCAGCTCGGCTTCAAGGGGGCGCTGGTCAACGGCCATACCCAGGGCAAGTACTACGACGACCCCGCATACGACGCGTTCTGGGAGCGCATGCAGGAGCTGGACGTGCCGATGTACCTGCATCCGACCGATGCCTATGCGATGCCGCATGTGTACGCCGGGCATCCCGAGATCAGCGGCGCGGCCTGGGGCTGGGGCGTGGAAACGGCCAGCCATGCGCTGCGCCTGCTGTTCAGCGGCGTGTTCGACCGCTTCCCCCGGCTCAAGATCATCCTCGGCCATATGGGCGAAGGGCTGCCGTTCCAGCGCTGGCGTTTCGACAGCCGTTTCGCTGTGTACTCGCACGGCATCAGGCTGGCGAAGAAGCCTTCCGACTACATTGGCAGCAATATCGTGATCACCACCTCCGGCGTGTGCTCGCCCGCCGCGCTGAACGGCGCCATTGCCGAGATGGGCGCCGAGGCCGTGCTGTTCTCGGTCGACTATCCCTATGAATCCACCGCGATCGCCGCGGACTTTATCGAGCAGGCACCGATGGACGACGCGACCCGAAGCCTCGTCTGCCATGGCAACGCCGAACGCATTCTCAAGCTTTGAACCCCGAAATAACGGAGCGCCCCGTGCAAAAGACTTTCCGGATCGGCCAGATCGTGCCGAGTTCAAACACCACGATGGAAACCGAAATCCCCGCGATGCTGCTGGCGCGCCAGCAGGTGCGGCCCGAGCGGTTCACCTTCCACTCCAGCCGCATGCGCATGAAGAAGGTGGTCAAGGAGGAGTTGGCGGCCATGGACGCCGAATC
>JYOD01000106.1 GCA_000955785.1 Burkholderiaceae bacterium 16
GGCTTACGCTGCGGACGTTGTAAATCGCCTGGAACCGGAGGCGCTGGTTGACCGCAAGGCGCGCTTTGGCGAGCAGAGCCTGAAGGCGCTTATCCTCAAATCCGGATTGTTCGAGGTCGCAAAAGAGGTGCTTCCGCAAGGCACGCGGACACTGATTCGCCCGTGTGAGAGCAGTTAGGGAGCAGGAAAGACAAAAGGGGACCCGAGGCTCCCCTTCGCTCGCCGTGACTATCCTCTGCGGCGAAACTTGCGAGCGACAGACCGAAATGGTCCTGCAGAGCTTCGCGGCTGACCGCAAAGTGCAGTTCTATCGTCACGGATAGGCGAGGGGAACGAGGGCACGATGCCCTTGTTGAAACCGGAAGTGAGAAATTCAGTCCCATCGGGAAGGCGGCCGTCGCCAAGGCGTCGTTCATTTGCTCGACCTGCGGGACGAAATGGACATACGAGAACGATAAGACAGGCCGTCGATGGACTTGCGCATGTCGACCGCGTCACGGCAGATGAAAGCCTGCACATCGCCGCTGATCAGCACCGGCCGCCTCCCAACTGCCCCAGCACGAAGCGCACGATGCGTTCGGCATGCACCCCGGCCATCTCGATACGTGCGCCGCCGAGCGTAACGACCACCTGGTCGCGTGACCTCGATAGCGCTGAGTCGCTTGTCGGCAGGACATTCGGCACCGCAACCGTTGCCGCAGCGATGAATGCCGTGTCCGCGGTCATTGCCATTGGCGGCGCCACCGGCGATTGCCGCTCGTGGTTCAAGCGCTTGCGCCACAAGCCGAAAGTGCTGACCGCCAAGCCGTGTTGCCGGCAGAAGGCGCGAATGCTCCCGCCGCTGTTCCGCCATTGCGCCAGCAGATCGCGCCAGAAAGCCTCATCGTGGCGGTCATACCTTGCCCCGGCTCGTCCGCTCTTACCTTCCCGCTGATCGGCCATCGCTTCACTCCCAGAGATCGTGAAGCTCCTACCTTCTCATCGCCGCCCTCTACTCGCCAGACGGGTTCGGCTGTCGGTCACGTTTTGTTCATGATTTCCCCAGAATGGCTCCATCTAGCGCCAAAGCAGTTGAGGGTTCGTCCGCATATGTCTTGAAGACGATGCACAACTTTTGTCAACCAAATTCGTCTCACGAGTTGCATGGGCCATTAGAGATGTGAGGCTTTCATTTGCCATGGCCTCATAATTCTCACTATGTGAGAATTAATATCGTATGTTGATAATTTTGACTCCACGGAGTATTCTTGGCCAACGGTCGCGCAGCATCGAACCCCGCAAGACCCCCCGCCCGGAAAAGACACAAGGGCCGGCAGCAACACGCCCCCAAGGAGGCTCAATTGGTGACAAGGAAACTCAAGGCCGCGATCATCGGATCGGGCAATATCGGCACGGACCTTATGATCAAGATCCTGCGCCATGGCAAGCACCTCGAAATGGGCGCGATGGTCGGCATCGACCCGGTCTCGGACGGGCTGGCGCGCGCCGCCCGCATGGGTGTGCCGACGACGCATGAAGGCGTGGAAGGGCTGATCAACCTGCCGAACTTCGCCGAGATCGACGTCGTTTTCGACGCCACCAGCGCTGGCGCCCACGTGACGAACGATGCGCGCCTGCGAGAGTTCAAGCCGGGCATTCGCATGATCGACCTGACTCCGGCGGCCATCGGCCCGTACTGCGTCCCGGTGGTCAACCTGAACGACCGCCTCGACGCCTTGAACGTCAACATGGTCACCTGCGGCGGCCAGGCGACCATTCCCATGGTTGCGGCCGTGTCGCGCGTGGCAAAGGTCCACTACGCCGAGATCGTGGCGTCGATTTCCAGCAAGTCGGCCGGCCCGGGCACGCGCGCCAACATCGACGAGTTCACCGAGACGACCTCGAAGGCGATCGAGGTGATCGGTGGCGCGGCGAAGGGCAAAGCCATCATCGTGCTGAACCCGGCCGAGCCGCCGCTGATCATGCGCGACACCGTCTACGTGCTGAGCGCCGCCGCCAACCGGGTCGAGGTGGAAGCCTCCATCGAGGAAATGGCCGCTGCTGTGCAGCAGTACGTGCCCGGCTACCGCCTCAAGCAGAAGGTGCAGTTCGACGAGATTCCGGCCAGCGCCCCGCTGAACATCCCCGGCCTCGGCAAGTTCAGCGGTTTGAAGACCTCCGTGTTCCTGGAGGTGGAGGGCGCCGCCCACTACCTGCCCGCCTACGCCGGCAATCTCGACATCATGACCTCCGCCGCCCTGGCCACCGCCGAGCGTATGGCGCAGGCTGCACTGAACGTTTGAGGAGACACCCTTCCATGCCTTTCAACCCCGGCAAGAAGCTCTACATTTCCGACGTGACGCTGCGCGACGGCAGCCACGCCATCCGCCACCAGTACTCCATTCAGAACGTCAAGGACATCGCCCGCGCGCTCGACAAGGCCCGCGTCGACTCCATCGAGGTGGCCCACGGCGACGGTCTGCAGGGCTCCAGCTTCAACTACGGCTTCGGCGCCCACACAGACCTGGAGTGGATCGAAGCCGTGGCCGGCGAGATCTCGCACGCCCAAATCGCCACGCTACTGCTGCCCGGCATCGGCACCATCCACGATCTGGACAACGCCTATAAGGCTGGCGCGCGCATCGTCCGCGTAGCCACGCACTGCACCGAGGCCGACGTCTCGCGCCAGCACATCGAGCGCGCCCGCGAACTCGGCATGGACACGGTCGGCTTCCTAATGATGAGCCACATGACCACGCCGGAGAACCTGGCGGTCGAGGCGAAGAAGATGGAAAGCTACGGCGCGACCACCATCTACGTGGTCGACTCCGGCGGCGCGCTAAACATGGACGACGTCCGCGCGCGCTTCCGCGCCCTGAAGGCCGTGCTCGACCCGTCGACCAACACCGGCATGCATGCGCACCACAACCTGTCGCTGGGCGTGGCCAACTCCATCGTCGCGGTCGAGGAAGGCTGCGACCGCATCGACGCCAGCCTGGCCGGCATGGGCGCTGGCGCCGGCAACGCGCCGCTGGAAGTCTTCATCGCCGCCGCCGACCGCATGGGCTGGGACCACGGCACCGACCTCTACGCGCTGATGGACGCCGCCGACGAACTCGTTCGCCCGCTGCAGGACCGCCCGGTGCGTGTCGACCGAGAGACCTTGGCGCTGGGCTATGCCGGCGTGTATTCGAGCTTCCTGCGCCACTCCGAAGTCGCTGCGAAGAAGTACGGCATCAAGGCGGTCGACATTCTGATAGAGCTTGGCAAGCGCCGCATGGTCGGCGGCCAGGAAGACATGATTGTCGACGTCGCGCTGGACCTGCTGAACAAAGCATAACCTGCCAGATCTTCGTAGCGCCCTAACGGCGCAACCGACGGGGCGTTATGCACAGTCGTTCAGCGCGTAATAGCGACCAAGACCGAGAGGAAGGCGCCGCTGGTCGAGACGGTGACGAAGCACCGGCGCCCAGTGCCGGTTGTGATCGGCGCCAAGTTCGTCGAGACAGCGCGCTGGCGGTGATTGTCGGCTTCTCCCTGATCCGGCCGATCTACGGCTCGGTGCTCGGCACGTGCTTCGCGGTGAGCGTCCCGCCCGAGGTGCTCTAAACCGGCGTGCCGCTCGGCTACCGGGCCGGCGCGGCCATCGTCGGTGGCCCGAGGCCCTTGATCGCCTCCGCGCTGCTGGCGTACTATGGCTGCCGCTACCTGCTCGTGGGCCGGTTCGTCATCGGCTGCGGCGTGATCTCGCTGAACGCCGTGGCCGGGACAGAGCGCCTGGACGACTGATCCCGCGTCCGGGAGTACCTTCGCCAAAGCGCCGCCGGACACCGGCGCGGCGTTACACTTGCCGGCATGACCAACACCCCCCCCTCCACCCGCACTCTCGCCAGCCAGACGCTTTTCCGCGGACTGGACGTGGTCGATGCAGTCGCAGCCGGCTCCCAGACCGTGCAGGACATTGCGGACCGCACGGGCCTGCCGTTCAGCACGACGCACCGGCTGGCGTCGGCCCTGGTGCAGGCCCGCTACCTTCAATTCGAGCCCAGGCGCGGCTACCGGCTAGGCGCCCGGCTCCTGGAGCTCGGTTTCGCCGCCTACCGCGACTCCGACATCACTCGCAGTGCGCGGGCGGGGATGGCACAACTGGCCGAGCAGACCAGGGACACCATCCATCTCGCCCAGCTCGACGGCGACGAGATCATTTATCTCGACAAAATCGGTGGGCAGCGCGCGATCAGCGTCAATTCCCGCATCGGCGGTCGCAAGCCGGTCTGCTCCACTGGCGTCGGCAAGGCGCTGATCCTCGACGAGAATGAGGACACCTGGAGGGCTCGCTACGCATACGATGCGAAGCGGGGCAACGTGCACGTTCCCCTTGATACCTGGCTCGCCGCCATGCGCGCGTACGCTGTGGGCGGCTATGCCTTTGACCTCGAAGAAGACGCCCCGAGCATTTGCTGCGTGGCGGCGCCCATCCGGGATGCCAGCGGTCAGACCGTTGCGGCAATCAGTGTCACGGGGACGACAGACTACACCGACGAAGCGCAACTGCGAGCTCTGATTCCGGTGGTGCGGCGGGTCGCGGAGTCCATCAGCGAAAAGCTTGGTGGCAGGCTGGGGTAAGCAATCCCCGGTGGCCGAATGTCACCGCGGTGGGTATCCGTCATGCCTGCAATTGGTAGCGACTTCGCCCGCTATGGAATTCTGCCCTCGATGCGCTCGCGACGAATCGGTCCGGTCTGGCTTGGCATGTAACAACGCGGAGTTTGCGTACCGCCCCCCGCCCCCGGCGACATTGGCGCGTCGGGGCTGGAGCCTCTCCTGGGATATGGATGCCGGCCCGTCATCAAATCGCACGATTGCTCGACCAGCGTCATTCTCTATTCAGCGAATTCCCGCAGACGCCTGTGGCATCGAATCAGTTCAACGACACCGCTCTCAATTGGCGTTGACTCTTGGCGAGCAAGACGAGATCTCTCGTTCCGTCGTAGTCGTAGCCAGCGGGTCTGCGCGCGACAAGGCGGAAAGCAGCCCTTTTCAGCACTTTACTCCGCTGTCTTGTCAAAGGGGGCGATAGCGCCTCTAATGGGTTCATGGTGGCCATAGGCAGTCAGGAGATGCTCGATATGCGCTGCGCAAATTGCCAGTTCGAGAACCCTGGGGGCGTCAGATTCTGCGAAGAGTGTGGGCAACGGCTCGCACAGATCTGCCCGCAATGTGGTCACGAGTCCCGCTCCACCGCAAAATTTTGTGGTGCATGTGGTGCCGTATTTGCGGACACGATGCCAGCACCCCGGCATGTCTGGCCTCCAGCGCGGCCAGATCTGGCACCCATCGCTTACACGCCGCCCCATCTGGCCGAACGGATCCGCGTCGAGTGCGCTGCCATGGAGGCCAAGGGCGTGGACACAGCCGGCGAGCGCAAAACCATCACGGCACTGTTTGCGGATATGGCCAGCTCGACGGCGTTGATACAAGATCTCGACCCGGAGGAGGCGCGCAGCCTGATCGACCCCGTTGTTGCGCTGATGATGGAGGCCGTCCATCACTATGAAGGGTACGTGGCCAAGTCTCTGGGCGATGGGATCCTCGCCCTCTTCGGCGCACCGATCGCCCATGAGGATCATGCGCTCCGAGCGCTGTTCGCCGCACTGCGCATGCAACAGGCAATACAACGCCACAGCGACCGGGTCCGACTGGAGCGAGGCATCCCCCTGCAGATCCGGGTCGGTGTGCATACCGGCGAGGTGGTAGTGCGCTCGATTCGCAAGGACGACTTGCGCACCGATTACGATCCGGTGGGCCACACCATCCATATCGCCGCCCGAATGGAAAGCGTTGCGACCCCGTCATCCATCTTCGTCAGCGAATCGACTCACAGGCTGACCGAGGGGTATTTCGAATTCAAGGCCCTGGGGCGTACACAGATCAAGGGGCTGCGCGAGCCGTTTCCCGTGTATGAGGTGCTGGGACTGGGGGCATTGCGCACGCGGCTGCAGGTGGGCGCGCATCGAGGATTGGCCCGGTTTATCGGTCGCGAAGGCGAGTTAAAGCGGATGAGTGAGGCACTGGAACTCGCCAAGTCAGGGCAAGGGCAGATCGTGGGGGTGGTGGGCGAAGCGGGAGTCGGCAAATCGCGGCTCTTCCACGAGTTCAAGGCACTCTCGCAGCAAAACTGCATGGTGCTCGAGACCTTCTCGGCGTCACATGGCCAGGCGTTTCCTTACTTACCCCTCATTGACCTCCTGCGCCACTACTTCCAGATCACCACTCAGGATGACGAGCGCCGCTACCGGGAGAAGGTCATCGGTAGGCTGCACATCCTCGATCGCTCGCTGGAGGAGCACTTGCCCTACCTGCTCCACCTGCTGGACATCATCGAACCGTATTCCCCCCTGCCGACGATGGACCCCTCGATCCGCCGCCAGCGTACCTTCGAAGCGATCGCTAGGCTCTTGATACGTGAGAGCCGGAATCAGATGCTTATCGTCCTGTTTGAAGACCTGCAATGGATCGATAGTGAGACGGAAGCGTTCCTCAATCTGCTGATCGAGGAACTCCCGGGCGCCCGGATACTGCTACTTGTCAACTATCGCCCCGAGTTCCGGCATGTCTGGGGCAAAAGGCCGTGCTACACCGAACTGCGTCTCGAACCGCTGGGCCCCGCGGTAGCACTAGGGCTACTCACGGCTCTGATGGGCGAGGACCCCTCACTCGTACCCATTCAACAACAGATTTTGTCAAAGACTGTGGGCAATCCCTTCTTCATGGAGGAAGTCGTCCACACCCTGGCCGAAGAAGACGCCCTGCTTGGCCGGCCTGGAAACTATAGAATCGAAAAGGCCCCCCGGGAGATTCATATCCCGACGACCGTGCATGGGGTGCTCGCAGCCCGTATCGACCGCTTGCCCGTCCCGCAGAAGGAACTGCTGCAGACGCTGGCGATCATCGGCACGGAGTTTTCTTCCAGCCTGGTCCGGCATGTCACGCAACAGCCAGATGAGTCCCTGCACCCACTACTCGTTGACCTCCAGGCCGGGGACTTCATTTATGAGCGTCCCGCTTACCCCGAGCCAGAATACGTGTTCAAGCATGCGCTAACTCAGGAGGTAGCCGGCAGTTCGCTCCTCTTGCAGCAGCGCAGGATCTTGCATGAGCGCACGGCCCAAGCCATCGAGACACTGTTTCCGGACAAGCTGACGGAGCGCTATAGCGAACTCGCCTACCACTACAGCCGGAGCGGCAATGTGCTGAAGGCAGTCGAATACCTCCAGCTCGCCGGGAGGCAGGCCCTGCAGCGTTCGGCCCAGTTTGAGGCAATCGAGCATCTCAACGCGGCTCTAGATCTGCTGAAGGCCCTGCCTGAGACACCGGCACGCCGTCGCGAGGAACTCACGCTGCTGCTGACCCTCGGCCCTGCGTGGATGGCTGCGCGAGGCCATGGGGCACCGGAGGTGGAGGCGACCTACGTGCGGGCTGCTGCCTTAAGTGAAGAGGGCGGAGAGATGCTGCAGTTTTTCTCTGCACAGCTGGGCCTATGGTCCTTTTACCTGCTGCGCTCCCAACTCAAGACAGCGCAGGCACTGGGGAAGCGGCTGCTCAGCCTTGCACATGAAGCGCGGGACCCGGAGCAGTTGGCGGAGGCCCACCGCGTGCTTGGCTCGACCGTATTTCGCCTGGGTGATATCAGGCTAGCGCGTAGCCACATGGAGCAGGCTCTGGCATTACACCGCCCCGACCAGCAGTCATATGGCCATCTTCAACGCTATGCGCGCAGTCCTGCCGTTCACATGCGGAGCAGCCTAAGCTGGTTCCTCTGGTATCTTGGCCTGCCGGACCAATCGCGCGTCCGAAGTGAAGAAGCTCTGGCGCTAGCCAGGCAGGCCTCAGACCCGTTTGGACTTGCCCTCAGCCTTTTGTACGCGGCCGAATTACATCAGCGCCGGGGTGAAATTGAATCGGCGCTTGAGTGCGCAAACGCGGCGCTCGACCTCTCGAGCGAACAAGGTTTCCCTCTCTATCTGGGCTGGGCGACAATCCTGCGCGGCTGGGCGTTCGCCAGGCAAGGAAACCATGAAGAAGGCATTGCCCTGATACACCAGGGCCTTCACGCTCACGAAGCCACCGGAACGTCACTGGGGAAGCCGTCCTTCATGGGACTGCTCGCCGACGCGTATGGGAGAGCCGGGCAGACGAATGCGGCGCTGCGCGTGCTTGGTGACGCACTGCTGCTGGTAGGCAATACAGGCGAGTCCTTCGATGAGGCGACGCTCATTCGAATGCAGGCAGAGCTGACGTTACAGTTGGCAATTGAAAATGGCTCCTTGTCCACTATGGTCGACGAAGCCGAAACATGTTTCCATAAGGCCATTACCCTCGCCCGCCATCAGGGAGCGAAGTCAATCGAGTTGCAGGCAGCGCTGAGCTTGGCCCGGCATTGCCTGCGCCAAGGCAAGCACCGAGCGGCTAGGAATGTGCTGGTCGACATCCATGCTTTCTTCACTGAGGGATTGGACACCCTAGATTTGCGTCAGACACGGGAGCTGCTGAAGGCTTTGTCTCAAGCGGCAAGCTGATGGGACTGGAATGGGCTGCGCCCTAGAGAAATGGACTCGACCTCATGGATCAACTGCGCCACCCGCTCGTCGTCGACCGTGCGCGGTGCGCCCGGGCGAACGTCGTCATACAGACCGGCGATGCGGCGCGCGATGAAGCGAGCGCGCCACTAGCCCACCGTGGCGTTGGTCATCTTCAGTCGTTCGGCGGCCGCGTTGTTGGGCTCTCCGTCGGCCCTCCAGAGAATGAGGCGCGCCCGATTGCTCAGCGCTGCAGGCAACGAGCGGCTGCACGCGACGACTGCAACTGCGAGCGTTCGTCATCGCCCAATATCAACTCGACCTTGGGTCTGCCCGTTCTCATCGCGGTATCTCCGTTCCAAGATGCCGCCGCATCGGCAAGCAAGACTAATGCCAGTTATTTGGGAGACAGAACACTAGCGCGTGTGGAATCGTAAGGCGGGAATACCCACCATGAACCGTCCGCATGGCGAAAGAAGAACAGGGAGAGGCCACCCGCTGGCCCGACAACTGTTACCTGAACGCACCCCTTGTGTTGCCCCGGGTAGCGTACGCGGACAATTTGTCTCGGGCTCGCGGCATTGAGCCCGAGCCATTTCTGGACCACAGCGCTCAGGGACATTCTGCTGCTCATCTCATACCGCCTTTCGAGGAGTGCTTCATCTCCTGAGCCTCTTGTTGGCGTCGCCATGCCCGGGCTCTTGCTTTTGCCTAGGCTCCATATCGTAAAGCGATTCTCGAACCCCAGGGAATCGTTCAAGCAGCCGCGCCAGTTTTTTGCGAGCCTCGATGAGTTGCCTATTGAGGTACCAACTGCGAGCAAGCCAAAAGACGGCTGCCGCACCAAGAATGACTCGCGCAAGTTCGCTTTCAAACAATCACCACTCCCTAAGCGTTCGGACCAGGCGATACGCGATTTTTCTCACGTATTAGAGGGACAGGACACTAGAACTCTGCAGCGGACTTAGACGTTACTTGCGTCTGCAGAGCTGTCGCACGGTCCACGGAACAATAAGAAGGCGGATCAACAGGTCAATAGGTCGAAGGAGAAGTGCGGTTGTACCGAGACGCATTGCCGCCTGCCATCTCGACGCGTATCCGTCATGCTTGCAATAGGCAGCTACATTAAGCGGCATAGCGTCACAACGTACCTGCTTTTCTATTGCGACTGGCCCAAGACGCCAAAGGCGACTCCGGCATCGTCAGACGGCTTCACTCAACAATCCCCCGCTTGTAGCCAAGCACCCACACGTGAATTGAAGCGCTCCGGATCCTCAAAATAGGCTGAATGCCCGGCCCCTTCCAGCCTGATAAATGTCGCGCCCGTGATATATTTGCACGCATCCGCAATTAAGTCCTCTGGAAATAACACATCTTCGGAGCCTGCGACAAATGCAATTCTCGCTCCAGTCTCAGATAGTTCCCGAGGTGAATGCATCATTTGCCGACCGATTAGAGTTTTCACGTTGTATCGATTAAAGCTAGCCAACTGTAGATACAGCATCGTCAATTCCGGATTTTGTTCAATATACTTCTTTCCAAGAACGCGTTCCGCCTGTGACAGCTCCGCTGTGTCGCGCCGTATCGCGTTCAGACGCGAAGCGAGTGGCTCGGGCAACGCCAAGCCAACCAGTGAGTCAGCAATCACAAGCGATGCAACACGTTGGGGGAATCTGCAGGTGAAATCGATCGCCGTTCCGGCACCCATGGATTGAGCAACGATCGAAACGCGAGAAAGTTTCAGTTCGTCAAGAATGCTCACAAGATCGTCGGTGAAGGCCGCACGTCCGGCAAGCTCCCCGTCGATTGAATTGCCAAATCCTCGCGCATCAACAAGAATGAGCTTGAAGTGATCCCGCCATGCCACGATCTGGTTGAACCAACTGGCATGATTCCCGCCCACGCCATGCAACAGAACGAGGGGCTGACCGTTGCCATGAACTTCATAGTACAAGCGGCTATTACGGCAATCTGTATATGGCAAAATCGATTACCCCACGGTAATTTACTTCGATTAAAAATATGAACATGAACATACGATTTACTGCGCCTGGGTAACACCACTCGAGCGCATCTAACTCAGCAATCGAAAGAAACCGACACGCCACCAATACCGTCGATCATAGCTCGATATCCCAGGCCTTTTCTAACTTTCACCATTGGGCCCAATGCACCGCTCAGGACCAGTTCGCCAGCCCGAATTGGTCGCCCGACCTTCGCCATTTTTTGTACCAACCAAAGTGTCGCTGCGAGCGGACTTCCCATGCATGCGGCACCGTTACCCCGAGATACAACCTCACTCCCTTCATAGAGGGTCATTTCGCAACAAACGACTTCCGTCTTCGATGAAAACGGCATTCTGCGCCCGATCACAAAGCGCCCGGACGACGCGTTATCGGCAATTGTCTCTACGATTCCGATTTGCCAATCTGCGATCCGACTGTCGACTATTTCCAGAGCAGGCGCCACCCAATGGATCGACTCGACGAGGTTCGCCAGGTTAGCCTCGGGATCCTCCATGTCTCGTTTGAACCCAAATGCGATTTCGGCTTCAATTTTTGGTTGCAACAAGCCAACCACTGTATCGTTGTGGCCGTCTTCAATCCACATGTCCGAAAAGAGGACACCATAATCTGGTTGATCAACACCCAATTGCTTTTGTACAGCAGCAGACGTCAGACCGATCTTGCGCCCGACCATTCGCCGGCCTCCCATATTCAACGCATAATCGGTGTTGTGATCTTGAATGCGATATGCTGCGTCAACATCGTTTGCAAGCGCCGCCGAAAACGGCTGAATTTGGCCGTCTGCATAGGCGGCCCTTAGGCTCGATGCAATATCGAGTTCTGATTCAATGAGGCTCATTCAACTCTCCCAAGTATTGGCCTGCACAGCCCGCTCGCGCCTTCTTCTCAAGATGTACAGACAGCGTCTCGATAGTCTTGTATACCGTACGCAGTAAGTCAACAATCTATACACGTTAAATTTGCAGGGTGTGGAGCAGCTTTGGGAATGCGTCCCCAATGCGCTCCGCTGGCAGGATTTCGCGCGCACTTTTTCCAAAGTCCCGGCCCCGGATCACACAACGCGCCATCGCCACCTACGTGGTGATGCTCGCGGAAGCACGCAGGAGAACCGAATGCAGGGGTCCTTCGCGCACATCGTGACTTGAGCCGCAAGTACCTGCCTACACGGAAGCCTCCTAGCGGGCTCCCCTGTTTGCGTGGCCATCAGCAATGGCGGTGGCCCGCAAGCAGTCACTCGTAAGGCCTGGACAACTAAATCTTCTTGACGACTCACTGCGTACTGCATACAGTACGCATTCAATCACTGCAGTTCATCTCCACGTAACTGAGGGACATCATGGAATCTTCCGAATATTTCGTCGATGAGGCGCTCCTGCAACGCGTGCCCAAGTGGCGCAACTACTACGCAGCCAAGCTGGGCTTCCGCAATCACTGGTACCCGGTGCGTCTGTCAAGCGAATTGGGAGAGGGGCAAGTCATTGCCGCAACCCTTTGTGGTGTGGAGTTGCTATTGAAGCGCGTAGACGGCGTCGTCTTCGCTCTCAGGGATCGCTGCATCCACCGCGGCGTGAAGTTTTCGGACAAGGTCGAGTGCTACACGCGTGACACGATCACATGTTGGTATCATGGGTTTACCTACCGTTGGGGTGATGGCGTCTTGACGGACATCCTGGCGTCCCCGTCGAGTAAGGCGATTGGCAAGCGCAAGGTAGATTCATACCCGGTAGAGGAAGCCAAAGGACTGATCTTCGTTTACATGGGTGACCAAGGGGCGACTCCGCAGCCGCTCTCCGAAGACGTGCCACCTGGATTCCTCGATGACGACATGGTGATCCACAGCGCTCGCTATGACGTCGGCTCGAACTGGCGGGTAGGTGCGGAAAACGGCTTCGATGGGCTGCATGTCTATATTCACCGCACGTCGCCGTTGCTTGCTAGCACACAGCGATCATTGCCGATTGGGCACGCGACGGAGTCGGGGAAGATTTTCCTCCAGGAAGAGGACGGAAAGCCGAAGGGCGTTCTCGACCCGTTCGAACATCATGTCTCGCTCTGGGAAGGCAAGATCGGTGGAGAAGTCGTCGTCAAAGGCACTAAGCGCATGACCGGCAACAACCCGAACCGCACCACTGGCGCGTCGATGTGGTTGCCGGGTTGCCTTCGAGTCGACAATTTCCCGGATGAGGGGCTATTCATCTACGAATGGTATGTACCGGAGACGGCCGATACCCACAACTACGTTATCACAATCGGCAAGCGCCTCACTTCAGAAGCTGATAAGGCCGCTTTCGAGCATGAATTCTGGAGTCGCTGGAAGCCAATTTCCTTTGAGGGCTTCAATAATCAGGATATCGAAGCACGCGTTGGCTTGCAGAAGTTTTACAAGGACGATGTCGCGTGGTTGGATGAAGGCCTTATCGAAGGTGATGCTCCATTGATCGCTTGGCGCGAACTTTGTCACCGTCACAATCGCGGCGTTCAAAAACCTGAGGATGTGCGATGAGCTTTCAAACCAGTGAAGCAGCAGGTTATGTAAGCCACTACGTCGATGTTGACGGTGTGGAGACGCATTACCTAGAAGCCGGTCGCGGACGCCCATTGGTCCTGGTACACGGCGGAGGAGCCGGAGCAGATGGCTGGGGAAATTGGCGTAGTTGTATTGAAGGATTCGCGGCAAATTTCCGTGTCATCGTTCCTGATATGCCCGGATTTGGACGTACCGCCAAGCCTTCGCCCGGAGATTACCCGTATGATCAGGCCTCGCGTAATCGACACTTGGTAGGCTTCTTGGATGCACTCGATCTGGCAGACATCGACCTAATCGGAAATTCGATGGGTGGAGCTACTAGTCTTGGCGTTGTGATCGACCAGCCCGAGCGAGTCCGTCGGCTGGTCCTGATGGGTAGCGCCGGCCTTGCCATCTCCAATCCGGATCCGGAGCTTCGGGCTCGCCTTACATCCTATGACCATACCCATGAGGGAATGCGTCGACTGATGAGAGCACTTGGGGGGCCGAATTTTGCCATTGATGAGGACCTCGTAGCTTATCGTTATGCACTGGTTTCAACTCCAGAAGCGCGTGCCGCAATGGACGCGATCCGAGGCGGCAAGCTCACCTACGATGATGCGGAGATTTCCAGTGTTAGGACGCCTACGCTGGTCGTTGGTGGCAAGGAGGATAAGGTCGCGGTTCTCGCTCGCACATACGGCTATCTCGATCGGTTGCCGAACTCCTGGGGGTTCATCCTTCCCCATGTTCATCATTGGGTAATGATGGAGGCACCGGAAGCGTTTGTGGCCATCACAACCGCCTTCTTGAATGATCAGATTTTCAAGGTTTCGGTATGAGATTGGCGCCATATCGGGTCCATAGGATGATTCAGGACGTCAATTCCGACATGACGCTCCTGAATAACTTTCGTGCGAAACGTTCTTCCGTCTATCAACTCTATGGTCTGACCTCCCGCGAATGCGCGCTTCTGGAAGACGGATCGATTGAAGCGATGGCGGAGCTCGGGGTGCACCCAAATCTTCAGGTGAAATTCTTGCGCGCGAGTTCTCAGGGCTCGTCCGAGGGAAATGGCAAGGGAGGGCTACCGGCCTTTCTTGCACGCCTGACTGGAGAATCGTGATGGGGCAGATCGTCGGTGGTTTCGCCACCTCCCATGTTCTATTTTCTCCAGATGGTGTGGAGGCGGAAGCGGAGCGCGTGCTGCTAGGCATGAAGGAAATCCGCAACCGTCTCCAGGCGCTGGAGCCGGACCTTCTAGTGATCGTCAGCAGTGATCATGCGAATAATTTCACGCTGCGACAGCAAGTGACCCTTGCCGTAGGTGTCGCAGATGAATACGTTCCACTGGGCGACATGGGGATTGCTCAGACTCCCTTCCGCGGTAATCGAAATTTCGGAGAGAGTCTCGCGCGCTACGCCAGCGCATGCGGCTTCGACCTGGTTCAAGTTGAGGAAGTACGACCTGATCATGGTGTGGCGCTAACAAAGCTGGCCGTGGATCCGACCGATCGGATTCCGACTGTGCCTCTCTACATCAACTGCAATATGCCGGTTCCGCCCTCACCTGCACGAAGTTTTGCGCTTGGTGAAGTCCTGCGAAAGATGGTAGGCAAAGTCCGACCATCCACCGAGCGCGTTGTTGTTGTTGGCAGTGGGGGATTGTCGCACTGGTTGCGCGTGCCAGGGCAAGGACGCATCGCAGCGGACTTTGATCAGCGGTTCATGAAGACCATGATCGAGGGCCGCTCTGATGAACTGGCCCGCATCAGCACCGAGGCGTTGGAAGATGAGACCGGAAATGGAGGCCTCGAACTCACCGCTTGGTTGTTAATGGCGGGAGCACTCGGACGCGCTGTCGGCGAAATCATCTACTACGAGCCGATTGCAAAATGGAACACTGGCATGGGTGGTCTTCAGTTGTTCGCTTCCCCCGATGGCCAGTAACACGGCGATTGTTGCAGGTCTTTTGATTTGACCCTCTGTATAGACCGGGGACATAGGTGACACATGTGCGAGGACATGGTTGACGCATTTTAAGCGGCATCGGGGGCGTTCAGGTCGATGCTTCCGAAGCGATGATGTGCGAAGTAAAGAGCACATTTGCCGCTGTGTCTGGCGTCAGGCCGCAGCGCCACGTGCAGCTTGGTTAGGGCATTCGAAACCTTGAAGCGACGTCCCTGGAAACAAAGCTCGCCGTGCCATTTGACCTGCACTACGGTGTCGTCGGGGCCGTATTCGATTGGCGGCAACCGCTCCGGATATGGCCTCTGACAGGATGTTGCGAGAGCATCCGCGCGGGCAATCTCCCGCCGTTTGCATTCGGCATAGCTCGAACTCTTAGTAGCGGTCTGGTCATTACCGTCTTGACGGGAGTTATTCCGAGAGTCGTGAGGGGGGAGCTATGTTGCCTCTATGTGGTCAATCGACGGCATCTGGCACTGTGCAGTCAGGCAACGATAGTAAGGTATAGCCGTACACGTGAAGGTGGACACCTATGCTATGTCAGAGCACGAGTCAGAGCCATTGGCATATTGGCATCATACCTACAGCGGCTGCTCCGCTTGCGGCGGAAAGCCAGTAGGTCACGTGGATACTGTCTTCACTAGAAGTGAGAGATGAGTGAAGAACTCGACTTATCGCTCATGGTCAATCGATTTATCGGCTACGAGAAAGGATGCTGAGACAGAGTTTGAGCTCGCGACTAGGGCCGCCAGAAACGAACTGAAGCGGGAGCATGCGGGTGCAGATTCAGACTTATTCAAAGCACTTAGAAACACGCCACCGATGGGTCTGCAAGGGATCTCGAATGCACAAGCGAACTTTGCGCGGGCGTTAGAAATTGCCAGTAAAAACACCAAGCGCTCGCAAACGCTGAACGGCGGAGGCTCTGTGCCACTTCAATCACAGAGGCACCGAACGCTCGTAGGGTATCGCCCGCCACCCCAGATCCATTCAATGACGTGCTAAGAGGCCTCGCAATAGAGAACTCGACAGTATTCACCTCTCGGCTCTCCTCAGCCGTCGTGCCGATACCAGCCCCGCTAGGGGAAGTGAGGGAGCCAGATAGCGGCGGAAATACGAGTTCAGCGATGCGGTAAAAGAACGATCCCGGCTGCGTCGCGATTTAGTCACAAAGCCGCAGCACTCCTCTCTTTCGGGGCGTACAGCAGCGCTGGCGCGGGAACTTGGGTCAAGGGGAAAACCTAATAAGAAGATGATCTCACAGCAGTTTAGGAACATGTTGCGTGGCGTGGCCGAACTGACTACGACACAGTTCGAGGAGTTGCAAGCAACGATGGAACGTATGCGGACCCAAGATACTCATTGTCAGTCTATCGGAATGGGGGATGGGGGAAAGTCGGCTATTGTCAAAAAGGGGGCGGCGCTTCCTCGCTCCGGGCAAAGCAGGGCAATCGGGATCCTTGGACGCCCCCATCGCTGGAGCCCAATCGGCTCCAGGCCGGCCGCAAAGGGTAGTTCCTCTTTCGTGAGCGCGAAAATTGGCGCGGACTGGTCACTGCCAGCGGCAGCCAACGATGCCCAGATCGCCAACGCGTTTGTTGCAGTAGCGAGGGTGGAGATGGCCGTCGGCGACGCAACTGTCGTTGCGGAAACGCCAGGAGTCGGGTGCGTACAGCATTCCAACGCCGTGGCAGATCCAAGTGCGTCCACCAAACAGCAACGCGCCGTCCTTGTCCTGCTGCTTGATGGATTGCCCAACAAGGTTATCGCGCAACGGTTGGCCATTACCGAAGGGGCGGTGAAGGATCACGTGAAAGCCATCCTTGGGATCCTTGGCGTGACCACTCGTAGGCAAGCCATCCCGATTGTAAGACGTCAACGGATGGCAGAGGCCCTAAGCTACAAGCGCTCGCGTATCGCCCCCGGCGCACGGGACGACTATCGCCTAACGCGGCAGGCCGGGACAACTCCTTCTGCCCCGTCCGCATGTATCGGTCTCACCCAACGCCAAGGATCGGTACTCAATTTGCTCTTCGAGGGGTTACCCAATAAGGTCATCGCGCGCCGTCTCGGTTTGTCAGTAAGCACGGTGAAGGAACACGTGTCAGCAATCCTGCTGCGGCTTGACCTGCGCTCCCGTGCTGAAGTGATCTCCCGAATGGACCTGCACGTGGAGGCTGCACAGACGCGTGACAGTTTGTCCCTCACCGCCACGGCGGCAGCCCAGCAGGATGGTACGATCGAGTTATCGCCGCGTGCCCCGATTACACCAGAAGCTTTGGGATTAACCCAGCGCCAAGGTGCAGTCCTAATTCTGCTGCTCGAAGGGTTGTCGAATAAGATCATCGCGCGGCGGCTGGGCTTAACCGAGAACACGGTCAAGGAACATGTATCCGGCATCCTACACCGGCTCGAACTGCGCACGCGTACCGAAGTGATGGCGCGAATGCGACAGTGCCACGTGCTACACATGGTAGCCGTTGGCACACATTAAGCGGCGCCAAGTTGCTTGACGCATCCGTCACCGTGCCCCGCGCGTTTAGTTCGCCGGCTTTTTTTCGCCGGGGAGCGACCATCGCAGATCTGTAAAGTCCGCGGCCGGCGCCAAGACGTCCGGCCGGAAGCGCGAGGCTGCGTTTCCTCCTCGGCTCACTCTCACCGCCGGCCCTCTGGCCTCATCAATACTTCCACCAGTTCCTGCTTCGCTTTAGTCATAACGCCCGTCGTACGCCTGCCCGCGATCGTAGGCTTGGTGACTGCGTCCGACGCTTCAGAGAAGCGCTCCAATGCGTCATCCGTGAGGATGAGCGTGAGAGTCCGGAACGCATAACTCTGAGTCATGCGTAAGCGCAGTCTAAATCGTTTGCTGAACAGATCCGCGACACGGATTATTCCCCTTTGACACGGATCCTGCGCATCGCGGCCGGATCTGGCTAATCACCACCCGCACCGTCGCTCAGCATTGCATCGGCCTACCCGTACAGATCCCTGAGCAGGGGCCACACAACCGGATCATCAGAGAGGAGTGAATAATGTCATTCGACAAGGAATTGCGGGTCGGTATCGCCGGGCTCGGCGCGGTAGGCAAAACCCTCATCAAGGAGCTCGATTCGGGCGTCTTTGGGCTGCGACTGGCCGCCGTCGCGGTACGCGACAAGCAGAAGGCGGCAGAGACGCTGCAAGGCCTGCGCAACGAAGTAGCCATCGTCGGGCTGGGCGAGCTTGCCAACTTGGCGGATGTCGTAATCGAATGCGCCCCGTCGGAGCTCGTCGGCGAGATCGCCGAGCCCGTGCTGCGTGCAGGCAAGACGATGATCGTGCTGAGCTGTGGGGCGCTACTTGACCGCATGGACCTGGTAGACCTGGCACGCGAGCACGGCGGCCAGATCATCGTGCCGACCGGGGCACTGCTGGGCCTGGACGCGGTAACGGCAGCATCGGAGGGCGTCATCCACTCCGTGCGCATGATCACGCGCAAGCCGGTGCGCGGCTTGGTAGGTGCGCCCTTCCTGGTGGAGAACAACATCAGTATCGACGATGTGACTGCGCCGATCCAGATCTTCTCCGGCACCGCGCGCGAGGCCGCCAAGGGCTTTCCTGCAAACCTCAACGTGGTGGTTGCGCTGGCGCTGGCCGGCGTCGGTCCGGACAAGACCCATCTGGAGATCTGGGCAGACCCGGCACTGACCCGCAACACTCACGAGATCGTGGTGGATTCCGATGCGGCATCGTTCTCCATGAGTATCCAGAACATTCCCACCGAGAACCCCAAGACTGGCCGTATCACCGCGCAGAGCGTTCTGGCGGTATTACGCAAGCTGCGCAGCCCGCTGCGCGTGGGAACCTAAGCGCAATTGGATTGGAACCAAGAGGAGCATTGACAATGGATTTACGCATCAAGGGACGCGTCGCGCTGGTCATGGCTGCGGGCGGTGGGCTAGGCTCGGCCATCGCGCTGGCGCTCGCGGCAGAAGGGGCTGCGGTTGCCGTATCGGATCAGAACCAGGAGGCACTCGACGATACGGTGACCCGCATCCGCGCAGCCGGCGGGCAGGCATACGGCGTGCGCGCCGATCTCGCCGACCTGGCGAGCGTGTCGGCTATGGTGGAGCAAGTCAGGAGCGCGCTGGGCGACCCCGACATCCTGGTCAACAACTCCGGCGGCCCGCCGCCCTCCACGGCCGCGGCGGTGGCACCCGATCAGTGGCGCAGCCAGTTTGAATCCATGGTGCTGTCGCTGATGCATCTCACGGATCTGTTGCTGCCGGCGATGAAGCGCAAAGGCTGGGGCCGCATCATTACCAGCACCTCGTCCGGCGTGGTCGCGCCAATTCCCAACCTTGGCATGTCCAACACGCTGCGCATGGCTCTGCTGGGCTGGTCGAAGACCCTGGCAAATGAGGTGGCAAGCGACGGCATCTGCGTCAACGTGGTGCTGCCCGGGCGCATCGCCACGGATCGCATCCGCGCGCTGGACGAAGCCCGCGCCGCGCGCGAAGGCATGACCTATAAGGACATCGTGGCGGCCAGCACTGGCTCAATACCCGCTGGACGCTACGGCCGCCCCGAGGAATACGGCGACGTGGTTGCCTTCCTGGCCAGTGATCGCGCCGCCTTTATCACAGGCTCCGTCGTACGCGTCGACGGCGGCATGATCCCCAGCATCTGAGCACTTAATTCCCCAGGAAATGAACATGGACACCTCCCAAGTAGCCCGCAGCGCTGCCGAGCGCGAAGCGATTCGTCAGCGATTTCTGCAGGTTGATACCTCCAACGTTGCCGACGTGCTCGATACACTCGGCCTGTTTGACCAGGGCCTCTCGTCCGCCTTTACGCCTTTCCCCGCCAATGGCGGTAAGGTCGCGGGCTGGGCCTACACGATCCGCGGCCAAATGTCACCGTACGCCCTCGGTGGCGACCCGGACAAGATGAAAGCCTGCTCGGGTGTGTCCGCCGGCGATGTCACGGTCTGGAGCGGCGACGGCGAAGGCGTCTGCTACTTCGGCGAATTGATCGCCATCGGCATGAAGGAGCGCGGCTGCGTCGGCTCGCTAATCGATGGCGGCATTCGCGATATCCGCTGGATCGCCGAGCAGGCTTTCCCGGTGTTCGCGCGCTACCGTACGCCGGTGCAGTCGATTGGACGCTGGAAGGTCAACGGATGGCAAGTGCCCGTGAGCATTCGCGGTGCCACCTCGCAATGGGTGCAGGTGCGCCCGGGCGATTTCATGCTCGGCGATGAGGACGGCGTGCTTGTAATCCCACACGAGGTGCTTGACACCGTGCTCGTTGAGGCGGAGCGCCTTACCGAACAGGAGCGCAGCATTCGCGTGGATCTCCAGCAAGGCCTGAGCTTGGCGGATGCCCTGGCCAAGTACGGGCACGTCTGAGCCAACACCTAACGCTGCGGATGGCCTTCAGCGCGCTGCCACGCTAGGGCGGTGATGGATGCCCTCCGCTGCCGTCAGATCGCGGCCCCGGCACACCGGCATGACCGTCCGCTACGTCGCCGACGATCTGACTAAGCCGGTGCTGCAGGACCGCATCTCTCGAACGCCGGCAGACCCAAGCCGTAGTCGAGGACACCGCAACGCGCCGGCGCTGCGGCTCCTTCTCTATGCCGCGGTCATCGCCGAAGCTACCGCGGCGCCCAACCGTCACCGCAACGCCTGCCGCCACCACCGTGCGCAGCGGACCTTGCATGATCGGTGATACGGCGGCCTTTACGGTCAAGCATCTGCCCGAGCGCATCGGCTCGGTGTCCGCGTCAATCAGAAGCCGACGCAGGCGAATTTCCGCGATCCATTTCGGATCGTCGACCTTCCGCCGCCAGGCGAGTTCACGAACCTAAGAATCGACTCGCGAAACGCCCTCGGGCGGGGCCTGCCAATGCCGCAAGCATAGGCGAAGGCGTGCGCCAACGATGAATGGTCCGCCGAACGCAGCCCATTTCCCCCGGCGGATGCAGGTGGCGCACAAAGCGTATTGACGTAGATGTTGCCAAGTAGATCCGCACTGGAGTTGCTCCTAGGCATCTGGCTGAATACTGGAAGCGGATGTTCTCGATAACGCTGGGCCCGCCCGACCCTTAATGCAGCGTCTCGCGGCGCGTCTCCGAGGCGCTGCAGTGCGTCGAAAGCGACCTTCTTCTCCTCCGATAGAGCGTATCCGGGCTGCGTCAGGCCTTTGTGCACTGCCAGACGCCCGCAATTGAAGCTGAGCCTCGTCCCAATGCCTGTGAGGAATACGCTGGCCGTGTTCGGCTAAGTTGCCTGAGCTCGGGGCTGCACATCATTACGCGCTATGTCGGCAATGGCGTGGTCGGGCTCGGGGAGCCGCTCCTCGCCCTGCTAACGTGCGCCAGCAAGTTGCGAGTGCATCGGTTGACTAGTACAACATCCCGTACATGGCTTTAATAATTATCGGGCTGCAGATATAGGTGCAGGAGCGTGACGACCACCTCGGCCATCTCGTCGAGCGAGCCTTCGCCTGGCAACGGTTCCCAACGCCCGCTATGGTTGCGAAAGGCGGCGCCATAACGATTGCGGGCGAGTTCGGTCAGCCGAGCCACCACGGTCGGCTCCTCGTCGTCCAGACGTTTGATCAGCAGGTGACGCCCGTAGGCTTGTGTGATGATCTGCTCGTGGCCGAGCAGGCTGCGCAGTTGCTGCTGCAATTTGGCAGCGTAAAGTTTGGTGGGTAAGCGCAGCCCCACGGCGACCAGCGACATGATTTCCACCGTCGTCGAGAACAATAACTCCCGCGTGTACTGCGTTTGCCATCACGCTGATCGGGCTGTATTCGATAAAGTGTTCCACTACTGCGTCCAGTACCACACCACTGACTCCTTTTTCGGTTCGAGAACACGGAGGGTGCCCTAATTTTCGTCACCTTGAAAGGGGTGGCTTTGAGACGTCATCATGGCACTCCATGCCTGCTTGCTGCTTCTGTCGCAGCCTCGGGACGGGAAATCCCCTTCCATTCGATTACCCCGGATGGCGGCGCCACATTGGGGCATGTCATAACCGGTCACCCTTCGGGACGGCGAAAATTGGACTAGGAATGACGTCCCAGTCCGGCTGTTTCGATTTCTATCGTCCGAAAAAAAACAGCCCGAGTGTGCGGGACGCACAAATCGGGCGCAAAGCATGCGAGTCGGCCTTCGCTGCGCAGCGTTTAGAAATTATGATTCATGCCAATGCTGAACCCGGAATTCCCGGCGGTCGGATTGCCAACGTCATTTGCGTTCCAGACGCGGTAGAAGCCGGATGACGCAGTATTTGGCGCATTGTTCCAGATATGCGCGAAGGATGTGTAAAGGCGCGTGCGTTTGGACAAGCTGTACGCGTACCCGAAGCCGAACTGCTGCGCATCATTGTTGGCGGCTGTCCGGTCGTTCTTGTAGATGTACGAGGTATAGATCAGTCCCCGAGCCCCAACGGGAATCTGTGCGCCAATGAGATAATCTTCCGACTTGAAGTTCGGTGTGCCGGGCACGATCGCCCCGCGGTTGATCACGAAGTTTGCATAGCCCACGAAGGGACCGAAATCGTACTTGGCAGCCAGGAAGACTTCGCGCGCATCTTTGCCTGGACCATTTGCGTCCTTGGCGTCGGCATAGGCAATCCGGCTAGAGAAGCGATTGTTCGTATAGCCGATCGCAGCGCCATACTGCGCGTTTGTGGCGGCGCTACCGGCCACCTCACCCAGTGCGTATGACAGTTCGCCTTCCAGCCCCCCCAGTCCGGTCGGCAGGTTGTACTTGAGGCCGTTATCCATCCGGTTGGAGCCGCCGCGCCCGCCCGCTGAAATCAGGTTGGCCGACGTACCGGCCAGGCCAGTAACAAAGGGATCGTACTCCGCCTGCGCCGTCGCCAGCGTCCCATATTGGCGCCCGACCGTAATCCGTCCGAGACTACCATCCAGCCCGACGTATGCCTGACGGCCGAAGAGCAAGCCACCCTGGCCAGAGGCGCCAGTGTCCATGAGCACACCGGCTTCCAATGTGAAGAACGCAGCCGTGCCACCGCCGAGGTCCTCACGTCCGCGCATGCCGAAACGCGAACCGGACATCATGCCGCTAGTCATCTTGGTGACAGAGCCCGCAGCCGCGCCATTCTCATGAACTACGCCCAGATCGGCGACGCCATAAAGATTGATGCTGGAAGTCTGCGCCACGGCTGTGGTCGACATGCCGCATGCACCGGCGGCCCCCAAAGCGAAGATCGCCTTAAAAGCTTTTTTCATTCAGAATCTCCACCCATTGCATTTCTTTGTTGAATTATCTAGACCGTGACGGCTCCCCAACTAGGACAAAGCCGCATCACAATCCGCATAATGGCGATGCACATGAACTCACAAGAAAAATCAGTTAAGCGTGTTTCCTGTCAAGTTCAGATTCATATTCCCATGAGCGGAATTGTCAAAATAGCTTGATACGCGCCTCTTTAAATTTATAGTTATGGACGCAACGCAATCTTCCCAATTACCGCCCCACTATCCAACAAACGGTTCGCCTCGGCAACATCGGTTAATGGAAGCACGGTACCAACTGACGTCAAAGGGCCAGTATCAAACCACTCGTGCATCGCAGCCGTCGCCCTTTCAAACATCGGCGTGGACAGATAATCATTAGCCGAGAATGTCTTTAGCGAAATGCATTTTCCAACTCGAAAAACATCAAATGCTGTCTTTCCTGCAACGTAACCATATGCCTGGATTTCCCCGAATGGTGCCATGACATCGAAGTCAAGGTTCAGTGTCTCCCCCCCCACACCATTGAAAGAGAAATCTACGCCCTTTCCTCCCGTAATAGCGTTCACTCGCGCAACATAATCCTCCTGCTCCGTAAGGATCACCTCGCTCGCCCCGAGACTTCGGCAGTATTCTTCCTCTGCAGGATTGCGACAAGTCGCAATTACGGTGCAACCCTGTGCATGAGCGAGCTGAATAAGCATGGAACCCATTCCGCCGCTTGCGCCGTGAATGAGAACGGTGGATCCCGATGGCACTTTGCTCGATTCGTGAAATAGCAAATACGCCAGTCTAAAATTGATCAAATAGGGAAGCGCGTTCTCAAACGTTACATTCTTGGCGATCTTGATAATATCGTCCACGGGCTTCAGCACACCGTTTTCTTTAGTCTTTGATTTGGTCGATCCAATAACAAAATCGGCACACCCTCCTCCCGCCAGGATCAGGGCAATCACCCGGTCGTCAACTCCAAAAGACTCGACGTTTTTGCCCACAGCGACGATCGTTCCGGCAACCTCTCTGCCTGGGAAAAATGGCAGAATTGTCTTCGAAAAATACGTTCCCCGGCGAATTTCCGTATCACCATAAATAAGCCCGATCAACGCCGGCTGAATCAACACATCGTCATCCCCCACCTCCGGAACTGGAACTTCAACGATATGAAGATTCTCAGGCCCGCCGATAGCATCGAGACGAACGATGCGCATGGTACTTTTCCTCAATGGTGCATGCATGCCAAATCCTTTAATACGCCGGGCACAATGTTTCGATCACACATGGCTTTATTCGAAACCCTGCATCCAAAAAATCCGAGTCAATAAATCGATCAACTTACAATCTTGCGAAAAGAATTCAAAAAGTTAATCTGCCGGACCAGAGTTCAAGCCGAGCTTCTTCCCCAAAGTCACAGCTTCTTTTCCGGGAAAAGCCGGAAGCAGAAACATAAGCATCACCGACAGCGCAAGACCAATTGCACAGATCACTAGTGCATTTTGATAATTTCCATTCTTATCAAACAGCATACCGAGGAAAAGCGGACCAACAGCACTACCAATCATGAATGCCGCGTACAGCCATCCATAAACCCGTCCAAAAGCTTGCATTCCGAAATATCGACTTGCAAGAATCGCGAGCAGATCGCTCTCGGCACCGCCAGCAATCCACAGAAGTGCTGCCCCGAAGATGACGGAAGAGAATGGCAACGACGGAACTGCGAGAAGCACGATCCCTGCAGTCGCCAAGCTATAGCAGAGGGCTCCTACGTATGGTGCAAAATAGCGATCTACGAGGTACCCCGAAGCCAGACGTGCAACGACCGACACCAAAGCCAGGTATGCGTAAAATTGGGCGGCGACATCTGGCGCAAATCCCTTGTCGCTAAAAATGGGGAGAAGATGAAGTTGAATTCCGTTAATTGCCATCGCCGAGATCAAAAAGATGGCGAGTAATATTCCAAAAATCGGAGTCCGCATTACATTTCTGAATACGTCATTCCGATTGAATTGACCCGCACCAGGATCTGCCGTGGAATTAGACAGGTTCCGAGACTCTCCAATTGCCAGCATAATCGGGACCCCGACGAGAGCCGGCAATACCGCCAGTCCGTAAAAGCCCGCCTGCCAGCCAAAGCGGCCGATCAGATAGACAGCCAACATCGGATTGACTGCTGCGCCAATCGCTACACCCGTTGTGACAATACCAAGCGCAAGACCCCGGTGACTGTCAAAGCGGCGAGACACAATCTTGGTATACGCAATCGAGCTCGATACCGATCCCGTCGCACCAATCCAGCAGGCGGCGAAATAGAGCCCTTGAAGACCGAACGTCTGTAGCAGCGTTGGCACAGCGGCCAGACCGGCGGCATAGAGTAACAGCGAGATAACGCCGGGGCCCTTCGATCCGTAACGATCGATTACTGTGCCAGCAATAGGCATAGCCACGGCCACCGCAATCGCCAAGAATGTGAACGTTGCAGAAATGCCGCCACGGCCCCAGCCAAAAGCAAGCGAGAGTGGCTTGATGAAGGCTCCAAATGCGAAGATCGCCACGGGTATTACCGAAACCGTAACACCCAACATGCCTAATACCACCAGCATCCAATCCCGACGATTGAATGGTATAGACGAAATAAACATAGTATTGTCTCTCCTCCGATTTTTACAATCTAATCGTTTTCAATGGCATTCACCATGAATACAGCGGTGCGCGTTCGCCGCACCCCTCATAGCGATCTTACGAAGACGGAGATGCCGTTACAACTGATTTGATTGCAGCTATACCGGCATCATTTCTCATGCATCCATCTCGGTACGCAGAGTGCTCCCGTGCATAGTTCAAGCCTCGCCACAACATCCGCAGCATTGTGATTAGAGGCCCACAAAGCAAGCATTACGAAAGGCACTCCCATCTGTCGTGGATCGGCGCGGCTTAGGACCAGATCGCGAAAGCCATCCCGCACCCGGTTCCTGCCAGGCTTCGGTAACAAGGAACGTAGTCGATCAGATCCATTTTCATTCCCTCGACCGCCCCGGCCAAAGCCGACCAGCACCGCACCTCGGAGCTGCCCGACTGCAATTTCTCCAACGGAAGAGCGGCATGTAACTGCGACCCGCCTGCAGCAAGCTTCGACAAGAAATCCCGATCGAAATCTTCGTCCACCACGAAGTGGCTTAATCCCCCAGTGGCCACTACGACCACGCGCAAATCATCTTCCCATGATTCGATCTGACTGCGAATAGATTCTCCGACCCGAAAGGCACGGAGCGGCGTGATGTTGTTCGGTGGATAGTAAGTATTGATGGTGACGGGAATAGTTGGGAAAACCTGGCCGGTCATCAGCTTATGATAGACATAGCCAAACGAGTGACTCATGGTTTGCCCTTCCTTGAAATACTTGGATTGGGCCACATCGAAACCATCCCTAACCATGCCTCGTATCAGTCTCTCCGCATACTGCGTCGCCACCGGATAATCTCTTGCGCCTTGTGGATACCAAAGCTCCTGATCAAGGTCCGGGTCATATTTCCACTTCATGATGCCTTTCGGCTCATAGGGGATAGTCTCACCCCAATACACCGACAGAGCCGGCATGTTATCTTCAAGAAACACCTCTTTGTGATCATCACCGATGACGACAACGATATCCGGCTTCGCTGCTTGGAGGGCTTCTGCCAGTCGCGCCATCGCTGCCTGATTCTGCACATGCCGCTGGTCAAGCTTCTCCTGGGTAATTTCCTCGCGAAGCCCTGGATCCGCCGCCGCGAGAAGCTCGCTGTAACTCAGACGAGCCCCAGTCTTGTCATGCAACGCATGGCGATTCTGATCGTCGGTTGCCCCACGAGCGAGCCAGGCAGGCGGCTTCATCAAGAGAATCGGACTATGCGACGACCCAATACCCATCACTATTTTTGCCATTGATGTTCTCCCTACTACTCAAGTTAATGCATACGGTATACAGTGCACATTGTCGAACAGAATTGACACCACGTCCAGCCATCTCACTCGACTACTTGGGGGGCGTTGACGGTTACGACACTACGCTGGCTTCTGAACAAGTGATTGTTCGTAGGCCCGACAAACTCTGGAACCACGCGCCTGCAGCACAGGGCCCTTGAGGCATGTGCAGACAGTCGGTATCGAATCGGGTGCATCTATGAAGTATCGCCTTCCTCCACTCCTTGCTTTGCGCGCATTTGAAGCATCTGCTCGGAATCTTTCATTCACCAAAGCCGGCGCCGAATTGCATCTGACACAAGGTGCCATTTCTCGTCAGATCAGGCTTCTTGAAAGTTTCCTGGGTCATAAGCTTTTCGTTCGTCTGACTCGCAAGATTGAGCTGACTTCCGTTGGCCAGGAATATTTTTCTTCCGTGCAGCAAGCACTGATAATTATTTCTCAAGCGACTTCCGTGGCTGCTCGCGACACACGTCGCGTGCTCACACTCGATGTACTACCAAGTCTCGCAACCTATTGGTTAATTCCAAGACTCTCGCACTTTACTGAGCAGCATCGAGACATCGAAGTGCGCCTAATCTCCTCTATTGATCCCGTCGATCTTCGCAACAATGAAGTTGATCTTGCGATTCGCGTTGGTAAGGTTCCAGGCACGCGCTACGATCGACGCGCGCCTCGTATCGATCTCAACATGACCGATAGTTGGAAGAATCTTCACATCGTGCCCCTCTTTCCAGACGTACTAATACCCATCGTTTCCCGCAACCTCGTTGATGAGGTGGGGCCAATCCACGAGGTCGCCGATCTCTTTAACTTTCCTTTAATCAACATTGCGAGTCGCCGTTACGCTTGGAACGATTGGCTCGCCTGCTATGACCTGGATCTACCGGCCGACATCGACATGCTCGACTTTGGTCACTTTTTCATGGCACTTCAGGCGGCAAAGGATGGCAAAGGTATCGCCCTCGTGCCTCAAATCATTTTTGAAAGCTGTGATAACCGCGACGGCCTGATCATGCCTTTGGCTGGCGAGTTCCCCAGTGCAGGCGCATACTACCTAATGGCCCGTGAGGAGGCTCTGCATGATCAGGCCGTGCGACTACTCTGCGAGTGGATTGCGGAAGAGGCCACGCGCTTCGCGCAGCCAGTTCCCCCAGCTCCTTAAAGGACTCTCGTCGCAGCGGCGGTTCCGGACTGAAAATCCACACCGTGTTCAAGGATCGCCGCCGCGGAGCGCACCCTATACCACTCGGGATGATGCGCAATGTCAAGCTGACCTGTACTTTCAAACTGCTGAGCCAGCTTCAGCAAGACACGTCTGAATGCAACAATTGCCGCATCGCCTGAGCCCAGGTTCTCGCGCGATCGATCCACAATCGACCCCATGCTTTCCTGAACTGCCGTATCTTGCATGCCAATCCCTTCGATACCGGTCGAGCTATATAGACGCTGGTGCGCGCGATTAATTCCGTAGTCAGAATCTGCCGACACGATAGGCTTATAGCTTCCGTCGTCCATCACTTCAGAGTGCACCGCACCACGATCGAGTTCGTCCTGACTCAGTGGCTCGTGACTATTCCATGTCATCGTAAACACCCAGCAGTTGTAGTCGTCGATCGGAACCCATGCGTGGCCAAGATATGCGCGCCCCTCCTTAAGCGGGACGATCATTGTGTAGAACGGCGCCATGAACTGTGTCACTCGCCAGTAATACTCGCTCTCACTTGCGTTGCGTCGCGCGCCGATCGCCATGCCGTAGTTCGTTTGACGCACGAAGAACTTCGGTGCGACATCGGATGCCAAGTAGGGTGCCGTTACGGGACTTGGGGTCAGTTGGCGCTGCCGAAACGGAAGGGCCGCTCGATCTGGGTCCAACCGGCTATGCAATATGCCAACATGACTTGAGTCAATTCCCCCTTCAACACCCTGCGCATAATTTGTACGTTGAAGACGTTTGGTAATGAAACGAAAGTCCGCAGGCACGAGTCCCCACTCGAACTCTGGGGGGTTCGGTGGCATCTGCTGCTGGTCACCCATATAGGCCCAAATGACTCCACCCCACTCCAAGACCGGATAGCTCTTGATCCGGGTATCGCACTTCATTTGGGTATTCTCGGGCTCGGCGGGCATATCAACAATCGCACCCGAGACATCGAACTTCCAGCCGTGGTAGACGCAGCGTAAGCCGCACTCCTCATTGCGGCCGTAGAACAAATCAACGAGTCGGTGCGGGCAATAGCGGTCCAGCAGTCCGATCTGCCCATTTGTATCGCGGAAGGCGATCAAATCTTCACCAAGCAGACGTACTCGGACAGGTGGACAGTCTGGCGCCGGGAGTTCCTCGGGTAGCAGGAATGGAATCCACATACTTCTGAACGCATTTCCCATTGGGGTGTCGGGACCGACGCGACAGAGTCTTTCATTATCTTCTTTGCTAAACATGGTACAAAGCTCTTAAAATTAATGGTTCCGCAAATGGCTCACAGGACTCGCCACCATTAGATAGTCATTGAATCATGCCGAAAATCTGATCATCCTCTTCGATCACACGATACGTTTTGATAGGCATGGTGCAAGGCTTCTCAGTTGGCGTTCCCGTGCGGATATCAAAAGCGCCTCCATGCAGAGGGCAGTAGATTGTTGTTCCCTCTAGCTCTCCACCCGACAACGCGACCAGCCCATGCGAGCATAGATCCTCAGTCACGTAGAACTCTGCGCCAACGCGGTAAACAGCGAGGCCATCACTGACTTCCTTCGGGCAGACCTGGATAACCCCATCAACGGGGACATCGTCTTTTCGGCACAAAAATATTTTCTTTTCCATGGCTATTTCCAGATGTGTCTATCTTTTTCACTCTGCAGGTGAGGTCAAAGCTGATTGACGCCATTTCCCGAGATCTATGGTCGGATCAGACAGTACTGCCTCAGGAATCCTTGCACCATCTCTCACCAACGCTTTTCCTGTTCGCATGTCGCGCGCGGCGTTGATCGAACTCACCCCTTTCACCACATCGCCAACCAAGTGGAAGATTGTGAATGAGCCGCTTTCCACGGTTCCGCGTACCACGTCTCGGTCGCCTTTTGGCGTTCCGAATGATTGGATACTGAAATCAAACTGGTCCGACCAGTAGCCGCAGATTTCGTTGTATCCCGATCCGCCCGCAACAAGCGTTCTGCCGACGTGTTCACCGTGAGCGGCCGCATGAAGCCAATTTTCTTGGCGATCCATGTGACCGACTCGGTGGTTATAGTGAAACGCCACCTCTCCGGCCGCATAGACGTTCTCGTCGCTCGTCTGACCGAACTCATCAACGTGGATGCCATTGGCACTCACCGCCAGGCCAGCGGCCTCGGCAAGGCCAATGTTCGGGACAACACCGATTCCAACTACGATTGCATCCGTGTCGACCGTGTCACCATCGGAAAGGGTGACGCGGTAGCCGGCCCCAAACCGGTGCACATTGACGATGGTGGTATTCGTCCGGATGTGAACTCCATGGTCAGTGTGTTGCCTCAGAATGAAATCGCACAAGTTCGGACACATCGCGCGCGCCATCGGTGTTGCCGCGGCTTCCAGTACCGTGACCGCGATACCAAGTGCTCTGGCAGTAGCGGCCACCTCAAGTCCTATCACCCCTGCACCGACGATCATCATGCGACGCGTCTGGGGAAGTGCCTCGCGCAAAGCGAGCGCATCGGACAATCGCCGCAGATAGAAGACGCTTGGCATTCCAGGCGGCAGGATCGGCAGAATGCGCAAGGTCGATCCGGTCGTTAGAACCAGCTTCTTGTATAGAACCGTCGTACCGTCAGAGAAATGCACGCGACGACTGCTGCGGTCAATAAGCTCTGCGGTACTTGCCAACTTCACCTCGATCCCGTTCTCTGCGTAAAAGCCCGGATCACGCAGTTCGAGATTGGATAGTGCCTCAGGATTGCGCAGAACGCTCTTAGACAGGGGCGGACGGTCATAGGGGGCATCGGGCTCATCTCCGGCCAGGATGACCCGGCCGTCGAAGCCAGCCCTACGCACGCTCTCGGCCGCGGATACTCCCGCTAGACCAGCCCCGACTATCAGGATCGCTTCAGCTTCATTCCCGGTGGACATCAACATTTCACCTCATGGTCAAACAAACACACGCTCAGCCGGAGCTGTCGACTCCGAACGCTCAAAATGCATACTGTATGCAGTGTTCGTCGCTAACCTATGCATACTGTATGCAGTGCTAGCCCTAAACGTCGCGAGAACGCAACTTGGAGTCAACAATTCGCCTTTTGGAGCATATTGCCGCAATTGACGGGCCACTGAATACGGTATGCATTGTAGTATAGAACCCCTGATTGCCCAACATCTATCTTCTCTCGGTCCTCGGTCCTCGGTCGTCGATGTCAAACTCCAGTTTCTACAGCGTAAATTATGCCCTCCAACCCCGCAACCGAATTCGGCGCATCTCATGCATGAGTGAACTTCATGCATACTGACGGATCTCTGTACACTTGGACGGACGCGCGTGAGACTGTCCGGCGGACCTCACCAGGGCGGGTGTCCCCCCACATCTTTATTAATTCAATTTGGTCTATGAACACCACTCGTAGAGTTATTCAGAGCGATCGGCTGCGCGATCAGGTTTATCAACTGTTGCGAGAGGACCTGCTTGGCGGGACGGTACCGGCAGGCACCCGCCTCGTCGAAGTGGAGCTAGCCGAGCGCTTTGGCGTTTCCCGGACTCCCGTACGTGAGGCGCTTTTTCAGTTAGCACGCGAGGGCCTGATCGCTCAGACTGATCGCGGCTATGCACTCATGGCAGATACGCCGCAGGATTTCATTCAGCGGATGGGAGTCAGATTATTGCTAGATCCGTCGCTAGCAGAACACGCGACCAAGAACGGAACTGACGAGCAGATTGACAAACTGAACCATAGCTTCGAAAAGCTTATCGCAGCTTCTGAGGCCGCAAAGTTCGTGCCATTTGTCACAACCCTACATCAATTCCGTACGTTGTTGCTGGAGATGAGCCATAACACGGCCTTATCCCGCGTGTGTGCGGTTCTCGAAGATCAGTTTCTGCTGGTACGTAACGAGTACTTCAAGGAGGAGGATAATCGAAAAATTGCAATCCAGTACAACGGTTTGCTGCTCGAGGCAATCCGGGCTCGCGACGCGAAGGCCGCCGCGCGAGTTGCCAAGGAATACATTGAGTTGCTGATTGCAGCTAATCCGTCTGATTTGCGGCCGTCTTCACGCAAACGACGAGCAAGTTTTGACACATCGGTATGAATAGAGGCTTTTTCCAGAATAGTTGACGTGGCCCCTGATTTGGATTGACCAAGTCTCAGAGTTTATTCAGCAGGGAGAATGAAAGCGCTTTTGCGCCGCGTGACTCCATACGAAACCGCGTCGCTGTCGGTGCTGGCAAAGGATGCGGGGGACCACTGAGCAAACGCTGTATGCTTCGCGTCGACTAATGATGAGAGCCCGTTTGAAAATGCAAGGATGCGCGGCCGGCGTGGAACGTGCATGACGTGGCGGTCATCAGGATGGCGCGGTGCTTGACGCTGCGGATGGGCTCGAGAAGCCGCATCACGTCATCCGGACTGAGAATGACCGGTAGCTTGCAAGGCTTCTTCGATGTGGCAATATCCTTGACGGCCCAGTCGCGCTTCAGCGTGACATGGTAGAGAAAGCGCAGCGCGGCGGTCGCCACCACAAGCGTGCTCCGGGACCGCTGAGCCTCCACCAAGTGCAACTGCCAAGCGCGTACCTCGTCCGGGCCAAGGAACTCAGGCGACCGCCCGAAATGCGGGACAAACGCCTGAACGTACTGGAGGTAGGCACGCTGGGTATTGGCTGCGAGGTTGCGCACACGCATATCATACGCCGACGTGGTGCCGTCATGATGGTCTCCTCTCGAGGTGAGGTCACGCGACATACGCGCAGCGAGGAAAGGGTCATGGTCGCACCTCGATAGCTCGTGGCTGGCAACATCAAGCTGACGGCCTCAGGTTGACCGTTGGCGTCGGACTCGGTGGCGCATGGCAGCCAACGCGCCAAGACGGAGGGCCTCGCTCGCGGGGTGATCGAATGGAGGGGATTTCCATTCGATCACTGTTCGCCTCAGGCACAGCTACGGCGGTTCCCGGCCAGGAGCCGTCGTTGCCACGCTCCCGGATCGCGACACTGAAGCGGCCGCTTCTTTCACACATCGGACTTTGGAGCACGAGCGATGCTCGGCAGTCGGGATTCTTCCCTCGTCAGCGAAGCCATCCAAAATGGCGCATCGCTTCTTCCGTCCTAAAACCGCGTATGCCGTGCCGGCCCGTGAGTTGCGCTGCATCCAGGGAACGAGAACTATTTACGCACGACTATGTAGTGCGGCAGCCGCGTATCGCCTGTATCCGCAATGGTCCGCCTGCGTCTCGGACTTGCTCGGGCGTGCCATCGTCACGGCGATGACCGGCACGGAGACCCTACGGATCCGACACGAGGTGCTGGCGCCAGCGCCAGCAAGCCTGCACTCGCGCACCACCCCCTCCCCTGTGCGTCGCGGTGCCGCCCCTGCATGGCGGATAAGCGGCCGGGCAGCGCATCTTGGCCACCGCTGTCATCCAGCCCACGCGCGACGCGCTAGATGCCTACGAGCTCCTGCTCGAGGAAGACCTACTCAGCGGGGGCGGCACGGGGAAGCTGCGCCGCCCCCTGCGCAGCGCCAGCCAGTATCTGAGACCTCGTGGCGCGCGCTATCGCCGTCGGGCTTACCGGCCAGGAGACCCTGCCGCCACGCCCGGTGCCGCTGGCGGTGCCGGTGCATGTGAGCTCCGACACTGCAGGACGAAACGATCGCGGAAGGGGCAAGCCGTTAACAAAAAGTGAGTAAACGGACCCACAAAGGCGGCAACCACGGGAGAAACGAGAGCGAACGCCGCGGAAGATTTTTTCCGCGGCTTTTCCTTTGTGCGCCAGTCATGGCGGGTAGCGCCGGACTGGCGCTGCCAGACTCGCTGTGGCGGCGAGTTGGACGACTTGGAGGTGAACGTCCTCTGCACACCCGGCAAGGGGAAGTGCTAGCCCGAACTTTGAGCACGCGGCGCGCATAACGCTTTGATTCCTTACGGTTATGTGCGCGCGAGCGAGTCGATTACTGGGTACAGGCGATGGGGCTGACGTTGAGCAGGCGGAAGGCCTTTTCTTGAATGGGCGTCGGCCGCGTGATCATGACGATCTTCGCTTGCGGGTTCAGAGGGGTGTGACAGACGTTGTAGGCGAGCGTGGCCAGATCATCGAGCAGGGTGCGAAAGCTATGGACCGGCAAGCCGTCCTCGCTAAGCCTGGTGGTGTCCTTGGCTTTCGCCTGATCCGAGCGCCGTGCCTTGGCCACTGGCGAAGGCCGGGCCGCCCGCGCGAGCTCCACGTATTCGTCATCAAACAGCATCGGCTTTAACGTCTCGCGCATGTGCCACTCGACGTAATAAGCGAGCATGCACAGAAACACGTGCGCGCGCACGCGCGCGGCGTTCCAATGGAACACGGGGCGCACCTGGAGATCGACTGTCTTGAGCGAACGGAAGGCCCGCTCCACGACTGCCAACCCCTTATAGGCCGTCACGGCCGCCTCAGCCGACAGGTCCGTTGCCGGCAGGCTCGTACGCACCACGTACAGGCCATCGAGTGCGGCCTCCCGCTGAATCTGTTCGGCCTTGCGCCCCCAGGTGAAGCTCGAGTCGGTGATGTTCAACTCGAAGTGCTTGCCCATCTTGAAGTGATCGATGACGCGGCCCACTCGCAGGGCAATCGCCTCGGTGCCCTTGAGGCGGTTGCGGGCACGCGTGGCCGCGTCGGTGATCTTCATCAACTCGGCTTCGGTGGCCCGCAGCAGCGCCTCGCGTTTGCGGTTGCGCTCCTCGGCCAGTAGCGGATTGCGACACACGATGAGCCGCTCGCCGGGGAACGCGTCACTGGTCACCTCCAGCAGGTTGCGCTCATCGAATAGCGACGGCTGGAAGGGCCCCTTCTCGTGAGCAAGCGCGGCCATCTGCGGCGCGCGCAGGCTGCTCACCCAGTCCAGGCCAGCCGGGCGCAATACCGTGTCGATGCGCGCCTGCGTCAGCATGCCCCGGTCGCCTACCCACGCGAGCTTCTCGATGCCATAGCGGTTCTTGAGCTTGTCCACCTGCGAGGCCACGGTAGCCGGATCGGCGGTGTTGCCAGCGAAGACTTCGACTGCCACTGGACAGCCCTCAGGCGTGCACACCAGACCGAACACGATCTGCGGATCGTCGCGCTTGCCATCGCGGCTGTAGCCGTGGGCGGCAAGCTCGCAGCAACGTCCAGTCACCCACGTGGAAGTGAGGTCATAGAGCACCAGCGTACTACCGCTCAGATGCTGCTTGGCAAGGCGCTTCTCGATGCCTTCCTGAGCGTCTCCCAGCCAGTCGAGCGCGGCATAGATCTGCTCGAGTTCGACGTCGCCCAACTTCAGCAGCCGCGACAGCGAGTGGGTCGCGGTCTGCTCGCACAACATGCGATGCGTGGCGAGCTTGGAAGCGGGTGACACCACCCGCGCCACCAGCAGTGCCATCACTACCGAGCGCAGCGCGGCCGGTGCCGAGGCAAACCACTGCTCGGCGCCGC
>JYOD01000107.1:0-117207 GCA_000955785.1 Burkholderiaceae bacterium 16
TGAGCCCGGCGCCAAGACGATCTGGATCGGCATGCAACGAACCATGGACGCCGCGCTCACCATTCAGGCACTGCGGGAAGAGTCATGAGTTCTGTATAAGGAGATGCCTATGAGGCTCGTCAGCGAACATTGATACATATGAGCGAATAAGCCCTTGGAGCGTAACAATTCTCGTCTTCTCGATTCCGCTCAGACCATTATATTGCCTAGATCGACGCTCATAATAAAGTCGACGCGACTCCTCGAACGTTTGAAAGAAATTTTCTAATTTCTTTTGAAACTCAGATAGCGCAAGTAACTGCTCCTCCCTTACGGCAGTTTGACGATTTGTCGCCGTAATGATAGAGGTAATGATATTTTCATCTTGCGTTGCAATGAGCCTGAGCGGCACCATGACGGACGCATCCAAATCAGAGGAATTGTCCTGCAGAACATGACTCTTTTGGCACCCATTTACTACCTGATAGTCCTCGATTGCCACTCGCGTTCCGGTAACGCGAAGATCCTTGGCGATAACCGTGATTCCATTATTCATCAATACAAATCGAGACCGCGAGGTGGCATCACGCAACGTATCCTTGATACCCGTGTTAACCGCGTTATAGTCCTGCCAGCCGCGCACATTGTCACAGAAGATGCTCTTCATGATATTGCCGGACTCATCTTGCACAATTTTAAGAAACTCTTTGGCAGGAACTAATCCGAGATATGCTTCCTAGACACCGGGCATTGACGGAATAACATTCTTCAAGGGAAACTCAAACGTTCGCGAAATAGAATTCTTAGTTTGATTATAGAAACGTTGTATTTCTTCCGCGCCGACCGGGGTGCCATGGATCAGAAGCTCTTCGAAGAACTGCCTGTGGACGAGCAAGAGGACTTCAAGGCGGCCTGCAATAAGCATGGCCGGATCCGCGAAGAATTCACGGTCGCCTTTGACGAAGGCTGCCCGCCCAAGGAAGGCGTAAGCCACATTCCCCGTCAGGTGACCGTGGCGGCAAATCTCACCGGCGCCCGCCAGCGCTACGCGGCTGGGAGCGGCACGTCGTGGACCGTCGAGTTCGAGCGTGACCTCGATCGAGGTTTTTTCTGGGAAACCTACGACTAGGTCCACATCGCGGATCACGCCGTCACCTCGTCGCACACCTGGTCCTGCACCGCCATGCCGCTGATTGGACGCAAGTCCGCGTCATAGCAGTCGAACCGAACGTCGATGGCAAAGAACCACGGCCGCTCAGGATCCAGCACGCGCAGCGGCGCGCCGCTGGACTCGCAATCCCACTCTGGGCCGTTCCCTACCCGCTGCGCGGGCCCGACGACGCGCACGACGCCCCACGTTCTCGGGATAAGGGTCGCGCGCGATATAGGCGAGATCGCCAGGCTTGCACCTCATGGCAGCATCCCCCGCACGATGGAGCCAATGATCAGTACGAGCATCGACGCCACCGCGCCAAGCATGATTAGCTCGTCCATCACACGCCCTCCAAGCCCTTCTTAGCCAGGCAGCGCAGCGCCTCGTACTCGGCGCGCGGCAGGCAAACGACGTTGCCGTCCCCGGGCGCGACCACGTCCAGTTCGAGCACCTCGAGCAGCTGGCACACCTTCGCGAACGGCAGGCTGTGCCCCTTGTTGTTCAGGAAGCGCGAGAAGTTCGTCGGCTCGACGCCAATCAGTTCGGCCACGCGCTTCTGGGTGATGGGAGCAACGCGGTTCAAGATCATCCATTCCAGGCTAGGCATGCGATGCTCCCAAATGCTTTGAGGAGTTCATACGATTCAATCCAACGAGACAACACAGCCGGCACAGCGATGCCGCCGGCGAAACGAGGAAGAAATGGGACACGGATGCCTTCACTGGGCGCCCTCTGCAGGAAGCGGCCCGGCCAGCGCGCGGCTGACCTGGATATACGCAAAGAACTGCGGGTTGCGCAGCATGGTCAATCCCCCGGTTCCGGCCCAGCGGGCCGCACATCAAAGGCGTGGGCTATCCCACGCACCTATTAACTGGCGCACCCCCTCAGATGTGGAACAATCAAGACATCTGACCTTCTCAATTGCCCACAAACGGGGGATGCATGAAAGAACAAGACATCACGGCTGCGTTTGTTGCCAACGCGAAGACCGGCCTGCACTTGGAAAGCGGGCTGGTCTTGCCCGAGCTTTCCTTGGCAAACTCCCCGGAGGAAGCCGCGGCCGGCAAACTCACCTCTCAGTGGTACGCGCTACCGCCCGAAGTCGCGCAGCAGATCGCCGTGCGGCTTGCCGAGTAAGCTCGATCTCTTCGGGCGTGGGATCAGGATCCACAAGGACCGAGCAACTGATCTCGCCAATGCGCAGGCGGCGCGCGACCATGCGCCTGCCCGCAGAATCGCAAGGGGGCCTCATCTGCCTATCTCCGTCGAAACTGCTTCGGGTTGTAGATCGCGCTCTTCCAGTCACGCTCGGCCGCCCTGTCCTGCTGGTGCAGCGTGGCAGCCCGGAAGAGCGATGCGATAGCGCGCAGCCAGTCCGGTCTGCGGCGAAACTTCAGGATCGTCATGCAGCCTCTCCAGGCAAAGGGCGAGGGTTCCCGTCCTCGTCGATAGAATTGGCAGATCTCACCTCGATGACATGCTCGCACGCGCTAGCAGAAGCCGGAGAAGCCTCCGATTTCGTGCTGCAAGGCCACGAACAAGTGCTTGAGACGTTCGAGGCGGCGTGTGTATTTCGGAACGCCACCCCCGGCTCGCCTTCAACCAAAAAATCGACGCAATGATGTCGGCTTTCATCTCGGGCTCCGGTTAGGCGCCCGCAAACTCGGGAGTCGCGTGGGATTTTTCTGCCGAGCTGCGGAGGATGGCCCAGTTCCTTGCCAGGTCTGGCCGCAGTTCTTCGCAGGTCACCAAGCCGCCGGTGGCAGCTTCGATTAGTGGGCAGTATTCCCCCGGAACGCCCTTTGGAGAATTCAGCCACTTCTGCACGTGGGGCTGCTTCTTCCCACATGCGGCAGCAAGCAAGGCCTGCGTCCGGCAGATTTCAATGGCCCGGATAAGGGCGTCATAAGAGAGGTTCTTTTCCATGCAACCAATATATAACCTAAGTTATATGCAAGTCAATAACCATGGTTCTTTGACGGAAAACAACCGGGGTTATATCGTTGCGCCCATGAAGACCTTGGGCGAACGTGTCCGCTACGCGCGGAAGGAAAAGCGATTGACGCAAGCCGAGCTGGCAAAGCTCGTCGGCGTCTCGCAGCCTATGATCCGGAAGATTGAAGCTGGCTCGGAGACCTCTAAGACAGTAGCGCTGGCCATCGCGCTCGGCGTACGCCCCGAGTGGCTGGCTTCCGGCGCTGGCGAGATGTTCGCTACCGAGACACAACCCCTTGCGGTCAATGCCTGGCCCTTCTCTAGCGTTACCCCGCAGCGCTGGGCAAGCCTGCCTGAGGGCGTCCGTATCCGCGCTGAGTCCTTGGCTGAAGGAGCCATCCGGGAGTGGGAAGCAAACAACCCAGAAGCACCCGTGAAGCCAGCACACGCAAAAAGTGATGCTGCTTGACGACTGGCGCGCCTATTTCCTAAATTTGTGATTTTCGGCACACTGCGATGACCTGACGTCGGCTAGCCTAGGGCGGCCAGTGATAACGGCTTTGCTTGCTGAAAATGAGAGCAGCTTGGAGTCGATGGCCTGGCGGCCGGACTGAACATACGGAAACTTCCACATCACTAGCAGTTCATAAAACAACAGGGTCTGAAAATGGAAAGCCAAGTAACTTCGTCTGAGCCCAGTATCCGGAAGGCCCTTTCCCACCTCGACTCCATGCTGGTCCCAAACGAAGTGGCGAGATGCTATGCCGTGCAGCGTCGACTCTTTGCGCTTCTCCATCGCCGGGTCATGGTGGCCGCGACGTCCGGACGTCTGATCGGCATTAGCCGGGGCTTAATCGGCGGATTCACGCCAGTGGACATCCGCTGGCAAGACCTTAAAACAGCCAACGTCAAAGTGGGGATTTTTGGTAGCGACATCACGATCACTGCCCTCACGCAGCCTGACCTAGCTAGCGGTGGGGCCGTGCGCACGTTCCAATTTACCGGGCTCAGAAAGGCCGACGCGCAGGCAGTCTATCGTGCCTGCCAAGCAGAGGAACAAGCATGGCGCGAGAAGCGGCGACTCCGAGAGCTGGAGGAGCTCCGGGCAAAGTCGGGCGGCTTCCAGGGTTCATCCTCTCGGGAAATGCCATCCGCTGGCAGTGCGCCTGGCTCTGACAAGAGCGATCTCGCCTCGCGCCTGAAGCGCGCAAAAGAGATGCTCGATAGCGGGCTGATCAGCGATTCCGAGTACGAGACGATCAAAGCCAAGGTTATCTCGGAAATCTAAGCTTGATGGGGATGCCAAGCGCCCAGCCAGGGGGCGTCCACGAAGCCCTCGCGACGACCGGATTGACGCGTGCCAGAGGCGCTCTTCCACCTACCGGAGGGGTGGCGAATGCGGGCCTGGAGTCGTTAAGCTAGGCCCGCCCGCAAGGGGCGCTGGAAATAACATGCCACGAAAAAGTCCCTCTCCCTTCATTGCCAGTTTAGCGCTGGCACTCCTGCTCACCGAACTCCAGGGAACACTGCATGGGGTCTGATAACTGTGAGATATCAGCGACCCGGCGGGGCATACTGCTGGTTAATTCGCAGCCAATGCCAGATGACTCTAGTCGGAAGTTGCCATTTGCACGTGCCGCATGGCAGAAAAACAGCGACCCCTCCTAAGGTGGGATTCATTTGCCCGGGTATTCGCGGCGCGCGTCAAGGTAGATGTCGCCTCATTTATGCAGCCAAACGCTGGTTTTCGGCGCCTGGCTTGATACCGGTGGGCACGGCAATCTCGCGCTCCGGATTGAGCGTGACCGTGTCGATTGGCGACCAGTCTCGCGTGTTGCATGACCAGCGACGCGGGTTGCGCTCACGGCCGCCCTTCGTGACTACCTGGCACTGGTTTTTCCTGCAGAGGAAGGTGGTAGATCCCTCCAACTCACTTTCAGCGCTGGCGACACGAACAAGTCTCATTGAGACTGCTTTTCGCTATCTGGCAGACGCCCGCAAGCCCGACTCGAGCGGGCTTTTTGTTGCCCGGGGCTCAACTGCGGGGCCTACAATGGACTTATGAACACCCCGGAGCGGAGGTCCCGCCATGATTGGATCACTTGTCTTCCTCGGGGTGGTAATCGCGATCTATGCCTATATCATCC
The DNA here is from genome assembly GCA_000955785.1 of Burkholderiaceae bacterium 16. Taxonomy (GTDB): domain Bacteria; phylum Pseudomonadota; class Gammaproteobacteria; order Burkholderiales; family Burkholderiaceae; genus Cupriavidus. Next base: position 5,215 of record JYOD01000107.1, read on the forward strand.
GAGTTGCAATGCACCATAAGCCAGTGCTAAGCGTAGGCAAGCACACCTTCCGGTACTGGTGGGATCGCATCCTCCATGTAGGAAGATAGGCACCGCCCACCCCGAACGGGCTTTTTTCTCCCATCGCGCCCCGCAGGTTCGGGTCTACACTGGTTGTGTCGCTACCCTATTAGGAGGCTATCGTGGTTGCCTCACTAGTCGTCCTGCTTATCGGATTAGCTCTATGCGCGATCGTCGTCTGGGTGCTCCGCGAGCATGATCCAACCCTACTTTCGACACAGCAGCGTGCCGTCCAGACATGGTTTGACCATCTGATTCATCGCCACTAAGGCCGATCGTCAGATCCCTACAACCCGCCCTCCCGGCGGGCTTTTTGTTGTCTGCAACCTAGCGGCCGATGACCACCTGGAAGACCAAGCCGGTCGGAACGGCGACCAGGAAGTAGTCCCCGCCGACGCCCACCCACTGGTATCCGCGCGGCGGGGGCGAGAGCCGATAGCCGCGCCAGTCATCAATTACGTACTGACGCTGACGGTATTCCGGGGGGACCCTTTCACCCTTATGCCAGCTGCCAGGGCCCGGACGATCGGCGCGACGATCAAGGCTGTACCATTCGTCCATCTGTCCCCTGCCCCTGTCACCTTCCCGATAGTGATCGCCATCCCGATGGTCACCTTCCCGGCCGCGGTGGTTGTAGCCGTGCCCTCTATCGTAATCCGACCCATGATCGTGGCTCATGGGTGGCCTTCCGCGATCATCGCCGCCAGGGCCCCTATCTTGGGCATAGCCTGCAATCGAAGTGAGAGTACACGCCGCCAGCGCCAGGCTGGCGAACATCTTGATCTTCCGCATCTCGATCTCCAAGAGCCCACGTGATTGAGGGGCCTGTACCGTTCAGTCTATTCCGCTCTCCCGAGCCGGCCAGTAACGAAATCGTAACGCGTACTCATCACATACCCAGCGCCGCCCTCACCCGCGCATCAATGCCCAACCGATAGAGCGTGGCGCCCACCTCCGTCAGCAGTACCCTCTCCTTCCCCAGTATTGCCGGGTCGGCTAGCAACACTGCCAGGCCGGCTATCGCATCGTCGATCGGCAGCTCAGTTTCCTCATCCAGCGCCATTTGCTCGAACTGACGGATCACGTCGTCTGGTTCCATAACGGCCTCCCGGTGGTTGCGTCGAACAAGTTTAGGCGAGGTATCAGGACGTTCCGTGTCGACCGCTGGATCGCGTCTCACAAGGCTCCCTCTCATGTGATGGGTATCACAAAACTAGAAACTTGCACCCATAATATAACCATAGTTCTTGACAAATAAATAACTTAGGTTATACTATGGAAGCCATCAACGCACCACCAGCGCAAAGCGCCCGGTGCCAGTTCTTTGACAAGTCGGGATTCAGGAGAGGGCGCGCAGGGATGCGTTGCTCGGGCGGGGTGGTACCAGCACCCCGCCGGCTGACAAGTTCGATGGCGGAGACCAGCACGGCCAAGGCAAAAATGCACAAGGCCACGTCAATCTTCACCTCCACCTTCACGGCAACTTTCATGGCTCATCACCTTGAAAGCTCGTGGCCACGAGCTGCTCATTGGTAACCCGCCGTTGCTAGCGGGGCCAGATTGCTACCTAGGATGGTTCTCTGGCGTCAGCTAACCCTTGAGGCGCGCGGTGCCCGGGCATCCTGTCCTGCCGGACTCCGTCCGGTACCGCCGCATGCTTTAGGGGCTCACCTTGAGCGGCTTGTGGGGCCGCAACCGGGCTTCACAGTCCCGGCAAAGCGAGCATAGCAAACCTGGTCTGCGCCCTCCCCTGAATCCCGGCTTCGTCGAAGGTAACTCGATGGAGACCCCAATGCCCTCCCCAAATCCAATCCCTCGCAGTTCCCGCCGGCCGCCGCTGCGCGCCGACGAGGCCTGCACGGTCGTCATGACCGCCGGCCTGCTCTGGGCAGTCACTGGCGAATTCACTACTCCCGCACCCGGCCGCACGCCGGCTTTCATCGCCTGCGATATCCGCCTCGTGAACGACGACGGCAGCGAATCCGCGCCGATGCAGGACCTCTTCGCGAAGGCGTTCATCGAGCAGATCGAAGAACTCGCCGCCGAATCACTGGCCGAGGATCCGAGGGTCGCGGCATGAGCACAAGCACCGCCACCACCAACACGTACGGCACCAACGCCGAGATCGCGTTCCTCAAGCACCTGGGCAGCCAGTTGACGCGCAAGGTGCTGCTGCGCAACTACATCAATGCGGCGCCGAAGCGCACGGTGTGGGGCTCGATCGACAAGACCGCAGTACTGCTCTTCGCCGAGCAGTTGCTGGCCGAAGCAGAGAACGCCGAGCAATTCGTCGCGAGGGCGGCATGACCAACCGCAACAGCCGCGAAACGAGCCAGCGCCGCAATCGAGCTGTGTTGTACCTGATCCTAGCATGAGCGAAAACACAAAAATCGAGTGGACTGACGCCACCTTCAGCCCATGGATCGGCTGCTCCAAGGTGTCGCCAGCGTGCGATCACTGCTATGCCGAGGTGTCCACGCCAGCGCGCGCTCTGGGTGTGACTTGGGGTGCCAAGGAAGAGCGGCATCGCACGTCGGCAGGCAACTGGAAGCTCCCGCTGCGCTGGAACGCCCAGCACGGTGAGTTCTTCACCGCCCACGGCCGGCGCCGGCGCGTCTTCTGCGCGAGCCTGGCTGACGTGTTCGACAACGCCATCGGCGCGCAATGGCGCTTTGACCTGCTCCGCCTGATCATCGAAACGCCGAATCTTGATTGGCTGCTGCTGACGAAGCGCATTGGCAACGTCTTCCGGTTGGTCAGCGACGTCAGGTCTCATGACTGGCTGGCCGGGCGCGACAACGTCTGGCTCGGGGCGACGATCTGCAACCAGGAGGAAGCCGACCGCGACATCCCCAAGTTGCTGGCGGTGAAGGCGCGCGTGCGGTTCCTATCCATGGAGCCGTTGCCCGGGCCCGTGGACGTGTTCTCGGCTATGACCGGTGAACTTCTACACACATCCGGGGATGACTACGAGCCCGGTGCGATCGACTGGGTAATTGCCAGCGGCGAGAGCGGCGCCAGCGCGCGCCCGATGCATCCGGACTGGGCGGCCAGCTTGCGCGACCAGTGCGCGGCGGCCGGGGTCCCATTCTTATTTAAGCAATGGGGCGAGCATGCGCCGAACAACCGCACGATGGCAGAGGTCGAGGCAGCCGAGCGCGGCTACACCTTCGTCCACTACAGCGCGACCCAGCCCTACCCCATTGCGGCGATGGACCGCGTCGGCAAGAAGGCCGCCGGCCGCTTGCTCGACGGCGTGCAGCACGATGGATTTCCTGGAAGCGCAGCATGAAATCAGTTCTCAACCTCATGCCAGCCGGCAAAGCTGTTGTTCTTATCGTTCTCGTATGTCCATTTCGTCCCGCAAGTTGAGCAAATGAACGACGCCTTGGTGACCGCCGCCTTCCCGATGGGACTGAACTTCTCACTTCCGGTCTCAACAAGGGCATCGTGCCCTCGTTCCCCTCGTCTATCCATGACGATAGAACAGCAAGCATCGCACTTCGCCATGGCCGTCTCCCAAGAAAGGAATTGATGTGGTGGAATTTCGGAGGGTTCAGATATGAACGTCAACCCACTCCCTGGCCCAGGCAAGGCCTTCGGCGAGTGCCCGGTCGAAAGTCGGGTAATAGCCAAGCGGGTCGGAGTTCTCAAGCACTTGGCCATCCTTCTCTACGGCCCCCGAAGATTCGAACGAGCCATCCACCAGGGGCTTCGCAAAGCCTCGAATGGTGTGTCCGCCATAGGTCTCTGTGATCATAGTTGCCCCCTCGGGCTTCGTAATTTGAGCCGATACCCGCTCACTTGGCAGGCGGGTTCAGTGATCGCCAGTGTCGCCCCCGTCGGTGTCAGCGACGAAGCCCATTCCCCCCTTGTCTTCGCCCAGCCGCACGGCAACAAGAACTGCCGAATTCGGCACCAGGATGATCGATTCTTTGTGCCTCAACTCGACCATCCGGCCGGTTGTATCGACCCCGTCACAGAACAACTGGCTCCAGTCATCGACGCGGGTGTGTGTCTTGAAAATCGTCGGCGACAGTTGGCGCCAATGTGCGCCAGCCAAGACCACAAACCATGGCATGTCCGTCTCCAGAGTGATTCTCAGGGAATCGTAGCAATGAAGCGCCTAACAACCAAGACCCTCGACGGAGAAGCCGGCTGCATCCTCTCCGACTGCGAGCAGTACCGCTATCGCCTCTGGCGCGAGCGGGATCGCAGCCGGCCAGCCCTGGGCTTCATCATGCTGAACCCGTCCACCGCTGACCACCAGGTCAACGACCCGACGATCACCCGCTGCCTGCAGCGCGCGCTGGCCGGCCGCTATGGCCGCCTGGAAGTGGTGAACCTGTTCCCCTTGCGCTCGACGGACCCGGATGAACTGCTGGCCCACCCAGCGCCGCTCGGCGACGAGCGCAAGGCCGACGGCGCCATCATGGACGCGCTCGATCGCTGCACGTTGGTAATTTGCGCCTGGGGCGCACACAAGGCGGCGCCGGCACGCGCGGCGGAGGTGCTGCGCATCGTCCGGATGTGCGGGCGCGGCGCCCTGCTCCATCACCTCGGGCTAAATCAGGACGGCAGCCCGAAGCACCCGCTCTACATCGCGGCCAAAGTTCGGCCGAAGCCGTACGAAATATGAACGAAGCAGCGCAACGAAATATTGAATTGACCCGCCAGGCTTGGCGGATTGGAGAACAGCATGAGTGAGTCAGATCTGATCGAGCGCCTGGCCGCCGCGGTGGCCGCCCGGGTAAAGCCCGCCCTACCCCTGGCCGTCCAGTTGTGGAATCTGGAGATGATCGGCGCCTACCTGCAGCGCTCACCCCGCGTCGTGGGCGAGCGCATTGTTACCCTGCCAGATTTTCCCAAGGCCATCCGTCTGCCGGCAGCCCGTGCGAAGAAGCCGGGTCTGGAAGAGGAAAAGGACAAGGGCAAGAGCCTGCCCCTGTGGAAGGCAGCGGAGGTCATCGCCTGGACTGAGGGGCACCACGACCAGGTCGTCGGCCGCCCGCGAAAACCTATCTAATGGACATCCGCTTGGCACTCCGGCGAGTGCGTCTAGCGAGCAGGTCAAGCCCTCCTCCGTGAGACTTGCTCGACGCTCCTAGCCCTGCGATCATGAGCGACATCGTTCAACTAAAGAAGTCAGGGCGGGAGATATATGCGTTACTGGTGGGTCAATCAAAATCAAACATACAAGTTCGAAGTGCACGGCAAATTCATGTGGTCGCCAAAAACGAAGACCAACGGCCATAGGAATCAGTTCTATGACAACATGCAGGAGGTTCAGGCCGGTGACGTCATCTTTTCCTACTGCGATACGAAAATCAAGGCAGTAGGCGTTGCCAGAGGGCGCGCACGGTCTTCGCCAAAACCAGAATTCAGGACTGCGGGATCGAACTGGGCCAATGAAGGGTGGTATATCCCCGTTGAGTTCAAAGAACTGGAAAACACGGTCCGACCCAAAGACTTCATTGAGCAACTGCTGGAGCATCTCCCAGAGAAATATTCTCCTCTGTCTACCAGCGGCGATGGCCTTCAGTCCGTCTACCTTGCCGCGGTACCCAACGCACTTGCGGAGCGCCTGATCAACTTGATCGGCCCCGAGTACGCCCGCAAATTACGCGAGCTTAGCAGCGCGGGCCCTGAGAGCGATGAGGGCGACGAAAGCAACGACGCCGAGGAGAACGCCATTCGAGGTAGAACTGACATCGGACCAACCACGAAAGATCAGCTCGTGAAGGCGCGTCGCGGACAAGGCATCTTCAAGGCAAACGTCAAACTCAACGAGTCAAAATGCCGGGTAACCGGCATTTCCCAGATGCAACATTTGCGAGCCAGCCACATAAAGCCGTGGAAGGACAGCAATGATGAAGAAAAACTGAACGGCTGCAACGGACTGCTTTTATCCCCACACGTCGACCACCTATTCGACAGGGGATTGATTTCCTTCTCGAACAATGGGGACATTCTGATCTCCCCAAAACTGGACCGCTCAGTGCTACAGAAATGGAGCGTTAGCGAGAAAACCAACGTCGGCACTTTCAATGACGTTCAATCGGGTTTTCTGGTATACCACCGCGACATCGTCTTCAAGAAATAACCGAAACGCCATGCACGCACCCACATCTATTCACCGAGTGGACCAACTCCTGGCAGGAAGCACGATCGCCCTTCCCCCGCTGCCGGGCGTCTATGCATTCTGGTGGATTGCGCCGCGCGAAAAGCTGATGGCAGCGAACAGACAGGTGGTGCTGCTAGGGCCAGGCCAAACGCCAGTTAATGTCGAGTATCGCGATTGGTGGCCGCAAGAACTAGCCTACCCTTGTCTCTATGTTGGCAAAACAACAAACGTGAGGACGCGATTCTCCCAGCACATTCTGCGCAGCAAGGAAGGGCGGCTTCACAAGGCGCACCCGGAAAACTGGAAAGCCAAGCCGCATAACACCTCCTGCCAACTTCGATTCGGCATCGAGCACGTCTTTCCAACCGCAAAGGAGCCGCTTGAGATCATCAAGGCCTCGATTGGCTTCTCGTTTAGGACCGACTTCGCAGACAACGCCGTAGCTGAGCGCTTCTTCGAGGAGGACCGCCTGGTGGGGACCTGGCGCCCTTGGTTCAATATCGACTCCGAGAGGTAGACATTGCTTGAATCCGGCTCAGCCCAGTTTAACTGAGCCGGCAATGTGGAGCGGCCAAGCTCAATCCAACAGTGCCGCGATATCTGCCGCCGACTCGTTGTAGTACGTCATCAACTCGTTCAGATCCGTGTGCCCGGTCATCCGGGCCAGGGCCAGCGGCTGCAGCTTCTTTGCCAGGCGCGTGATCGCCTCGTGCCGCGTGTCGTGGAATGTCAGGTTCCTGAGTCCCGACCGATCGCGCCCCTTACCCTCGATCTCCTTCCGGCCGATCAGCTCAAGCAGCAGGATCTCCCAGCGACTGCCCCACTTCTTCGGACTGACGTCCTTTTGGTACTTGTCCAGGACATCGCCGACAGTGTGGGTCTTGCTCCCCATCCCGGATTCGATCGAGCGCATTTCCGTCTCGCGCTTCGCCGCCCAGGCCTGCGCCTCTGCCTTCGTGTCAAACATGCGGGAATCCCGTACACCCTTCACCTTCACCTGCGCGCGCCAGCCTGTTGCGGACTTCGTAAAGTGCGCCATTTCGTGGGGCCGAACGTGGGGCCGTTATGGGGCCGGAGTGCCGATTATAAGTGAAATGGGAATGTGCAGAGTACAACGAGGCGATTGCCGAGAATCGCCTGCTAAGCCTTGTGCGGCCTAGCTTTGCGGGCTGAAGTGATACAGAAATGCGGGAGGTGAAATGAGGCGTATAAGTGATGCAAAAAAGACTTTGGTGCGAGGGAGGGGACTCGAACCCCTACACCATTGCTGGCGTCAGGACCTAAACCTGGTGCGTCTACCAATTTCGCCACCCTCGCAGTCCCTGCGGCGTGCATCCCTGGCGGGAGGCCGCTGTGCTCGTTGATTTGCAAGCGGGCCAGGGAGCGATGAGGGTGTTCACAAAGCACAAAAGCAAACAGGCGGCTGAAACTGCCCGCCTGGCTTTGTGTTACCCGTGCTGCCGGCGCACTTTGCGCATGCAGCGCAACGAGGCAGCGGATTCTAGCGCAAAGCGCCGCGGGAATCCAGCCCCCTCATGCTACCTAGGGCATCTAGGCTGGCCGTCTCGTCCGCTCAGCGCCGGGTTTTGATAAACGCCAGCACGAGCACGGTGGCGCCAGCCTCCAGCGCAGCGACAAAGTACAAGCCCGCCGAGAGCTGCCCGGTGCTGGTCTTGAACCACCCGATCATGTACGGCGCAACGAAACCTGCCAGGTTGCCGATCGAGTTGATCAGGGCAATCCCGCCGGCTGCGGCGGTACCGGCCAGGAAGGCTGAAGGCAACGACCAGAACACCGGGAAAGCCGCCAGGATGCCGATGGAGGCAATGGTCAGCGCAATCAGTGCCAGTACCGCGCTGTGCAGCCACATGCCAGTCAGGACCAGCCCGGCGGCGGCCATCAGGGTGGCCAGCGCGCAGTGCAGGCGGCGTTCGCCGGTGCGGTCGGAGTGGATGCCGTTCCAGACCATGGCAAGCGTGCCTGCGATGAAGGGAATGGCGGAGACCAGGCCGATCTGCAGGTTGCCTTGTACGCCTAGCTCTTTGATGATGGATGGCGACCAGAAGGCGATGGTGGCGTTGCCGCTGACCACGCAGAAGTAGATGGCGGCGCAGATCCATACGCGCGAGTTGGTGAAGGCGGCGCGCAGGGAGGAGTGCTTGGCGGGGTCGCGGTTTTCGGCTTCGATCTCGCGGGTGACGAGATCGCGTTCGCTGGCGGTGAGCCATTTGGCGCTGATGGGCTTTTCGGGCAGGTACATCAGCACGGCGATGCCGGCGAGTACGGAAGGGATGCCTTCGATGACGAACAGCCATTGCCAGTTGGCGAGGCCGTCGACGCCTTCCATGCTGCTCATGATGAAACCGGCCAGCGGGCCGCCGATGACGCCGGCGATGGCGAAGGAGGTCATGAACAGGCCGTTGATGCGCGCGCGGCGCTGGGCCGGGAACCAGTAGGTCAGGTAGAGCACGACGCCGGGGAAGAAGCCGGCTTCGAATACGCCCAGCAGGAATCGCAGGGCGTAGAACTGCATCGGCGTCTTGACGAAGATCATCGCCATGGAGGCGAAGCCCCACAGGATGGTGATGCGGGCGAGCGTGCGGCGCGCGCCGATCTTTTCCAGCAGCAGGTTGCTGGGGACCTCAAACAGGAAGTAGCCGATGAAGAAGATGCCGGCGCCGAAGCCGTACACGGCTTCGCTGAATTGCAGGTCTTGCAGCATCTGCAGCTTGGCAAAGCCGACGTTGACGCGGTCGATCCAGGCGAGCACGAACAGGAAGACGAGGAAGGGGATCAGCCGTACCGCGATCTTGCGGTAGGCCTCGTTGCGCTCGGCCGGGGTGTGGGCCGGGTTCTCCACGGCGACAGGGGCGCCGGTCATCACGGAAGACATCGGTGGTACTCCTTGGGTGTTGATTGACGGGGCCGCGCTGCTTGGTCGCGGCCCTCGGTTTTTTCGCCTGCTTACCGCAGCGCGGCTTCGATGGCGCCGGCTACCTGCAGCACGCGCGCGTCGCTTCCGTTCAGGCCGCCTACGCTCAGGCCAATGCCCTGCCCTGCCGCCGGCAACGGCAGCGATACCGCGCAGCCGTCGAGGAAATTGAGCACGCTGGGGTTGCGCAGCACCAGGCCGTTGGTGGCGAAGAAGGCTTCGTCGCTTTCCAGTGCGTCCAGGCGCGGCGGGCGTATTGCCACGGTGGGCATCAGCCAGGCGTCGGCTTCGCGCAGCAGGTCGGCGGCGCGGGCCTGCATGGCGCGGCGTTCGGCCAGCAGTTCGATGTAGTCGGCCGCGCCAAGCTGTTCGCCGCGGCGGATGCGCATGGCGACGCGCTGGTCGTAGTCGTTGCCGCGCTCGGCCAGCAGTCGCTTGTGCCAGTGCCACGCTTCGGCCGCGGTCAGGCCGCCGCCGGCGTTGATCTGCGGCAGGCGCTTGAGTTCGGGGAAGTCGAACGGGATGATCCGCGCCCCGAGCCGCGACAGCGTGGCCAGCGTTGCGTCGAAGGCTTGCGCCACCTCTGCGTCGAGGCCGTCGCAAACGAAATCGCGCGTCACCAGCAGGCGCAGCCCTGCCAGCGGCGCGGGCCGGCTGTCCAGCGTTTCGCCACTGACGATGGCGTCGAAGGCCGCGCAGCAGGCAACCGAGCGCGCCAGCGGGCCGGCCGAGTCGAGCGAGGTCGACAATGGCACGGCGCCGGCCAGCGGCACCCGGCTTGCGGTTGGCTTGAAGCCGGTCAGGCCGCAGAACGCGCTGGGAATGCGGATGGAGCCGCCGGTATCTGTGCCGAGCGCGGCCACGGCCATGTCGAGCGCCACGCTGACCGCGCCTCCCGACGTGGAGCCGCCAGCGATGCGCGCTTCCTCGAAGGGCGTGCGCGGCGTGCCGTAGTGCGGGTTCAGGCCGAGCCCGGAGAACGCGAACTCGCTCATATTGGTGCGCCCGATCAGCACGGCGCCGGCAGCGCGCAGGCGTGCCACCACGGGTGCGTCGGCGCTCGCGGGGGCACCGGCCAGCGCTTTCGAGCCAGCGCGGGTTACCTGTCCTTGCACGTCGAACAGGTCCTTGATGGAGATTGGCAGCCCGGCGAGCGGCGATGCCACCAGCCCCGCGGCGCGGGCCTGGTCGGCTGCGCGGGCCGCGGCGAGCGCGCCAGCGGCGTCGACTTCAAGGAACGCGGCGCCGCCTCCGTTGCGGTGGGCGTCGATACGGGCCAGAGCCTGCTCGGTCAGCGCGACGCTTGTGGTGCGGCCGGCAGCCAGATCGGCGGCGAGCGCGGCGATGGTTGGCAGCGCGGGGCTCATGGCGCCACCGCCAGGCATTCCACCCGATAGGCATGGCGCAGCGTGCGCTTGAGTACCGGATCATGCAGTTCCACTTCGAAGGCTTCGCCGCTGCCCAGTTCGCCGATCACGGCTTGCGTGCCGCAGAACATGGCGGTGCCGGCGGGCAGCTTGTCTTCGCCGGTCAGGCGCTGGATCAGGTCCCGCGGGTCGAGCAGGCGCGTTACCAGGCCTTCCTGATAGAGCTCGCGCTGGCCGTTGCGAGTGCGCCAGCAGCGCATCTGCAACTGGTCCCAGTGCGCTGCCACGTCGGCGAAGCGCCAGAGTTCGGTGCCCAGGGGCTTGGCGCACATCTGCTTGGAGACGGTGACGTCGTAGGCTTCGACCTTGCGGTCGGTGTGGTCGGAGCCTACGCCGATGTACATCGCGTCCTTGGCCGCAAGCAGCACGAATTCGATTTCACCGGAGGAATCCTCGCGCGGCACTTCGAGCAGCGCGTCGGTGGTCAGCAGCGAGGCGGCCAGCGGGTAGAAGCAAGGCACGGTGGTGGGCGGCTTGACGCCGATCTCTTCGAGCTCGCGGATGTGGTGGTTGACGGCGTCGGCGTCGCGGCCGGTCCAGCCGGCGATGATGAGGCGCTGGATATCGAGGACGAGTTCGCCCTCGCCGGCTACCTGGAAGTGAAGTGTCGGCATTGCTTACTACCTTAGCTGTTGCGGAGAAAATCGGTCAGATGGTCCGGATGATGTTCTTCCGGAATTCGTCAATGTGTTCGCGGATGGCCTCGCGGACCGCCGGTACGTCGCGCCGTTCGAGGGCGTCGATGATCACCCGGTGCTCCTGGTAGACGTTTTCCAGGTGCTGTGGGTCGGAAAGCGAGAGAAACCAGAAGCGCGCCTGCTTCTCATGCAGGCTGCGCAGCAGGTCGGCCAGCACGCGATTGCGCGAGGCGGCCGACATGGCGGTATGGAATTTGAGGTCGAGCGCGGCGAGGCCGGCGATGTCGCGCCGCGCGATCAGGTCGGGAGAGCGGTCGACGATCTCGCGCATGGCCTTGAGATCGCTCTCGTGGGCGCGCTCGCATGCCAGTGTGGCGCACAGCACTTCGTTGGTGGCGCGCACTTCGATCATGTCGAGCACTTCATTGAGCGACAGCGGCGATACCAGCACGCCCTTGCGCGGCATGATCGACACCAGCCCTTCCACTTCCAGCCGGTGCAGCGCCTGATGCACCGGCGTGCGGCCCAGTCCGAGCAAGGCCGCGACCTGCGCCTCGTTCAACGGCTCGCCCGGTCGGAACTCGCAGGAAATGATGCGCCGCTTGATCTCGGCATAGGCATGCTCGCGCATCGCGGCGCCGGTCGCTGCCCGCGATGGCGGATCCGCATTGTGATCAGCGCCGCCTACCAGCCGGATCGGGTTCGACATGATGGTTCCTCCGTATTGAAGTTGCTGTGATACTAGTCTGATATTTCACTGAGCGTCAACCCGTGTGGGCTGCGGGTAAACACTGAAACCTGTGGCACCCGCATGGACTGCCTTGTCATATCCTTGCGTCATCGCCCACCATGCTTCCATTCTCGTACCGTCCGGAAAGCCTTACCGGGCAACGGTTTTCGGCAAATCCAGGAGGCGCGTTCGGAGGAAATCCGGCAGCTTTCGCGGCGCCGCTATTCCCAACGAAAGCCGGGCCGAATATCATTAAGGTCAAGCCATAGAATCGATAATCGATACAGTCGTATATTGGTGCAATATGCATTCATCGTGGTGCAAGCTCTCCCAGCGATGGTGCTGCCACGATCGGTACGACGACGACGCGGAACCCGAACATGACCCGGCAAGACAAGCAGGAACCCAGCAACGAATCGCCAGCCACCCCGGAAGAAAGCGGCGAAGAAACCACTCGCGCGGACCCTCTGTTCAATCAGTCGCTGGAGAAAGGCCTGGATGTCCTGCGGGCCTTCAGCGCGGTGCATCGCACGCTCACCCTGGCCGAACTGGCCAGCATGACCAGCATGACCAAAAGCTCCGCGCAACGCACCGTGCATACGCTGGAGACGCTGGGCTATGTAGCCAAGCACCCGCAGACGCGGCGCTTCCGGCTGACGCCCAAGGTGATGGAGATCGGCTACAACTATCTGTCCGCGGATGCGTTGATCCAGGCCGCCAGCCCTTACCTGTCGCAGCTCGCCAACGCCAGCGGCGAGACCGCCAACCTGACCGAGCCGGTCGGGCTGGAGATGGTCTACGTGGCGCAGCTGATGACGTCGAAATACATCCCGGTGCTGACGCCCGTCGGCATGCGTATTCCCATGTACTGCACCAGCAGCGGCCGCGCGTATCTCAGCACCCTGCCCGACGAGCAGGTCATGGCGATGCTGGAGAATTCGGCCCGCGTGGCGCGCACGCCGGCCACGCTGACCGATGTGGCGGCGATCTTCGAGACAGTGGTGGCTTGCCGCAGGGTGGGCTACGCCTGCAATAACGAGGAGCTGTTCCTGGGTGATATGGGCGTGGGCGCGGCCATCGTCAACAGCCAGGGGCAGGCGGTGGGCGCGGTGCATGTATCGCCGCCCGCCAGCCGCTGGAGCATGGCCGAGGCGCAGAAAAAGCTGGCGCCGATGGTGATCGAATGCGCGTGGGCGATCTCGCGTTCGATCGCCCATTGAGATTGACGCGCGGCGGCGCGGGCGGCGCGCCTTAGCGCGCGTGCTCCAGCATCGCTTGCAGCAGCACGTTCGCCCCGGCCTCGATATGCTCGGGCAGCGCATCTTCCAGCTCGTTGTGGCTGATGCCGTCCTTGCACGGCACGAAGATCATGCCGGTGGGCGCGCGCTGCGCCACATAGACGGCATCGTGCCCCGCCCCGCTGACCACATCCATATGCGGCAGGCCCAGCGCGGCGGCGGCGCGGCGCACGCTGTCCACGCATTCTGGCGCGAACACGCACGGCTCGAACTTCACCACCTGGCGGATCTCCACGCTCACCGCGCCGCGTTCGGCGATCTCCGCGAACGTGGTCCGCATGGCTGCATCCATACGGTCCAGCCCTGCCTGCGACAGATTGCGGAAGTCCACCGAGAAATCCACCCGCCCGGGAATCACGTTGCGTGAGTTCGGCGTGACCTGCACATAGCCCACCGTGCCGCGCCCGTGCGGAGCCTCGGCCACGGCGATGCGATTGACCTCGTCGATCATGCGCGCCGCCGCCAGCATGGCGTCGTGGCGCAGCGCCAGCGGCGTGGGGCCGGCGTGGGCGTCCATGCCGGTCACGGCCACGTCATACCATTGCTGGCCGAGCGCGCCGGAGACCACGCCGATCGGCAGCCCGGCGGCTTCCAGCACGGGCCCCTGCTCGATATGCGCCTCGAAGTAGGCGGCGAACATGCCGCCCGGCACTTCCCCCACGGGCTGCTCGCCGCGATAGCCGATCTGCTCCAGTGCCTCGCCTACGCTGATGCCGTCCAGGTCGCGCTGGGCGCGTATGAATTCCGCCCCGAACACGCCGGCAAAGGCGCCCGAGCCCATCATCACCGGCGTAAAGCGGGTGCCCTCTTCGTTGGTCCAGAACGCCAGTTCCAGCGGCGCGCGGGTGACGATGCCCAGGTCGTTGAGCGTGCGCATCACCTCCAGGCCCGCCAGCACGCCGAAGTTGCCGTCGAACTTGCCGCCGGAGGGCTGGGTGTCGATATGACTGCCGGTTGCCACCGCCCGCGCATCGGCATCGCTGCCCGCGCGGCGCGCGAACACGTTGCCGACCTCGTCGGTACGCACGGCGAGCCCCGCTTCGCGGCACCGGCCGACCACCAGGTCTCGGCCCTGGCGATCCAGCTCGGTCAGGGCGATGCGGCACACGCCGCCCTTGGGCGTCGCGCCGATCTGCGCCAGGTCCATCAGCGATTGCCACAGGCGTGCTGCGTTGATGCGGGGAAGGTATTGCTGGTCCATGTCGGGAAGCCGGTTGGTTTGGAGACAGGCAGGGAACTCAGCAAAAAGCAGGCCATAGGCGATGCGAATCCTTTGGTCCATGTTTCATACATGGCCGGCGACGGAGAGACCGCGGAACACCGGCGGTCAGCCTTGAAGCGGCACGAAACGCAACTGGCATGTGACTTGCTTGATTGCCTTCGTCTTCCCTTCCCCCACCCAGGAGCTTTGCCCGTGACCGTCTTTTCTTCCGACTCCGTAAGAAGCGTGAAACCCGGCCTGAAAACCTTCGCTGCCGCCGCTGCCATTGCCTCCGTCTCCCTGCTTGCGTTGCCAGGCACAGCGATGGCCGAGAAGGTGCTGCGCATCGGCATGACCGCTGCCGACATCCCGCGCACGCTGGGCCAACCCGACCAGGGCTTCGAAGGCAACCGCTTTACCGGCATCCCGATGTACGACGGACTGACCCAGTGGGATCTCTCGAAGGGCAGTGGCCCGAGCCTGCTGATTGCCGACCTGGCCACGGAATGGAAAGTCGATGCCAAGGAAAAGACCAGGTGGGTCTTCAAGCTGCGCCCCGGCGTGAAGTTCCACGACGGCTCGCCGTTCAATGCGGATGCCGTGGTGTGGAACGTGGGCAAGGTGCTCGACAAGACCGCCAGGCAGTTCGATCCCAGCCAGGTCGGCGTGACCGCCTCGCGCATGCCCACCTTGCGTTCGGCCAGGAAGATCGACGACCTGACCATTGAGCTGATCACCTCGGAGCCTGACTCCTTCCTGCCGTACAACCTGAGCAACCTGTTCATGGCTTCGCCCACGCAATGGGATAAGAAGCTCGCCGCGGTACCGGCCTCGGTGACGGATCCGGCGGAACGTTCCAAACAAGCGTGGGTAGCCTTCGCCGCCGACGCCTCGGGCACCGGCCCGTTCAAGATGAGCCGCTTCGTGCCGCGCGAGCGGCTGGAACTGGTGAAGAACGCGCAGTACTGGGACGCCAGGCGCGTGCCCAGGATCGACAAGGTGGTGATGCAGCCGATGCCCGAGGCCAATGCGCGCACCGCCGCCCTGCTGTCGGGCCAGGTCGACTGGATCGAGGCGCCGGCACCGGATGCGGTGGCACAGATCAAGAGCCGCGGCTTCGAGGTCTACGCTAACGCGCAACCGCATATGTGGCCGTGGCAATTGTCGTTCGCGCCCGGATCGCCCTGGCTCGACAAGCGCGTGCGGCAAGCCGCCAACCTGTGTGTCAACCGTTCCGGCCTGAAGACGCTGCTGGGCGGCTATATGGCCGAGGCCAAGGGCATTGTCGAACCGGGCAACCCGTGGTGGGGCAATCCCAAGTTCGATATCAAGTACGACGCCAACGCCGCGCGCAAACTGATGCAGGAAGCGGGCTACTCCGCCGCCAGGCCGCTCAAGGTGAAGGTGCAGGTCTCGGCTTCAGGCTCGGGCCAGATGCAGCCGCTGCCGATGAACGAGTACGTGCAGCAGAACCTGAAGGAGTGCTTCATCGACGTCGACTTCGACGTGGTCGAATGGAACACGCTCTTCACCAACTGGCGCATCGGCGCCAAGGATCCGAGCGCGCACGGCGCCAACGCGGTCAACGTGAGCTTTGCGGCGATGGACCCGTTCTTCGCCATGGTCCGCTTTGTCAGCACCAAGACGCAGCCGCCGGTCTCGAACAACTGGGGCTACTTTGGCAACGCTGAGTTCGACAAGCTGATCGAAACCGCGCGCACCTCGTTTGACGACAAGGGGCGCGACGCGGCGCTGGCCAGGCTGCATGCGCGCATCGTGGAAGAAGCGCCCTTCGTGCTGATCGCGCATGACGTGGGCCCGCGCGCCATCTCCAGGAAGGTCAAGGGCGTGGTGCAGCCGCAGAGCTGGTTTATCGACATCGCCACCATGTCGATGGACTAAGCAAGGCATTGCGCGGCTCGCGTGCGCGGCCGGTCCCGGGCCGGCCACGCACAGCGCAATCAAGAGAATGTCCGGCCGGGACGCATCGGCCAGGCACCCCGCAAACCACGGCAGGCGCCCGCGCCTGCCTTCCCGGCCACGATCATGTTCTACCTGCTCCGCCGCTTCATCTATGCGATCCCCATCCTGCTAGGGGTCGCCCTGCTCTGCTTCTCGCTGGTCCATGTCGCGCCGGGCGACCCGCTGGTGTCGGTGCTGCCGCCCGATGCTTCCGAGGACCTGCGCCGCCAGCTCACCGCGCTGTATGGCTTCGATAAACCCTTTCTCGAACAATTCCTGCACTGGCTCACCCGCGCGCTGCATGGGGACCTCGGCACCTCCATCGCCACCAACCGCCCGGTGATGAGCGAAGTGATGACGGCGGTGATCAACTCGGTCCGGCTGGCCGCGGTGGCCACGCTGATCGGCTTTACCTTCGGCTGCCTGTTCGGCTTCGTGGCCGGCTACTTCCGCGATTCCGCCGCGGATCGCACCGCCTCCTTCCTGTCCGTGTTCGGCGTGAGCATGCCGCACTACTGGCTGGGCATGGTGCTGGTGATCGTGTTCTCGGTCTTCCTCGGCTGGCTGCCCGCCACGGGTGCGGGCCCGGATGGTTCTGGTGACTGGGCGTGGGACTGGGAACATATCCAGTACATGGTGCTGCCGGCGGTGACGATGTCGGTGATCCCGATGGGCATCGTGGCCCGCACCATCCGCGCGCTCGTTGCGGAAATCCTCTCCAATGAATTCATCGTCGGCCTGAAGGCGCGCGGCCTGTCGGAGCTGGCGGTGTTCCGCCATGTGCTGAAGAACGTGGCGCCTACCGCGCTGTCGGTGATGGGCCTGCAACTCGGCTACCTGCTGGGCGGCTCCATCCTGATCGAGACTGTGTTCTCCTGGCCCGGCACGGGCTTCCTGCTCAACTCGGCGATCTTCCAGCGCGACTTCCCGCTGCTGCAGGGGACCATCCTCGTGCTCGCCGTGTTCTTCGTGCTGCTGAACCTGCTGGTCGATGCGCTGCAAACCCTGTTCGACCCGCGCATCCAGCGCAACTGACGCAGTAATTGACGCCGTAACTGACGCCATCAAGGAAACCGGGAGTCCCCATGGAAATGACTTTGACGAAGCCCGCCGTGCTGCCTGTCGTGCAGCGTTCGCCAGGCTACTGGACCACGGTAGGCCGGCGCCTGCTGCGCAACAAGCTGGCCATGCTGGCCGCGCTGATCCTGCTGGCGCTGGTGCTGATGGCGATCTTCGCGCCGGTGCTGATGCCGGCGGATCCCTACGCCGCTTCCATCCTCAAGCGCCTCAAGCCCGTCGGCACCGAGCACTACCTGCTTGGCACCGACGAACTCGGGCGCGACATGCTGTCCCGCCTGATGCTGGGTGCCCGCCTGTCGCTGTTCATGGGCATTACGCCGGTGCTCATCGCCTTCGCGGTCGGTAGCGCGCTGGGCATCGTGGCGGGCTACGCCGGCGGCTGGACCAATACCGTGATCATGCGGCTGGTCGATATCCTGTACGCCTTCCCCTCGGTGCTGCTGGCCATCGCGCTGTCGGGCACGCTGGGCGCGGGTGTGGGCAATGCGCTGTTGTCGCTGACCATCGTGTTCGTGCCGCAGATCGTGCGCGTGGCGGAAAGCGTGACCACGCAGGTACGCAACCGCGAGTTCGTCGACGCGGCACGCGCCTCGGGCGCGTCGTCGCTGACCATCGTGCGCGCCCATGTGCTCAACAACGTGCTGGGCCCGATCTTTGTCTATGCCACCAGCCTGATCTCGGTCTCGATGATCCTGGCCTCTGGCCTGTCCTTCCTCGGGCTTGGCGTCAAGCCGCCCGAGCCGGAATGGGGCCTGATGCTCAACACGCTGCGCACGGCGATCTATACGCAGCCGTGGGTTGCCGCCCTGCCCGGCGCGATGATCTTCCTGACCTCGATCTCCTTCAACCTGCTCGCCGACGGCATTCGCTCGGCGATGGAAATCAAGGACTGATGCCATGACCGATGCCATGACCGATACCCTGCTCAATACCGACGTGGGCGGCCCGGCGCAACCGCTGGTGATCGCGCGCGACCTGATCAAGCACTTTCCACTCAAATCGAAGCTGCCCTGGCAGCGCGGCGGCGAGGTTCGCGCCGTCGATGGCGTCAGCTTCGAAGTCAGGAAGGGAGAGACGCTGGGCGTGGTCGGTGAATCCGGCTGCGGCAAGTCCACCACCGCGCGGCTGCTGATGCAGCTGATCGAGCAGAACGGGGGCGAGCTGATCTTCGATGCGCTGGGCGTCGGATCGGCGCAGTTGCCCATGAAGCGTTACCGCAGCCAGGTGCAGATGGTCTTCCAGGACAGCTACTCCTCGCTCAACCCACGCCTTACCATCGAGGAATCCATTGCCTTTACGGCGCGCGTGCACGGCATCAGCGCCACCGAAGCCACCGCGCGTGCGCGCGCCCTGCTGGATCGCGTGGGCCTGGAGCCGGCGCGCTTCGCCGGACGCTATCCGCACGAGTTGTCCGGCGGGCAGCGCCAGCGCGTGAACATCGCGCGAGCGCTGGTACTGCGCCCGCGCCTGGTGATCCTCGACGAAGCTGTGTCGGCACTCGACAAATCGGTGGAAGCGCAGGTGCTGAACCTGCTGCTCGATCTCAAGGCCGAGTTCGACCTCACCTATGTCTTTATCAGCCACGACCTGAACGTGATCCGCTACCTGTGCGACCGCGTGATGGTGATGTACCTGGGCAAGGTGGTGGAGGTGGGCGATACCGAGACCCTGTACGCCAACCCATCGCATCCCTACACCCGCGCGCTGCTGGCCTCGATGCCGGCAATGGATCCGGACCACCGTACGCTGGTCGCGCCGCTGGCGGGCGATCCGCCCAACCCGATCAACCCGCCGTCCGGATGCAGCTTCCATCCGCGCTGCGCCATGGCCGAAGACGTGTGCTCCCGCCGCGCGCCGGTGCTGTCGGATACCCTGGCCGGGCATCCCGTGGCCTGCCTGATGGCCAACGCCGGCGGCGGCCACAGCCGGCAGATGCCGGCGGGCGCCAGTCCGCTCGCTGCAACGATTTGAGGGCCTCATCGTGACTGCATCCAACCACACTCCAGAACCGCAAACTGCCGCGCCCATGGTATCGGTGCGCGATTTGCGCGTCACCTTCTCCGGCGGCGGCAAGACCATCCGCGCCGTCAACGGCGTATCGCTGGAAGTTGCGCCGGGCGAGGCGCTCGCCCTGATCGGCGAATCCGGCTCGGGCAAGAGCGTGACGCTGCGTGCGCTGATGCGGCTGCATCCGCCGCGCCGCACCCGTATGGAAGGCGAGATCCATATCGACGCCGCCGACGTCACCGCGCTGGATTCGCGCGGGCTGGCCCGCCTGCGCGGCGGCACGGTGGCAATGGTGTTCCAGGAGCCCCTGCTGGCGCTGGACCCCGTCTACACGGTCGGCCAGCAGATCATCGAGTGCATTCGCACCCATGCCCGCGTGTCCGCCGCCGAAGCGCGCCAGCGCGCGTTGCGGGCGCTGGAGGCGGTGCGCATTCCCAGCCCGGAGCAGCGGCTGGCGGCTTATCCGCACGAGATGTCCGGCGGCATGCGCCAGCGCGCCATGATCGCGCTGGCGCTGTCGGCCAACCCAAAGGTGCTGCTGGCCGACGAGCCCACTACCGCGCTGGACGCCACCGTGCAGATCCAGGTGCTGATCCTGCTGCGGGAGCTGCAGCGCGAGCTGGGCTTGTCGATCGTGTTCGTCACCCATGACATCGGCGCGGCGGTGGAGATCGCCGACCGCGTGGCCGTGATGTACGGCGGGCGCATTGTCGAGGAAGGCCCGATCCGCACCATCCTGCGGGCCGCGCGCCATCCCTACACCATGGCACTGTTGCAAAGCCGCCAGCACGGCATGGACCGGGGCCAGCGGCTGCAGACCATTGCCGGTTCGCCGCCCGACCTGTCCGCCTTGCCGCCCGGCTGCAGCTTCGCCCCGCGTTGCCCGCAGGCGCGCGCGCAATGCCTGGAGGCGGTGCCGCAGAGCGTCGCGCTGGGCGGCGGTCATCGCGTAAGCTGCGTACTGGCCGCCGGGCCAGTTGCCGTCGCGCAGGCAGTGGCTTGAGCCGTGCGCTCCGGTCATGAGCGCACGGTTCGCAAGTTGCATGCTTTGCCCGCCGTGCAGTCCGTGCCACTATCGCCTTTACTGATTGCTTCCCCACCGCTAACCGCATCCATGAACCTGGCCAGCCATCCCTCCCACGCCTTCCTTCCCTACCCGGCAGCGCCGGTCGCCAACGCCGCGAGCGGGCCGCTCGCAGGCCTCACCTTCGCCGCCAAGGACTTGTTCGACGTGGCCGGCTACCCCACCGGCGGGGGCAACCCCCATGTGCTGGCGATGTCAGGCATCAAGACCGCCACCGCCCCAACCGTGCAGCGCCTGCTTGACGCCGGCGCCGCCTTCGTCGGCAAGACCCACACCGATGAACTGGCGTTCTCGATGAACGGGAAGAATGCCCACTACGGTGCGCCGGTCAACGGCGCGGCACCGGGACGCGTCACCGGCGGCTCGTCGTCGGGCTCGGCCTCGGCGGTATCCAACGGACTTTGCGACTTCGCGCTAGGCACCGACACCGGCGGCTCGGTGCGCGCCCCGGCCAGCCATTGCGGGTTGTTCGGCATCCGCCCCACGCACGGACGCATCTCGCTCGCGCAATGCCTGGCCCTGTGTGGCAGTTTCGATACCTGCGGCTTCTTCGCGCGCGATATCGGCACCTTTGCGCGCGTGGCCGAAGTACTGCTCGGGGACGATGCAAGGCCGCTGCCCGCCAGCCCGCGCCTGCTGCTCGCCGAAGACCTGTTCCGCATGCCCACCCCTGCCGCGCTGGACGCGCTGCTGCCGGTGGTCGGCGGCATCGAGGCCGCCTTCGGCAACGCCACCCCCGTCACGGTCGCTGATCGCGCGCTGGAAGATATCTGGTGGGCCTTCCGCTACGTGCAGGGCTGGGAAGCCTGGCAAGCCGACGGCGCCATGATCGAGCAGTATGGCCTGCAGCTCGGCCCGGACGTGGCCGCACGGTTTGCCTTCTCCAAGAGCGTCACTGCCGCGCAATTCGAAGCATCCAGTGCCATCCGCCGCGCCTTCACCGCCCACCTCGCGGCGCTGCTCGGCAACGATGGCATCCTGATCCTGCCGACCATGCCGGACATCGCGCCCCTGTCGGACGCCGCCGGCGAGGAACTGGAAACCTACCGCAACCGCTCCGCCCAGACCCTCTGCCTGGCGCCCCTGTCCGGCTTTCCCCACCTGAGCCTGCCTCTGGCCAGCCGCGCCGGCGCACCGCTCGGTATCTCGCTGATGGGCCCCGCCGGCAGCGACCGCAGCCTGATTGCATTTGCAGAAAAGCTGGTGATGGCACTAAGCTGAACCACTACCCCGATTCCCCCAAGGAGAGCCTGAATGGCCCGAATCCGTATCACCGCCGGCGGTTACCAGTTTGTCGCCGAAACCAATCCCGATGCCCCACAGACCGTGGCGGCCTTCACCAAGCTGCTGCCCTACCGGCAGAAGCTGATCCACGTGCGCTGGAGCGGCGAAGGCTGCTGGATTCCGCTGGGCGAATTCAAGCTGGGCGTGGACTTCGAGAACCACACCAGCCACCCGTCGGTGGGCGACATCCTGTTCTACCCCGGCGGCTACAGCGAAACCGAGATCATCCTGGCGTACGGCAGTTGCTGCTTCGCCAGCAAGATGGGGCAACTGGCGGGCAACCATTTCCTGACGATCGTGGAAGGCAAGGAGAACCTGCGCGCGCTGGGCACCAAGGTGCTGTGGGAAGGGGCGCAGGATGTGAGTTTTGAGTTGATGTAAGGCGCGCGATGCGTGCTCGGCGGCGTCAGCCGTCCGAGCACGATCCAGGGCATGTTCAGCGCGCCAGGACTGCCGCGCCCGCTTCCGGCGCCTTCACCCGGAACCATGCCGCATACAGCGCCGGCAGGAACAACAGCGTCAACGCCGTGGCAATCACCAGCCCGCCCATGATCGCCACCGCCATCGGCCCCCAGAACACCGAGCGCGACAACGGGATCATGGCCAGCACGGCGGCCGCGGCGGTCAGGATGATCGGGCGGCAGCGGCGCACGGCTGACTCGACGATGGCTTCCCAGACCGGCTCGCCGGCGCTGATGTCCTGCTCGATCTGGTCGACCAGGATCACCGAGTTGCGGATGATCATGCCCAGCAGCGCGGTGATGCCAAGCTGCGCCACAAAGCCCATCGGCGCGCTCAGCAGCAGCAGCGTGGCGGCCGCCCCGATCAGCCCCAGCGGTCCGGTCAGGAACACCATCAGCGAGCGCGAGAAGCTGTGCAACTGCAGCATCAGGAGCGTGAAGATGATGAAGATGCACAGCGGCAACTGCGCGGCAATCGACGCGCCGGCCTTGCCGCTTTCCTCTTCCGCCCCGGCCACGGTGATGCGATAGCCCGCCGGCAGCGTGGCGCGCAGCTTGTCCAGCCTGGGATTGATCTGCGCCGTCACGGTGGGGCCCTGGATGCCTTCCACCACATCGGACTGCACGGTCACGCCGAAGTCGCGGTTCTCGCGCCAGATCACGCCAGGCTCGGAGCGGAAAGCGATGCGCGCTACCTGGGTCAATGGCACCACGCGGCCGCTGGCGGTGGGTACCTGCATGTTCTGCAGGTCGGACATGGCGTCGCGTTCGTTGCGCGGCGCGCGCATCAGGATGTCGATCAGCTTGTCGCCATCGCGATATTGCCCCACGGCCACGCCGCTCAGCACGGTCTGCGTCACGCGCGCGATGGCGGTGGTGCTGACGCCGAGCGCGCGTGCCTTGTCCTGGTCGATATCCAGGCGCAGCACCTTGACGCTCTCGTTCCAGTTGTCATTGACGCCCAGCGTGTTCGGGTTGGCGCTCATCACGGCCTTGACTTCGTCGGCCAGCTTGCGCACGCCGGCGGCATCCGGCCCGATGACCCGGAACTGCACCGGATAAGGTACCGGCGGCCCATTCGGCAATAGCTTGACGCGTCCGCGCAACTGCGGGAAATCGCTCGCCAGCAGGCTGACGATGCGCTGCCGCACGCGGTCGCGCAGTGCCACCCCGGCCGGCATCACGATCACCTGCGCCACATTGGTCTGCGGGAAGATCTGGTCGAGGGGCAGGTAGAAGCGCGGCGCGCCGCTGCCCACGAACGTGGTCAGGCTGGCGATCTCGCGGTCCCCGCGCAGCGCGGCCTCGAAGCGTTTGGCCTCGGCCTCGGTCTGCGCGAAGCTGGTGCCCTCGGGCATCCACAATTCCACCATCAGCTCCGGCCGGCTCGAATCCGGGAAGAACTGTTTCTCGACGAACTTGAAGGCGTACAGGCCAAGGCCGAAGGCCACCAGGGTAATGACGATCACTGTCTTGCGCCAGGCCACGCACCAGTTCACCAACTGGCGGAAGCGGTTGTAGAACGGCGTGTCGAACACCTCATGCTGCTCGCCCTCGCCGGCCGGCCGGGACTTGAGCAGCAGGTAGCCCAGGTAGGGCGTGAAGTAGACAGCGGCCAGCCACGACAGCACCAGCGCCATCGCGGTCACGGCAAAGATGGCGAAGGTGTACTCGCCCACGGTCGAACGCGCCAGCCCCACTGGCAGGAAGCCGGCGGCGGTGATCAGCGTGCCGGTCAGCATCGGCATCGCGGTGGAGGTGTAGGCGAAGGTGGCCGCCTCCATCTTGGAGAAGCCCTCCTCCAGTTTGCGCACCATCATCTCCACCGCGATGATGGCGTCGTCGACCAGCAGCCCGAGCGCCACAATCAGTGCCCCGAGCGATATCTTGTGCAGGCCGATGCCGAACATGTTCATGAAGAGGAACGTGACGGCGAGCACCAGCGGAATGGTCAGCGCCACCACCAGCCCCGGCCGCACATCCAGCCGCAGCGGCCTGGTATGCAGGCCGAGCGAGACAAAGCTCACGCCCAGCACGATCACCACCGCTTCGATCAAAACATGCACGAACTCGCCGACCGAGCGCTCGACCGCGTCGGGCTGGTTCTGCACCTGATCCAGCTCGATGCCGACCGGCAACTGCCCGCGCAAGCCATCCGTCGCGGCGCGCAGGTTCTTGCCCAGCGCGATGATGTCGCCGCCCTTCTCCATCGAGATGCCCAGCCCGATCACTTCCTTGCCCTGGAAGCGCATCTTGCTCGCCGGCGGATCGACATAGCCGCGGTAGACGTGGGCGATATCGCCCAGGCGGATGTTGGCAGTGCCGTTGGGGCCGCGCAGCACCAGGTTTTCCAGGTCGGCCACCTTGGCGAACTGTCCCGACAGGCGCACCTGCAGGTTGTCGCCGGGCGTCACCAGCACGCCGCTGGCGGTCATGCTGTTCTGCTGGGAGATCTGGTCCGCGATTGCATTGATGTCCAGGCCGAGCTGGGCAAAGCGTGCCTGGTTGAATTCGATATAGACCTTCTCGTCCTGCATCCCGATCAGCGCGACCTTGGCCACCGACGGCACGCGCAGCAGTTGCTGGCGCACCAGGTCGGCGTATTCGCGCAGCTCCTTGTAGTTGAAGCCATCGGCGGACAGCGCGTAGATCGAGCCGTACACGTCGCCGAACTCGTCGTTGAAGAACGGCCCGCGCACGCCCGGCGGCAGCGTCTGCGCGATGTCGCCGACCTTCTTGCGCACCGTGTACCAGATCTGCGCGGTGTCCTTTGCCGGCGCGGTGTCCTTGAGCTGGAAGATCACCGTGGTCTCGCCGGGCTTGGAGAAGCTGCGGATCTTGTCGGCGTAGGGCACTTCCTGCAACTGGCGCTCGATCTTGTCGGTGACCTGCACCGCGATCTGCTCGGCGGTGGCGCCGGGCCAGAACGCCTGCACCACCATCACCCGGAAGGTAAAGGGCGGGTCTTCGTCCTGGCCGAGCTGGAAGAACGCAAAGAGCCCGCCCAGCAGCAGCACCACCAGCAGGTAACGGGTCAGCGGCTGGTGCTCCAGGGCCCAGCGGGAGAGGTTGAAACGGGAATGGTCCATGCTGCGCGCCCTAATTGCGCACGGCCGGCGCGGACGCCACCGCCTGCAGCGGCCTCACTTTCTGGCCGGGCTTGAGCAGGTGCACGCCCGCGGTGACGATGGTTTGCCCGGCGGACAGCCCCTGCCTGACCTGGACCTCGTTGCCCTGCAGTTCGCCCAGGGTGACCGCGACCGGCTGCACGGTGCCCGCCGCAGCGTCATACACCCAGACTTGGTTGCTGCCCTGTTGCTGCAGCAGCGCGGAAAGCGGCACGCGCAGCGTGGCGTTGTCGCCAGTGCGGGTGAATGCCACCACGGCAGTCATGCCGAACTTGAAGTCAGGCGGAGGGTTGGGCACGCTAATGCGGGCCGCATAAGTACGCGTAACCGGGTCGGCCATCGGGGATATCTCCCGCACGCGGCCTGGCAGGGGACGGCCGGGCTCGGCCCAGGTCCGCACCGTCACGTCGGAAATGCCGCGCAAGCGCTCGACCTGGTCTTCCGGCAACCCGACCGCCACCTCTTTCTCGGCGGTTTGCGCCACGCGGACAACCGACTGGCCTGCCGCGACTACCTGGCCAACCTCCGCTTCGATCAGCGTCACCACGCCGTCGGCGTCGGCGGTCAGGACGCCATAGGCAGTCTGGTTGGACTGGTTGCGCAGCCCGGCCTCGGCCTGGCGCAGGCGGGAGACGGCGGAGTCATAGGTAGCCTGGCGACGTTGCTGCTCGGCGGCGCTGATGAATTTCTTGGCAAACAGCTCGTTGTAACGCTTGAGATCGGCCTCGGCGAGGTCGCGATCGGTCTTGGCCGCGTCGTACTGGGCACGCGAGCCCGCTTCCGCCAGGCTCAGGTCGGTGGGATCGAGCCGTGCGAGCGGCTGGCCCTTGCGGACGGTGGCGCCCACATCAACCAGGCGGGCAGCGATCTTGCCCCCGACGCGAAAACCCAGCCGTGATTCGATCCGGGGCCGCACATCGCCGGAAAACTCGAGATCAGTCTTGCCCGCGCCGGGCTGCACCTGCATCAACCGCACGGGGCGGATTTCAGGTGGGCGCTCGGGCTGGCGATTGCAGCCGCCCAGCACCAGCAGGCCGGCAAGTACCGGCACCATCAGCCGCGCGCGGGCCGGCAGCGCGCGGCGAGCGGTATCCGCCATCGCCGCAGCAGCCCCGTTGGCATCCACCAGAGTGGAAAAAGGCACATCGACGGCCGCAACTTCCGGCCTGGGAAAAGGCACTGGCATGAGTTAAGCGAGGAATCGGTGAAACAGCGGGCACTGCTGAAAGCGGCTCGTCAGTTAATAACTCGCCGGTCAGCAATATATAGGGGACCACCCGAAGGCGTCAAACCACCCCGGCAAAGCATGTATCGAAAAAAGCACTATTCAGGTAACAAACAAGCCTGCGAGCCGATGTGGCGCAAAAATCGGTGCGTGGCGCGGCGTAATGTCGCAGACGCCACTGTTGCCGGCTGGCGCGAGCCTGCCGCGCCAGCCATCGCTGCTGGCTAGCGCCGATGACGCGCCGCAAGGCCATTACAGGGCAAATGCTACAATCCGGCCCGTCGCTCGCGCGGCCTCGCCACGAATCGCGGGGCGGCTTTCGCCCACGTTCCCGGCTCTCGGCGCTGCCATGGCGCGCCCCGCGAAAACGCGTGCTGCCGGTAGCACCCAGGCCGGCACCCCATGCTCCGCCAGACAGGCCGCCGCGACGCAAGCAGGCATAAAGCCCCCCAATCACCGACCCGAGACCGGCGTGACGCCCGATCAGTATTGCCAAGAGAAAGCCGCGCAGAGCGGCTCCAGTTTCTATTACAGCTTCCTGTTCCTGCCGCCGGAGCGGCGGCAGGCCATCACCGCGCTCTACGCCTGGTGCAGGGAAGTCGACGATGTGGTGGACGACACCCAGGACGCCAGCGTTGCCCACCAACAGCTGGCCTGGTGGCGCAGCGAGCTTGGCCAGATGTTCAATGGCGCACCCACCCACCCCGTCACCAAGGCGCTCCAGCCGCACATGCAGGCATACGGCCTGACGCAGTCGATGTTCGGCGAAGTGCTCGAAGGCATGGAGATGGACCTGACCCAGTCGCGCTACCTTGATGACATTGCGCTCGCGCGTTATTGCCATTGCGTGGCCGGCGTGGTCGGCACCATGAGCGCGCGCATCCTGGGCTATCAGGATCCGCGCACGCTCGAATTCGCGGAAAAGCTGGGCTTGTCGCTGCAGATGGTCAATATCCTGCGCGATGTCGGCGAGGACGCCCGGCGCGGCCGGATCTATGTGCCGGTCAACACGCTGCAGCGCTTCCAGGTACCCGTGTCCGAGATCAACCAGGCCACCCATTCGGACCGCTTCGTGACGTTGATGCGCCACCAGGCCGAACAGGCCCGCACGCTCTACCGGGAAGCGCTGGCGCTGCTGCCCCGCGCCGATCGCCGCGCCCAGCGCGCCGGCCTGGTGATGGGCGCGATCTACCAGACACTGCTCGATGAAGTCGAGGCCAGCGGCTTCCAGGTACTGAACCAGCGCATCTCGCTGACGCCGATGCGCAAGCTTTGGATCGCATGGAAGACCTGGATGGGCAATCGCTGACTGCCGCCTGAGCACCAGCCGGGCGCGACGGGCATCTGGCGGCCCTTCCCCGGTATCATCACGAGTCCGCACGCCCGCTTCGGGCGCGAGGATTTCCGCATCGTCTCTGCCTTCCCTTCCGCGCAACTGCCATGACCCAATCTCCCCAGCCCCCCTTTCCGCTTGGCAAGGCCATTCTTGACCAGGCTGCCGCCCTGGCGCGCTTCTCGGACATGGAGGGTGGCCTGACTTGCGCCTACCTGACCCCCGCCCACCGCGCCGCGCAGGCCCGGCTGGCCGAATGGATGGAGGCGGCGGGGATGCAGGTTCGCATCGACGCCATCGGCAATGTGATCGGCCGCTATGCCGCCGATCCGGCCGTGGGCGAAGCGGCGCGCGTGCTGATGACCGGGTCGCACTTCGACACGGTGCGCAACGGCGGCCGCTATGACGGCCGGCTCGGCATCCTGCTGCCGGTAGCCGTGGTGGGCGCGCTCAATGCCGCCGGCATCCGCCTGCCCTATCACTTTGATGTGGTGGGTTTCGCCGAAGAGGAAGGGCTGCGCTTCAAGACCAGCTTCCTGGCCAGCAGCGTGCTGGCCGGGCGCTTCGACCCGGCTTTGCTGGACCGCACCGACACCGATGGCGTGACGCTGCGAGAAGCGCTGGCCGCCTCCGGCCTGCCGGGCGCGGGGAGCATTGAAGCCCTGCAAGCCGCGGCGGTGGACCCCGCTACCCTGCATGGCTTTGTCGAAGTCCATATCGAGCAAGGCCCGGTATTGCTGCACCACGGCCTGCCGCTCGGCGTGGTCACGCAGATTGCAGGCAGCAGCCGCTTCCAGGTACGCGTGCAAGGCCTGGCCAGCCACGCCGGCACCACCCCCATGACCATGCGCAAGGACGCCGCCGCGGCCGCCGCCGAAATGGTGCTGCTGGTGGAACGGCGCTGCGCCGAGGTGCCTACGCTGGTCGGCACGGTGGGCCAGTTGCAGGTGCCGAACGGCTCAAGCAACGTCATCCCCGCCGAATGCGTGTTCTCGATGGACATCCGCGCTGGCGAGGATGGCATCCGCGAGGCCGCCATTGCCGACATCGTGGCCGGCATCCATGCGATCGCCGCGCGCCGCGGCCTCGTTGCCGAGGTGGAACGCGTGCCGCCGGTGAACAACGCGCCCTGCGCGCGCTGGCTGATGGACCAGTTTGGCGCGGTGCTGAAAAAGCGCGGGCTGCAGGCCTACGAGCTGCCCTCAGGCGCGGGGCACGACGCCATGATGATGCAGCGCATCACCGACGTGGCGATGCTCTTCGTGCGCTGCGGCAACGCCGGCATCAGCCACAACCCGCTTGAGACCATCACCGCGGACGACGCCCAGCAGGCCGCCGAGGCCTTCGTCGACTTCCTGCGGCATTTCCAGCCCCGCGCCTGACACCCCCTGCGGCACGCTTGCGATCCCGGCAAAAATCGTATTGGATGTAGGCACATCCAATCACAAGATCGAAAGATCACAAAGGAGACACGCATGGCGCGCCGCGAAATGTCGCTACTGACCGAGGGACACACCTTCCTGGAGGGGCCACGTTGGCACGAGGGCCGGCTCTGGCTCTCGGATTTCTACACGCACAGGGTGATGGCGGTGAGCCTGGATGGCACCGTCGAGCCGATCGCCGAGGTGCCGCAGCAGCCTTCGGGCCTGGGCTGGCTGCCGGACGGGCGCCTGTTGATCGTCTCGATGCGCGACCGCAAGCTGCTGCGGCGCGAACCGGACGGCAGCCTCAGCGTGCATGCCGACCTGTCTGCCGTGGCCGGCGGGCATGTGAACGACATGGTGGTGGACAAGCACGGCCGTGCCTATGTGGGCAAT
The DNA here is from genome assembly GCA_000955785.1 of Burkholderiaceae bacterium 16. Classification (GTDB taxonomy): domain Bacteria; phylum Pseudomonadota; class Gammaproteobacteria; order Burkholderiales; family Burkholderiaceae; genus Cupriavidus. Next base: position 35,006 of record JYOD01000107.1, read on the forward strand.
TTCGGCTTCGACCTGATGGCCGGCGCGCCCATGCGCACCGCCAGCCTGGCGCGGGTCGATCCCGATGGCACAGTCACCGTGGTGGCCGACGGCCTGTACTTTCCGAACGGCTCGGTCATTACGCCAGACGGCAAGTCACTGGTGGTTGGGGAAACCCTTGGCAACCGCATCTCGGCGTTCGATCTGCACGCGGATGGCTCGCTTGGCCCCCGCCGTGACTGGGCGCTGTTCGGCAGCCAGCCTGCTGCCACGGAGCTGGCTCAGGTGCTGGGCGGCGCCAAGGTCGCGCCGGATGGCTGCGCGCAGGACGCGGAAGGCGCGCTGTGGGTGGCCGACGCTATCGGTAATCGTGTATTGCGGGTGATGCCCGGCGGCCAAATCGCTGAAGAGATCGCCTGCGGGACGGGCATATTCGCCGCAGCCCTGGGTGGCCCGCGAGGCACCACGCTGTTCCTGGCCGCGGCGCCGAATTTCGATGAGGCCGAGCGCCGCGCCTCCCGCCTGGGCCATATCCTGATGACCGAAGTGGAAGTGCCGCACGCCGGCCTGCCCTGAAAGGCGCCGGCGCGACAATCGGCGGGAAAGTCTGGGACGCCGCGGACCGGACGCCTGAGGCGGCTGCGGGCGGGCCTACAGGCCAGAAGTAGGACGCACCCCGATAGCCGGATGTCGCGCACTATGCCAAGCTGCGTCATATGCGCGGCCTAGCCGCCCTGGTACATCTCCCGCCCCAGTTCATACAGGTTCTGGCGCAGCTTGCGCCGCTCGTCCGGCGAGAGCTTGTCGTTTGGGAGTGCGCGGGGCAAACGCTCGTTCAGATCGCGCTCGGTGCGGTACTTTCCGGCGCGCGCGCGTGCCTCATCTTGCCCGTTGTGCAGGCCGCCCTCACGGGCTCCGGCCCTGCCGGAACCCGGCAGCAGGTGCGCCATGCCGGGCGATTGCGGGTGCCCCGCACTGGCGGCAAGCAGCAGCGCGACAGCCGCGCCGGCGCGGTAAAGGGTACGCCCGGCGCGCTTGCGGGTGACTTTCATTGATAATGGCGGTTTTGGCTTCGGAAGCGGCAGTGGCAGAACCGCCGGAAGCCGGAAATCCGGTAGGTCCGCCTCGCCGCCTCATGGCAGTGAGTTTTCACGGCGGAAACCCACGAAAACCCCGTGGGACTGGCTGCGGAAACGGTATGCGGCAGTGTAAACGCAGGGTAGATGCGCGCCCGCATACCACGCGGTAAAGTATGTAACCTTTTGTTAAGCCATTTTGACCGAAAGCGTTTGTCGCTAAGATACCGCCATGGAAAATACCAGTCACAAGATTCTCGTCGTAGACGACGACCCCCGTCTGCGCGACCTGCTGCGCCGCTACCTTGGCGAACAGGGCTTCACAGTACTGGTAGCAGAAAACGCCACCGCGATGAACAAGCTTTGGTTGCGCGAGCGTTTCGACCTGCTAGTACTCGACCTGATGATGCCGGGCGAGGATGGCCTGTCGATCTGCCGCCGGCTGCGTGGCGCCAACGACCAGACGCCCATCATCATGCTTACCGCCAAGGGTGAGGATGTCGATCGCATCGTCGGCCTCGAGATGGGTGCCGACGACTACCTGCCCAAGCCTTTCAACCCGCGCGAGCTGATTGCGCGGATCCACGCGGTGCTGCGCCGCAAGGGCCCCGCCGAAGTCCCCGGCGCGCCCTCCGAAACGCCGGAGACCTTCGCTTTCGGCGACTTCGTGCTCAACCTCGCCACGCGCACGCTGACCAAGAACGACGAAGAGATCACCCTGACCACCGGCGAGTTCTCGGTGCTCAAGGTCTTCGCCCGGCATCCGCGCCAGCCGCTGTCGCGCGAGAAGCTCATGGAAATGGCGCGTGGCCGCGAGTACGAGGTATTCGACCGCAGTCTCGACGTGCAGATCTCGCGCCTGCGCAAGCTCATCGAGCCCGATCCGGGCAACCCGCGTTTCATACAAACGGTCTGGGGCCTCGGCTACGTCTTCATCCCCGATGGCGTGAAGTAAGGCGCCGCGGATCGTGGCGACTGTCATCAGCCGCACGGCTACGCGCCTGTTCGGTTCGCTGTTCTGGCGAACTTTCATGCTGATCGCCCTCTTGCTGGCGATCTCGCTGGGTATCTGGTTCCAGAGCTATCGGCTCTTCGAACGCGCTCCGCGCGCCCAGCAGGTCGCCATGCAGGTGGTCAGCGTGGTCAAGCTCACGCGCGCAGCCCTGCTCTATTCCGACCCCGCGCGGCGGCGCTTCCTGCTGCTCGACCTGGTGCAGAACGAAGGCATCAAGGTCTACCCGCGCGAGAAAGACGACGATTTCACCGTAGCGACGACAAACCCCTTCCTGACCCCCCTGGTGCAGCAGGAGATTCGCAGCCGGCTAGGCGAAGGCACCGTGATCGCGACCACGGTGAACGACATACCGGGTGTCTGGGTCAGCTTCGAGATCGAAGGCGACGACTACTGGGTCGCGATCAGCCCCGAACGGTTCGAACGCGTGCCCGGCATCCAGTGGCTCTGGTGGAGTATTGCCGCGCTGCTGCTGTCGATCATCGGCGCCGCCTTTATCACGTCGCTGGTCAACCACCCGCTCAAGCGGCTGGCCAACGCAGCGCGCGCCATCGGCGGCGGGGGCGACCCGCCCACCCTGCCCGAGCACGGCGCCAGCGAAGTGGCGCAGGCCAACCACAGCTTCAACCAGATGGTGCGCGACCTGCGCCAGCTCGACGACGACCGCGTGGTCATGCTGGCCGGCATTTCGCACGACCTGCGCACACCGCTCACGCGGCTGCGGCTGGAAACCGAAATGTCGCCCGTGGATGACACCACGCGGGAAGCCATGATCGCCGACGTCGAACAGATGGACGCCATCATCGGGCAATTCCTCAACTACGCCCGGCCGGCGCTGGAGACCGTCGAACCAGTCGACCTGTCCGCCCTTGTCCAGGACGCTGTCGGCGTCTATGGCGCGCACGACGATGTGCGCGTGCATGTACGCGCCAGCGCCCCCGTGATGGCCGTTGCCAACCGCATGGAAGTGCAGCGCATCCTCGACAACCTCGTTGAAAACGCGCGGCGCTATGCCAAGGATGAGGACAACGGGGTGGCGGTCGTCGAGATCAGTACGCGGATAGAAGACAAAGAAGCCGTGCTGACGGTGGCCGACCATGGCAATGGTGTGCCGGAAGCCCAGTTGCCTTTGTTGACGCGGCCGTTCTACCGGCTGGATGGCGCGCGCAGCGAAGCGAAGGGGGCGGGATTGGGGATGTCGATTGTCAACCGTATCCTGCAGCGGAATGGCGGGCGATTGATGTTGGCGAACCGGCCAGCGCCGGCTACGGGGCTGGTTGTCAGTGCGTTTTTCAGGCGGGCGTAAAGCGCCCCCCGAAGCCCTGCACTCGCACTCCGTAAAACCTCGGATGAAAGCGCCGCAACCGATCCACGATTCGGTTTAGCCGTGTGAAGCGCCCGTGGGGCGGGCCACACCAACCCGCGATGCGAAGCGAGCCGTGAAGGTTTGCCCATCCCGGAAGGGGCGCCTCGTCGTCGGGCCAAAAGAGCGGAAAAGAGGGACCCATGTTTGAGTATCGCCTTAAGGCGATGCGAGTTTGGGTCCCGGCCGCTCTTTTGGTTCGACGACGAGGCGTCTTTCGCCCCATCCGGGTCGCCTTCTTTGCCTACTTTCTTGGCGAGACAAGAAAGCAGGTCGCCTCCCCCGCAGGGGAGGTGAAACTGCCTTTGACTTTAAGCCTTTGACTTTGAGTTTAAGCAGTTGCTGTTGACGTTAAATCACAAACACCAACAACACCCCACCGCCCCCCTCCGCTGACAGGCTTTCGACAGCATTTGATATCAAACTGAAAGCCATTTGACAGCGTAATGACAGCCCCCCGGCGCAAACTTGCCGCCATCAGCAGGACACCCCCAAACCCAAGCCCAGCCAAGGCCAGTCCCCCGCATAGCTGATCCCGAATCCTGGCTGGCAGCCGACCAAAATCAAGCCTCCGGAACCAACCGGCGGCGTCTGCGAGAGACAGCCAAATGTCAAACTCCCCCACCCAGCAACACGGGTTCCGCACCGTGTTCCGCGTCGTCAGCGGCAACTTCCTGGAAATGTACGACTTCATGGTGTACGGCTTTTATGCCGCCGCCATCGCCAAGACGTTCTTCCCCAGCGGCAACGAGTTCGCGTCGCTGATGCTATCGCTCGCGACCTTCGGCGCGGGCTTCCTGATGCGTCCGCTCGGCGCCATCATCCTCGGCGCGTATATCGACCATCACGGCCGCCGCAAGGGGCTGATCCTGACCCTGGTCCTGATGGCGCTGGGCACCTTGCTGATCGCCTGCGTGCCGGGCTATGCCTCGATCGGCGTGGCCGCGCCATTGCTGGTGCTGGCCGGCCGCTTGCTGCAGGGCTTCTCCGCCGGGGTGGAACTGGGCGGCGTGTCGGTCTACCTCGCGGAGATCGCCAAGCCCGGCAAGAAGGGCTTCTACGTGGCCTGGCAGTCGGCCAGCCAGCAGGTGGCGGTGATCTTTGCCGGCCTGCTCGGCGTAATCCTGCATGCCATGCTGTCGCCCGAGCAGATGGGTGAATGGGGCTGGCGCGTGCCGTTCCTGATCGGCTGCCTGATCGTGCCCTTCCTGTTCCTGATCCGCCGCTCGCTGGAAGAAACCGAGGAATTCAAGACGCGCAAGCATCGCCCCGCCATCAGCGAGATCTACCGCTCGATGCTTGAGAACTGGCGCATCATCATCGCCGGCTGCATGATGGTCGTGATGACCACGGTGTCGTTCTACATGATCACCGCCTACACGCCGACCTTCGGCAAGACCGTGCTGAAGCTCGACGACGTGGACAACCTGATCGTCACCATGTGCGTGGGGCTGTCCAACTTCATCTGGCTGCCGCTGATGGGTGCCTTGTCGGATCGCGTGGGCCGCAAGCCCCTGCTGGTGATCTTCACCATCCTCACCTTGCTCACGGCCTATCCGGCAGTGTCCTGGCTGGTGGCCGAGCCGTCTTTCGGCCGCCTGCTGATGGTCGAGCTGTGGCTGTCCTTCCTGTATGGCAGCTACAACGGCGCGATGGTGGTGACGCTGACCGAAGTGATGCCGCCCGCGGTGCGCACTGCCGGCTTCTCCCTGGCCTACAGCCTCGCCACGGCCTTGTTCGGCGGCTTCACACCGGCCATCTCGACCTACCTGATCCACAGCACCGGCAACAAGGCCGCGCCCGGCCTGTGGCTGATGTTCGCCGCTGCGTGCGGGCTTATCGCCACGCTGGTGATTTTCCGCGGCGGACGGCAGCACGCCTACGTCGAACCGGTGGCCAGGACGGTCTGAGCTACACCACGGCGGCCCTGCTGGGGTAGACTCCCCCCTTCCGGCAGGGTGCGCGAGCGGCGGAGGCGGCTGACATCGCGCCGCAACATGGCGTCGCCACCATCGTCGATCGGCGCGCGCGCTGCCGGACGCGCGGCTCCCCGCGCCTGGCTATCGGGCTCTTTGAGAATATCAATTAGCCCCGCCTCCGGGGATGACGCATAATCCATGTTCGTTGCGCGGCAGCCCGGGCCTCAAGGCCTGGCTGGCAGCGCGAGCGTCTCTCTTCAACCGTATCCAGGAGCAGTCTATGAAGACCGTTGGTGACAAGATCGAAGCCTTCCACGTCGTCGGTGTCAAGCCGGGTTTCAACAACCATGAAGAGAACGGCCAGTCGGCCTTCGAAGACATCACCGAAAAATCGTTCGAAGGCAAGTGGAAGATCATTTACTTCTACCCGAAGGACTTCACCTTCGTGTGCCCGACCGAAATCGTTGCCTTCGCCAAGCTGAACGGCGACTTCGCCGACCGCGACGCGATCGTGCTGGGCGGTTCGACCGACAACGAGTTCGTGAAGCTGGCATGGCGCCGTGAGCACAAGGACCTGAACAAGCTGAACCAATGGCAATTCGCCGACGTGACCGGCTCGCTGATCGACCAGCTTGGCGTGCGTGACCACGCTGCCGGCGTCGCACTGCGCGCTACCTTCATCGTCGATCCGGACAATGTCATCCAGCACGTGTCGGTGAACAACCTGAACGTCGGCCGTAACCCGGACGAAGTGCTGCGTATCCTCGACGGCCTGCAAACCGACGAGCTGTGCCCGTGCAACCGCGCTGTTGGCGGCTCCACGCTGTAATCTGTCAACCAGCTGGCATGCTGAGCAAACTGCCGGTGCTGAATGGCCGGTGGTTTGTGACGATTTGCGCGGCGGGCTCCGGCCCGCACCTCGAAACCCGCTCTGGCGGGTTTTTTGAGCCCCTACCGATAGGAGATTTATATGGAATTCCTCAACACGATTAAAGGCCTCATCCCTGACTACGCCAAGGACATCCGCCTGAACCTTGACGGCACCATCGCCCGCTCCTCACTCGAGGGCAACGATGCGGTAGCGGTAGCCCTGGCTGCGGCGTTTGCCGCCAAGAGCCGCGTGATCGTCGACGCGATCCGCAATGCCGGCGTGCTGTCGCCCGAGGAAACCAACGCGGTGCTGACCGCCGCCGCGCTGATGGGGATGAACAACGTCTGGTATCCGTTCGTTGAAATGGCGGACGACCCCGATCTCGCCACCCAGCCGGCCGGCCTGCGCATGAATGCGTACGCCACGCATGGCGGCGTGGACAAGCGCCGCTTCGAGATGTATGCGCTGGCCGCCTCCATCGTCGGCAAGTGCCATTTCTGCATCAAGTCGCACTACGCGCTGCTCAAGAACGAGCAAGGCATGACCGCGCAGCAACTGCGCGACGTGGGCCGCATTGCTGCCGTCGTAGTGGCCGCCGCCAATGTGATCGCCGCGGAATAAGGCCGCACAGGGCCGCAGGCCGGCACGCGCCGGCCCGGCCTTCATGATGCGTCCACGGGGCCCCGCGGGGTTATGCCGACGGGCCCCGCCACGCGTTCTGCTCGTGTCGATGCAAGCCTGTGGCCGGTGTGCCAAGTCGGTGATTCACTGACTGCATTTGTGCACCGAAGAGCCTACAATCCAGCAAAGGTCACAGTCTTCACCCCTCCGCCATGAGCTCCCTTCCCTCGCATACCTCCCCGCGCTTCCACTACCGGCTCGCCGCCGTGCACGACTGGGGCGACATTGCCGCGGTGACCCAGCAGGCCTATGGCCAATACGAGCTGGAGATCATGGAGGATTGCCGGGCGTCCTTCCAGCAAGGCATGAAATCCGTGCTGGCGGCAACAACCTCGGAAATGGAATGGTGGGTGGCTGAGACCGATCACGGCATCAGCGGTGCGGTGTTGTTCTGCCATCCGGGCGCCACCCTGCAGGCACTGGACGGCAGCACCATCACGCTAGGCCTGCCGGAAGCACGCCTGCTGGCGGTGAACCCGCAGGCGCGGAGCCTTGGGCTGGGCCGCACGCTGATGCAGGTCTGCATCCAGCGCGCGCGCGATATCGGCGCCAGCGCGTTGCTGGTGCGGACCATGCCGGAAATGAAATCCGCCAACCGGCTCTGCGAGCAAATGGGCTTTGCCAAACGCACGGAGGCTGGTGCGCGCTCAGGGCAGATGGCCCGGTTGATCGACTACGTCTACACCCTGTCATCCGAAAAAACGGCGGAGGCCGGCACAACGTCCAAAGGCTGAACACCGGGACAGCCGGACGCGGCTCCGGCGGTCACCGTCCCCGCCGTCAGCCTTAGTCCTGCGTGCTCGCGATCGTGCCGCGCCAGATCAGCACCACGGCCTGCGCCACGATGCCTTCCTGCTTTCCCTCGAAGCCCAGCTTCTCATTGGTCTTGGCCTTGACGTTGCAGCTTGCCGGCGGCAAGCCGAGGTCTTCGGCCAGGTTTGCCACCATGGCGCCGATATGCGGCGCCAGCTTCGGCGCCTGCGCAATCACGGTCGCGTCCACATTGCCGATTTCGTAGCCGGCCTCGCGCACCCGCCGAGCGGCCTCGCGCAGTAACACACGGCTGTCCGCCCCCGCGAAACGCGCATCGGTATCCGGGAAATGCCGGCCGATGTCGCCCAGGCCTGCCGCGCCGAACAATGCATCGGTAATCGCATGGAGCAACGCGTCAGCATCGGAATGCCCGAGCAGGCCGCGATCGTGGGGGATGTCCACGCCGCCCAGGATGAGCTTTCGGCCGGGCACCAGCGCGTGCACGTCGTAGCCTTGGCCGACGCGGATATCGAATGGGGTCATGGGAGCGGCACTCCTTCAGGATCGAGTTAGGAAATGGGTTTCAGGGCTTCGTGGCGGCGTCTTCGCCCAGCAGCAGCTCGGCCAGGGCGAAGTCTTCGGGATAGGTCACCTTGAAATTGCGCAGCGAGCCGTTGACCAGGCGCGGATGCAGGCCCAGCCGCTCGATCGCGCTGGCCTCGTCGGTCACCACGGCGCCCGCCGCCAGCGCTTCCTGCAGCGCCTGCCGGAGCACGCCGACGCGGAACATCTGCGGCGTCTGCGCCTGCCACAAGCCCTCGCGCGGTACCGTGGCGCCGATGCGCACCACGGCAGCCGGCTGGCCGCCGGGTGCCGGGTCGGCGCGCTTGAGCGTATCGGGCACCGGCACCGCCAGGATGCCGCCGATGGCGGCGTCGGGGCCATCTTCTTCCGCGCCACTCTCGCCCTCCACCGCGCGCACCAGCGCGTGGATCATGGCAGGCGTGAGGCCGGGACGCGCGGCATCGTGCACCAGCACCCAGTCGCGGTCGGTGGCGCCGAGCTGTGCCAGGTGATGCAAGCCCGCCAGCACGGAAGCATGCCGCGTATCGCCGCCCACGAAGGCGGTGTCAAAACGCAGGCCGGCAAAGGCCGCGGCGCCGAAGCGGGACTCCAGCGGCATATCGTCCGGCGCCAGCACCAGCGCGGTGGCGCTGATGGCATCGCAGGCCGCGAAGGCGGCCAGCGCATACCAGATCATCGGCCGGCCGGCCACGGTCTGGTATTGCTTGGGCAGGCTGCCGCCGGCGCGGCTGCCGGTACCGGCACAGGGGATCAGGGCAAAACGGCGAGCAGACACGGATAGCGCAAGGGGCAAGGTGGGTGCCGTGCACGGGGCACGGCGCAAGGCTTTCAAGATGTCCACCCTCTATACCCGACTGGCGGGCTCGAGGCGAGGCATTGAAAACGCGGATTTCGGAGCGCATTCTATAATACGGCCTTCGCCCGCGGACATGCGGGCGACGAAAGCGCAGTGCCTTTGTTCCTGTGAGCGCCGCCTGCTCCGCCTGCACCCCGCCCGCAACGCCGGCGGGGTGTCGCTGTTGCATGGCACGCTTTCTTGCCCGCAACCGTACGCACACGCACAGCACGTACCCCTGCAACGTCCGCAACGCCCCAAGCAAGCCAACAAGCCAGCCCGCACCCGATGCCTGAAGCCAATCGTCCCGCCCCCTTCGCCAACCTCCCCTTGGTCAAGGCCGGCCAGCGCAACACCGTGTCCGGCCTGGCCGGCTCCGCCGACGCCCTGGCGCTGGCCGCCTACGCCAGCCAGCACCGCGAGCGCGTGCCGATGCTGGCGGTGATGTGCGCCAATGCAATCGACGCCCAGCGGCTGGCCGAGGAAATCCCCTGGTTCGCGCCGGACTTGCGGGTGCGCCTGCTGCCCGACTGGGAAACCCTGCCCTACGACAGTTTCTCGCCGCACCAGGACCTGGTCTCCGAGCGGCTGGCCACCTTGCACGACATCCAGGGCGGCCAGTGCGACATCATGCTGGTGCCGGCGCAGACCGCGCTCTACCGGCTGGCGCCGCCTGCTTTCCTGGCGGCCTACACATTCTTCTTCAAGCAGGGCGAGAAGCTCGACGAAGCCGCGCTCAAGGCACAGTTCACGCTGGCCGGATACGAGCATGTCAGCGCCGTCATGCGGCCCGGCGAGTACAGCGTGCGCGGCGGCCTGATCGACCTGTTCCCGATGGGCTCGCCGCTGCCGTACCGGATCGACCTGTTCGGCGAGGAAATCGAAACCATCCGCGCCTTCGACCCCGATACCCAGCGCAGCCTTTACCCGGTCAAGGAAGTGCGCTTGCTGCCCGGCCGCGAGTTTCCGCTCGACGAAGCCGCGCGCACCGCCTTCCGCGGCCGCTGGCGCGAACTGTTCGAAGGCGATCCGAGCAAATCGACGATCTACAAGGACATTGGCAACGGCGTACCGTCGGCCGGCATCGAGTACTACCTGCCGCTGTTCTTCGAAAGCTCGGCCACCGTCTTCGATTACCTGCCCGCCGATAGCCAGATCGCCTACGTCGGCGATGTACACGAGGCGATCCGCCGTTTCTGGGCCGATACCACGCAGCGCTACAACTTCATGCGCCATGACCGCGAGCGGCCGCTGCTGCCGCCCGCGGCGCTGTTCCTGTTGGAGGAGCAGTTCTTCGCCGGCGCCAAGCCGCTGGCGCGGCTGGTGCTGCAGGCTGCCGCCAGTGCGGACACGGCGCCGCTGGCCGAGCCGCTGCCCGATGTCTCGGTCAACCGCCGTGCCGAAGACCCGCTGGTCAACCTCGAAGCCCTGCTGCTGAAGAAGGACCGGCGCGTGCTGATGTGCGCCGACTCCGCCGGCCGGCGCGAAACCCTGTTGCAGCTGTTCGGCGAAAGCGGGCTGCGCCCGCAGCCGATCGACGACTTCGCCGCCTTCCTGGCCGGCGACTCGCATTTCTCCATCGTGGTGGCGCCGCTGCAAAGCGGCTTCGCCGTGGCCGGCGCGGACGGCATCGCGCCGCTGGCCTTTGTCACCGAGGCCGAGCTGTATGCCGGCACCGCGCGCCGCACGGGCCGGCGCAAGCAGGAACAAGCCAGCGCCGTCGACTCGATGGTGCGCGACCTGGCCGAGCTCAAGATCGGCGACCCCGTGGTACACAGCGAACATGGTATCGGCCGCTATCAGGGCCTGGTCACGCTCGACATGGGCCAGGGCGAAGAGGAATTCCTGCACCTGGATTACGAGAAAGGCAGCAAGCTGTACGTGCCGGTGCACCAGTTGCACGTGATCTCGCGCTACTCCGGCGCCGATCCGGACACCGCGCCGCTGCACCAACTCGGCTCCGGCCAGTGGGACCGCGCGAAGCGCAAAGCCGCGCAGCAAATCCGCGATACGGCCGCCGAACTGCTCAACCTGTACGCGCGCCGCGCCTTGCGCCAGGGCCATGCCTTCGAACTCACGCCCAGGGACTACGAGAAATTCGCCGAGAGCTTCGGCTTCGAGGAAACGCCGGACCAGGCCGCCGCCATCGCCGCGGTGATTGCCGACATGACCTCGGGCAAGCCGATGGATCGCCTGGTATGCGGCGATGTGGGCTTCGGCAAGACCGAAGTCGCGTTGCGCGCCGCCTTCGTCGCGGTCATGGGCGGCAAGCAGGTGGCCATCCTTGCGCCCACCACGCTGCTGGCCGAGCAGCATTTCCAGAATCTCTCCGACCGCTTCGCCGAATGGCCGGTGCGGATCGTGGAGCTGTCGCGCTTCAAGACCAAGAAGGAGATCGACGGCGCCATCAAGCAGATCAACGACGGCACCGCCGACATCGTGATCGGCACGCACAAGATGCTGTCGGACGATGTCAAGTTCCAGCGCCTCGGGCTGGTCGTCATCGATGAGGAGCATCGGTTCGGCGTGCGCCAGAAGGAGATGCTGAAGACCTTGCGCGCCGAGGTCGACGTGCTGACCCTGACCGCCACGCCAATCCCCCGCACGCTGGGCATGGCGCTCGAAGGCCTGCGCGATTTCTCCGTGATCGCCACCGCGCCGCAAAAGCGCCTGGCCATCAAGACCTTCGTGCGGCGCGAGGAAGACGGCGTGGTGCGCGAGGCCATCCTGCGCGAGCTCAAGCGCGGCGGGCAGGTCTACTTCCTGCACAACGAAGTCGACACCATCGAGAACAAGCGCGCCAAGCTCGCCGAGCTGGTGCCGGAAGCGCGCATCGCGGTGGCGCACGGGCAGATGCACGAGCGCGAGCTGGAGCGCGTGATGCGGGACTTCGTCGCGCGCCGCGACAACATCCTGCTGTGCACCACCATCATCGAGACCGGCATCGACGTGCCGACCGCCAACACCATCCTGATCCACCGCTCCGACAAGTTCGGCCTGGCGCAGCTGCACCAGCTGCGCGGCCGCGTCGGGCGCTCGCACCACCAGGCCTACGCCTACATGCTGGTGCACGATGTGGACGGCCTGAGCAAGCTGGCGCAGCGCCGGCTCGAAGCCATCCAGCAGATGGAAGAACTGGGCTCAGGCTTCTACCTGGCCATGCACGACCTGGAGATCCGCGGCGCGGGCGAAGTGCTGGGCGACAAGCAATCCGGCGAGATCCACGAGATCGGCTTCCAGCTCTACACTGACATGCTCAATGCCGCCGTCAAGGCGCTCAAGGCCGGCAAGGAGCCCGACCTGATGGCGCCGCTGGCGGCCACCACCGAAATCAACCTCGGCACCCCGGCCCTGCTGCCCAGCGACTATTGCACCGACGTGCACGAACGCCTGTCGCTGTACAAGCGCCTGGCCAACTGCGAAGCGGCCGAGCGCGTGGACGATATCCAGGAGGAGCTGATCGACCGCTTCGGCCGGCTGCCGCCGCAGGCGCAGGCGCTGATCGAAACCCACCGGCTGCGCATTACCGCCGTGCCGCTGGGCGTGCGCAAGATCGACGCCAGCGATGCGGCGATCAGCATGCAGTTCCTGCCCAACCCGCCGATCGATGCGATGAAGATCATCGACCTGGTGCAGAAGAACCGGCACATCAAGCTCGCCGGCCAGGACAAGCTGCGCATCGAGGCCAAGATGCCGGATATTGCAGTGCGCGCGCAGACGATCAAGCATACGTTGCGCCAACTGGCCTGATCATTGCTCCGCGCTACCCCGCTACCCGCCTCCAGCGCATTGCCGCCGGAGCGGGTGGCGATGGTGCACCGTGCATGGACCTTCGGCCCGCCGCGGTGTAGCATCGTTCACTTAACACGTTAACACGTTAACACGTTACCCAAAGCCAAAGGCCCCAAGCCATGCAAGCCGATACCCTCAGCAAGCCTGCCGATTCCGCCAACCGTGGCAGCGCGCTCGACTGGACCCAGCGCCTGGTCAGCTACGACACCACCAGCCGCCATTCCAACCTCGGCCTGATCGAAGCGGTACGCGATCATTTCCTGGCCAAGGGTCTGCGCCCCCACCTGACCTACAACCCGCAAGGCGACAAGGCCAACCTGTTCGTCACCGTGCCCGCCGCCGACGGCAGCACCGATGGCGGCATCGTGCTGTCGGGCCACACCGACGTGGTACCGGTGGACGGCCAGAACTGGACCACCGATCCGTTCAAGCCGGTGATCCGCGACGGCCGCCTGTACGGCCGCGGCACCTGCGACATGAAAGGCTTTATCGGCACCAGCCTGGCGCTGCTGCCCACCATCCTGCAGGCCAAGCTGCGCGAGCCGGTGCACTACGCGCTGTCCTTCGACGAAGAGATCGGCTGCATGGGCGCGCCCTACCTGCTGGCCGAACTGCGCGATCGCGGCGTGCGCCCGGCCGGCTGCATCGTGGGAGAGCCCACCAGCATGCGCGTGATCGTGGCGCACAAGGGCATCAATGCCTACCGCTGCTGCGTCAAGGGCCAGGCTGCGCATTCATCGCTCACGCCCAAGGGCGTCAATGCCATCGAGTACGCCGCGCGCCTGATCTGCTTCATCCGCGACATCGCCGACGAGTTCAAGGCCAACGGCCCCTACGACCGCGACTTCGACGTGCCCTTCACCACCGCCCAGACCGGCACCATCCAGGGCGGTATTGCGCTCAATACCATCCCGGCGCTGTGCGAGTTCGTGTTCGAGTTCCGCAACCTGCCGGGGGTCGATCCCGAAGCCATCTTCGCCCGCATCCAGGGCTACGCCAACGAGGTGCTGCTGCCCAGGATGCGCGCCGAGCACGGCGACGCCGGCCTCACCATCAGCAAGATCGCCGCCGCGCCGTCGCTCGACGTGGCCGAGCAGGAAGCCATCACGCAACTGGTGCGCGCGCTCACCGCCGACCGTGACGTCAACAAGGTCGCCTATGGCACCGAGGCCGGCCTGTTCCAGCGCGCCGGCATCCCGGCCGTGGTGTGCGGCCCCGGCGATATCCAGCAGGCGCACAAGCCCGACGAGTTCGTCGAACTGGAACAACTCGCCGCCTGCGAGTCGTTCCTGCACAAGGTGGTCGACAGCCTGCGGGTGAACTAAGCCGTTTTTTGCGTTGTTGACGGCCCGCCTCCGCGGCGGGCCGGTTGTTGCGTCATGTCCAAAAATAACAGGGAGACACCATGACAGCAGTATCGGCAAGCGGTACCAGCAACACCGGCGCGGCGCAGGCGGCCGCGCCCGCTTCGGGCCATCCCTGGCGCGCGGTGATATCGGCCTCCATCGGCAATGCCCTGGAGTGGTTCGACCTGGTCGTCTACGGCTTCTTCGCCGTCACCATCTCCGCGCTGTTCTTTCCCAACCACGACGAAACCACCTCGCTGTTGCTGACGCTGGGCACGTTCGGCGTGTCGTTCTTCATGCGGCCGCTGGGCGCCATCGTGATCGGCGTCTATGCCGACCGCAAAGGCCGCCGCGCCGCGCTGACGCTGTCGATCCTGTTGATGATGGTGGGCACGCTGATCATCGCGCTGCTGCCCACCTATGCCTCGATCGGCGTGCTGGCGCCTGTCGGCATCGTGCTGGCGCGCATGATCCAGGGCTTCTCGGCAGGCGGCGAGTTCGGCAGCGCGACGGCTTTCCTGGCCGAGCATGCCCCCGACCGGCGCGGCTTTTACTCGAGCTTCCAGGTCGCCAGCCAGGGCCTGACCACCCTGCTCGCGGCGGGTTTCGGCGCCGTGCTCACCACCACGCTCGAGCCCGAGCAGATGCAATCCTGGGGCTGGCGCGTGCCCTTCCTGTTCGGCCTGCTGATCGGCCCGGTGGCTTACTACATCCGCCGCCATGTCGACGAAACGCCCGAATTCCTCCATGCCGAAACCACCGACACGCCGCTACGCGACACGCTCGGCCACCAGAAGGAGCGCCTGCTGCTGGCGATGGGCGTGGTGATCGTCGCCACGGTGTCGACCTATCTCGTGCTGTACATGCCGACCTATGCCGTCAAGCAGCTGGGCCTGCCGCCCTCGACCGCATTCGCTGCCACGCTGGCCACCGGCGTGGTGCAGATGCTGTTCTCGCCGCTGGTCGGGCACTGGTCGGATCGCTATGGCCGCATCGCGCCCATGCGCGTCGCCGCGGTCCTCCTGCTGGTGTCGATCTGGCCGCTGTTCTGGCTGCTCAGCCATTACCCTGGCTTCGGCATGATGCTGGCGGTGCAGGTGGCACTGGGGCTGATGATGACGCTGTACTTCGGCGCGCTGCCCGCGCTGGCGTCGGAGATCTTCCCGGTCAAGACGCGCACCACCGGCCTTTCGCTGTCCTACAACATCGCGGTGACGCTGTTCGGCGGCTTTGCGCCCTTCATCCTGACCTGGCTGATCGGCGCCACCGGCAGCAAGTTGGCGCCGAGCTTCTACCTGATGGCCTGCGCCGTGGTGAGCCTGGTGGCGCTGGGCCAGACGCGCGCGCGCCTGGGCATCCGCTGAGGCGCGGTACGCATACGGTTGCGGGGCCGGGCCAGGCCCCGTCCTTCAGGCTCGACAGCAAAATCAAGGAGACCTCTTCATGGCTGTGCAACAAGCCCATCGTTCCCAAACGTCCACGCGCTCCACACTGCGTGCTGGCCTGTCCGCACTCTCGCTGGCCGCCGGTCTGCTCTGTCTCGTCCCCGTCGCACAAGCCCAAGGCGCCAGCGGCGAAAGCTTGCAGGCGCAGATCGACACCCGCGCCAAGGCGGTCGAGGCGCAACTGATCGCCTGGCGCCGCGATATCCACCAGCACCCGGAGCTTGGCAACTACGAGGTCCGCACCTCCAGGCTGGTGGCGGACCACCTGCGCAAGCTCGGCATGGAGGTGAAGACGGGCGTAGCCAAGACCGGCGTGGTGGGCGTGCTCAAGGGCGGCAAGCCGGGTCCGGTGGTGGCGCTGCGCGCGGACATGGATGCGCTGCCGGTCAAGGAACGCGTGGACGTGCCCTTCGCCTCCAAGGCCAAGGGCCTGTTCCTGGGCAAGGAGGTGGACGTGATGCACGCCTGCGGGCATGACACGCATGTCGCGATCCTGATGGCCACGGCAGAGGTGCTGGCCGGCATGAAAGACCAGTTGCCCGGCACGGTAAAGTTCATCTTCCAGCCCGCCGAGGAAAGCCCGGCGGATTTCGAGCCTGACGGCAGCAATATGTGGGGCGCCAAGCAGATGGTGGCCGAAGGCGTGCTGGACAACCCGAAGGTGGATGCCATCTTCGGCCTGCACGTGACCAGCGGCATCGAATCCGGCAAGCTCGGCTGGCGCAGCGGCCCCGCCATGGCCGCCGCCGACCAGTTCCGGATCGACGTCAAAGGCCGCCAGACCCACGGCGCCCGGCCCTGGGGCGGCATCGACCCCATCGTGGTGGCCTCCCAGATCGTGCTCGGCCTGCAGACCATCCAGAGCCGCCAGGTCGACGCCATGCTGGAACCGTCCGTCATCACAGTGGGCACCATCCATGGCGGCAACCGCATGAACATCGTGCCGGAAAAGGTCGAGATGATGGGCACCATCCGCACCTACGACGAAGGCATGAAAAAAGACATCCACGCCCGCATGAAGCGCACCACCGAAGCCATCGCCGCCAGCGCCGGCGCCGAGGCGGATTTCAAGGTGCTGGAGCTCTACAACGCCACCGTCAACCAGCCGGCGCTGACCGAGAAGATGGCGCCCACGCTCAAGCGTGTGGCAGGGGACGGGAACTGGATGATTAGCCCGAAGCTGACGGCTTCCGAGGACTTCTCGTTCTATCAGGAGAAGGTGCCGGGGTTGTTCTTTAACCTGGGGGTGACGCCCAAGGGGACGGATGTGAACAAGGCGCCCTCGAATCATTCGCCGGAGTTTTATGTGGATGAGGCGGCGTTGGTGAACGGGGTCAGGGCGTTGGCTGGTTTGACGGTCGACTATATGACTATGGCGCAGCGATAGGGGGGATTGCCGGGCAGACGATGGTCGGGGTGATCGCGTCTGCCTTCTGGAAGGCTGTTATGGCCCGCGACCGTTTCCGGCCACAGAAGCGGACCTTGCGCAGTGGCTGAAATATTTGCCAATTCACAGGTTGAAGACGTGGGCGAATCGCGCTGACCGTGGCCGGCTTGCCTTAAGGCACCAGAGCCTTCTTCATTGATGGTGCGGGGTGTAGCACATAGTTCTCTCGCTCATAGAACGGAACGGCGTCCGGCCGGGCGTCAAGAAATATCGCGCTCATACTACGAGCACGGGCGTCGGCTTCGGCGTATGCCATCAAGGATCGGCCAACACCGCTCCCTCGGCCCGTCGCATCGACCACGAGGTCATCGATATGAAGGTGTGCCCCGCGCGCCAAGGTGTGGACGGGTCTCATGCCCATCACTCCGATAATCTTCCCATCATGGAATGCTGCCACGAGCTCGTAGCCCGAATACGATTGCAGGCGGGTCCGTTCCAGGAACTCCGGTTCTTCAAGGGACCGAAGTTGAGCGATGACAGGGTATGCCTGCATCCATTCCGGCGGCGACAGCCTTCTAATTTCCAACCTGCTGCGGCGATGTTCAGTCATGGCTCAAGTCGATCCCCACTCTAAAAGTCCAGATTGTTGCACGGAGCCGCGTAGCGAGGTTTCTCGGTGGGTTGGGCATTCGAAGGTCCGCTCCGAGAATAGCGACTGGCGGCTCCGGGTCCGGAATCGGTCATATCAAGCAGATTTAACGTTCAACCGCCTCTCGACCCATGTTGGTCACGCAGCTTGGCGTGAATGAACTGCCGACCTATCTGAGAGCAGCTACCGACCACACCTACACAAAGCTCCACTCGACAATCTCACGCTATACTCTCCCTCGTCGTTGCAACCACAGCGACCGGGATTGGAAGCCCGAACAAAGACGGACCGCGCCGCCGCCTGGCGTTTTCATTGACAGGAGACCGCACTATGCGCCTCTTTGCATTCGACCGTTCCGGCTTCCCACCCGTATGCTCAGCGCCCCCCCCCTTTCCATCACACTCCTCCGCAAAGTACAAGCGAAGCATAAGGAGGCGCCCAATGGATAACCCCCGCCAACACACCCGCTACGGCCTCACCGCCGAATACCGCAACGCGGACATCCACCTGAACTCACGGGTGCTCTGCGAAACCCCGCTGAGCCTGGCCGTCGAGAAATCGGCCCAGCTCTGTGCCCTGCTCTTCCTGGCCCGTGACAATGCCGAATCCGGCGTCTTCGGCGACCTGAACCCGGAGATCCAGTGCCGCGTGCTGACGCTGGCTGCCGGGCTGGCACATGAAACGCTGGTGTTGAGCGAACTGGCCGCGCGGTGTGAGGCCGGTGACATCAACGAGGCCCGCACGCCAACGGCGTAACCATGCGGTGGGAGCCGGCTGCAAGTTGGCTCCCGCAAGCGCTCCGGGGCGCCTGCCGCCCACAGCGATAGATGCTTGTCCAGTAGCAACTTCATGCGTCGCCGCCGAAAAGCCGTTCGATCTCGGGGGCTCCCATCCGGTCAAAATCGTCCGGCACGGTGACCTGGCCGGCCATGAAACCCAGCCGTTTCACCTGGCCGGCCTCTGGCGCGTTTAGCGGAACCACCTTCACGAGTGGCTTGCCGGCCTTGGCAATCACGAACGGATCCCCCTCGCTGCCTGCTCGACGAGTCGCGAAAGATGCCTCTTCGCCTCATGGAGGTCGATGGTTTGCATATCGGTCCAGCTAAGCAAAGTCTTGTGCGCTAAGTCAAATTGAAGAGGGACACAATGTGCACCGCGCCATACAGCGGTCGGTCACTTGTCGTCCTCGCCCCGGCAGGGATCACAACATTCCTCACGCCCGCAACTTTAGCCACGGCTCACTGCAAACAGCGGCTGGCTGCCCGATTGCGTGCGGCCAACGGACCTGTCGACCTCGAATTCGCTTCCCGTTATGAGGCAGGCACAGGGGCAGTTACAATACTGTCCTTCGCCGCCTAGCGCGGCACGGTCTCCGCATTCAACGCACCCGCCGCCGCGCCCTCGCCGCGAGGCGCACCCGCCATGCCCCTGATCCTGCAAAGCCTCGCCCCGCTCGCCTCCGCCGACATCGATGCCATCCGCACGCTTGCCCACGCGCCTTCCCTCGCGCTGCGTGACGAAACCGTGGCAACGGCCAGCGACAGCGGACCACTGACGCCCGCCCTGCGTGAAGCGCTCGACGCCTACTGCGCCCCCCGTGCCATCGACTGGGCCATCGTGCCCGCCGGCCGCAAGCTCTCGGATTTCAAGCTGGTGGCGATGGATATGGACTCCACGCTGATCACCATCGAGTGCATCGATGAGATCGCCGATTTCTGCGGCCTCAAGGCCGAGGTCTCGGCCATCACCGAAGCCGCCATGCGCGGCGAGATCACCGACTTCAACGAAAGCCTGCGCCGCCGCGTGACCCTGCTCAAGGGGTTGGACGCCAGCGTGCTGGACCGCGTGTACGAAGAGCGCCTGCGCCTGTCGCCCGGCGCGGAAAACATGCTGCAGACCGTGCAGGCCCTGGGCATGCGCACCCTGCTGGTATCGGGCGGTTTCGTGCATTTCACCGAGAAGCTCAAGCCTCGGCTGAAACTCGATGTCGCCCGCGCGAATACGCTGGAGATCATTGACGGCAAGCTCACCGGCCAGGTGCTGGGCGAGATCGTCAATGCCGACGTCAAGGCCCGCACGGTGCAGGAAGTGTGCGCGCAGATCGGCGTGGAGCCGTCCCAGGCCATCGTCATGGGCGATGGCTCCAACGATCTCAAGATGATGGCCGTGGCCGGCCTGTCGGTGGCCTTCCGGGCCAAGCCGGTGGTGCGCGCGCAGGCAAGCGTTGCGTTCAACCACGTCGGGCTGGACGGCTTGCTGCAACTGTTTCCGCATTAAATGACCAAGTGACCAAGTGACGGGCCGCCCCGGATCATGTCCGGCGCGGCCCGTTCCATGTCATGCCACCAGTTGCGACTCCATCGCGCCGCGCAAGTCGGCGATCAGGTCGCGGGTATCCTCCAGCCCGATATAGAGGCGTACCAGTTCGCCGGCGTTCTGCCAGCTCGCCGGCGGCCAGCTGCCCTGGGGACGCATGGTCTGGACGTGATACGGCACCGCCAGGCTGTGCGCTCCGCCCCACGACCAGCCGATCGCGAACAGCCGCAGCGCCTCGACAAAGGCATCGACCTGGGACCGCGTATAGCGCGCATGCAGCACGATCGAGAACAAGCCGGTGGCGCCGCTGAAATCGCGCCGCCAGAAGTCATGTCCCGGACAGTCCGGCAAGGCCGGGTGCAGGACCTTGACCACCTCCGGGCGCTGGCAGAGCCATTCGGCCACTTCGCGCGCGGCGCGGTCGTGTGCCGCGAGCCTGACCGGCATGCTCGGCAGCGAGCGCAGCACCAGGTAGCAATCGTCCGCCGACACGCCCCAGCCCATCAGCATGCGGGCACGCCTGAGGCGGTCGTGGAGCTTTTCGTCGCGGGTCAGCACGGCGCCCATCAGCACGTCGCCGCCGCCCGACTGGTATTTGGTCAGCGCTTGCACCGAGATGTCGATGCCCTTGTCGAAGGGCCGGAAATAGACGCCCGCCGACCAGGTGTTGTCGATCGCGGTCAGCACGCCACGCGCCTTCGCCGCAGCCACGATGGCCTCCGTGTCGGGCAATTCCATCGTCACCGACCCCGGCGACTCCATCCAGATCAGGCGGGTATTGGGGCGGATCAGGCCGGCAATCCCGGCGCCGATCATCGGATCGTAATAGCGGACCGACACGCCGAAGTCCCGCGCCAGCCATTCGCCGTGGTCGCGGTTAGGGCCGTAGACGTTGTCCGGGACCAGCACGTCATCGCCCGACTTGACCAGGGCGAAATACACCTGCGAGATAGCGGCGAGGCCGGATGGCAGCAGCAGCGTCTTGCGCGCGCCCTCGATCAGCGCCAGATGCTGGCACAGCGCCTCGCTGGTGGGCGTGGCATGCAGGCCGTAGCGCCAGTAGGTCGTGGCGCCGTCGCCGTGTGCGCGCAACTCCGCCAGGTTGCGGAAGACCACGGTGGAGCCGCGATGCGTGGGAGGGGAAAACGAAGCGAAGCCGGGTGCGATATCCAGTTCGGGCTGGACAGCCACGGTCTGCAGGTAGGCGGGTTGGGCAGCGGACTTCTCGGGAGGCTGGCGGTCGGACACGGCGATTCCTTGTCTGGCAATGACTCGATGAACGCTCGAGCTTACCAGTAATCGGGGGCGTGTTGGCTTGCGTGCGCCTTACCCGGCGCTATCCGCCCCGCTCTCTCAGCGGCCGGAAATCGACGATTTCGGCGACGGCGGCGCGTAGGTAATGCCGCTGTTGGGGGTCATGTCGAAGGGCGGGATCACCAGCACGCCCAAAGGCCGGATCATGAAGGGCAGCACGATGGCCGGGTTGACGGGGTCGGTCCAGTTGCCATGAACCACGCCGGCGCCGTCGATGGTGCCTTCCCAATTGCCAGTGACGTGCGTGCCGTCATTGGACTCTTCCATCAGGAAGGCGCCGTTTTCATATTCGCCGGCCAGCAGGCGCACGCCGCCGGCGCGGCCGACGCTGTACTCGCCATGCACGCTGTCGCGCTCGTCGGGCTTGGGCCCGAGCCGCAGGCGCACCGGCTGGTCGCCGAGCGTGCCCACGTAGACCGGTAATGACGCGTATTCGGGACGCGGCGCCAGCGCCTTGGGCGCCGCGCCGGTGGAAAGCTGGGTGCCGCGTTTCGACTCACCCTCGCGGATCGCCTGGTTGATACCGAAGCCCTCTGGGCTGCCCGCACTATCGCCGGCAGTGCCGGCGCCGGGCGTGCCCGTGGACAGCTCGGTACCGCCGGCGGCCAGCGCGGCGCCCGCCAGCGTTGCCGCTGCCAGTCCGGTTGCCAGTGACAGGGAAACGGACCGGGACAAAGTCGCTACGCGCCGCAAGTCAGCCTCGGATTCAGATACGCTCGAAGATGGCCGCAATACCCTGGCCGCCGCCGATGCACATGGTGACCAGTGCATAGCGGCCTTGCACCCGCTGCAACTCGTACAGCGCCTTGACGGTGATCAGCGCGCCGGTGGCGCCGATCGGGTGGCCCAGTGAGATGCCCGAACCGTTCGGATTGACCTTGGCCGGATCCAGCCCGAGCGCCTTGGTGACAGCGCAGGCTTGCGCGGCAAAGGCTTCGTTGGCTTCGATCACGTCGAGGTCCGCCACGGTCAGGCCGGCACGCTCCAGCGCCTTCTTCGTGGCCGGCACGGGGCCGATGCCCATGGTCTTGGGATCGACGCCGGCGTGGGCGTAGGAAACCAGGCGGGCCAGCGGCTTGAGGCCGCGCTTCTCGGCCTCGGCACGCTCCATCAGCACCACGGCGGCAGCGGCGTCGTTCAGGCCCGAGGCGTTGCCCGCGGTGACCGTGCCGTTTTCCTTCACGAAAACCGGCTTGAGCTTGGTCATGTCTTCCAGGACTGCGTCGTGGCGCACATGCTCGTCGGTGTCGAAGGTGACGTCGCCCTTGCGGCCCTTCAGCGTGACCGGCAGGATCTGGTCCTTGAAGTGGCCGGCACGGATGGCTGCCGAGGCGCGGCGATGGGACTCCAGCGCGGCCTCGTCCTGCTGGCCGCGGCTGATGTCGTATTCCTTGGCCACGTTCTCGGCGGTGACGCCCATGTGGATCCCGTGGAAGGGATCGTGGAGCGCACCCAGCATCATGTCGAGCATCTTGGCGTCGCCCATGCGCGCGCCCCAGCGGGCCGATTGCGCCAGGTAGGGAGCACGGCTCATGCTCTCCGCCCCGCCGCCGATGGCCACATCGGTATCGCCCAGCATAATGGTCTGCGCGGCGCTGACAATGGCCTGCAGGCCCGAGCCGCACAGGCGGTTGACGGTCAGTGCCGGCGCGTCGATCGTGACGCCGCCCTCCACTGCCGCCACGCGGCCGAGGTACATGTCCCTGGGCTCGGTCTGGATGACGTTGCCGAACACCACGTGGCCTACGTCATCGCCGCTGACCTGCGCGCGGGCCAGCGCCTCACGCACGACCATGGCGCCCATCTGGGTCGGGGAAAGATCCTTCAGGCTGCCGCCAAAGGTACCGATTGCGGTCCGGACACCGCTCACCACCACCACTTCACGTGTCATTTTGTGTCTCCTGGGCTGATGTTGCAGCGCACAGTATAACGGTGTGCCGCACAAAACGAACGATCGTACTTTTACCTATCGCAGCGCACGGACCTTGCCTGGCTCAGACCTCGCCCCAGAGGTCGTGGCCATCGGCGCCGGTGATCTTCACCGAGACGAATTCCCCGACCTTGTAGCGCGGCGAGCCCTGCGCCGGCGGGTCGATATAAACCAGGCCGTCGATTTCCGGCGCGTCAGCCGAGGAACGGCCGATGCCGCCATCCTGGTTGACCTCGTCGACCAGCACGCGCAGGGTCTGGCCGACCTTGCGCTGCAGCCGCCGCGCGGACACTTCCTCCGCCACTTCCATGAAGCGCGCGCGGCGCTCTTCGCGGACCTCGTCGGGCAAGGCGCCCGGCAGGTCGTTGGCGGTGGCGCCCTCTACGGGCGAATAGGCAAAGCAGCCCACGCGGTCCAGTTCGGCCTCGGCGATAAAGTCCAGCAACGTCTGGAATTCTTCCTCCGTCTCACCGGGGAAGCCCGCGATAAAGGTGCTGCGGATGGTCAGTTCGGGGCAGATCTCGCGCCAGGCCCGGATGCGGTCCATGGTCTTCTCGGCATTGGCCGGGCGCTTCATGCGCTTGAGCACGTCCGGGTGGGCGTGCTGCAACGGCACATCCAGGTAAGGCAGCACATGGCCTTGCGACATCAGCGGAATGATCTCGTCGACGTGCGGGTACGGGTACACGTAATGCAGGCGGACCCAGGCGCCGTACCTGGCGGCGAGTTCGCCCAGCGCCGCGACCAGTTCGGTCATGCGCGTCTTGAGCGGGCGGCCATCCCAGAAGCCAGTGCGGTACTTCACATCCACGCCGTACGCGCTGGTGTCCTGCGAGATCACCAGCAGTTCCTTGACGCCGGACTTGAACAGGTTCTCGGCTTCCAGCATGACTTCCGCCACCGGGCGCGAGACCAGGTCGCCGCGCATCGAAGGGATGATGCAGAAAGAGCAACGATGGTTGCAGCCCTCGGAAATCTTCAGGTAAGCGTAGTGCTTGGGCGTGAGCTTGATCCCGGCGGCCGGCACCAGGTCGAGGAACGGGTCATGGGGCTTGGGCAGGTGCGTGTGCACGGCCTGCATCACCTCGCCCAGCGCATGCGGGCCGGTCACGGCCAGCACCTTAGGGTGGACGGAGGTGATGATGTCCTCGCCCGCCGCGTTCTTCTTGGCGCCAAGGCATCCGGTAACGATGACCTTGCCGTTTTCGGCGAGCGCCTCGCCGATTGCGTCCAGGCTTTCCTGCACCGCCTCGTCGATAAAGCCGCAGGTGTTGACGACCACCAGGTCGGCGCCGTCATAGGTGCCACTGATGGCATAGCCTTCGGCGCGCAGCTGGGTAATGATCTGCTCGGAATCCACAAGCGCCTTTGGACATCCAAGGCTCACGAATCCCACATTTGGAATATGGTCTTTATTAGTCGTTGATTCTGAAGGGTTTTTCACTGTTACTTCCAAATGTGGGGCGGGCGAGGCGGGACATGGCCGCCTGGCGGTACAAAGCCAATCGCGCATTTTAACCGCTCGCCAAAGTTTCTCGGCGCCTGATCCCCGACATGCCGCTGTAAACCTGTTGCAACCAGTCTCATCGCATCAATGCTCCAGCCTGCCCTGCGCGGCGGCGTCACATCCGCGCGGATGAAGTCCCCGGCATGTCCGCCAGGGCACGCTCAATCACGTCTTGAATCTCGAACGAGTCTTGCAGGCGCCGGATGGCCGCATGCAGCTCGGCAGCCTGCGGCCAGGTCCGCTTCAGATAGCTGAGCCACAATTTGACGCGTCCGTGCTCATGACGGCATTCGACACGGGCCTGCAACTTTTTCAAGTAGTCGGCAATGTGACGAAGCACGAGCGGCCATTCCTCGCCAGATGCCACCCTTTCCATCAGCCCGCGTATCCGCAAGGCTAGGAAAGGATCGGATACGGCGCCCCGCCCTATCATCACGTCGGCACAGCCGCTGACAGCCCGGCAGCGCTCCCAGTCGGCGACCGTCCAGACTTCGCCGTTGGCAACGACAGGCACGTCCACGGCAGCATCGATACGCGCGATCCACTCCCAGTGGGCCGGCGGCCGGTAGCCATGGTCGCGCGTTCTGGCATGCACGACGAGGGAAGCCGCGCCGCCTTCCGCCAGCGCGGTGGCGCAGTCGATCGCCAGCGAGGTATCGGACACGCCAAGCCGCATTTTTGCCGTTACGGCGATGCTGGCAGGCACCGCGGCGCGAACGGACGAAACGATCTGGTTCAGCAGTTCAGGTTCCGCCAGCAACATGGCCCCGCCACCGTGCCTGTTGACGACTTTGGCGGGACAACCGAAGTTCAGGTCGAGTCCATGCGGCGACAACGTCGCTGCCTGGGCGGCGTTCAGCGCCAGCCATTCAGGATCGCTCCCGAGCAACTGGATTACCATCGGCGTGCCGCCAGGGGTATGGCCTCCGTCGAGGATCTCGGGGGTGTCCCTCTCGTAGACGCGCTCGGGAAGCAGAGAGCCCGTCACCCTGACGAATTCGGACACACACCCGTCGTATCCGCCCGTGCCGGTCAGCACGTCGCGCAACACGTAGTCCGCAAGCCCTTCCATGGGGGCAAGAAACAGCCGGCTCATACGAAAGCTGGCGCCGAAGGGTCGCGCTTATCCCGGCGAAATGCCGGAAAACCGGAAAACACGAAACCGGCCGCCGGAACGGGCCTGGCCTCGGCGGCAAGCACCTGGTGAATGTCCTGGATTTCGGAAGGCATTGGGATTCACGCTGTGCAGGCGAGTCCTCGATATGAATCGCCACATTTGAGAGGGGGTAGACGGCGCGATGATGCCGCGCGCCACCCGGATACGCGTGATTTTAACCGATCGCCCGGTCAGCAGACTTCAGCAGGATATGCGCGCCGGGCCGCAACGGGAACTTACGGTATTGCGCTTGCAGGCGGCACGTTCGGCGTCGGCACCTGCCCTGCCCCGCCTTGCGCGGGGTTTTTGGCTTTGTGGCGCTCGC
Organism: Burkholderiaceae bacterium 16; assembly: GCA_000955785.1. Taxonomy (GTDB): domain Bacteria; phylum Pseudomonadota; class Gammaproteobacteria; order Burkholderiales; family Burkholderiaceae; genus Cupriavidus. Next base: position 61,247 of record JYOD01000107.1, read on the forward strand.
CTGGCGGGACGCCCTGCTTAACGCGAAAGGCAGGAGTCAGGCGATCAAGACTTCCGCCGGGATTTTCAGTTCCTGGTTGAGGCGCCGGATCATGGCCAGGCTGAGGCCTCGCTTGCGGTTCAGCACCTCATACACCCGATTCAGATTTCCGAAATACGGCTGCATATCGCGTGCAGTCAGACCGCCCTGCTCCATCCTGAAGCGAATTGCCTCGATTGCGTCCGGGTTCTCCAGCGGGAAATGATCCGCTTCATAGCGCTCGATGAGGGTTGCCATGATCTCCAGGCGATCCCGTTCCGGGGTGCCGGGTGCCGGATCGATATCGACGAGCGCCGACACGTGGGCCAGCGCCGCCTGATAGTCATCGTCAGTGTGCAGAGGTCGAATGTCCAGTGTTGCCCTGCCAGGCAATACCACGCCGCCTCGCCAGGGCGGCTGGCGCCGGCTTACTTCTTGTCCGGCTGGTTGAACGGGAACGTGCCGAACATGTTCTTGGCCTGGCTCTGCATCTGTTCCTGCATCTGCACGAACAGGTTCTTGCTCTGCTCGATGTAGTTGCTCATCATGCCCTGCATCATCGGGCCCTGCATGTTCATGAACTGGGACCACATGTCGGGGCTGAACGGCTCGCCGGAGTACAGCCCCTTGGAGTTTTCGGCCAGCTTGTTCTGGATATCGATAAAGGCCTGGATGTTCTTCTCCAGGTAGGTCCCCATCATGCCCTGCATGGCATGGCCGTAGTAGCGGATGATCTGCGACAGCATGGAACTGGAGAACATCGGTACGCCGCCGGTCTCTTCTTCCAGGATGATCTGCAGCAGGATGCTGCGCGTGAGCTCGTCGCCTGACTTGGCGTCGATCACCTTGAAATCCTCGGTGTCCATCACGAGCTGCTTGACGTCGGCTAGCGTGATGTAGGTGCTGGTCTGCGTATCGTAGAGCCGGCGATTAGGATACTTCTTGATCAGTCGCTCTGCGCCTTTCTTGGTGGTAGCCATCGTGCTCTATCCTTTTATCGTCGCTGTTGCATGCTGCTGCACCGCATGCTGTGCGGTGCGCAAAATCGAAACCGGCAGCGGGGGATACAACGTGTTGACCTGCAACGCATGATCTATTTTGGTGCGGGCAAGCCGCTGCCCTGATTCTATGCCCAACAAGGCACTATTGAAAGCCGGGGCCGTTAAGGAAAACCCGCACGGGGCAATGGATTGCGGGAAATGCAGGGGTAGGTTTTTACCGGGTCCAGTCGGTTTGGTGCGGTGCAGGGAGTGCAATGCAATATTGCTGCGGGGAACAGGGCGGCTCAAGGTCTATTTGGAGATCATGCGGGGACTTCGGTTGATTGCCCGGATTGGCAGCCCTGCGAGCTCCGCCACCAATCGGCATAGGGGGCAGCCATCATGGCTGCGCCCATGCTGGGCGCACAAAACAAAAAGGCCCTCCGAAGAGGACCTCCCAAGACAAAAAGCCACCCGAATACCAAAGGCGGCCCTCGCCCATCACCCCATGTGCAAGCCGCCGTTCAGCGAGAAATCCGCGCCAGTCGAGAACCCCGACTCATCGGAAGCCAGCCAGGCGCAGATCGATGCAATTTCCTCGGGCGCACCAAGGCGCTTGACGGGAATGGTGCCGACGATCTTGTCCAGCACATCCTGACGGATCGACTTGACCATGTCGGTAGCAATGTACCCAGGCGACACCGTGTTCACGGTCACGCCCTTGGTCGCCACTTCCTGCGCCAGCGCCATGGTGAAGCCGTGCAGGCCTGCCTTCGCGGTGGAGTAGTTGGTTTGCCCGAACTGGCCCTTCTGCCCATTGACCGACGAAATATTGACGATGCGGCCGAAGCCACGATCCGCCATGCCGTCGATGACCTGCTTGGTCACGTTGAACAGCGAGGTCAGGTTGGTATCGATCACGGCGTCCCAGTCGGCGCGCGTCATCTTGCGGAACACCACGTCACGCGTGATGCCGGCGTTGTTGATCAGGACGTCGACTTCACCGACTTCGGCCTTGACCTTGTCGAATGCGGTCTTGGTCGAATCCCAGTCGGCAACGTTGCCTTCCGACGCGATGAAATCAAAGCCCAGGGCCTTCTGCTGCTCGAGCCATTTTTCACGGCGCGGCGAGTTGGGGCCGCAACCGGCCACCACTTTGTAGCCATCCTTGGCCAGACGCTGGCAGATGGCCGTTCCAATGCCACCCATGCCACCGGTTACGTATGCAATGCGCTGAGTCATATCTACTCCTTGATGGCTAGTTTTTATTGAAACCAGCGGGGAGAAGCCTTCTCCCCGCCGGCACACCCCTCAGACCAGCTTGCGCGCTATGCGTTGCGGCAAGCGATGCGGATTGTCACTCGCGTTCCACCGCCAGCGCCACACCCATGCCGCCGCCGATGCACAGCGAGGCCAGGCCCTTGCGCGAACCGCGGCGCTTCATCTCGTGCAGCAGCGTGACCAGCACGCGGCAGCCCGACGCGCCGATCGGATGCCCGATGGCGATAGCACCGCCATTGACGTTGACCTTGGACGTGTCCCAGCCCATCTGCTTGTGCACGGCCAGGGCCTGGGCAGCGAAGGCTTCGTTGATTTCCATCAGGTCGAGCTCTTCCACGCTCCAGCCGGCGCGCGACAGGCAACGCTGGGATGCAGGCACCGGGCCCATGCCCATTACCTTGGGATCGACACCGGCGGTACCGTAGGCGCGGATGGTCGCCAGCGGAGTCAGGCCGAGTTCCTTGGCCTTGGCAGCCGACATCACCACCACCGCGGCGGCACCGTCGTTCAGGCCCGAGGCATTGGCCGCAGTCACCGTGCCGGCCTTGTCGAAGGCGGGTTTCAGGCCAGCCAGCGCATCCTGCGTGACGCCGTGGCGCACGAACTCGTCGGTGGCGAACTGCACCGGATCGCCCTTGCGCTGGGGAATCGGCACCGGCACGATTTCCTCGTCAAACCTGCCAGCCTTCTGGGCAGCTTCGGCTTTGTTCTGCGAGGCCGCCGCGAACGCGTCCTGGGCTTCGCGCGTGATGCCGTATTCCTTGGCGACGTTCTCGGCGGTGACGCCCATGTGGTACTGGTTGTAGACGTCCCACAGGCCGTCCACGATCATGCTGTCGACCAGCTTGGCATCGCCCATGCGGAAGCCGTCGCGCGAGCCCGGCAGCACGTGCGGCGCGGCACTCATGTTTTCCTGGCCGCCCGCCACCACGATCTCGGCATCGCCCGCGGCAATGGCGTTGGCCGCCAGCATCACGGCCTTCAGGCCGGAGCCGCAGACCTTGTTGATGGTCATGGCCGGCACCATCGCGGGCAGGCCAGCCTTCAGCGCGGCCTGGCGCGCCGGGTTCTGGCCGGAGCCGGCGGTCAGCACCTGGCCCATGATCACTTCGCTGACCTGCTCGGGCTTGACGCCGGCGCGCTCGAGCGCGGCCTTGATGACGATGGCGCCGAGTTCAGGTGCGGGGATCTTGGCGAGCGAGCCGCCGAACTTGCCCACCGCGGTACGGGCGGCGGATACGATGACGATGTCAGTCATTGGGAGGTCCTCTCGAGTTGAATGCGGATAAGGGGTGAAAGAGGCCGGCTGCCCAGGCGGGTGCCGGCCCGGACAAATCCTATGCCTTCGCCTTGACGTAGCGGCCCGGTGCCGGCTCGATGGCGCGGTAATCCTTGTTGCCGTAGTCGGTGGGCGCTGCCTTGCGCGCACCGGCGTGCTTGCCCAGCCAGGACGCCCAGTCGGACCACCAGCTGCCGGCATGCTCGGTGGCATCGCTGAGCCAGTCCTCTGGCGACACCGGAAGCTTGTCGTTGGTCCAGTGGCTGCGCTTCTTCTTGGCCGGCGGGTTGATCACACCGGCAATATGGCCTGATGCCCCAAGCACGAAACGCAGTTTGTTCTTGAGCAGCGCGGTCGAGGCGTAGGCCGATGCCCAGGGCACGATGTGGTCCTCGCGCGAGCCGTAGATATAGGTCGGCACGTCGATGCTGCCCAGGTCCACCGGCGCATTGCACACGGTCAGCTTGCCCGGCTCCTTGAGTTCGTTCTGCAGGTAGGTATGGCGCAGGTACCAGCAGTACCAGGGTCCCGGCAAGTTGGTGGCGTCGCCGTTCCAGAACAGCAGGTCAAACGGTACCGGAGTATTGCCCTTCAGGTAGTTGTCGACGACATAGTTCCAGACCAGGTCGTTGGGGCGCAGGAAGGAGAACGTGTTGGCCAGTTCCACGCCGCGCAGCAGCGCGCATGGCGCGCCCCCGGCACCGCCCAGGGTGGCTTCGCGCAGCTTGACGTGGGCTTCGTCGACAAACACATCCAGCACGCCGGTCTCGGCGAAATCCAGCAGCGTGGTCAGCAATGTCAGGCTGGCCGCGGGCCGCACGCCGCGCTTGGCCAGCACCGCCAGCGCGGTGGACACGATGGTGCCGCCCACGCAGAAGCCCAGCACGTTGATCTGGTCCTGGCCGCTGATCTCGCGCGTGACTTCAATGGCGCGGATGGCGGCATGCTCGATGTAGTCATCCCAGCTGATCTCGGCCATCGAGGCATCCGGATTGCGCCAGGACACCATGTAGACCGTGTGCCCCTGCTCCACCATGTAGTTCACCAGCGAGGTCTGCGGCTGCAGGTCGAGGATGTAGTACTTGTTGATGCACGGAGGCACCAGCAGCAGCGGGCGCGTGAACACCTTTTCGGTGGTCGGCTTGTATTGCAGCAACTGGAAGTAGGGGTTCTCGTAGACGACCGCGCCCTCGGTGACAGCCACGTTGCGGCCCACTTCGAAGGCGGATTCGTCGGTCTGCGAGATCTTGCCGCGGCCAAGGTCCTCCAGCATGTTAAGCACGCCAACCCGCAGCGATTCACCGCCCGACTCGATCAGCTTTTTCTGCGCCTCCGGATTGGTGACGAGGAAATTGGCCGGCGACATGGCATCGACCCACTGCGAGACCGCGAAGCGGATGCGCTGGCGGGTCTTGGCGTCGGCCTCGACCGCGTCGGCCAACTCATTCATGGCGCGTGCGTTGATCAGGTAGAAAGCAGCCGCGTAGTGAAAGGCCGCGCTGCTGCGCCAGGCATCGCCGGCAAAGCGGCGGTCGGCCAGTGCCTCCACCGGATTGGCGCCGCCTTCGGCCATGCTTCGCCACAGCTCGCTGAAGTCCTTCATGTAGCGCTGCTGGATGCCGGCCAGCTGATCGGGCGCGATCTTCACGCCCGCCATGGCGGAACCCGTCAAAGCCTCGAAACCGGGAATGCCGGGCATGCCGGACATGCCCTGCTGGGTCGTCATACCGTTGGCCTGTGCCTGACGGGTCCATTCCAGCCATGTCGCTGGATCGAATGGCCCCGAAGCAAATGAAAACGGTTGGGACTTGTCTTCCTTGGCGGAAGCTGCCGCACCTTTGCCGGTTGCCATGATGTTTCGTCTCTCTGCCGTCACTTATTTGAAAGCTGGCTGGGCGGCGTGCCACCACTGCGGGGCTCTCCCCCACCGCCAGCCTCGGAACCGGCCCGCGCTGACACCCTCGGCTGGTGACGTCATGCGGTATGCTTGCCGGACACGCCTCTCCGCGGACCGGATGGTTCCGGCGGAGCCCGCGAATGCTCGCGAACACACAATCGCAAGCCACTCAAGGCCATTGTTGCCTTGCAATGTTCTGCCTGTCAATGCGGAAAATTGCGCGGACCGGCGCTAATGGCAAAATGCGCCCGGCGCGAATCTGCAGGCAGCCCGGCGCAGCCACTCCGGCCCCGGGGCAAGCTTGCACGAGAAGGATGACTTTCTGATGTACATCGTTGCAATCGGTTGGCTGTACGTGGTCCTGATGATGGCCATTACCGAACATACCGTGGTCGCGGGCGTGGCCACTTTCGTCTTTTATGGCCTGTTCCCGGTGGCAATCCTGGTGTACATCATGGGCACGCCTGGACGCCGGCGCCGGCGCAAGACCGAGGAAGCAAGGCAAGCCAAGAGCGAGCCGGACCCCGCGGCCGCCGGGGGACCCGAGGCAACCCAACCCGCCCAGGCGACGGGCGCGGGACAAGCCCGGCCGCCTGCCCGGGACTAACGGCGGGAGAATTCAGGCGGCCAGCCAGACCAGGCTGGCCATGCGGCCAGTGACGCCGTCGCGCCGGTAAGAGTAGAAGCGCTGCGCATCGCTGACGGTGCAGGCGTCGCCGCCATACACCGCGGTGCAGCGCGCCCGCGCGAGGCGGATGCGGGCAAGCGCGTAGATATCCGCGAAATACTTGCCGCCCGCGCCGGCGCGGAATGCGCGATCCACCGGTCCCGCTTCTTCGGGCAGCGCCTGGGCAAGAAAGGCCTGCCGGACTTCGGCGCCGACCTCGAAGGCTTGCGGGCCAATCGCAGGGCCAAGCCAGGCCAGCCACTCGGCCTGCGCACCTGCCCGCTCGCCCATGCGTGCCACCGTGGATTCGATCACCCCGCCGCACAACCCGCGCCAGCCAGCGTGCGCCGCGCCCACCACCGTGCCGGCGCGATCGCAGAGCAGCACCGGCAGGCAATCCGCGGTCATTACGGCGCAGACCCGCGCAGGGGTCGTGGCAATGCTTGCGTCCGCCTGTGGAACCACGCCATCGGCCGCGAACTGGTCCTCGGTGGCGATCGCGCAGCCATGCACCTGCTCCAGCCAGCCTGGCGCGGCCGGCAGCCGCGCGGCCAGGCGCGCCCGGTTGCCAGCGACCGCCGAGGGATCGTCGCCCACATGGGTGCCCAGGTTAAGCCCGCCCGGGCTGCCGTCCGCCAGGCCGTAAGGGGCCTGGCTCAAGCCGCCCTGACGGGTGGTGGACAATGCGCGCACCCGCGCCGGGGCCGGCCAGTCAGGAACCAGCCACGGCGCCTCAGTCGTCATCGCCGTACTCCCATGCGCCGTCCTCGCCCTCCACCCAGCCGTCATCCTCGCCCTCATCATCGACGCGGTCGAAATCAAGCGCTTCGATCAATGCCTGCAGGTCGTCGGGCGGAGGCGCCTCCCACGACATGGACTTGCCGGTCGTCGGATGCACCAGCCCCAACCGGAACGCGTGCAGCGCCTGGCGCCCCAGCGGCACCGGCAGCGGCGCCTTGATGGCCGGGCGCTGGCCGCGCTGGGTCGCGGCGCGATGGTAGACCGGATCGCCGACCAGGGGATGGCCGATCGATTCGAAATGCACGCGGATCTGGTGCGTGCGGCCGGTTTCGAGCTGGCACATCACCATCGAGACATGGCCGCGCCCGAGCGGCACCGTGCCCAGCGTGCGGAAATGGGTGCGCGAAGGCTTGCCGCTGTTGGTGAGCACGATCGCCATGCGGATCCGCTCGCGTGGATCGCGGCCGATCGGCGCATCGATGGTGCCCGATTCGGGCGTCTCGCCCCACACCAGCGCCAGATAGGTACGCTTGACGGTACGCGCCTGCAACTGGCGCACGAGGTCGGTCTGGGCGGTAAGCGTGCGCGCCACCACCATCAGCCCGGAGGTTTCCTTGTCGAGCCGGTGGACGATGCCGGCGCGCGGCAGGCCCACGGCCTCGGGATAGCGGTGCAGCAGGCCGTTGAGCACTGTGCCGCCCCAGTTGCCGGCAGCGGGATGCACCACCAGCCCGGCGGGCTTGTCGATGACCAGCATTGCCGCGTCCTCGTACACCACCTCGAGCGGCACGTCCTCCGGCACGAAGGCGCGCGATTCGGCCGGGGCCTGCGGCCGCACCACGACGCGCTCGCCCATCTGCACCGAAGCCTTCGAGCGGCGTACCTCGCCGTCGACCAGCACCGCGCCGCTCTCGATCCATTGCTGCAGGCGGCTGCGCGAAAATCCGCTGAGATGGCGGGCCAGCAATTTATCGAGGCGCTCGCCATGTGATGTACCATCCACCTCAAACTCCACTTGCTGCATTTCCAACTCGATCGGCGATGCCTGCGCACCAGCCTCCAGGCCGCCTAGCGCGGCCACATCGGTCAGGTCTTCCAGGTCCTCCACTTCGTTCAAAGTGTCGGCTGAATCGGCAGCTTGCTGCGCGATGCCCTTGGCGGCGGTTGCCGGCAAGGGGCTTGGGCTATAATGCTTGACGCTATTTTTCATCCGGGATATGTTGCCCATGCAATCGATGAGCATGAAGCGCGCCAACTGGCGCGCAAGAATTGGAGCGATTCTGCTCGCAGGCGGCTGCGTCATGCTATCGGCGTGCGGCCTGCTGTCGGATCAACCAGACGAAACTGCCGGCTGGTCGGCTAACAAATTATATTCGGAAGCCAAGGACGCACTCGATTCCGGCGACTTCACTCGTGCAGTCAAGCTGTACGATAAGCTGGAAGGACGTTACCCCTTCGGCCGTTTCGCGCAGCAGGCGCAGATCGATTCCGCCTACGCCAGCTACAAGGATGGCGAAACCGCCGCGGCCCTGGCCTCGGTTGACCGCTTCATCCAGTTGCATCCGAATCACCCGAACGTGGATTATGCCTATTACCTGAAGGGCCTGATCAACTTCAATGATAATTTGGGCTGGCTCGGCCGCTTTTCCGGCCAGGACCTGAGCGAGCGCGACCCCAAGGCCGCGCGCGCCGCGTATGACGCATTCAACACCCTCGTCACGCGCTTCCCTGACAGCAAGTACACGCCGGATTCCGCCGCGCGCATGCAGTACATCGTGAACGCCCTGGCCCAGCACGAGGTCCATGCGGCACGCTACTACTACAAGCGTGGCGCCTACCTGGCCGCCGCCAACCGCGCCCAGCAGGCGCTCAAGGAATATGATGGCGCCCCGGCCAACGAAGAAGCGCTGTACATCATGATCCGTTCCTACGACTCGCTGGGCATGAAGGATCTGCGCGACGATACCGCCCGCGTGATGGAAAAGAACTTCCCCAACAGCGATTACATCAAGTATGGAGAACGCCGCAAGGACAAGTCCTGGTGGGAAGTGTTCTGAACGGCAGACATGCATTTGAATATGCCGGCGGCGCAAGCCCCGGCAACAAAAAGCCCGGTTTCGACCGGGCTTTTTGTTGCCTGCTCAATCGGCCTTCGCTTCGCCCCCTTGGCCCGCCGCTGGCGCCTCCCCGCCGTCCCGGATCGATTCCAGGAAGCGGATCACGGTCTCGGCCTCGCGCGTCCGCTTGAAGGGCGGCAGGCTCTGCCAGATCTGGCGGCCATAGGGCTTCTCCACCAGTCTGGTATCGCAGATCACCAGCACCCCACGGTCTGTCTCGGAGCGGATCAGGCGCCCCGCGCCCTGCTTGAGCGTGATCACCGCATGCGGCAACTGGTGCACGGCGAACGGGCTCAGGCCTTTTTTCTGCAGCACTTCCATGCGTGCCGCCAGCACGGGATCGTCGGGTGGCGCAAACGGCAGTTTATCGATGATCACCAGTGACAGCGCCTCGCCACGCACGTCGACGCCCTCCCAGAAACTCTGGCTGCCGACCAGCACCGCATTGCCAAGCTCACGGAAACGATCGAGCAGTTCTGTGCGGCTGGCCTGGCCCTGGACCAGCAGGGGTAGCGCCAGGCCGCGCTCGGCGAAGGCCTCGTAAAGCATATCGGAGGCGCGCTGCACCGCCCGCAGCGTGGTGCAGAGCAGAAAGGCGCGACCGCCCGCCGCCTCGATCAGCGGCAGCGCGGTTTGCACCACCGCTTCCGTGAATTGGGGCGACTGCGGCGCCGGCAGGTCTCGCGGCACGTAGAGCAGGCCCTGCTCGGCGTAGTCGAACGGGCTTGGCAAGGTCAGCGACCTGTCCTTGTCCAGCCCGAGCTGGGCAGCGTAGTGGCTGAAATTGCCCTTCACCGAGAGCGTGGCCGAGGTAAATACCCAGGCTCGCGGGTGGCCTTCACGCTGACGCGTGAAGATCGGCGCGATCGACAACGGGGTGCGGTGCAACTGCACCGTGTGGGAGAACACCTCCACCCAGCGCACCGTGTCCGGCCCGAAGGCGGCTACAGGGGCCGCCACTGCGCCATCTTGCGCCTCACCGGTCGCGGCGGGCTGCGGCGCGGCCTTGGATTCGCTGCGCCAGGCGGCCAGGCGCTGATCGAGCTCCACCGCGCGGCGGTGGCACTGCTCCAGCGACTCGGCACGCTCTGCCTGGCTTTCCAGCAGGGTCACGAACTCCCCCAGCGCACTTTCGAGTGCATCTAGCGTCTCAAAAAAGGGCTTGCTGATGCGCGGATCCGCTTCGATCTGGTTCACCGCCAGGCGCGCATTGTCCTTGGTAAAGGCCAGCCGCAAATCCCGCGCGGCACGCTCCAGGGGTGCCGCGATGCGCACCCAGTCGGCGGCGTCCCGCGCGTGCGAGAGGCCTTCGGCCACGGTATCCCGCGCGAGCTCCAGCAACTGGCTGGTCGACAGGCTGTCGCCAAAGAACAGCGTGGCCGTCTCCGGCAACTGGTGCGCCTCGTCGAAGATCACTGTGTTGGCCGCCGGCAGCAGCTCCGCCATGCCCGTGTCGCGCAGTACGACGTCGGCAAAAAACAGGTGATGGTTGACCACCACCAGGTCGGCTTGCTGCGCCTCCTTGCGCGCGCGCATGACAAAGCACTCTTTGTAGTTCGGGCACTCCGTGCCGAGACAATTGTCGCGAGTCGAAGTGACCAGTTGCCATACCGGCGCGTTTTCCGGCACCGAGGCAAGCTCGGCCTTGTCGCCCGTGGACGTCACCTTGGCAAACCGGGCGATCTCGCGCAGCCATGCGGCGTCCTGCCGCGAGGCCAGGCGGCCCTGGATTTCGGCGCGTTCCAGATGGTAGTGGCAGAGATAGTTGGCCCGCCCCTTGAGCAGCGCGACCGACACCGGCACATTGAGTGCGCGCCGCACCGTGGGGATATCACGCAGGAAGAGCTGGTCCTGCAGGTTCTTGGTACCGGTGGAGAGGATGACCTTGCCGCCCCACAACATGGCGGGGACCAGATAGGCAAAGGTCTTGCCGGTACCGGTACCGGCCTCGACGATGACCGTGTCGGCGCGCTCGATCGCGCTGGCCACGGCCTCGGCCATGCGCTCTTGCGCCTCACGCGGGCGGTAGCCTTCAATGCCCTGCGCCAGGGTCCCGGTCGGGGCGAAGATGGTAGCCAGTTCGGCGGCATGCGATACCGCGGCGCCGGACGGCACGGTACCGCCGGCGGCCGGCATTGCGGGCGTATCTGGCGTGTCGGCCGCAGCGGACGTAGTGGTCGTTACGGGGACCGCGGGCGTGGCGGAAAGGTCTTCGTCGGAGGCGGGCAAGGCGAGGCTTTATGGCGGGCCGTTTCAGCGACGGCCCGTGGACAAGGGGAATCAGGCGGGCACGTCCGGCTCGAGCTGAAGCTGGAGCAAGGTAATCGCATCCTTGAGCTTGAGGCGGCGCTTTTTCAGGCGCCGCAACTGCAGCTCGTCGTGCGTGGCGTCAGCCGCCATGCGGTCGATCAGGTAATCGAGATCGCGGTGTTCGATCTGCAACTCCATGATCTGCCGCGATAAGGTATTCAGGTTGCGGTCCATGGGCTCCCCCGATCAAAGCCGGCGCTGGCGCCGGCGGGCCGGTATGGCTTCCGACGCTGGCACCGCGTGGCGCGTCGCGTCGTCTTGCACCGGCCATTGTCGCCGGTATTGCCCCCGGCTGTGGGCGCGGCTCGCACCGCTCAGAAACCGAAGGGACGCGGCGTCGTGGCCTGCCCCTGCTGTTCCTTGGCCTTGGCGCGGCGCTCGTCGACGTCTTTTTGCCGTTGTTCGGCTTCGCGCTGCTTCGCCTCGAACGCCTTTACATTTTCCTGCCGCTGCCTGGCCTGCTGCGCGCCCTGCTCCTGCGCGGCCTTGACACGCGCATTGAAGTCAGCCTGCTTCTTGTTGTAAGCCTCGGCATTGGTGGCACGCTGCGGAGCATCGGCCTGATGCTGCGCATCGCGCAGTTGCTGTTCCTGCTGCTTGCGCTCGAAACTCTCGCGGCTGGCGCGTTCGTTGGCTTCGCGGGCAGGCTGGCCGGCTTCGTACTCGGCACGCTTGATGGCCTGTGCCTGGTCGCGTTCGACCGCCTTGAAGGCGCGCTCCGCTTCTCCAACCTCCAGTTCCCGCTTGCGCAGCACCTGCAGTTCCTCGCGCCGCACATCCTTGGCCTTGTCGATGCAGTGCGTAACAAAAAAACTGTTGTAACAATCGTGCTCCGCCTTGCCGTAGCGATAATTGGTCCAGGCACGCGAATCGACGATGGCCTTGCGCTCCGCGGCGAAATCCCGCGACGGCGGCTGCGGCGCTTGCGCCTCAGTTGCCTGGGCAGGGGCCTGCGCGGCGCCCGAGGCCGCCTGCGCGTGGCCGCGCATTGGCATGAGCAACACCGCCAGGCCGGCGCACAGCAAGGCAAGCCGCGCCTGCGCGGACAGAGAGCGGGCCTTGGCCGGGGTGGCGGAGCAGTCGGATAACGCGGCCGCGAGTGGGGCCGGATGTGGCTTGACGATCATGCCCGGATTCTAACATCCGCCCCGCTTCTTACCCCAGGGCACGGCGGCTTATTGATGCCTGGCCAGCCTCCGCCGGAACGCCGGCTGTGCTCTGCCCTGAACACCGCGCCGCGCTGCGGCAAGCTTGTGGCAAAATGCCCCGCTTTCGACCGACTGTTTTCCTGATGTCCAATCTGCCAGCTTCCGTCATGCAAAAGATCGTGTCGCTCATCGCGGCCGAACTCTCCGTCCAACCCCGCCAGGTGGCCGCGGCCGTGGAACTGCTCGACGAAGGCGCGACCGTGCCTTTCATTGCGCGCTACCGCAAGGAGGTCACCGGCAACCTGGACGACACGCATCTGCGTAACCTGGAAGAGCGCCTGCTTTACCTGCGCGAGATGGAAGAGCGCCGCGCCACCATCCTCGCTTCCATCGAGGAGCAAGGCAAGCTGACGCCCGAACTGCGCGCAGCCGTCGAAGGCGCCGAGACCAAGCAGGCCCTGGAAGATCTGTACCTGCCCTACAAGCCTAAGCGCCGCACCCGTGCCCAGATCGCGCGCGAGTGCGGGCTCGAGCCGCTGGCCCTTGCCCTGCTGGCCGATCCCACGCTGGACCCGCAGGCCGAGGCTGCCAAGTATGTCAACGGCAATCCCACCGCCGATGGCGGCGTGCCTGACGTCAAGGCCGCACTCGACGGCGCGCGCGACATCCTGTCGGAGCAATTCGGCGAAACCGCCGAACTGCTCGGCAAGGTGCGCGAACATCTGTGGAACAACGGCGTGGTGAGTTCGTCCGTGATGGAAGGCAAGGAAGGCGCGGAGGAAGAGAAATTCCGCGACTACTACGAATACAGCGAGACCATCCGCACTATTCCGTCGCACCGCGCGCTGGCACTGTTCCGCGGCCGCAATGCGGGCGTGCTGATGGTCAAGCTCGGCCTGGGCGAGGAACAGGACGCCATGGTGCCGCACCCGTGCGAAGGCATGATCGCCCGCCACGTCGGCATCCAGAACCAGAACCGTCCCGCCGACAAGTGGCTGGCCGACGTGTGCCGCTGGTGCTGGCGCGTCAAGGTGCAGCCGCACCTCGAGACCGAGCTGCTGACGCAACTGCGCGAAAGCGCAGAGAGCGAAGCCATCAAGGTGTTCGGCCGCAACCTGCACGAACTGCTGCTGGCCGCGCCGGCCGGTCCGAAGTCGGTGATGGGCATCGACCCGGGCATCCGCACCGGCTGCAAGGTGGCCGTGGTCGACGCCACCGGCAAGCTCATCGACACCGCCACCATCTACCCGCACGAGCCGCGCCGAGACTGGAACGGCTCGCTCGCCACGCTGGCGCGCATGGCCAAGCAGCACAATGTGATGCTGGTCTCGATCGGCAACGGCACGGCCAGCCGCGAGACCGACAAGCTGGTGCAGGACCTGATGAAACAGCTGCCCGAGGCCAAGCTGACCAAGATCGTGGTCAGCGAAGCCGGCGCCTCGGTGTACTCCGCATCCGAACTGGCGGCCAAGGAATTCCCCGATCTGGACGTGTCGATCCGCGGTGCGGTTTCGATCGCGCGCCGTTTGCAGGATCCGCTCGCCGAGCTGGTCAAGATCGACCCGAAGTCGATCGGCGTGGGCCAGTACCAGCATGACGTCAACCAGCGCGAGCTGGCGCGCGCGCTGGACGCCGTGGTGGAGGATTGCGTGAATGCCGTGGGCGTGGACGTGAATACCGCCTCGGCCCCGCTGCTGGCGCGCGTATCGGGCCTGAACACTGTGCTCGCGCGCAATATCGTCGAGTACCGCGATGCCAACGGCGCATTCGCCAACCGCGATGCGCTGAAAAGGGTGCCGCGCCTGGGCGACAAGACGTTCGAACAAGCCGCCGGCTTCCTGCGCGTCAACGATGGCGACAATCCGCTGGACCGCTCCTCGGTGCACCCGGAAGCCTACCCCGTGGTCAAGCGCATCCTCGACCATATCAAGAAGGGCCTGCCCGACGTGATGGGCAACCGCGACGCGCTGCGCGGCCTGTCGCCGACGACCTTCACCGATGAGACCTTCGGCCTGCCGACGGTACGCGACATTCTCTCCGAACTGGAGAAGCCCGGCCGCGACCCGCGTCCCGAGTTCGAGACCGCGACGTTCCAGGACGGCGTGGAGGACATCAAGGACCTGCAACCCGGCATGGTGCTCGAAGGCGTTGTCACCAACGTCGCGGCCTTTGGCGCATTCGTCGATATCGGCGTGCACCAGGACGGCCTGGTCCACATCTCCGCCCTCTCCACCAAGTTCATCAAGGACGCGCACGAGGCGGTCAAGGCCGGCCAGATCGTCAAGGTCAAGGTGATGGAGGTGGACGTCAAGCGCAATCGTATCGGCCTGACCATGCGCCTGGACGACGAGCCCGGCCAGGGCCCGGCCCGCGCGGGACAATCGGACCGCGGCAACGGCCCGCGCCAGGGACAGGGGCAGCGCCCCGGCCAGGGCAAGGGCTTCGGCGGCCAGCGCCGCGAAGCGGAGCCGTCCGGCGCGATGGCGGCGGCGTTCGCCAAGCTCAAGCGCTGAGCGTCAGGCGCCCGTGGATAAAAGCCCCTGTGCCATGCACAGGGGCTTCTTTTGTTGCGTGTGCGGCATTATGACGGAGTTACCCCTTGGAGACGTGAATCTGCGAGGTAGGCGATAGGGAGCGCCCCGCCAGGCGGCGCTCAAAACTCGAGCGGATTAATCTTCATTCGCTTCGCATTGCGGGCCAGCACGTCATCGAGCGTCGCCATGGTCTTAGCCTTGGCATCCAGCGCAGAGGCAAGGTGCAGCGCATCGCCCGCACGGAGCCCCGCGGACGCATCCAGGGTTAGCACTGCAGCGCGATGGAATGTCTGCGGTTCGACTGGCAGTAACTGTAGGTCGCCAGCACACAGGCGTTCGAATGCCTGCCATGCAGATGCCCCCTGTTCGACCGACAGTTGTTTTGTCCGCTGCTTGATGCCAAGGGCGCTCGCGAATTCGGTAACACACCACGCGGCAGAGGCCATTTCTTCGGTACACGCCGCGTACCACTGCGAAACAGCGGGACTCATTGGCTCATTCACGCAGAGCGCCACCAGTACACTCGTGTCAACGTACACCATTAGTAGCGCGCTCCGTGCCGCAACTCCTTCATGACCGACTCCGTCATCGGCATCGCCTCGCGAGTCGACTCCAGTTCTTGCGCGAAAGCCTTCCGGTCCCATTTGGCCGCGCGAATGCTTATACCGCCATCCACGGTCAGGTTGGCCTGCACTTGGTCGCCCTCCTTGAGACCAGCGTGGCGAACGTAATCAGCGGGGATACGTAGCGCGAGGCTATTGCCCCATTTCGCGATTTGCAGGTTCACCGCCCCCTCCTTTGATATACATTAACGTATATACATACTAGCGCATCGCTGATTCCGGGGCAACACGTAGCCAGGAGCAAACGTGCGCCGGCTACCGATACGGCAGAAGCTAGCTTACAGCCAGCTATCCATGGACCGTTTGGGCCCTTTTGCACGCGTAAGTGGTTCAAGCGAGAGTTCGATAGGTGCTGTCCGGGTCAAAGGGTAGCTCCGTCATAATGCCGGTTGCGTGTGACCTGTTGTAGCCGGTGGACAACAGACATCAAATCAAAAAAAGATGCCCTATGGCTACAAGACCCAGGAATTGACCGATCTTGTAGCCATAGGGCATCAAACATTCAGTTTGCACGGCGGTGGCTCGTCAGCGCATGCGAGCCCTCAAACCTGGCGTCAGATCTCCACCTTGGTACCAAGCTCCACCACCCGGTTGGCCGGGATCTGGAAGAAATCCGAAGGTTTGGCACCGTTCTGATGCATCCAGGCGAACAAGCTCTCGCGCCACATCGACATGCCCGGCAGCTTTGAAGGAATGACCGACTCGCGGGCGATGAAGAACGACGTCTCCATCAACTCGAACTGCATATTGAGCTTGCGCTGGGCCAGGTCCAGCACCCGCTGCACGTCCGGTGTTTCCTTGAAGCCGTATTCTGACTTGAGGATAAACACGCCGCCGCCAAGGTCCTTGCACGTGAGGCGATGATCGTCGTCCACGTAGGGCACGTCGCGCGTCACAAAGCTCAGGAACACCACGCGTTCATGCAGCACGCGGTTGTGCTTGAGGTTGTGCAGCAGCGAGACCGGCACCGACTCCGTATTGCCGGTCAGGAAGACGGCCGTCCCTTCGACCCGGTGCGGTGGGTGAGCCAGCAGGCCGCCGATGAAGGGCTCGAGCGGAATGCCATCCTCCAGGCTGCGCGCGCGCAGCAGCTTGCGGCCGCTGTGCCAGGTCATCAGCAGGAAGAAGGCGCTGCCGCCCATCAACAGCGGGAACCAGCCGCCCTCGGCGATCTTCAGCAGGTTGGCGGAGAAGAAGGCCAGGTCGACCAGCAGGAACGTCAGGCCGATCAGCGTCACCAGCACCGGGTTCCATTTCCACACATTGCGCATGACCACGGCGGCGAGGAAAGTGGTGATCACCATGGTGGTGGTCACCGCGATGCCGTACGCAGCCGCCAGATTATCGGACTTCTTGAAGGCCACCACCACGATCACCACCAGCACCAGCAGAAGCCAGTTGATGACCGGCAGGTAGATCTGGCCGATTTCCGCGTCCGAAGTATAGCGGATGCGCATGCGCGGCACGAAGCCAAGCTGGATGGCCTGGCTGGTCAGCGAGAAGGCCCCCGAGATCACCGCCTGCGAGGCAATCACCGTCGCGCAGGTGGCCAGCAGCACCATGGGGATCAGCAAAGGCTGCGGCACCATCAGGTAAAACGGGTTGCTGATGGCTTCGGGGTTCTGCAGCAGCATGGCACCCTGGCCGAAATAGTTGAGCATCAGGCACGGCATCACCACCGCGAACCAGCCCATGCGGATCGGACGGATGCCGAAGTGGCCCATGTCGGCATAGAGCGCTTCCGCGCCGGTCAGCACCAGGAACACCGAGCCGAGCACCACGAAGGCCTGGAGCGAATGCTCCATCAGGAAAATGACCCCATAGTACGGATTCACCGCCATCAGGATACCGGGCGCATGCACCATGTGGTACACGCCCAGCGCGCCGAGCGCCACGAACCACACCATCATGATTGGCCCGAACAGCTTGCCCACCGCGGCGGTGCCGCTGCGCTGGATCATGAAAAGGGCCACAAGGATCACCAGGGTGATCGGTATGACAAAGTGAGAAAGCCCGGGCGCGGCGATTTCCAGGCCCTCGACGGCGGACAGCACCGAGATCGCGGGCGTGATCACCGCGTCGCCATAGAACATGCAGGCGCCGAAGATGCCGAACATCATCAGCAGTTTCGCCATCCGCGAACGCGGCGCGGCGGTGCGCAGCGCCAGTGCCATCAGGGCCAGGATGCCGCCCTCGCCGTCGTTGTCGGCACGCATGACGAACATCACGTACTTGAGCGACACCACGATGATCATCGCCCAGAACAGCATGGAAATGATGCCCATCACGGCCGCGTCGCTGAAGGGAATGCCATGCTCGCTACTGAAGCACTCCTTTAACGCATACAGCGGGCTGGTACCGATATCGCCGAAGACGACGCCGATCGCCCCGATCACCAGCGCACGCCTGCTGGGACTTTCTACAAAATAATGACTGGTGGTTGCGGGCTGGGTCATGGATAAAGGTCTGGTTGAAGGGCTCGCGCAACACCCTCGGCACACGGCTTGTGCGCCTGATCAGGCGCAACGGCACCGCGCCGCTATTGCATTGCACAAACGCGCGCCATTCTAGATGAAGTGCCGGGTGACGACCACTGGGGAGCATCCTGCCTGGAAACCTGCCATATGCTGATGACGCATCAAGCATGAGAGGGAAGTCCCGGTCGGTCAAGCGCTTTGCGCGCCCTGAACCACAAACCTGGCGGAGCCATGCATGCGCCTTGCCGTTGCTACACCACCACAATTTGTGTCTTTTTAGGCACAATTAGACGCCTAAATAGCGATCCAGCAGGCCCGGTTGCACCGCCAGTTCCGCGGCGGGACCGTTCATGACAACCGCGCCCTTCTCCAGCACCACCACGCGGTCGGCATTGGCCAGTACCGTGCGGTAGTTGCGGTCCACCACCACGGAGGCAATGCCGGTGGCACGCACGGTGGCAATGACCTGCCAGATCTCGGCGACGATACGCGGCGCCAGGCCTTCGGTCGCCTCGTCCAGGATCAGGCAGTCGGGATTCGTCATCAGGGCGCGCCCGATCGACAGCATCTGCTGCTCGCCGCCGGAAAGCTGTTGCCCGCCATGGCCAAGGCGCTCCTTGAGACGCGGAAAGAGATCCAGCACCCTTGCCTCGTCCCAGTCCAGCCGTCCTGACGGGCCCTTGCGCGCCGCCATCACCAGATTCTCGCGCACGGAGAGGTTGGGGAAAATCCCGCGCCCTTCGGGCACATAGGCCACTCCCAGGCGCGCCACCTCATAAGGCTGCGCGCGCGAAACGTCGCGCCCGGCGGCAAGAATGGTACCCTCGCGCTGCCGCACATGGCCCAGCAAGGTGCGCAGCAACGTGCTCTTGCCCATGCCGTTGCGCCCGAGCAATCCCACGGTCTCGCCCGCGCCAACGCTGAAATCGACCCCGCGCAGGACATGGCTGCTGCCATACCAGGCGTGCACGCCGCTCGCTTGAATCATCGCGCTCATGCCGCTTGCTCCCTGCGTGGCGCCGCTTGCACGGGGGTCGCCGCCCCCTCCTCGCCCTCTTCGCCAAGATAAGCCTGCTGGACTTCGCGGTTGACGCGGATCGCGTCCGGTTCGCCCGAGGCGATAACGGCGCCGTTGACCATCACAGTGATACGGTCGGCGACCGAGAAGACCGCCTCCATGTCGTGCTCGACCAGCAGTACCGCATGGCCATCGCGCAGCGAGCGCAACAGGGCCAGCATGCGGGCCGACTCCTCCGCGCCCATGCCCGCCAGCGGCTCATCCAGCAGCAGCACGGTAGGTTGGGTGGCCAGGCACATGGCGACCTCGAGTTGGCGCTTCTGGCCATGCGACAAGGCCGTGGCGACGGTATCGGCACAACCCGCCAGGCCGGCGCACTCCAGCGCCTCGTCGCCCAGCGCGCGGCTGGTGCGGCAGCGCTGCGCGTCTTCCCATAGCCGCCAGGCCCGCTGCGCGCGCGACTGGGCCGCCAGCCGGCAGTTCTCGCGCACCGTCAGTGGCAGGAAGATATTGTTGCGCTGGTAGCTGCGGCCAACGCCTTCGCGCGCCAGGCGCGGCTGCGACCAGCCGGTCACGTCGCGCCCCTGCAGTTGCAGCCTGCCCGACGAAGGCGGCAGTTCGCCCGACAGCATATTGATCAGCGTCGACTTGCCCGCGCCATTGGTGCCGATCACCGCATGGATCTCATGCAAGGCGAGGTCGATATCCACGTCGCCCACCGCCGTGAGGCCACCGAAGCGGCGGGTCAGCTTGCGGGCCGACAAGACAGGTGCATTCATCGGGATCCCCCTTGGCGCCGGCGCGCAACCCCGCGCGCCAGGCTGACCAGTCCATGTGGCAGCAAGGCCACCGCCACGATGACGAAACCGCCCATCAGCAGTTGCCAGTGCTTCGTCAGCGTGCTGAACCATTCCGCGAGCAGCACGAAGGAAAAGGCGCCCAGCACCGCCCCGGCCAGGCTTCCGGCGCCGCCAAGGATCACCATCAGCATGGCGTTGCCGGATTGGTGCCAGGAAGCGATCTCCGGATTGACGAAGCCATACTGGATGGCATACAGATAGCCCGCCAGGCCGGCAAACGTGCCGGCCACCACGAAGGCGCCGAGCTGATAGCGGTAGGTGGCGTAGCCGGCGGCGCGCATGCGCTGCTCGTTATGCTTGATGCCCACCAGCGCATGGCCGAAGCGCGAGCGCAGCACCACCGCCAGGCCGGCCACCGTCAGCGCCAGCGCGCCGAGCACCAGCCAGTAGAAATGCGTGACGTCGTTGACATCGAACGGCCGCGCCCCCAACAAGCCGAACTCGGGACGGAAATAGATATAGGTGCCGTCGCTGCCGCCTGCGATCTTGGTGTCGTGGAACACGAAGTAAACCATCTGGGCGAAGGCGAGCGTGACCATGATGAAATAGATGCCGCGCGTGCGCAGCACCAGCGCGCCCACCACCAGCGCCAGCAGCGCCGCCGCGCCAAGCGCGCCCAGCAGCAAGAGCCAGCCATTGCCCGGCCCGGCCTGCGGCGCCATCATCGCGGTGGCATAGGCGGCCATGGCGAAGTAGGCGGCGTGGCCCAGGCTGACCAGCCCGGTGTAGCCGATCAGCAATTGGAGCGACAGCGCGAAGATGGCCATGATCATGACCTTGCTGAGCAGCTCGATATAGAAACGTTGCCCGTCCGCATTCAGCAACAGCGGCAGCACCGCCAGCACGGCAAAAGCCGCCAGCCATCCCAGGCCGCCCAGCCAGTGCGCGGATCCGCCACGCGCTCGCAGCGGGCGGTCCAGTGCGTTGATATCGCTCGGCATATCCTTACCCCGCCTTGAACAAGCCCTGGGGTTTCCAGAGCAGGATGAGTGCCATCAACAGGTAGATCAGCACGCCGGAGGCCTCTTGCCAGAACACCTTGCCGAACGTGTCGACAAAACCCAGCAGCAGCGAGGCCACCATGGCCCCCTTGACCGAGCCGATGCCGCCGATCACCACCACCACGAAGCACACGATCAGCACCTGGCTGCCCATGCCGGGATAGACCGAGGACACCGGTGCGGCGATCATGCCGGCCAGCACCGCCAGCGCCACCCCGAGGGCGAACACGAAGCGGTACAGCACCGTGACGTTGATGCCCAGCGACTGCACCATCTCGCGGTTGGTGGCACCGGCGCGGATCATCATGCCCAGCCGCGTGCGGCGGATCACCAGGTACATGGCCGCGGCCACCAGCAGGCAGATCGCCGAGATAAACAGGCGATAGACCGGATAGGTCATGTCGTTGCCGATCGGCAGCGCCCAGTCGAGCATCGCCGGCACCGCCACGCCGTGCACGTCGTCGTCCACCAGGATGCTGCGCATCTCTTCGAACACCAGGATCAGGCCGTAGGTCATCAGCACTTGCTGCAGATGCTCGCGCTCGTAGAGGTAGCTGAAAAACACCCACTCCAGCACATAGCCAAATGCCACCGCCAGCACGATGCCCAGCGGGATGGCGATCAACAGGTTGCCGGTCAGCCCGGCCAGGGTGAAGGCCAGGTAGGCACCCAGCATGTAGAAGCTGCCGTGGGCAAGGTTGATCACGCCCATGATGCCGAAGATCAGGGTCAGGCCGCTCGCCACGAGGAAGAGCAGCAAACCGTACTGGATGCTGTTAAGGCACTGTATGAAGAAGGAAACGATATCCATGGATATCCATGCGGCAAAGCGGCAACTCGGTTGCGGTATGCGGCTCCGCCGCTGCCGGCCCGGACGGGACACGGCATGGCGGGCCGGACTTCTGCCCGGTGCCGCGGGAGCGGCGCCGGGCCACGGCGTTCAACCGCTCAGAGACGGCAACCGCGCGCCGGATCGGCCAGCCCCTTTACGGCAATCGCGCCGACCTTGTTCTCGCGGCCGTCCACCTTGCGCAGGTAGAAATCCTGCACCGGATTGTGCGCCTTCGACAGCGTAAAGGCGCCGCGCGGGCTGTCGACCTTGGTCTGCTCCATCGCCTTGATGACCTCGGCCTTCTTTGTCATGTCGCCCTTCACCGCGCCGGCGCCGGCGGCCAGCAGCTGGGCGGCGTCGTAGCCTTGCACGGCGTACACGTCCGGCTGCAGCTTGTAGGTCTTGGCGTACTCCAGGCGGAAGCCCTTGTCGCGCGCGTTGGACAGGCCGTCGGCATAGTGCAGCGTGGTTTCCAGGCCTTGCGCCGCATTGCCCTGCGCTTCCAGTGTGCCGTCGGTGAGGAAGCCCGAGGCGTAGAGCGGGATCTTGTCCTTGAGGCCCGCCGCGGCCCAGTCCTTGACGAACTTCACGGCGCCGCCGCCGGCAAAGAAGACGAACACCGCATCGGGCTTGATCGACGCCACCTCAGTGATCAGCGCCTGGAACTCGACGTTGGGGAACGGCAGGCTCAACTCTTTCACCACCTTGCCGCCCTTGGCTTCGAAGGCTTCCTTGAAGCCCTTGACCGACTGCTCCCCGGCCGCGTACTTCCAGGTCAGCGTGACCACCTTCTTCATGCCGCGCTCGGCCAGCACGTGGCCCATGGCATAGCCCGGCTGCCAGTTGGAGAACGAAGAACGGAAGATATTGGGGCCGCACAGCGGGCCTGTGGCTTCGTCCACGCCCGCATTGGGAATGATCAGCAGCGTGTTGTTTTCCTTGGCTACCTTGACGATGCCCATCTGCACGCCCGAGTGCACCGTGCCTACCACCACATCGACCTGGTCGCGCTTGATCAGCTTGGTGGCGTTCTCCGGCGCCTTGGCGGGATCGGACTCGTCATCCACCTTGAAGTACTCGATCTCTCGCCCGCCCAGCTTGCCGCCCTGCTCCTGCACGTACATCTTGAAGCCATTCTCGATGGCATTGCCGAGGGAGGCGTAAGTACCCGTGTAGGGCAGCATGAAACCAACCTTGATCTTGCCGGTGCCTTGGGCGCTGGCGCCCGCGGCGAAGGCGAAGGATGCAGCAATGGCAAGGCATGCGGGGGCCAGCCCGCGCGATGTGAAGCGATGCATGGATGTCTCCTGGTGGTCAAGCCGACTTCCGTCGCCTGGGCCGGCATCGCCGGCCTGCGGGCTTCCGGGCCACTCGCGGCAATCGCGGACTTCGCGAACTGCCGGAATCGCTGGAAATGCAGGCTAACGTGCAGGGGGCGCGAAATTATTTTAGGTATGAAGTATGCGCCGTTATAAACCGGACCGCCGCATCCGTCAACGGCCCTGGCTGGTCGCGGTGCGGCGAGTGGCCGCATCGCGGGAGTTTAAGCAGGACGGTTTGTGGCGCATATCGATGGATACCCTCAATCTGTGCCATGGTGCCGTATTCGTCGTCTTCGCCTTGCACGGCGAGCACAGGGCAACGCAATTGCGGCAGCGAGGGCCGCAGATCGAAGGCGCGGAAGGCGGGATCAAGCCAGATGTCGTTCCAGCCCCAGAAGGCCGAATCCACGTCGGCATGATGGCGCGCCAGCTTGCTGCGCAGATCGGTCTGCAGGTAGGTTTCGCGGGTGGCCCGGATGCTGTTCACCGACACGTCCTCGACCATGATGTGAGGCGCCAGCACGGTGATCCCGTCGATTGCCTGCGGGAAGCTGGCGGCGTAGATCAGCGCGATCGAGCCGCCGTCGCTGTGACCGAACAGCCAGGGCATGCCGCGCCTGCGGCCGGGCCCGATCTGAAGTGCATCGAACAGCGCCGGCAAGGCCTCGCTCGCTTGCCGGTGCATGAAGTCGACGCCCCACTTTTCCTCCGCGGGACGCGGCGTGGAGCGGCCATAGCCATAGCGCGACAGCACCAGCCCGCGAAAATCGCCGGCCTCGCACAGGGCGGCCGGATAGTCGCGCCACATGCTGATTGAACCCAGCCCTTCATGCAGGAAGACCACCAGCGGGCGCTCCTGCCGGTCCGGGCGCAGCCACTGCACTTCCACCTGGATACGGCGGCCGTCGAAAGGAATTTCCACCAACTCGCTTTGCATGCTTTTGCCTTTGCTTATGTCTTTGTTTCTTGCCTCAGCCTTTGATTGTCAGCCCCCGGCCTGCGCAGCCTCCTCGCTCTGGCGCAGGCGGAAACGCTGGATCTTGCCGGTGGCCGTCTTCGGCAACTCGGCCACGCATTCGATCTGGCGCGGATATTTGTAGGGGGCCAGCCGCGACTTGACAAAGACCTGCAACTCCGCCGCCATGTCCTCATGCCACGAGTGGCCGGGGCGCATCACCACAAAGCCCTTGGGCTTGACCAGCCCGTCGGCATCGGTCACGCCGATCACCGCGGCCTCCAGCACGGCCGGGTGCTGCGCTAGCACCGCCTCGACCTCGAATGGCGAGACATAGATGCCGCCCACCTTGAGCATGTCGTCGCTGCGCCCGGCGTAGATGAAATAGCCGTCCGCGTCCTGCAGGTATTTATCGCCGCTGCGGGTCCATTCGCCAACGAAGGTGTCGCGGCTCTTGTCGCGGTTCCCCCAGTACATCAGCGCGGCGCTCGGCCCCTTGATAAAGAGGTCGCCGATCTCGCCCGGCGCACACGGCTGGCCCGCTTCGTCGAGCAGCTTCAGCGCATAGCCGGGCACCGGCTTGCCGGTGGTGCCGTAGCGCACGTCGCCGGGACGGTTCGAGAGAAAGATGTGCAGCATCTCCGTGGAGCCGATCCCATCGAGGATGTCGCAGCCGAAATGCGCCTGGAAACGATCGCCCATATCCTTGGGCAGCGCTTCTCCCGCCGAGGTGCAAACCCGCAGTGCGACTTCCGCCCGCGCGGGCAGGTCGCTTGCGGCCAGCATGCCTGCGTAAAGCGTCGGCACGCCGCAGAAAACCGTGGGCCGGTGCTCGCGCAAACGCCGGAATACAGCCTTCGGCGTGGTGCGCTCGGCCATCAGCACCGTGGTGGCGCCAACAGCGAGCGGGAACGTCAGCGCGTTGCCCAGGCCATAGGCAAAGAACAGCTTCGCCGCGGAAAAAACCACATCGTCTTCACGCAGGCCGAGCACCTGGCGCGCATAGAGATCGGCGGTATGGAACAGGTTGCCATGGGTATGCACGGTGCCCTTCGGCCGCCCCGTGGAGCCGGAGGAATAGAGCCAGAAAGCAATGTCGTCCGGTCGCGTGGCGGCAGCGCCTTCCAGCGGTGCGCCCTGCCCTGCCATCCCGGCCACGCTGGGCGCCGGGCCGGCGGATGCGTCATCGGGCCCGGCCAGCATCAGCGCGGGATCCGTGCCGGCCTTGCCGATGGCCTCGCGCATCGTGGCTGCCAGCGTCGCCGACACCACTACCGCGCGCGCGCCGCTGTGCTCCAGCATATAAGCGTAGTCGTCGACCGTCAGCAGGGTGTTCACGGCCACGGGTACCACGCCAGCCAGCAGGCACCCGAGGAATACCGTGGGGAAATCGGTGGTGTCGAGGGCGCACAACAGCAAGCGTTCCTCCGGCCGCACACCGGACGCCAGCAGCGCGGCGGCAAAACACCTGCTGCGCTGGTCGAGCGCGGCAAAGGTGAGCGTGCTGGCATCGTCCACATAGGCGATCTTGCCGGCGCGGGCGGCGGTGAGGTTGCGCGTCAGCAGGTCCGCGGCCGCGTTGTACCGTGCCGGCGGCACTGCGACGGCAGCCGGCGGCAAACCCGCACCGGCCACCGGGGACGGGGACGGGGATGCAACAGGGGGCGTCATGTCTCCACTCCTCGATGCCGTCCCCCGGGTCACGCTTGGTCATGGGGAAACGGAGTCAGGTATTTGTTGTGTCTTCTCTTCTTTCTTTTGTTGATGCATTTTATTGCATATCAACTATTATGCAAGCAGAGTAATGCACTATATGACACGAGCGTACCGTCCCTTATAATCGCAACCCCGATCCGGATGCCTCCCGGATCTCATTGACACGTAAAAGCCGTCCATGCGCCGCGATCCAGATCCCCTGCTGGGCTCAGACTCCTCCGACTCCCGCGCCGCCGGCGAGCGCGATCCCTACCTGACGCAACTCGGGGAGCGCATTCGCTCGCTGCGAGCGGCGCGTGGCATGTCGCGCAAGGACCTGGCTCGCGGCGCGGAGGTTTCCGAACGCTATCTTGCCAACCTGGAAACCGGTACCGGCAATGCTTCCGTGCTGCTGCTGCGGCAGGTCGCGCGCGCGCTCGACGTGCCCCTGCCGGTGGTGCTGGCGGAGATGGAAACGCAGCATGCCCCCGGCGGCCAGCCGGCCTCCGAATTCTCGCAACTGGTGCAATGGCTGGCGCAACTGCCCGCCGGTGACCTGGCGCGCGTGCGCGAAGCCTGCCATCACGCGCTGGCGCCGTCCGCGTCCCATGACATGCGTCATCGCCGTATCACCTTGATTGGGCTGCGCGGCGCGGGCAAGTCCACCCTCGGGCGGGCGCTAGCGGCGGCAATGGAAGTACCCTTCGTGGAGCTGAACGGCGTCATCGAGCAGGAAGCCGGCGCAAGCCTGGCAGAGATTCACTCGCTGTACGGACAGGCGGCCTACCGCCGCTACGAGATGCGCGCACTCGAACGCGTGCTGCGCGAGCACGAGCGCATGGTGCTTGCCACGCCAGGCAGCCTGGTCTCGGAGCCCTCCACCTTCAACCTGCTGCTGGCGCGCTGCTACACGGTCTGGGTAAAGACTTCGCCCGAGGAGCATATGGCGCGCGTGGTGGCGCAAGGTGATATGCGCCCGATGGAAGGCAACCGGGAGGCCATGGACGATTTGCGCCGCATCCTGCAGGCGCGCACCCCGCTCTACTCGCGCGCCGATGTGACGATTGACACCAGCGGCCAGGATCCCAACACCTCCCTGCAGGCGCTGCGCGCCCAGCTCCGCGTGCTGGGCACCTGAGCGGCGGCGCTGGCTGCCGCCCGGCGCGCCAGCCCGGCCTGAAAGTTATCGCACAAGGATTGCGCCGCCCGGATTTGTGCACTATATTTCATCACAAAGGATGATCGACAATATAGTGCATAAAGGAGACATCAATGTCCGCCCCGGCCGTCCCTGCCACCACCGCGCATCCCCCCATCACTTTCGAACGCGACCCCGCGACGTATCGCCACTGGAAACTGGCGTTCGACGGCCCGGTCGCCACGCTCTCCATGGATGTCGACGAGGACGGCGGCCTGCGGCCCGGCTATGCGCTCAAGCTGAACTCCTACGACCTCGGCGTGGATATCGAACTGCACGATGCCCTGCAGCGCATCCGCTTCGAGCACCCCGAGGTGCGTACCGTGGTGCTCACCAGCGCCAAGGAACGCATCTTCTGCTCTGGCGCCAACATATTCATGCTCGGCAAGTCGTCCCATGCCTGGAAGGTGAACTTCTGCAAGTTCACCAACGAAACCCGCAACGGCATCGAGGACGCCAGCCGCTACTCAGGCCTGAAATTCATCGCGGCCTGCAACGGCACCACCGCCGGCGGCGGCTATGAGCTTGCCCTGGCCTGCGACGAAATCGTGCTGGTCGATGACCGCTCCTCGGCGGTCAGCCTGCCCGAAGTGCCGCTGCTCGGCGTGCTGCCGGGCACCGGCGGCCTGACACGCGTCACCGACAAGCGCCGCGTGCGGCGCGACCATGCCGACATCTTCTGCACCACCACCGAGGGTGTGCGCGGGCACAGGGCGCTCGAGTGGAAGCTGGTCGATGCCGTGGTGAAGCCGGCGCGCTTCGCCGAGCACGTGCAGCAGCGCGCGCTTGCGCTCGCCGCCAACAGCGACCGCCCAGCGGACCAGCCGGGCGTACGGCTCACGCCGCTGTCGCGCAGCCAGGACGCGCACGGCTACCACTATGACACCGTCCAGGTACACCTGGACCCGGCTGCGCGCAAGGCGACGCTAACGGTATTCGGCCCCCGCAAACAGCAGCCGCAGACGCTCGCACAGATCCTCGCCGCTGGCGCCGACTGGTGGCCGCTGAAGATGGCGCGCGAGTTCGACGACGCCATCCTCACGCTGCGCGCCAATCATCTCGACATCGGCATCTGGATTCTCAAGACCGAAGGCGACCCGCATCAGGTCCTCGCCACCGATGCCCTGCTGGAAGCGCATGCCGACCACTGGTTCGTGCGCGAGACCATCGGCATGCTGCGGCGCACGCTGGCGCGCCTGGAAGTTTCCTCCCGCACGCTGTTCGCGCTGATCGAACCGGACTCGTGCTTTGCCGGCACCTTGCTGGAACTGGCGCTGGCCGCCGACCGCAGCTATATGCTGCACCTGCCCGACGCGCCGGACGACGCGCCGCGCGCGTTCGCCTGCGCTGCCAACTTTGGCCGCTACCCGATGGTCAACGGACTGACGCGGCTGGCCGCGCGCTTCTACCAGGATGAGGCCGCGATCCAGGCCGTCCTGGACCATGCCGGCGCGCCGCTCGACGCCATCAGCGCCGCCTCTCTGGGGCTGGTCACCGCCACGCCCGACGACATCGACTGGGAAGACGAGATCCGCATCGCCATCGAAGAGCGCGCAAGCCTGTCGCCGGACGCGCTGACCGGGCTCGAAGCGAACCTGCGCTTCGGGCCGGCGGAAACCATGGAGACCCGCATCTTCGGCCGCCTCACCGCCTGGCAAAACTGGATCTTCAACCGGCCCAATGCCATTGGCGAGCACGGCGCGCTCAAAGTCTTCGGCTCGGGCAACAAGGCCCGTTTCGACTGGGACCGCGTCTGAACCGGCACTCGCAAGGCAACACGCGACAGACAAGATAAAAGAAGACAAAAAGAAAACCAGGAGACATCCCGTGAGCATCGACTACAGCCAGAAGATCCCCAACAATGTCAACCTTTCGGATGACCGCGTGCTCCAGCGCGCGCTGGAGCACTGGCAACCCGCTTTCCTCGACTGGTGGCGCGACATGGGGCCAGAGGGCTCGCACCAGCACGATGTCTACCTGCGCACCGCGGTCTCGGTCGATCCTTCCGGCTGGGCGCACTTCGATCACGTCAAGATGCCGGACTACCGTTGGGGCATCTTCCTCCAGCCCGCCGATCCCGCGCGCCGCATCCAATTCGGCGAGCACAAGGGCGAGGCGGCCTGGCAGGAGGTGCCGGGCGAGCACCGCGCCAACCTGCGCCGCATCATCGTCACCCAGGGCGACACCGAGCCGGCCTCGGTCGAGCAGCAGCGCCATCTCGGCATGACCTGCCCCTCCCTGTACGACTTGCGCAACCTGTTCCAGGTCAATGTGGAGGAAGGCCGCCACCTGTGGGCCATGGTCTACCTGCTGCACCGCCACTTCGGCCGCGACGGGCGGGAAGAAGCCGAAGCGCTGCTCGGGCGCCGCTCCGGCGCCGAGGACAACCCCCGTATCCTCGGCGCCTTCAATGAGCGCACGCCCGACTGGCTGGCCTTCTTCATGTTCACTTACTTCACCGACCGCGACGGCAAGTTCCAGCTTTGCGCGCTGGCCGAATCCAGTTTCGATCCGCTGGCGCGCACCACGCGCTTCATGCTGACCGAGGAAGCCCACCATATGTTCGTGGGCGAATCCGGCGTCTCACGCGTGATTCAGCGCACCTGCGAAGTGATGCGCGAACGCGATATCCGGGACCCGGCCGAGGTCCGCGCGGCGGACGTGATCGACCTCGAAACCATCCAGCGCTATCTCAACTTCCATTACAGCGTGACGATTGACCTGTTCGGCGCGGACCAGTCGTCCAACGCCGCCACCTTCTACAGCGCAGGGCTCAAGGGCCGCTTCGAGGAAGGCAAGCGCAACGACGACCACATGCTCAAGGGCGACGTGTACCGCATCCTCGATATCCAGGACGGCCGCCTGGGCGAGCGCGAGGTACCCATGCTCAACGCGCTCAACGAGGTGCTGCGCGACGACTACATCAAGGATTCCATCGGCGGCGTGGCGCGCTGGAACAAGGTGATTGAAAAGCACGGCATCGACTTCCGCATGACGGTGCCGCACAAGGCGTTCAACCGCAAGATCGGCAGCTTTGCCAACGTGCATGTCTCGCCCGCCGGCGAATTGCTCACCGAAGCCCAATGGCAGGCGAGTGAACGCGAATGGCTGGCAACGGAAGAAGACCGCGCCTTCGTTGCCTCGCTGATGGGCCGCGTGACCGAACCCGGCAAGTACGCCAACTGGATCGCGCCGCCGATGGTCGGCGTCAACCGCCAGCCCATGGACTTTGAGTACGTGCGCTTTAACTGACGCAACGACTGCCCCACCGGCAACGTTCGGCGCAGCGGCGGCAACAGACCCGCCGCACGCCAAGGAGACAAGAGATGGGCGCCCCCGAGACCATCAGGCAGCACCTGATCGACCCCGAAATCTGCATCCGCTGCAACACCTGCGAAGACACCTGCCCGATCGACGCGATTACCCACGACGACCGCAACTATGTGGTCAAGGCCGACGTCTGCAATGGTTGCGGCGCCTGCCTGTCGCCGTGCCCTACCGGTGCCATCGACAACTGGCGCACCATGCTGAAAAGCAACGCCTACCCGATCGAAGCGCAGTTGCTCTGGGATGAATTGCCCGCCGACACGCCGCTGCCGGTAACCGGCGAGGCAGAGTGCCAACCCGATCCGGCCGCGCCGGAAAGCGCGCAGGAGCCGCGGGCACAACAGGTGGAAACCAGCGGGCATACCTCGCCCAAGGCGCCTTGGTCGGCCGCGCATCCCTACGTCAACCTGCACGGTGTGCGTGCTCCCGTGACGGCCACTGTCGCCGGCAACTACCGCCTGACCGCCGACGACGCGTCGAGCGACGTCCACCACATCGTGCTGGATTTCGGGCAGCACTTCTTCCCGGTGCTGGAAGGCCAGGCCATCGGCATCGTGCCGCCCGGCACCGACGCGGCGGGCAAGCCGCACTATATCCGCATGTACTCGATCGCCAGCCCGCGCGATGGTGAGCGGCCAGGCTACAACAACGTCGCGCTGACGGTAAAGCGGGTCGAGCAGGATCACGAGGGGCGGCCAGTTCGCGGCGTGGCATCCAACTTCCTGTGCGACCTCGCGCGCGGCGACGAGGTGCGCGTGGTCGGCCCGTTCGGCAGCACCTTCTTGATGCCGAACCACCGCGAAGCCAGCGTGATGATGATCTGCACCGGCACCGGCTCGGCACCGATGCGCGCCATGACCGAGCGCATGCGGCGCAACCTTGACCATTTCGCCGGGCAGCGCATGCTGTTCTTCGGCGCGCGCAATGGGCGAGAACTGCCCTACTTCGGCCCCCTGATGAAACTGCCGCCGAGTTTCCTGGATATCCACTTCGCTTTCTCGCGCGACTCCGGACAGCCACGCCGTTATGTGCAGGACGCTATCCGGGATGCCGGCGCGCGCGTGGCCGGCCTGTTGAACGACCCGCACGGCCATATCTATATCTGCGGTCTCAAAGGCATGGAAGAAGGCGTGCTCGCCGCGTTCGGGGATGCGTGCGCGGATGCGGGACTTCCCTGGGCCGAACTGGAGGCGCGCATGAAAGCGGAGGGACGGCTCCACATCGAGACTTATTAGGCCTATCAGGCCAATGCAATCTGGCCAGCCACATATCGTATTGCCGGAGAACTTGCCGCCGCCGAAGCCACCAAACCCTACAGATGCGGCGTCGTTTAGTACTTCCCTTACGAAACGAACCGCCTATAATGTTTCTGAAGAAACAGGAGCGAGGCGATGCAACCCAGGCAAGTCCCCGAGCATCTTCCTGCCGGCAGTCCGGACCCCGGCACCACACTCACCAAGGCGGTGATGCGTGCCGCCGGCTTTCTCGGCATCAGCCAGGCAGGCGTGGCCAACGTGCTGGGCATCAGCACAGCCTCCGTTTCCCGAATGGCATCCGGCGGCTATGTGCTCGATGCGCACCGCAAGGAATGGGAATTCGGCGTGCTGTTCGTGCGCCTGTTCCGCTCGCTCGACGCCATCCTCGGACACAGCGACCAGGCCCGTCTCTGGCTTGCCAATGAAAACCTGGCGTTGGGCGGCAAACCGCTCGACCTGATCCGCACAACCGAGGGCCTGGTACGTGTCGTTCACTATCTGGATGCCACCCGCGGTCGCGTCTGAGCGCAAGGCCTTTGCGCTCACGCTCTGGCGCGCGGTGGAGGCCCAGCACGTAGTCTCGACCATGCCGCTGGTCGACAGCTTGGAAGAACAGGCCGTGCTCGAAGCCGTGCTCGACGCCGGCAAGCCCGCCGTGCCCGCCGAGGCGCGCCATCTCCATTACCTACTGTTCACGCCGTTCCGCTACCCCCCGTCGCCGTGGGGCTCGCGCTTTCGCGCCGAACAGGATCCAGGCGTGTTCTACGGCGCCGACGATATCCGCACCGCCTGCGCCGAACTTGGCTACTGGCGCTGGCGCTTCCTGCTCGACAGTCCTGCGCTGCCGCGCATTGATGCGCGCCCGCACACGTTGTTTCAGGTCAGCGTTCGCACCGACGGCATCGCGCTCGACGCCTCGCCCTTCGTGGAGGATGCGGCGCAGTGGACCGATCCCGTCCGCTACGATGCGTGCCAGGCGTTGGCCCGGGTGGCGCGCGAGGCGGGCCTGGGCATGATCCGCTACACCTCGGTACGCGATCCGGAACACGGCCCCTGCGCCGCGCTGCTGACACCGCGCGCCTTCGCCGAACCCAACCCGCGCGTGACCACCACCTGGATGCTGACGGTACGTCCCGACCGTGTCATCTGGCAGCGAGACGACCTGCTGCAGCGAGACAGTTTTCAGTTCCCGGCCAGCGCGTGGCAGCGCAGCGCGGACGGCACCGACAAGGACTGAATGACGGTGCGCCATCGCGCCGGCGCGCCTTGCAGGGGCATGGTCTTGCGCCATTGCTCGTTGCTGCGCAATTAGCTGTTGCGCAGCAAAAGGGATTGCCTTATAATCTTTTCCTTCGACGGACGCGGGGTGGAGCAGTTGGCAGCTCGTCGGGCTCATAACCCGAAGGTCGCAGGTTCAAGTCCTGCCCCCGCAACCAAAGCCACGCAGATCCACGCGACCGGCTGTCGGATGCAGAACAAATCAACGCCCCTCCGGGCGTTTTTGTTTTTTGCGCGACGAATTCTCTACATGGCCGCCACCCCGTTCGCGGACCTTTCCCAAACTAGCATCGCACCCCCGGCAGCCCGCATCGGCGGTGATACACTTTCGCCATTCCTCCCGGACGCCTCTCATGAAATTCTGCTCGAACTGCGGCCATGCGGTCGTGCTGCGCATCCCAGAAGGCGACTCGCGCCTGCGTTCAGTGTGCGACAACTGCAGCACCATCCACTACGTCAATCCGCGCAATGTAGTAGGCACCATTCCCGTGTGGGAGGACAAGGTCCTGCTTTGCAAGCGCGCCATCGAGCCGCGCTACGGCTTCTGGACGCTGCCCGCCGGCTTCATGGAGATCGGCGAGACCACCGCGCAGGGCGCCGCACGCGAGACGCTCGAGGAAGCCGGTGCACGGGTAAAGGTCGGGGAGCTGTTCTCCATCCTGAATGTGCCGCATGTGCATCAGGTGCATATGTTCTACCTGGCCACGCTGGAGGATCTCGATATCTCCGCGGGAGAGGAGAGCCTGGAGGTGAAACTGGTCGAGGAAGCCGACGTGCCCTGGGACGAACTGGCCTTCCCCACCGTGATCCATTCGCTGCGCTGCTTCTTCGCCGACCGCGCGGCGGGACGGCTGGCCGACGGCACCTTCCGCCTGCACAGCCTGGATATCGACAAGCCGATGCGCCCGCTGACCAGCCGGGCCACGGTCGAACCCTGAACACGGGCGCGTTGCCCGCCACTCCCGCATGATCACCTGGCTGGATCCGCATGATCCGTTCCCGCCGGTCGAGCGTGCGCTCGGCCCCGGGTCGGACGCGCCCGGCCTGCTGGCGGCCAGCCGCGAGTTGTCGGCCCAGCGCCTGCTGCTGGCTTACCGGCAAGGCATCTTCCCCTGGTATGCCGAAGGCCAGCCGGTGCTGTGGTGGAGCACCGATCCGCGCATGGTGCTGGCGCCACAGGCGCTGCGGGTTTCCGCCACCTTCCGCAAGACCCTCAAGCGCGTGCTGCGCGACCCCGACTGGGAAATCCGCGTCGACGATGACTTTATCGCCGTGATGCAGGCTTGCGCGCTGACCCCGCGGGAGGGCCAGCATGGCACATGGATCACCGAAGACATCATTGCCGCTTATGGTGCGCTGCACCGTAACGGCCTGGCGCATTGCGTGGAGAGCTGGTACCGCGGCGAACGCGCGGGCGGGCTGTATGGCGTGGCACTCGGGCGCATGTTCTATGGCGAATCGATGTTCGCGCGGCGCACGGACGCTTCCAAGATTGCCCTGGCCGCGCTGTGCGCGTTCCTCGGCAACCACGACGTGGCGATGATAGACTGCCAGCAGGAAACCGATCATCTGGCTTCGCTCGGGGCGAGTCCGATTCCGCGTGCTGAGTTCGCGGCCCATATCCGCATCGCCACCCGCCAGCCGGATATCAACCCGTGGCGCTTCGACAAGACGGTGCTGCAGAGATGGACCCAGATTCAGGATCGGGCATAGGGCCCGCCCCTCCGGCCACACTGCGCAGCGTCCGGTCACGGCGCCATCGGCTTACCTGCGTTGCTGTTTCATCCCTGGCCGTTGCAGACACATGAGCAAGCTAAAGGAACTCCCCCTTTCCGCGCTGCAGTTCTACGCTACGGCGCCCTACGCTTGCAGCTACCTCGATGGCCGCATGGCGCGCTCGCAGGTGGCCACACCCGCCCACCTGATCAATGCCGACGTCTACTCGCGGCTGGTGCGCGCCGGATTCCGGCGCAGCGGCATCTTTACCTACCGCCCCTATTGCGATGAATGCCACGCCTGCACGCCGTGCCGCGTGGTGGTGGACCAGTTTCACCCCGACCGCAGCCAGCGCCGGGCCTGGCGCCAGCATGAGAGCCTGCAGGCCCTGGTGGCGCCGCTGACCTATGTCGAAGAGCATTATTCGCTCTATCTCCTGTACCAGTCGATGCGCCATGCCGGTGGCGGCATGGACCAGGACAGCCGGGACCAGTATGAGCAGTTCCTGCTGCAAAGCCGGGTCAACTCGCGCCTGGTCGAATTCCGCGAACCGCTGGGCTCGCCGGAGGCCGGCCGCCTGCGCATGGTCAGCATGATCGACGTGCTCGACGACGGGCTGTCCTCGGTCTATACCTTCTACGACCCGCTGGAAGTCAAAGCCAGCTATGGCACCTACAACATCCTGTGGCAGATCCAGCAGGCCCGCGAACTCGGCCTGCCGCACTTGTACCTGGGCTACTGGATCGCCGATAGCCGCAAGATGGCCTATAAGGCGCGCTACCAGCCGCTGCAGGTGCTGACCGCCAACCGGTGGCGCCCCTTCGATTCGCCACAGGAAGCGGTCGCGGTTGCCTCTCCCACTGCCATCCCGATCGTTCCGCCGCAGCCCGGCGAGGAAGCGCCGGAGACTTGATGGCCGGTATCCGGGAGGGCGGCTGGAGCCGGGTCGCGCCTGCGCGGCAGTACCGCTTCCGGCCCAACCGTTACAATGCCGCCCTGGTCCCGACTTCCAAGCTGATTCCCTGTGCTTAACGCGCTCTATCCCCTGTTTCGCCCCGCCCTGTTCTCGATGGATGCGGAGGACGCCCACCATTTCACCCTCAACAACCTGCTGCGCGCCAAGCGTCTGGGGCTTGCGGGCTGCATCGGCAACACCATCGCCGATGACCCGCGCACGGTGATGGGCGTGCGGTTTCCCAATCCGGTGGGCCTGGCCGCCGGGCTCGACAAGGATGGCGCCTATATCGACGGGCTGGCAGCGTTCGGCTTCGGCTTTATCGAAGTGGGTACCGTGACGCCACGCGCGCAACCGGGCAACCCCCGCCCGCGCATGTTCCGCCTGCCGCAGGCCGATGCGCTGATCAACCGCATGGGCTTCAACAATGGCGGCGTGGATGCGTTTATCGCCAACGTCAAGGCGTCGCGCTGGAAGGCCGAGGGCGGTGTGCTGGGCCTGAACATCGGCAAGAACGCCGATACGCCGATCGAGCGCGCGGTGGATGATTATCTGCACTGCCTGGAACGGGTCTACCCGCACGCCAGCTACGTCACCGTCAATATCTCGTCGCCCAACACCAAGAACCTGCGCCAACTGCAGGGCGCGAGCGAACTCGACAGCCTGCTCTCGACGCTCAAGGACGCGCAGCAGCGCCTGGCCGACCAGCACAAGCGCTACGTGCCGCTCGCGCTCAAGATCGCACCCGATCTCGACGCCGACCAGATCCGCAATATCGGCGATGCGCTGGTGCGCCACCGCATTGATGGCGTGATTGCCACCAACACCACCATCGCGCGCGACGCGGTCAAGGGGCTGCCGCACGGCGAGGAAGCCGGCGGCCTGTCGGGCCGGCCGGTGTTCGAGTCGTCCACGCGCGTCGTCAAGGGCCTGCGCGAGGTGGTTGGGGATGCGGTGCCCATCGTGGGCGTGGGCGGCATCTTCAGCGGCGCCGACGCGCAAGCCAAGATTGCGGCCGGCGCGCAACTGGTACAGGTGTACAGCGGGTTGATCTACCGCGGACCGGTGCTGGTCAAGGAATGTGCCGCCGCCCTGCGGGCCTGAGGCGCGCTTCGATTGGGGTTGCCAGGACGCTGGCAGCCGGTGATACCACAGCCGCCCTCCCCATACCGGGCGTCAACGCCTAACAAGGATAGCCAATGGAAACCATTCGTCTGGGCCGCAGCGACCTGCTGGTCTCGCGCATCTGCCTCGGCACCATGACCTTCGGCGAGCAGAACACCGAAGCCGAAGGCCATAGCCAGCTCGACTACGCCGTGTCGCGCGGCATCAACTTTATCGACACCGCCGAGATGTACCCGGTCAAGCCGAGCGCCGAAACGTATGGCAACACTGAGCGCATCGTCGGCAGCTGGCTCAAGCGCCAGCAGCGCGACCGTATCGTGCTGGCGACCAAAGTCGCCGGCCCGGCGCGCATGCCGTGGATCCGCAACGGCGGCGACTTGACGCCGGACAGCATCCGCGCGGCGGTGGACGCCTCGCTGGCGCGCCTGCAAACCGATTACATCGACCTGTACCAGATCCACTGGCCGGCTCGCAACGCGCCCATCTTCGGGCAGAAGCAGTTCAATCCGGCAAACGAGCGCGAGTGCGCCTCGATCCAGGCGCAGCTTGAAGCCATGGGCGAACTGGTGCGCGCGGGCAAGATCCGCTACGTCGGCGTCTCCAACGAAACGCCGTGGGGCGTGGCCGAGTTCGTCAAGCAGGCAGAGCTGCACGGCCTGCCGCGCATCGCCACGGTCCAGAACCCGTACAACCTGCTCAACCGCAGCTACGAGCAGGGCCTGGACGAGGCCTGCTTCCGTACCGACGTCAGCCTGCTGGTCTATAGCCCGCTGGCCTTTGGGCAACTCACCGGGAAATACCTGGGCGGCGATCTCGCGCATCCCGTGTTCGACATGCAGGCCAAAGGGCGACTCACGCGCTTCCCGCCCGACTGGAGCCCGCGCTACCTGCGCCCGGAAAGCCTGGCCGCCGCTGCCCGCTATGTGGCGCTGGCGCGCGAGCACGGCATCTCGCCGGCGACGCTGGCGCTGGCCTGGACCTACTCGCGCTGGTTTGCGGCGAGCACGATCGTCGGGGCCACTTCGGTGGAGCAACTGCGCGAGAACATCGACGCCTGGCAGGCGCCCCTGCCCGAAGCGGCAACCGCGGCCATTGCCCACATCCACGCCGAGATTCACAACCCCGCCCAGTAGCCTTCCCGCGCTCCACGCACCAATACCGGCGCACCAGCCGGAGCCGCTCGCAGCGCGCTCCGGCCCTGCCGTTTTGCCCTACCGTTTTGCCCTACTGTCGCACTGGAACAGGGCAAAACAAGGCAAATCGCGTCTCGGAAATGGTATCCTCGCAGGCTTATCGCCGTCGTATCCGCTGCGCTCCAGCGACCGCCTGCCTGCCGCCTGGTGTGTCGTTCCCGCAACGGACCGGCCGGCCGGCGCCACGCGCCGCCGGGCAGGACTGCGGACCAAACCCATCGAAAACCAAGAGCGGCTGATTACCCAGAACCCACTCCGGGGGAGATCCATACTATGAAGTGTCTCAAGACATCGACCAAGACCATCCTGGGCAGCGCCGTGGCCCTCGCGCTGCTGTACGGCGGCGCCGTGCAGGCCCAGACCGTCAAGGTGCTCTCGATCGTCGACCATCCCGCGCTGGACGCCATCCGTGATGGCGTGCGCGACGAACTGAAGAGCGCCGGCTACGATGCCGACAAGAACCTGAAGTGGGAATACCAGAGCGCACAGGGCAACACCGGCACCGCCGCGCAGATCGCACGCAAGTTCGTCGGCGACCAGCCCAATGTGATCGTCGCCATCGCCACGCCGTCGGCGCAGGCCGTCGTGGCCGCCACCAAGTCGGTGCCGGTGGTGTACTCCGGCGTGACCGACCCGGTTGCCGCCCAACTGGTCAAGAGCTGGAGCGCATCGGGCACCAATGTGACCGGCGTGTCGGACAAGCTGCCGCTGGACCGCCAGGTTGCCCTGATCAAGCGCGTGGTGCCCAAGGCCAAGACGGTTGGCATGGTCTACAACCCCGGTGAAGCCAACTCGGTGGTGGTGGTCAAGGAACTGAAGGCGATGCTGGCCAAGGAAGGCCTGACGCTGAAGGAAGCCGCCGCGCCGCGCACGGTCGACATCGGCGCCGCCGCCAAGAGCCTGGTCGGCAAGGTCGATGTGATCTACACCAACACCGACAACAACGTGGTGTCGGCGTACGAAGCCCTGGTCAAGGTCGCCAACGAGTCGAAGATCCCGCTGGTGGCTGCCGATACCGACAGCGTCAAGCGTGGCGCCATTGCCGCGCTGGGCATCAACTACGGCGACCTCGGCCATCAGACCGGCAAGGTGGTGGTGCGTATCCTGAAGGGCGAGAAGCCCGGCGCGATCGCTTCGGAAACCAGCGACAAGCTGGAACTGTTCGTAAACACCGGTGCAGCCGAGAAGCAAGGCGTGACGCTACCGCCAGAACTGGTCAAGGAAGCGAAGACCGTCATCAAGTAATCACGGCACGCTGACCCTGCGCGTTCGCGCGCAGGTGGCTCTATCCGGGCCCGCCCCCGGAACGCCCGTACCGCGTCGCCCGACCCGGGCAGCGCGCCAGGCGTTCCTGATCCGGCCTCCCGTGCCGGAAATAGCAACTGGATTTCCCCATGTCCCTCTTTTCCCTTCTGGGCGCCCTGGAGATCGGCCTGATCTTCAGCCTCGTCGCCCTGGGGGTGCTGATCTCCTTCCGCATCCTCAATTTTCCCGATCTGACCGTCGACGGCAGCTTCCCGCTGGGGGGCGCCGTGGCGGCCACGCTGATCGCTTCCGGCCAGGATCCCTTCATCGCCACAGGGCTGGCGATCGTGGCGGGCGCCTTTGCCGGTTTCATCACTGGCTGGCTCAATGTGCGCCTCAAGATCATGGACCTGCTGGCCAGTATCCTGATGATGATCGCGCTGTACTCGGTCAACCTGCGCATCATGGGCAAGCCCAACGTGCCGCTGATCACCGAGTCCACCATTTTCACCATCCTGCAACCTGACTGGCTGCCTGACTACATGCTGCGTCCGGCCTTGCTGCTGATCGTGGTGGTGGTGGCCAAGCTCGGCCTGGACTGGTTCTTCTCCTCGCAACTCGGCCTGGCCATGCGCGCCACCGGCGCCAACCCGCGCATGGCGCGCTCCCAGGGCATCGCCACCGGCCGCGCCACGCTGGCCGGCATGGCGCTGTCCAACGGCCTGGTGGCACTCGCGGGCGCGCTGTTCGCGCAGACCCAGGGCGGCTCCGACATCTCCATGGGCATCGGCACCATCGTGATCGGCCTGGCCGCGGTGATCATCGGCGAGAGCATCCTGCCGGCGCGCCGGCTGGTGTACACCACGCTGGCCGTGGTGCTGGGCGCCATCCTCTATCGCTTCTTCATCGCGCTGGCGCTCAACAGCGAGTTCATCGGCCTCAAGGCGCAAGATCTGAACCTGGTCACGGCGGTACTGGTGACCGGCGCCCTGGTGTTGCCGGGAACCCGCAAGAAGCTGTTCGGCCGCAAGAACGGAGGTGCCTGAGATGCTGCGCGCACAAGACCTGAAACTCACCTTCAATCCCGGCACCCCGATCGAGACGCGCGCGCTGCGCGGCCTCAGCCTGGATATCCCTACCGGCCAGTTCGTTGCCGTGATCGGTTCCAATGGCGCGGGCAAGTCGACCTTCCTCAACGCCATCAGCGGCGACCAGATGGTCGATTCGGGCCGCATCACCATTGATGACATCGATGTCACGCGCAAGCCCGCCTGGGACCGTGCCCCGCTGGTGGCACGCGTGTTCCAGGACCCGATGGCGGGCACCTGCGAGGCGCTGACCATCGAGGAAAACATGGCGCTGGCCATGGCGCGCGGCAGCCGGCGCGGTTTCCGCGCGGCGCTGAACAAGCCCTCGCGCGAGCTGTTCCGCGACAAGCTGCGCCTGCTCAACCTGGGCCTGGAAAATCGCCTGACGGACCGTATCGGCCTGCTCTCGGGCGGCCAGCGCCAGGCCGTGAGCCTGCTGATGGCTTCGCTTCAGCCCTCGCGCATCCTGCTGCTGGACGAGCACACCGCCGCGCTCGACCCGAAGACGGCAGCCTTCGTGCTGGAGCTGACCGCCAAGATCGTGGAGGAAGCCAAGCTCACCACCATGATGGTCACGCACAGCATGCGCCAGGCGCTGGACTACGGCCAGCGCACGGTGATGCTGCACCAGGGCC
This sequence comes from Burkholderiaceae bacterium 16, assembly GCA_000955785.1. GTDB lineage: Bacteria > Pseudomonadota > Gammaproteobacteria > Burkholderiales > Burkholderiaceae > Cupriavidus. The sequence continues at coordinate 102,018 of JYOD01000107.1, forward strand.
AGGTCGTGCTGGACGTGTCTGGCGATCAGCGCGCCGGGCTGGACGTGCCGGATCTGCTGCGCATGTTCGAGCAGACACGGCATGAGCAACTGGATGACGATGCGTTACTGCTAGGCTGAGCCCCGGCCGAAATGCGGAAGGCCCCCGTCTCGGCGGGGGCCTTCTGCTTTCCGGGCCGGCCTCGTTCAGGCCGTAGCTGCCTTGTCCAGCCAGCGCTTGAGCTGGTCGGTCACCGCCGAACTCGAAAACGAGCAGCTGTCCTGCGCGAACACTGCCGACATCTCCAGCCGGCGCAGCAACTCTTCCATCGCCTGCCCGAACATCGGCGGCAATACCAGCGCGGGCGCTGCCTCGCGCCAGCTGCGCACCAGGCCATCGGCGGCGAGCTGGCCGCCGATATGTTGTTCAAGCGCTGCGCGCATGGCCGCCAGCGCCAGCGCGTTGTCAGTGGTCGTGGCCATCAACGGGCCCTCCTTTCCTTGTAGAGTTCGCGGAACGTCCGTCCGCTCGGCGCAGGCAGGTCGCGGGTCTCCGTCCAGCCCCGGCCGGCCATCGGCAACCTGGCGATCAGCTTGCTGCTGCCGCCCATGCGCGAGAGCAGGCGCGCGCCGATGCGGGTGGCGAAGGCATACAGTGCCGGACGGCGCGCCACATAGCCCCACACCTGCAGTCCGAGCCGCTCCTGCCAGGGACGCAGGCCGCGTTCCATCTGTTTCTCCCGCAGCTTGCGCAGCAGGTCCGACAACGGGATGGAAGCCGGGCACACGCGGTTGCATTCGCCGCACAGCGTGGCTGCCTGTGGCAGATCCAGCGCGTTGGCCAGGCCCGTATAGCTCGGCGTCAGCACGCTGCCCATCGGGCCAGGATAAACCCAGCCATAGGCATGGCCACCGATTTTCTGGTACACCGGGCAGTGGTTCATGCAGGCGCCGCAGCGGATGCAGCGCAGCATGTCCTGGAAGTCGCCCCCGATCAGGCCGCTGCGTCCGCCGTCGACCAGCACGAAATACATATGCTCGGGGCCATCGCGCTCGCCCTCGGCGCGCGGGCCGGTCAGCAGCGAGAAATAATTGGAGATCGCCTGCCCGGTAGCCGAGCGCGGCAACAGCCGCATCACGGTGGCCAGGTCTTCCAGCGTCGGCAGCACCTTCTCGATGCCGGTCACGGCTACGTGCACCCGTGGCATTACCGTGCACATGCCCTCGTTGCCTTCGTTGGTCACCACCGCCACCGATCCGGTCTCGGCAATGATGAAGTTGCCGCCGGTCACGCCCATGTCGGCCGACAGGAATTCCGGCCGCAGCACTTCGCGCGCCTCGCGCGTCATCTCGGAGATATCGGTCAGGCGCGGCTTGTGGTGCACCCTGGCAAACAGGTCGGCGATCTCTTCCTTGTCCTTGTGCACCACCGGGGCAATGATGTGCGACGGCGGCTCCGCGTCATTGATCTGCAGGATGTACTCACCGAGGTCGGTCTCGATGCTCTGCACGCCCATCTCGCCAAGCACCTGGTTCAGGCGCATTTCCTCGGTCACCATCGATTTGCTCTTGATGACCTTTTTGACGCCATGTTTCTGCGCGATCTCCGCCACCAGCCGCGCGGCATCCGCGGTGGTTTCGGCAAACAGCACGGTGGCGCCGCGGCGCGTGGCGTTTTCCTCGAAAGTGGCCAGCCAGACGTCGAGGTTCTGCAACGCGCGGTCACGTCGCTCCTTGAGCGCCTCGCGCGTGGCATCGAAATCGATGTCGCGGATGGCATCGGCGCGCGCCGTCACGAACTTGGTGGAGAGCTTCTTGAGGTTCTGCTGCAGGCGCTGGTCGGCCAGCTTCTGGCCCGCGCGCGCCTTGAATTCCATGCTGCGAACTTGCATAGCGGGGATCTCGCCAAGGTTTGTTTTTGGTCCGCCCGGGCTCAGGCGTCGCCGGCGAGCACTTGTGCGATGTGCAGCACCTGGGTACGTGTGTCGCCGGTCCGGCGCAGGCGCCCTTCGATATTGAGCATGCAGCCAAGGTCGCCCAGCACCACGGCATCGGCGCCGCTGGCCTTGATGTTGGCGCACTTCTCGTCGACGATGGCTGTCGAAATATTGCCGTACTTGACCGAGAAGGTGCCGCCGAATCCGCAGCAAGCCTCGCAGTCCTTCATCTCGCTCAACTGCACGCCGGGCAATTGCGCCAGCAAGGCGCGCGGCTGGCTCTTGACGCCGAGTTCGCGCAGGCCGGAGCAGGCGTCATGGTAGGTAATGCGGCCTGCGAACCTGGAATCGAATTCGCCCATCTTGGCCACGTTGACCAGGAAGTCGGTCAACTCGAACACGCGCGAGCGCAAGCCCTCATAGCGGCCATTCAGCTCGGGATCGTCGCCCAGCAGGTCGGCGTAGTGATGCAGCACCATGCCGCCGCATGAGCCCGACGGAATCACCACATAGTCGAACATCTCGAACTCGCGCAGGAATTTCTCCGCCAGATCGCGCGCCCCGGCGCGTTCGCCCGAGTTGTAGGCTGGTTGGCCGCAACAGGTCTGGGCCTCGGGCACCATCACTTCGTAACCCGCCTTCTCGAGCAGTTTGAGCACCGAGAAGCCGATTTCCGGACGCATGAGGTCCACCAGGCAGGTGGCGAACAGACCGACTCGCATTGTTTCCCTTCTCCAGACCCGAAACCCCGCAATTATGCGCTCTTGCGCACCGTGCGGCATACAAAAGCCTTTATGGCGCGGGTGAATTCGCTGCGTTTTTGCATGCCTTTCCCGGCACATTCACCATCAGCAGAATCTGAAGTTTCTTTCGGTAATGTCATTTCACCTATTGAAATTTTCACAATGCGAGATAGAATCAGGCAACCGCTTAATTTGCCGCACGGCAACATTTCCCCATGGCAGAAGCAGACAAGGCACCAGGAAAGACATCCATCCAGGTCATCGAGCGCATGATGACCTTGCTGGATGCGCTAGCCCAGCATGCTGATCCGGTCAGCCTGAAAGAACTGTCGTTGACCACCGGCCTGCACCCCTCCACAGCGCACCGCATCCTCAACGACATGGTGGCCTGCCGCTTCGTCGACCGCTCCGATCCCGGCAGCTATCGGCTTGGCATGCGGTTGCTGGAACTGGGCAACCTGGTCAAGGCCCGCCTGTCGGTACGCGACGCGGCACTGGCGCCGATGCGCGCACTGCATCGCGTGACGGGCCAGACCGTCAACCTGTCTGTGCGCCAGGGCGATGAGATCGTCTACATCGAGCGCGCGTACAGCGAACGCTCTGGCATGCAGGTGGTGCGCGCCATTGGCGGACGGGCGCCGCTGCACCTGACCTCCGTGGGGAAGCTGTTCCTGGCGGCCGATGAAGTCGCGCGGGTGCGCAACTATGCCACCCGCACCGGGCTGGCCGGCCATACGCGCACCTCGATCACGGACCTGATCAAGCTGGAACGCGAACTCAACTGGGTCCGCACGAACGGTTACGCGCGCGACAATGAGGAGCTGGAACTCGGCGTGCGCTGCATTGCAGCCGGCATCTACGACGATTCGCGCCGGCTGGTTGCCGGGCTCTCGCTATCGGCCCCGGCCGACCGCCTGCAGGACAGCTGGCTGCAGAACCTGAAGGAAACCGCGCTGCAGATCTCGCGCGGCATGGGCTACGCGACCGACGTGGCCGCCTGAGTCCCGCGGGGTGAGGGATAGGCGGGACATCCTTCCCGCCCGGCCACGGCACCGCCTTCACCCCGCTATCCTGCTTTTTCGCTGACGCCTGACGCTTGGTTGCCGCTCGACTGCCATTGATCCTCAATCGCCGGCGGCGCGCTTAGCCCCACTTCCCCATTCATGCATCGATCCGCAGCAACAAGGGTTTACACTTAGTTTTCAGATAACCTGAATAGCGATATCCTGCCGGGCATGCGTACCAAAGCCATCACCCTCACCGAACAGGTGACCCAGCAACTACGCGCCGAGATCGCTAACGGCACTTACCCCGTTGGCGCCCGCCTGCCGACCGGCAAGCAGCTTGCCGGGCACTACGGCGTGAGCCCGGCCGTCATCCGCGAGGTGACCGAACACCTGCGCTCCCAGGGCCTGATCGAAAGCCGTCAGGGCGTGGGCAGCACGGTGTGCTCCCGCGTGGGCAATGCCGGTTTCCAGTTGCCACGGGAGATGGACATCGATCGCGACGAACTGGCGAGCATCTACGAACTGCGGCTCGACCTCGAGAGCGCTGCCGCCGCGCTGGCCGCGCAACGGCGCACCGCGCAGGATGTCGCTGAGATGCAATCGCTGCTGGAGCGACTGGCGGCGCAACTGCACGATCCTCACCGCAGCGTGGAGGCGGACACCGCCTTCCATGTGGCAATCGCCACCGCCACGCACAACAAGTACTACCTGCAACTGCTCCAATACCTGAACCTGCAATTGCACCAGGCCGTACATGTGGCACGGCTGAATACGCGCCAGCAGGATGGCCTGTCCGAACAAGTCCACCAGGAGCACCTGGCCCTCTTCCACGCGATCCGTGCCGGCAACCCCGAACTGGCGCGCGCCGCTGCCGTGTCCCATCTGCAGGGCGCGGCGGCGCGCCTGGGCCTGCGGCCGCACGCGCGCGCCGAGTCCCCCGCAGCCGGGCAGGAACCATCCCATTCAGCGGCTTGAGCCGCATCGTCTCTCCAGATAGAACCACCATGCAAAATACAGCCTTCCTGCCCCGCCTGATCGAAACACTGGGCCCCGACGTGGTTGCCACCGAGCCCGACCAGGTCGCGCCCTGGCTCGCCGACTGGCGCGGCCTTTACCGTGGCAATGCGCAAGCCGTGGTGCGGCCACGCTCGGTGGACGAGGTGGCCCGCTGCCTGGCGCTGTGCCAGCAGGCCGCGGTGCCGGTGGTGCCGCGCGGCGGCAATACCGGCCTGTGCGGCGGCGCCGCGCCTGACAGCAGTCCGGTCAACGTAGTGCTGAGCATGGACCGCATGAACGCGATCCGTTCGATCGATACCATCGCCAACACGATGGTCGCGGAAGCGGGCTGCATCCTGGGCAACCTGCGGCGCGCCGCCCAGGAAGCGCATCGCCTGCTGCCGCTCAGCCTGGCGGCCGAGGACTCCTGCCAGATCGGCGGCAACCTTGCTACCAATGCTGGCGGTGTCAATGTGGTGCGCTATGGCATGACGCGTGAACTGGTGCTGGGCGTCGAGGCCGTGCTGCCCAACGGCGAGATCTTTCACGGGCTGCGCGCCTTGCGCAAGGACAACACCGGCTACGATCTCAAACAATTGCTGATCGGCTCCGAGGGCACGCTCGGCGTGATCACCGCCGCGGCGCTGCGCCTGTTTCCGCGCACCGATGCGCGCTCGGTGGTGCTGGCCGCGGTGGCGTCGCCCCTGCAGGCGCTGGAGCTTTTCGAGCTGCTGTTCGCCCAGTGTGGCGCGCGCCTGCAAGCCTTTGAGTTTTTTACCGGCGATTGCGTCGACCTGGTGCTCAGGCATGCGGAAGGCGTACAGGAGCCGTTCGCCCAGCGCCATCCCGCCTATGTGCTGGTGGAACTGGCCGACACCACGGACGAAGAGGCCCTCAACACCCTGCTCGAACGCGTGATCGGGGAAGCGCTGGAGCGCGAGCTGTGCCTGGATGCCGCAGTCTCCGCTTCGCTGGCACAATTGCAGAGCCTGTGGAAGCTTCGCGAGGAAATCTCCGAGGCGCAGCGCGCCGACGGGCCGCACCTGAAGCACGACGTCTCACTGCCGATCGAGCAGATCCCCGCCTTCATGGCATCGATGGAGACGCGCCTCAAGGCCGTCAGCCCCAGCATCCGCCCCTTCATCTTCGGGCACTTCGGCGACGGCAACCTGCACTACAACCTGTCGCGTCCGGCAGGCGCGGAGCGCGACTGGACCGCCCAGCACGGCAAGGCACTGACCGCCGAGGTGCTGGACGAGGTCGCGCGCTACGGCGGCAGCATCAGCGCCGAGCATGGCATCGGCCAGCTCAAGCGCGATGATTTCCTGCGCCTCAAGGACCCGCTCGAACTGCGCCTGATGCGGGGCATCAAGCAATTGCTGGATCCAGCCGGCATCATGAACCCGGGCAAGTTGCTGTAGGCGCCGGGCGCGCCGCGGCGCCCAACGAAAAAAACGCGCCGGGGACGGCGCGTTTTTCATGACCTCAGGTCCGTGGGTGCCGGGTCATTGCGGCTCCGCCATCAGATGCCGCGTGGCTGCTGGGCGGTAAGGATAGCCTGGGGGGAACCTGGCCCCTGCGTCAGGTTAGGGGAGGACGGAAAAGGGCGGCCGGGACCCGTTTGCACGTGTTCCAGCCAGTCCTTGACGCGGTTGGCATCGGCAAAGCGCGACAGCTTGCCAACCGAATCCAGGAACACCATCACCACATTGCGGCCGTTCACCTTCGCCTGCATCACCAGGCACTGGCCAGCCTCGGAGATAAAGCCGGTCTTCTGCAGGCCGATATCCCAGTTGCCGCCGCGCACCAGGCGGTTGGTGCTGACATAGTGCTGGGTACGCCCGAGCACGTTGACCTCATACTCGGTCTGCGTGGAGTACTCGCGGATGGTGGGATTGCGGTACGCCGCATTGACCATGCGCACCAGGTCCATCGCGCTCGAGACATTGCTGCTCGACAAGCCGTTCGAATCGACGAAGTGGCTGTCGTTCATGCCGAGCTCGCGTGCCTTGCGGTTCATGGCCTGCACAAACGCCGGCAGGCCGCCCGGATAGCTGCGGCCCAGCACCGATGCCGCCCGATTCTCCGAGGACATCAGGGCCAGCAGCAGCGCTTCCTGGCGGCTCAGCTGCGCACCGAATCGCAGGCGCGAACTGCTGTGTTTCTCATTGTCGCGGTCTTCCTCGGTGATGGTGAGAACCTCATCCATCGGCTGGCGCGCGTCCATCACCACCAGGGCGGTCATCAGCTTGGTGATCGAGGCGATCGGCAGCACCGCGGCGGCGTTCTTCTGGAACAGCACTTCGTTGGAGTTCTGGTCCATCACCAGCGCCACGCTGGAGCGCAGCGCGAGCGCATCCTCCGTCTCACGCAAACCGAGCGCCTCGCCCAGCGAGGGTTTCGCGGGGATAAAGGCCGCGCGCACCGGCGCAGCCTGGCGCTGCGTCACGACCTGGCGCTTGCCGTTTTTCAGTACCACGACCTTGCGCGTAGTGACGTGCTCAGCCTTGCCGCTGCTGGCGACTTGCTTGGTTTTTGCGGATTTAGAGGAGGTACTTGCCGACTTTTTCTCGGACTTGGCGACTTTTACCGACTTTTTGCTGGTTTTTGCGGTGTCCGCCGACTGTGTCGCGGCATCGACCGCAGGGGCGGCCAGCATGGAAACGGTCAGCAGCACAGAGGCGGCGACCGATGTAAGAGGGGTAGAGCCGAAGAATCGAAACAATAGGGGGGAATCAGACCGGAACATGATTCATTCAGCGCGCAACTTGGATTGCGCCAGTTTAGGAAAAAAAGAAATTGTTAGCAAGATTAAAGACTTACGAAGCCTCTTTAAAGTTCGATTTGCAAACAATTCCACATTATGAAAAAAACAACACATTCATCACATGACACGTGCAGCAAGACCGACGTGGACTGTGGAAATTCCACAGCGAATCGCCCTTCTTGCCCGCTCATCGGGGCCCTCCGAGCCAACCGGACCACAGCCGGCTCATGCATAAAATATAGCTCGCGGCCAACGAGACTTATGACAAGAAACGTGCGAACCCGCTTACAGGTTCACGTTCCGTACTAAGGGTATTCTCTATGGCCGCGGGGTCGGCATACCCCAGGGCCATGCCGCAGACCACCATTTCGTCCTCCGGCAGGCGCAAGTGATTGGCAATGACCGCGTGGAACTGGGTGAATGCCGCCTGCGGGCAGGTATCCAGCCCACGCGCCCGGGCTGCCACCATGATGCTCTGCAGAAACATGCCGTAATCCAGCCAGCTACCCTGCTCCAGGATGCGGTCGATGGTGAAGATCATGCCCACCGGCGCACCGAAGAAGGTGAAATTGCGGGAGTGCTGCGCATGCATGCGCGCCTTGTCCTCGCGGCTGATCTGCAGCAGGCTGTACAGGTCCCAGCCCACCTTGCGCCGGCGGTCGATATACGGCGCCACCCACTCGCGCGGATAGTAGGGATACTCTTCCCGGTACTTGCTGTCGCGCTGCGGATCGTCGTAGGCGGTCAACACGTCGGCGGACAATTTCAGCTTGGCATCACCGCTCAGCACATAGACCCGCCACGGCTGGGCGTTGGTGCCGGAAGGCGCCCGGCTGGCCACCGCCAGGATCTCGTTGACCACATCGTGCGGTACCGGCGTATCAAGAAAAGCGCGCACCGAGCGGCGCGTGATGATGGCATGGTCTACCAGGGCGGTGTCCCGCTTGTGCTGCGAATCCATGACTGTCAACTCCTTCATGCGTCTGTGCCCTGCCCCGATCAGGCGCCGGCGTCCGCGGATTCGCACGCCAGCGCCTGCAGGGCATTGCGCAGCGCAAGCGGCAGCGGTACTGGCCGCCGAGTGGCGCGATCGACATAGACATGGACGAAATGACCTTGCGCCGCAGCGACGTCGTCGTCATTGCGGAACAGGCCCACTTCGTAGCGCACGCTCGAGTTGCCCAGCCGCGCCACGCGCAGCCCGGCCACCACGGTGTCGGGAAAGCTAAGCGCGGCGAAGTAGTTGCATTGCGTTTCGATCACCAGCCCGATGGTGTCGCCAGCCTCGATATCGAGCACGCCCTGCCGGATCAGGTAGGTGTTCACAACGGTATCGAAATAACTGTAGTAGATGACGTTGTTGACGTGGCCATAGACGTCGTTGTCCATCCAGCGCGTGGTGATCGGCTGGAAATGACGGTAGGCACTACGAGTATCGGCAGTCGGTTTCATCGGAAGCACGCAAGAGGAAGATTAGCGGCGAATCAGAAGGGCCACGCCACCAGCGGCAAGGGCCATGCCAAGTGCCGCCAGCGGCGGAAACCTCTCGCCGAATAGCAGCCATGCCATGACAGCGGTGGTCGGCGGCGTGAGATACATCAGGCTGGACACCTTGGTGGCCGCGCCCTCCCGGATCAACAGGAACAGCAGCGAAATCGCGCCGATTGACAGCGCCACTACCGACCAGGCCAGCGCGCCGAACATCTCGGCGTTCCACTCGACGTGGCGGGTCTCGGTAAGAAACATGAAGGGCAGGCAGGCCAGCGCCGCCGCCACAAACTGGATCACGGAACCCATGCGCAGGTCGAACATCGGGCAATAGCGCTTCTGGTACAGCGTACCGAAGGTGATCGAGAACAAGGCACCCACGGCAAGCAGCAAGCTCGGCGCGGACAGCCCGCTGGCCGACAGCTTGTTGGCCACCACCAGGCCCACGCCCACGATGCCCAGCGCCAGCCCCAGCCACTGGCGCCGTCCGATGGTCTCGCCCATGCGCGAAGCCGCCAGCGCGGTCAGGATCGGCTGCATGCCGACGATCAGGGCGGAAACGCCGGCCGGCATGCCGAGTTTGACCGCTGCCCAAACGCCGCCGAGATAGCCCGCCTGCAGGAACAGCCCCGCCACGGCGATATGCCCCACCCTGCGCCAGTCGATGGCGCCCGCTCTCTGCGGCAAGGGCACCCGCGCCACCACCACGAAGGGCAGCATCAGCACCAACACGCCGACAAAGCGCAGGAACAGGAAGGTCATCGGCTCGGCATGCGGCATACCGTACTTGGCCACGATAAAGCCGGTACTCCAGATCACCACGAACAGCCACGGCATGGCGGCCATCCAAAGGGTGCCGCGCGTTGCGCGGACTTGGCTGGTTGCGCTCATTGCCGTGTCACCGCGATCCGGCTGGCGGCCGTGAACGTGTCCGATCTTTTGCGCCGGGCATAACGCTCGTGATATTGAGCGGCAAGCGCAATGGTCTTCGCATGCACCGCCACGGTGTCCTCGATCTGGTTGCCGTAGCCGCCAGCCATCGCCACGGCGATCGGCAGCCCCCGCGCCAGGGCTGCGTCAAACACCAGGCGATCGCGCCTGGCCAGGCCGGCGAGCGTGAGCTTCAGGCGGCCCAACCGATCGCCCTCATGGGGATCGGCGCCTGCCAGGTAGATGATCAGATCCGGAGAGAAACGCGCGAACAGGGCTTCGAGCGCCTCCTGCAACGCCGCGGCGTAGGCCTCGTCGTTGCAGCCATCGGGCAGGCCCACGTCGAGGTCGCTGGCTTCCTTGCGAAAGGGATAGTTCTTTTCGCCGTGCAGGGACAGCGTGAACACGAATGGGTCGTCGCGCAGGATGGCGGCGGTGCCATTGCCCTGATGCACATCGAGGTCCACCACCGCCACGCGCTCCACCCGGCCGTCGCGGCGCAGCTGGCGTGCCGCGATCGCCGCATCGTTAAAGACGCAGAAACCGCCGCCCTTGTCGGCATAAGCATGATGCGTCCCGCCCGCCAGGTTCACCGAAATGCCCTCGAGCAGCGCGGTGCGGCATGCTTCGATGGTGGCGCCGGCCGAGCGCCGCGATCGCTCGACCATGGCCTCGGACCACGGAAACCCGATCTCGCGCTGGCGCGCAAGGTCCAGTGCGCCCTGGGAGACGCTGGCCACATATTCTGGCGTATGCGCCAGCAGCAAGGCATCGTCTCCGGCACGCGGCGCCTCGGCCAGCGTCAGGCCCGCCACTTCCCGTTCAACCGTCTCCCTCAACATGCTGTACTTGCGCATCGGGAAGCGATGGCCCTCTGGCAGGGGCAGGACAAAGTGGTCGGCGTAGAAGGCGAGCATGGGGATTAACTTGGGGCGGACATCTGGCCGGCAGGCCGCTGCGTTGCACACCCTTGGGCAGCACCGACTCGGGCAGACCGCGATGGTAGCACTGAGCCGGCGCGAAGGTACGCGACCAGGACCGCCCTTCCCGCGCCCGAGCTGGTGTAAATCCGCAACTCTGGTGGCGCAATATGTGGCATCAGGTCGACTTCCGGCGACTTCAGCCGGATTTAATTGTGCATTGCACAAGAAATTCTTGACACCGGTTTTCTTTTCCCTACAATTGGAATTGTTGCGGCGCACCATCGGTTTTGCAGAGCAAGCGGAAGCGCCGGCAACCCCCCAAACGCCTGGGGCTGGCTGACGAAAAGCAGTGACGTCGTCATCGCTTTGACATCTGGGCGGCCTAATTTTGTCTGACATTGAACTTCATTATTGGAGACCAGCATGAGCTTCACCCCGGAACAAGTCGCCGCAGCGCAAAAAGCCAACCTCGAAACCCTGTTTGGCCTGACCACCAAAGCCTTCGAAGGCGTTGAGAAGCTGGTCGAACTGAACCTGCAAGTGGTCAAGGCCACGTTCGCTGAAAACGTGGACAACGCCAAGAAGGCCCTGTCCGCGAAGGACGCCCAGGAATTCCTGGCCATCCAGTCCTCGCTGATCCAGCCGGTTGCCGAAAAGGCCCTGGCCTATAGCCGCCACCTGTACGAAATCGCCTCGGAAACCCAGTCGGAATTCACCAAGGTTGCCGAATCCCAACTGGCTGAAAACTCGAAGAAGGTGCAAGCCCTGGTCGAGAACCTCGCCAAGAACGCCCCGGCCGGCTCCGAGTCGACCGTTGCCATCGTGAAGTCCGCGATCAGCGCCGCCAACAATGCTTACGAGTCGGTCCAGAAGGCCACCAAGCAAGCTGTTGAAATCGCCGAAAGCAACTTCCAGGCAGCCGCCAGCGCCGCCACCAAGGCCGCCCAGCAAGCCAGCGCAACGGCTCGCACTGCGACCAAGAAGGCCGCCCCCGCCGCCGCCTAACTAGCGCGGGCAGGACAACGGACCGGCTTCGGCCGGTTCGTTGGCAAAGCGCGCCTGGCACGGCCAGCGCATTTTGCCAACGAAGGCAGCACGGACGGCGATCAAACCGCCCCGCCCTCTAACGATGTCTCCTCGGTATCTGGTTTCCTTGTATTCCAATATCGATTCATTCCCGGCTATGTGCCGGGATTTTTTTTGCCCGCGGCAGGCCGGCGGTGCCGATTTCAGCCTCGGCGCGATGCAACTCCCCTCCCCTCCCCTCCCCTCCCCTGCCTGGCCGCTTCCATCATTCGCATCAAACCAGCTATTTGCCGATCCACGGCCTGCCACGGTCCTCCTCTGCTGCAAGCAGGGTTTGGCTGGCGAAGCCACAAGTGGGTGCGTGGAAAATTTTGGCGGTTAATTGCGAACCAGATAAAAAAAGCCCGCCGTGCGGCGGGCCTCGATATGTGGCAGATGCTGACCGCTTAACGCTTGCGCGGCGGCGGCACGTCGGTGCAGACGCCTTCGTAGATCTCGGCAGCCATGCCGATGGACTCCCCCAGTGTCGGGTGCGGGTGGATCGTCTTGCCGATATCCACCGCATCGGCGCCCATTTCGACGGCCAGGCAGACTTCACTGATCAGATCGCCGGCATGCATGCCGACGATGCCGCCGCCGATGATGCGGTGGGTTTCCTCGTCGAAGATCAGCTTGGTAAAGCCCTCGTCGCGGCCGTTGGCAATGGCGCGGCCCGAAGCGGCCCACGGGAACACGCTCTTGCTGTACTTGATGCCCTGCGCCTTGCACTGGTCTTCCGTCACGCCGGCCCAGGCCACTTCCGGATCGGTGTAGGCCACCGACGGGATCTGCTTGACATCGAAGTACGCCTTCTCGCCGTGCGCTGCCTCGGCCGCAACGTGCGCCTCATGCACCGCCTTGTGAGCCAGCATGGGCTGGCCGACGATGTCGCCGATGGCAAAGATGTGCGGCACATTGGTGCGCATCTGCTTGTCGACGTCGATAAAGCCGCGATCCGTCACCGCCACGCCCGCCTTCTCGGCGCCGATGCGCTTGCCGTTGGGCACGCGGCCCACCGACACCAGCACCAGGTCGTAACGTTGCGGCTCGGCCGGGGCCTGCTCGCCTTCGAACCTGACGTAGATACCGTCCGGCTTCGCTTCCACGCCGACCGTCTTGGTCTTGAGCATGACCTTGTCGAAGCGCGTCTTGTTCATCTTGTCCCAGACCTTGACCAGGTCGCGGTCGGCACCCTGCATCAGGCCATCGAGCATTTCGACAACATCGATATTGGCGCCCAGCGTGCTGTACACCGTGGCCATTTCCAGCCCGATGATGCCGCCGCCGATCACCAGCATCTTGTTCGGCACCTCGGGCAGCTCAAGCGCGCCGGTGGAGTCGACGATGCGCGGGTCCTCGGGGATGAACGGCAGCTTGACCGCCTGGCTGCCGGCTGCGATGACGGCCTTCTCAAAGCGGATCACGGTCTTCTTGCCGGTGGTCTGCTTGGCGTCGCCTTCAGTTTCCTGCACCTCGAGGTGATGCGGATCCAGGAATGTGCCAACGCCACGCACGACCTGCACCTTGCGTGCCTTGGCCATGCCGGACAGGCCGCCGGTCAGCTTGCCGACCACGGTTTCCTTGTAGTGGCGCAGGCCGTCGAGGTCGATCTTGGCTTCGCCGAACAGGATGCCGTGCGCCGCCAGCGCCTTGGCTTCGTCGATCACGGCGGCGTTGTGCAGCAGTGCCTTGGACGGGATGCAGCCGACGTTCAGGCAGACGCCGCCGAGCGTGCCGTAGCGCTCAACCAGCACGGTATTCATGCCGAGGTCGGCGCTGCGGAAGGCAGCCGAATAGCCACCGGGGCCGGCGCCGAGCACCAGCATGTCGCAAGTGATGTCCGCGCTGCCCGAATGCGAAGCCGCCACAGGTGCGGCAGCCGGAGCAGCGACCGGCGCGGGAGCGGCCGCAGGGGCCGGTGCCGGCGCGGCTGCCGGCTTGGCGGCGGCTTCGCTTTCCAGCGTGCAGATCACCGCGCCCTTGGCGACCTTGTCGCCCACCTTGACACGCACTTCGACCACCTTGCCGGCCGCGGACGAAGGCACGTCCATGCTGGCCTTGTCCGACTCGAGCACGATCAGCGACTGTTCCTGCTCGACCGTATCGCCAGCCTTGACCAGCACTTCGATCACTTCCACCGCGTCGAAATCGCCGATATCCGGCACCTGGACTTCGATCACACTCATGTTTTGCTCCTCAAGAACGCGCCCCGCTTCAGATACGGGCCGCGCCATCGTTATTGATTGCGCCGTTCCCGGCCGTGTCACCGAGCCGTACCACCTGCACTTCGACCGGACCTGCCGAACTCTTGTCGAACTCCACGCCTGCATCCACGCCGATCCGCGCAATCTCCCCGGCGCTCAGGCCCGGCTGGTCGTAGACCGCGTGCATGGCGCCCAGCGCGTAGTTGCGCCCCGAGCCAATGCCCCAGAAACGGTCGAACGAAAAGACTTCGCGGTACGAATAGACACCGAATATGCCCGCCGGATTGGCGATGAGGCACACGATCTGCGAGGACTCGTAGGGATCGTCCTCGTCTTCCTTGGTGTTGATGAAATACTCGTTCTTGAGCTTTTCATGCACCTTGAGAAAAGTCCGGAAGACGTCGTCGCGCGAGCCCAGGCGGCAATCCTCGCCCAGCCCGGCCAGCAGGCTGCGCATGACCGGAAAATGGGCGGTGGTGCCCGCGAGCGCGACAAAGCTGTCCCCCACGGGAAACACCTTCTGGTTGCGCTCGTAGGCACGCGTGAGCCGGGTGTCGCCAAACGTCACCAGTGCGTCGGCGGCAATTGCCACCTCACCGGCCTTCTTGACGACAACGCAGGTAGTCATGGACTCGCTTCCTTCCTGTTTTCGGACGGCAGGTTGCAGACGTCTGGCAGAGGGCGCGCACGGCCACGAGGGCCAGGCGCACCCTGCCCGCCTTACAGCAGGATGCGGCGGAAATCGGCCAGCAGTTGCCCGAAGTAGGTATTGAAGCGGGCCGCCTCCGCACCGTCGATGACGCGGTGATCCCACGACAGCGACAGCGGCAGCGTCAGGCGCGGCACGAATTGCTTACCATCCCACACCGGCTTCTGGTACGACTTGCAAACGCCCATGATGGCCACTTCAGGCGCGTTGATGATCGGCGTGAAATACGTGCCGCCGATCCCGCCCAGCGAGGAGATCGAGAAGCAGCCGCCTTGCATCTGGTCCGGTTTCAACTTGCCGTCGCGCGCCAGCTTGGCCAGCTCGTTCATTTCCTGGCCGATCTCGATCACGCCCTTCTTGTCGGCGTTCTTGATGACCGGCACCACCAAGCCATTCGGCGTGTCAGCGGCAAAACCGATGTTGAAGTACTTCTTCAGCACCAG